>JAQBQE010000067.1 GCA_028287135.1 Myxococcales bacterium
TCAACCAGGAGGCCGAGCTGCGCCGTGTCCTGCAGAGCGGCGACATTCCCCTCGACAACACGCGCGCCGAGCGCGCGTTGCGCAAGATCGTGGTCGGTCGCAAGGCGTGGATGTTCTACGGCACCGATACGCATGCCGAGGCGGCGGCGGCGATCTTCAGCATCATCGCCAGCTGCCGGCTTCACTGCATCGATCCATTCGTGTACTTCGACGAGGTACTCCGGGTCCTGCCGTATTGGCCGCATGATCGCTACCTCGAGCTCGCGCCTCAGCACTGGCTCGCGAGCCGCGCGCGGATCGATCCGAGCGAGCTCGCTGCCCCGCTGTTTCACGTAACGGTCCCGCCGCCGCCCGCGCCGACCTCCGCTGGCTGAACACCCGACGCTACGACGGCCGTCGGGGCTGTCGCCACGTGGGGTTCACACAGCGGTTACCACGTCGTTCATGAACGCGTCGGACCCCGTCGCTGACGTGGGGGTGACGGTCAGGGACCCGCAGACGCTCGCGCAGCTCGGGCAGGTGGTGAGCGCGGCGAACGGCGCGTACGCGGTGGACATCGCCACGGGTGGAGCGCCGGTTCCGATCGCGATCGATTACGTGAAGAGCGGGTTCTGGTCGACCCGCGCGTTCCCGGATCTGCCGATCGACCGGGACACGATGGGCAACGGGCTACCGCTGTGGTCGACCGGGGATGCGCCGGTGTGGACGCCCGCTGCGATGGGGATGGTGTTCACCGCCTCGGGTGTCACGCGGGATGTGGCGGACGGCTTCCTCAACATCGCGGTGCGCGACTGCGCGGGCAATCCAGTCCCCGGGGTCAACGTCTCGATCAGTCCCTCGGCAGGCAGCACGATCCGGTACCAGTCGAGCAGCGGGACGCCGTCGCAATCGCTGACGGTCACCGACGGCCCGTTCGCCCACGTGCTCGCCATCAACGTGCCCGCCGGGCTGGTGACGGTGACCGCGACGCTGCCGGGGCGCGGGTTCCTCAACCAGCAGGTGATGGTGCAGGGCGGGGACGTGGTGACGCTCGCCGTGGTCCGCGCCCTCGATTAGCGTCGACCGCTCACTCGAACCAGGTGCAGCTCTCGATCGACAGGTCGTTGATCACGCCCGCGAGCGTCGTCGTGCCGTGCTGGTAGATCGCGCCGACCGAGGTGTCACCGGCGCCGTACTCGAACACGTCGATCTGGGTGCTGGTCGCCGCGTGGCGGAACGTCACGACGTTGAGCTCGTTGCGATCGACGCGTGAGAGTCCGTCGGCAACGGTCGTCACGTCGTCGTAGGACTGGCGGAACGCACCGACGGCCTGCGCGACCGCGACGCCGCTCAGCTGGCTCGCCGTGGTCACCACGCGCCTCGAGACCTCGGTGAACGACGGATCCTCGCGAAGCGCGCCCCAGTCATCGGGCAGCCGGCAGCGCTCGCGCTTGACGGTGCAGTTGATGAGGTCGCCGTCGTTGATGCTCGACGCACGCTGGTCGTTGGTGCGGTTGAAGATCGCGCCGTACGAGTTGTCGCCGGCTCCGTACTCGAACGCGACGAACGTGCGCTGCGCGGCGGGCTCGGCGATCCAGGTCACATTGACCTCGCCCTGGTCGACGCGCATCAGCGCGTTCGCGGGGGTGGTCGCGTCGTCGTAGGACTCGTCGCGCACCGCGCGAAGCAGGCGCTGCTGGTCGACCGGTCCGAGGGTGTCGAGGTTGGCGGCGGTGATCCGGTTGGTGTTGATCACGTGGAGCGCCGGATTGCCCGGGATGTCGTGATAGACGTCGCCGAACAGGCACGCGAGCGGGTCGAGCGTCACGCAGCCGTTGCCGTCGCAGCCCGCGGTCAACTTGAACTTCCCGAGCGTCGTGGCCTGGTGGCCCTTGACGATCACGCGGTAGCGGCCCGCTCCGAGGTCACGGACGAGCTGCGAGTAGGTGGTGGACCCGTAGTCGTCGTTGCGCGCGATGTACGGTCCCCAGCCGGTGGAACCCTCCTTGTAGAGGTAGAGCACCGTGTCGGTGCGGCGCTGGCCGAGCACCGCGTAGCTCGTGGTCAACGCGACGCGCGCGTCGTTGCTCAGCTCGAAGGTCCACGCGTGAAAGCGCTCGTCCGCCGTCAGGACGGAGAACACGGGCTCGCCGAACACCACGCCTCCGTGGTCGGTCGGACGGCGATGGGAGTCGGCCTTGCCCTCGTCGAGCAGCTCCTCTTCCTCGCCCTTGCCCTCGTCACCGAGACAGCCGGTCGCCGCGATCAGGAGCACGCAGAACATCGGGGTACGCATTGCCGTCCACCACGAGCAAGATGCGGACCTCGCGCTGACACGCGGCCGTCACGCGTCGCGTCACGATCTTCAAGGGGATGGCGCGTTGCCCGGTGGCCAGTCGAGTCGCCACGGCCTCCGGACCTGCCGCGTCGGGCCCGGGATCTGTCAGACGGGGCTGATAAGACCCTGCCATGGATGGGCCTGGTGCGGCGGCGAGTTACGGCGACTTGCTGATCACATCGCTGGTCGTGCTCGTCGGCGTCTGCATCGCGGCGTTCGTCGTGGTGAAGCTGGTCGGGCGGTTCCTCGCGACGGGCCGGGTGCGAGGGGCGCACCTGCTCGATGTCATCGCGCGCCTGCCGCTCGAGCCACGACGTTCGCTGTACGTGGTCGAGGTCGCCGGCAAGACGCTGCTGGTCGGGACCAGCGAGATGGGGCTGTCGGTGCTGTCCGAGCTCGACGCCGGCGAGGTCCGCGCTCGCGCCGTACCGCAGCAGAGCTTCGGGGAGCTCGTGCGCGCGGCGTGGATGCGTACGCGCGGCGGTGCAGGGCAGGGCACGGTCGTAGCCGATGCGCCGGTGGCCGACGCCGAGCCGCGCGACGCGGCGCCCGGACCAGGCACCGCGCCGTGACGGGCAGCGGGATCGGGAATGCGGGACTGGTCGCGCTGCTCGCGATCGTGCCGCTGATCCTGCTGATGCTCACGAGCTTCGTGAAGGTCTCGGTCGTGCTGTCGCTCCTGCGCAACGCGATCGGCGCGACCGATGCGCCGTCGGGGCTCGTGATCATGGGCATGTCGCTCGTGCTGACATTCTTCGTGATGGCGCCGGTCGCGATCGAGATGGTGCAGGCCGCGGCGGTCGTGCCCGCGCCGGGGACCGCCCCCACGAGTCCTGTACCCGGAACGCCATCACCGACCACCGCGCCCGGAGCCGGATCGGCGGCGACGCCCGTGCTCGCGCCGCTGGAGCTCGATGCCGCCTTGCGAGCGATCGTGCCGGCGGAGCATCACGCCGAGCTCGCCGCGATCGAGCGTGCGCTCGGTCCGCTCCGCCACTTCCTCGGACGCCACGCCGCCGAGCGTGATCGCACGACGTTCGTCGCGCTCGCTGCACGCATGGGCCATCGCACGACCGGCGACGAGCTGTGGGTTCTCGCGCCCGCGTTCCTGACGACCGAGCTCAAGGAAGCGTTCGCGATCGCCGTCCTGATCTTCATTCCCTTCCTCGTGATCGATCTGATCGCGGGCCTTGCACTCGCTGCGCTCGGCTTGCAGAGCACGTCGCCGCAGGTGGTCTCGCTGCCGCTGAAGTTGCTGCTGTTCGTATCGGTCGACGGCTGGCGCCTGCTGATCGACAGCTTGCTCCGGGGGTACGTGTGACGTCGAGCCTGGTCGCGTTGCTGCGGGAAGGATTTCTGCTCGCGCTGCTGCTCGCGGCACCGCTGCTCGTCGCGGCGCTGATCGCCGGCGTGATCACGGGGCTGATCGGAGCGTTCACGCAGATCCAGGATCCCGCGGTCGGGGTCGTGCCGCGCGTCGCGGCGGTCGGGATCACGATCGTACTGTTCGCGTCGTCGATCGCGAACCAGCTCGAGGCGTTCGCGAACCGGTTGTGGCCGCTCGTGACCGCCGTCGGCGCGGGGTGACGTGACGCTCGTCCTCGCGTTGCGTGGGGTCGCCGCGATCGCGGTGCTGACGACGCTCGCCGGCGGGTTGCCGCGGCTCGTCCAGCTCGGGCTCGCCGTCACGATGGGCCTGTGGGCCGCGCTGATCGCGGCGCCGGCACTTCCTGCGCATGACGTCTCGCTCGTCATGGTCGCGGCCCACGAGCTGATCATCGGCGCGACGCTGGGCCTCGTCGCCGCGGTTCCGCTCCTCGCCGCGGCGGCCGCGGGCCGGCTCGTCGATGTCACGAGCTCGCCGCGGCAGGGCCCGTACGCGTCGCTGTTCTCGCTGCTCGCCGCGGCCGTGTTCGTTGGCATCGACGGCCATGTCGCGGTGGTGACCGCGCTCGTCGACAGCTATCGCACCGCACCGGCGATCATGGACGGTGCGCCGCGCGTGTTGACCGCACTTGGGCGCCTGATCCCCGCGGCGGTCACGCTCGCACTGCCGTGGCTCGTGACCGCAGCGGTGATCGAGATCGCCGCTGGCGCGGGGATGCGGCTCGCCGGACGCGCGGGACTGCACGTGCCGACGGCCGCGGCGGTCCCTGCCGCGCTCGTGATGATCACGGCGACACTCGTCGGTACGCTGGCCGTCGCGATCGCGGCCCTGGTTCGCGCGGCGCTGTGATCTCACCACTCGCTTGCGCGGCGCGTGGCGTTCGCACTACGGTCGGCCCATGAAGCTGGTGTCGTGGGTCGTGATCGGTGGGCTCGGTGGCTGCGTCGTGAACAACAAGCCGGTGCCGGTGGGCCCGTTCGGACCGCAGACCGGAGGTACCGGAGGTGGCTCGGTCGCCGCAGCGCCGACGGCCGGCTGCTTCGCCGGGACCTGGAAGGGGCGCGGCGAGGACGTCAACCATAGAAACTCGAGCTGGCAGATCACGTTCGCGCAGGAGGGCGGCGCTCTGCGTGGCACGTTCGACTGGGTCTTCGAATTTTCGAAGGTGGGCACCGAACAGGTCACCGGCACCGTCGATTGTGCCGCGGGCACCGCGGAGCTCCAGGGTGGCGCGGTGACGGGCGATGCGGGACCGGCTCGCTACAAGCTCAAGCTCATGACCGCGAGCAGCCAGCCGAAGATCGAGGGCACCTGGGAGTGCGACGCCCCGTGCACCGGGGGCACGGTCACCGGCTACCTGCAGTGATCTAGCGCTCGTCCGCGCGCAGGATCCGGAACTCGATCCGCCGGTTCTTGCGGCGGCCGTCCTCGGTGCGGTTGTCGCCGACCGGGACGTCCGAGCCGTGACCCACCGCGCGGATCCGGTCCGCCGCGATGCCGCGGTGAACGAGATAGTTTCCGACCGCCTCGGCGCGACGCAGCGAGAGCTCGAGGTTGCGATCGGCGCTGCCGTCCGCCGACGTGTGGCCCGAGATCTCGACGTGGAGCGCCGGGTGATCGCGCAGGATCTGGAACGCGTGCTCGAGCAACGGCGTCGACGCATCGTCGAGGCGGGTCGAGTCGAGCTCGAACTGGATGCCGGTGAGCTCGGCGATCACCTGGTCGGGACAGCCATCGTCATCCTCCCAGCCGTTACGGGTCTCTGCCTCGCGCTCGCACAGGTCGATGGTGTCGATGATCCCGTCGGCATCGTTGTCGAGATCGGGACAGCCGTCCTGGTCGTCGAAGCCGTCGCGATCCTCGGCACGCGTGGGGCACTGATCGGCAGCGTCGAAGATCCGATCATTGTCGCCATCGCCGTTCGTGCGCGCCGGCTCCGGGCGCGGACGCGCCGGCTTCGTGCCAAACCGATACGTCATGCCCGCGGTGACCTCGACGTCGTTCGTCGCTCCGTCGCGTTCGCGGTCCGGAACGAGCAGGTAGCGGGTGTCGACGCGCAGATCGATCGCGGACGTCAGCGCGAACCGCACGCCGCCGCCCCAGTGATAGGACTCGTCGGCATCGTTCGTCATCTGCGGCGAGCTCGAGCGGAGAATGTGAACGCCGTAGCCGAGGGCCACGAATGGCTTGAACCTCCCGGTGAGCAGGTCGAAGCGTGCGTGCGCACGGAGTGCGATCACGGTGGCGCGATCACCCAGGACGTCGTCGGTGGTCGGGATCAGCATGCCCTCGCCCTCGACGGCGAGCCGCCGGTTGAGCGGGTAGGCGACGCGTGCGCCGAGCATGCCGCCCGACGCGGGGCCGGGCATCGTCATGTCGTCGTCCGCGCCGAGCTCGCTCGAATCCGAGAACGCGTGGCCACCGAGTGCAGCACCGATCTCGATCGGCTTCGCGGCCGCGGCCGCAGGGAGGAGCAGGATCGTCAGTGTGAGGGTTCGCATGATCATGTCCTAGTTGCAGGCGCCGTAGGTGGTGCCGCTGATCATCAGCGGCGAGACGAACCCCGTGCAGGTCTCGCCGGCATCGCAGTTCGGGTTGTTGACGTTGCAGTACTCCAGGCACACCTCGGTGCCACCTCCGATGTTGACGCAGGTCGAGCCGCGCATGCACTGAGTCGCCTCGGTGCAGCTGCCGCCGTCGGGGGTCGTGCCCATCACCGTGCACTCGGTGAAGTCGCCACCGGCAGCGTCCGCGCCGAGGCAGCCCCAGCCGCTCGGGCATCCGGTCTGGTGCAGGATCGAGCATGCGTTCGAGCACACTTTGAGGCCCAGTGGGATGTCGTTCTCGTCGTTCAGGCTGTAGGCGCACTTCGCGTTCGTGCCGCAGTCGCCGTCGACCTGACAGAACTTGCGACAGGACGCATCGTTCGCGGTGCCGGCGCCTTCATCGATGCAGCTGAAGCCGATCCCGCACGACGTCGGCGTGGCGCACAGGTCATCGCTCGTGCCGTTACCGGTGACCACGCGGCACGCGGTGTCCTCCGGCCCGGTCGTCGCGACGTCACACGCGGGCGCCGTGGTCGGGCAGCCGGTCTGGGGGATCACGCCGCACGCGGCGGCGGTCTCGATCTGACAGGTCGGCGAGCAACCGTCGCCGCTGGTCAGGTTGTCATCGTCGCAGGCTTCGCCGGCCTCGAGGGTTCCGTTGCCGCAGATGCTCTCGAGCCCGCAGCTCGCGGAGCAGCCATCGCCGGCGGTCTGGTTGCCGTCGTCGCAGGCCTCGCCGACTTCGCGCACGCCATTGCCACACGCAGCGTTCGGACTCTCGACCTCGCAGGCCGCGGAGCAGCCATCGCCATTCATGGCGTTGCCGTCATCGCAGCCCTCGTCGAAGTCGACGATGCCGTCACTGCACATGTGATGGGAGGGAGGGCGCCGCGCGGCGTTGTCGCCGAACTCGCAGCCGCACAGGCTCGTGAACAGGGTGATCGTGAACAGCCAACCTAGTCTCGTCATGAATCTCCTCGCGTTTGCCCGGGAGATGCCGGCCGACCTGCGAAGTCGCAACGCACCGCGTGAATTCTCAGCAGCCCGCGACGTCAGCGGTGTAAACAGGAGCAGACGGACCGCCCTGATCGCACCATGACCCCGTGCCCGACCGACGACACCCTGGGCGCCCTCGTCCAGCGGGCGCTCGATGCCGTCGAGACCAGCCGGGTGACCTCGCACCTCGACGAGTGCGTCGCGTGCCGCCAGCTCGTGAGCGAGGCCGTGCGCGCGCACGCGGCGGGAACTCCGATGCCGCTCGGGGATGTCACCCCGACCCTCGATCTCGGGCCGAACCGACCGGTGTCCGGATATATCGGCAGGCGGCTCGGTCGCTATCAGGTCCGCCGCCTGCTCGGCGCGGGAGGGATGGGGCAGGTCTACGAGGCGTACGACGCGGAGCTCGACCGCGCGATCGCCCTGAAGCTGATCCGGCCCGAGCTCGCGGGAGCCGGCGGCACGATCACCGAGCGCCTGGTGCGCGAGTCACGGATGATGGCGAAGCTCGTCCACCCCGCGGTGATCACGGTGTTCGATGTCGGCCGCGTCGACGATGTCGTGTTCATCGCGATGGAGCTGATCAGCGGTGAGACGCTGGGTGCACATCTCGCGCGCAAGAAGCCCGCGTGGCGCGACATCCTGGACCTGTTCGTGCGCGCGGGGCGCGGTCTCGCTGCAGCGCACGCGCGTGGCATCGTGCATCGCGACTTCAAACCCGAGAACGTGCTGGTCGAGATCGCCCGTGATCGAGTCGAGCGCGTGGTGGTCACGGATTTCGGGATCGCTCGCGCCATCGTCGAGGCGGATGATCCAGACGGCACCCGCCGACGCAGCGGTCCGATCGAGCTGACCGCGACCGGCGCGATGATCGGGACGCCCGCGTACATGCCGCCCGAGCAGCTCGCCGGAGAGCCCGTCGATCAGCGCGCGGACGTGTTCGCGTTCGCGGTCTCGGTGTGGGAGGCGCTGTTCGGGCAGCGCCCGTTTCCGGGGCGCACGATCGACGAGCTCAGCGCGGCGATGCTGGCGGCACCGCGGCGCCCATCCCGCACGCAGGTGCCGGCGCGCGTGATCCGTGCGCTGGAGCGCGCGCTCGCACCCACTCCTGCCGCGCGGACGCCGGATCTCTCGATGTTACTCGGTGCCCTCGCGCCGGCGAGATCGCCGGCTCGCTGGATCGCGCCGATCCTCGTCGCGGCGATCACGGGTGGAGCGGTGGTCGCCGGCGTCCGCCTCGTTGCCACGGATGCGCCGTCTGCGCCGTGCGCCGCAGCGCTCGCCGGACTCGACGCGGCGTACGCGCCTTCGCATCGATGGGCGCTCGCAGCTACGCTCGGCGTGACTCCCGCGCTCCTCGACAAGGTGCAGCAGAAGCTGGATCGGGTGACCGCCGAGTGGCGCACCACCCACCTCGCGTCGTGCCGCGCCACCGAGGTTCCGGTCCAGGCCGCGAATGTGGCCGCGTGCCTCGAGGCCCGGCGCCTCGAGATCGCCGGTGTGGTCGACGACGTGATCACCGACGGTGCCAGCGGCGCGACGTACGCCCACTCGCTGCTCGATCTGATCGGGGAGCCTCGGCGCTGTGCCGCACCCGCGTCCGGGCTCCTGGCGTCGCGGGTCCCCGCGGATCGTGCGCTGCGCCGCAAGGTGACCGCGCTGCGCTACCAGCTGTACGCGGCGGAGATCGCGAGCGATCGATCCGACTACGGGGCCGCGCTCGCGGGTGCCGCGAAGGTCGTGCGCACGAGTGAAGCGGTCTGGCCTCCTGTGCATGCCGAGGCGCTGTTCTTGCTCGGCACCACCCAGAGCATCGGGGGCGACAACAAGTCGGCGGTGACGACGCTCAGCGAGGCGGCCGCTGCTGCCGAGCGTACCCACAGTGATCACGTCGCCGCGCTCGCGTGGATCCAGCTCGCGATGTCGATGAAGTCCGACGAGGTGGATCCGGCGCGTGCGCTCGAGTACACGACCTACGCGAGCGCCGCGGTCGATCGGATCGGGCGGCCGCCGGATGTGACGACGCTGCTCCAGCTGATCCGTGGCTCGACCTTGATCCAGGTCGATCGCGTGGCGGACGGAGAGGTCGCGCTTCGCGAGGCCCTGAAGCTCGCGGAGAGCACTGCGCCCGAGTACCTGTCCCTCGTCGTCGGTGGCCTCGCTGATCTGTACGAGAACCAGGGGCGCTATGCGGAGGCGGCAGCTGCCTACCGGCGCGCGCTCGAGAAGCTGGTGGCCGATGTCGGTGGCGAGAGCACGACGGAGATCGCGTTTCGCATGCGGCTCTCGGTGAACCTGGCGGCGCTCGGCGAGACGCGCGACGCGCTGGCCGAGGCGAAGCACGCGGTCGAGCTCTCCGACCGGTTGTACGGCCAGGACACGCTCGATCCGTGGATCGCGCACGCGAACCTTGCCGAGCGGCTCGTGGATGCCGGTGAGCTCGAGGCGGGGCTCGCAGAGATCCTGCGTGCGAAGCCCGCGTTCGCGAAGCTCAGCGGCGAACGCAGCGAGCGCTATGGTGAGGTGCTGTCGATCGAGGGCGCGATCCTCGTCGAGCTCGCGCGCTATCGTGATGCGGCGGACCGCTACGCACGTGCATGCGACATCATCGCGTTCGAGACCGGCGATGACAGCTCGTCGACCGCCTGGTGCTGGCTCGACGAGAGCCACGCGCTCGCCGGGCTCGGCACGCACGGGGCGGCGCTCGCCGTCGTCGAGCGGGCGCTCGAGATCCTGCGCGACGCCTACCCCGACGATCACCCGCAGCTCGCCGAGGTGTACGCGGTGCGTGGCCGCCTGCACGCGGCACTCGCGCACGTTGCTGATGCGACCGCGGACCTCGAGCGCGCGATCGCGGTGTTCGCCCGGACCCCGATGGATCCCGGCCAGCGCGCCGACGCGGAGTGGGAGCTCGGCAAGCTGCTGTGGCCTCGCGAGCCAGCGCGGGCCCGGCCCCTGATCGAGGGCGCCACCCGAACGTTCTCCGCCGGCGGGCCCCGGTGGGAGCGCTCCCGGCGCGCAGCCAGCGCCTGGCTCGCCCAGCATCCCGCGCGCTGACGAGATGGCGCGGTCGCGTGCGACATCCGTGGTCGGCCGGCATCGAGGCAGTGGAGCCTATCGATGTTCACCACGCGCCTTGCCGCCTTGTTCACCCTTCCCCTGATCGCGCTCCTCGTCGCGATCGCACCGACGCCTGCGTATGCCGATGATGAGGAGGCGCCCGCGGAGCACGCGGCGCCCGCCGACCCGCCGGGAGAAGACCACGCGCCGGCTCCCGAGGCGCCGGCCCGCGAGGCGGCCGAACCCGAGGCGGCAGAGCCCGAGACGACGACCGCCGACGGCTCTGCGGCCGAGCACACCGAACCTGCGGCGCCGACCGAGGAGCCGGACGGCGCGACGGCCGAACCGCCCCCGGGTGAGCACGCCGAAGCGGGTGACGTGAACGCGGGCGGTACGCACGGGGACGGGACGGACGCCGAGCCCGCGGACGCCGAAGCAGCCACCGCGGATCCAGACGGCGAGGGCGGCGAGCCTCCCTTCGTCGAGTACGACGCGGACGGTGACGGCCTGGTCGAGGCCGACGAGCGCGAGCTCCAGCAGGAGTTCGCGGCCGCGTTCAAGGGTACGCCGACGGAGCTCACCGACGACGAGCTCGAGCGCCGTCCCGACGGTGCGGAGATGATGCCGTCCCTGACCGCCGAGCAGTTCCGCGCGATGGTCAAGGTCGCGCGGGCCAAGGTGCTCGAGCGCCTGCAGGCGAAGATGCAGCGCAAGTCCGACGCGACGATGTCGAAGATCTCGCACCTGATCTTCTACTTCTCGCTCGCGGGGCTCCTGCTGCTCGCGGCACCGCTCGTGCTGCGCCGGCGCTATCCCGGTCAGAGCGCGTCGCTGTTCAAGTACAGCGCACTGGCCGCCGTCACGTTCCTCGTGACCGTCAATCTGTTCGGCACCGTGGTCCTCGGCTTCCGCTCCGCGCAGGGAGCGCTCGGGTCCGCAACCAACCCCCAGCTGCGGATCGCGTCCGGCTTCTTCGACAGCCTCGATCACAACGCCGAGGATCTATTGACCACCGGCAAGGAGCTGTTCGCTCCGACGCTCGCGCGGCTCCAAGGCAACGGCGATGACCAACCGGCCGTCGTGCTGTTCGAGAATGGCCAGCGCGTGGTCAAGGACGCACAGGTGTTCCTGACGGTCGCGAAGACGTTCAAGAAGCTCGACGTCGTGTTCTCGCTGCTCCCCACCGTGCTGTTGCTCGTGACGATGATCCTGTTCGTGCTCGCGATCAAACCGACGCTCATCGAGATCGTCCGCCTGCCGATCGCGGCGGCGCAGGGTCGTGCGGGGGCGGGACGTGAGGTCGTGAAGCGCGCGCTGCGGCGGAGCGGAGGCGAGCTCCTGGCGACCCTGTGCACGCTCGGTGTGCTCGTCGTGCTGACGCTGCTGGCCGGCACCATTCTCGGTCAGGTTGTTCGTCCCGCGCTCGACGCCCTGATCTCGTACTTCAGTCTCGGCGTCAGCTACCTGCAGTTCGTCGACGGCGCCAAGAGCAGCCTCGTGTTCCTGATGCTGTTCAGCGTGATCTTGTTCCTCGTGCTGAACCTCGCCGCCGTCGTGCTCTCGATGTCGTTCTTCCTCGGCAAGGCGCAGAAGACGTTCCAGCGCCGGTTCAACGATGGTGTCCCGCTGTCGACCCACCGCCGGTTCTGGACCTGGGGCATCCCGGCGGTGCTGGTCGCGCAGCTCGTGCCGTGGCTCTACCTGGCGCTCGCGCGCTGGGGGCTCGACGTGATCAACGATCGCTTGACCAAGGGCATCACCGATGCGTCGCAGATCCCATGGACGGCGATCATGCTGATCGGTCCGCTGTTCCTGATCGTCGGCTTCGTCGCGATGTTCTGGGCCGGCCGCGGCATCAAGGCGCTGACGTTCCTCGCGCGCTACAAGGTCGCGGCGCCGGTGGTCACTTCAGCTGCGCCGGTAACAGCTGGGACAGACTGACGTCGAGCTGGCTCTGCACCATCGCGCTCATCCGATCGAGCTCGGTGCCGGTCAGCGCGAGGCGCTCGGCAAGGTGGCGGCGGGTGTGCTCGAACACCTCGTCGCACGCGCGCTGGATCCAGCGCGCCGCGGTCGCGCGATGGACGGCGTAGACGGCGCCGATGTCGTCGATCGAGAGCGCCTCGACGAAGCTCATCCGCAACGCAGCTCGCAGGCGCGGCTCGAGCCCGGCGACCGCATCGCGGAGTGCGGCGCCGAACGCCTGGGCGTACTGGCGCTTCAGCAGATCGAGCTCCGGGTTGTTGGTCGAGAGCATGGTGAGCGCGTCGGTCCAGTCGTCCTCGGCAGGGACCTCGCGGGCACGCTGGACCGAGCGCCGCATCATCAGCGCGGTGCGCACGGCGGCGATGCCGACCCACGCACGTAATGGGCCGCGTCCGGCGTACTCGCCGATCCGCGGTGCCGCCTCGTCCGCGACCAGCAGCTTGGTGCGTACGCGCTGGAAGGCCTCGTCGAGGAACGAGTCGTTCGCATCGATCGAGCGGATCGCGGCGCGCGCATGGACCAGGACCTCGCGTTCGAACACGGCGAGCGCCTCGCGATCGCCGGCGAGGCAGGCGGCCGCGAGGTAGAGATCGGCGAGGAACTGGCGGTTCTCGGCGCGCGGGGCGACGAACGTCGCGAGCTGCGCGCGGTCGAGTGTGATCGTCGGCCACGCGGCGCGACCGGCGTCCCACGCAGCGCTGACCACCTCCTCGACGCTCTCCATCGCCACGGGTCGATCCTAGCCTATCCACGCGCCCACGGAAAACAGCAAGCGCGGTCCACCGACCTTGGTGACCTCGTGGATCTCGCTGTCCGGATGAAACAGCACGGCGTCACCGACGGCGAGCTCGACGGGGCGGCCATCGATGAACAGCTCGCCACCGCGCGCAGCCTGGGTCAGGACGGCGTTGATCCGGCGGTGGCGCTTGCCGTGCTGAGCTTCATCGGTGTGCGGCGGGATATGCGCGCCGTCGAGGTACCGGATGAAGTAGACGTCCCAGTAGTCCTCGAACGGGGTGCCGATCTGCGCGAGCGCGCGTGCGACGAGCGGTGACGACGCGGACATCACGGGCCGCAGCGGGAGAATGTCGTAACCCGTATGCTGGCGACCGGCACGCCAGCCATCGCGCGTCGGGTCCTCGGCCTGGGCACGGAGCTCGGCGACCTCGACCGGCGACAGGAATCCGCGAAGCACCTCGGCCATGACGCTCAGATGCTACGACGGCGATGCCGGGTTGCGGCGATGATCTCGGCGAGCCGGGGCCACGTGGTCTCGGGAACCACCGCCGAGGTCCCGGCGGCCAGCGCGGTGGCAAGCTCCGGATCGCGATGGACGGCGATCGCGTGACGTCGCGCGAGGCCGAGCAGCTGGGTCATCCGCGCGCCATCACCGGTCGCGGTCCGCATCGGGACCGGGCGATGAACGGGATCCCACGCGATCGCGACGGCGACGTCGTCCCCGAGCACCAGCACCGACGAGCCCGCGATCGCTTCGCTGATCGCGCCGTCCGCGTCGCGAGCGCGCGGTGCTCGTGCATCGCGCGACCGGTCGCCGCGCGCGAGCTCGGCACGGCGCTGGCGCCAGCGCGGATCCGCGCCCGACAGCCGGTCATCCTCGCGCTTGTCGGCGTGCGACATCCGTAGCGCCTGCGCCACCTCCGCGTGGCGCACGAGGGCATCGATCACGCCGAGCGCGACCCACGCGATCGCGAGCGTCGCGAGGAAGCTCGCGATCAACGCGGGCGCGGCGAATGGCACCGCGATCGATCCCGCGAGTCGCGGCGCGAGCAGCCACACCCAGCCGAACGCGACGATCGCGATCACGCACGTTGCGGTGAGATCGAGCGTTGCGCGCCGCACGCGAGCGGGATCCGGTGACGGTGCGCCGCGCATCCGGCGGCGAGGCAACCACACGGCCCGGGTCTGGGCGAGGTGCGCGACGATCGCAGCCAGTGCGATCGCGACCAGGGCCGGCACCGCGAGCTCAAGCACCGCCCGCGGGATCCCGCGGACCGCATGTCCAGGGGTGGCGCCGCTCGCGGGCTCGGCGCCGGGAAGTCTCGCGCTGCTCTCACACGCGGCCACGACCCAGCTGCCGAGGCGGGCGGCGACCGCTCGTCCCAGACCCACGACCGCGATCACCGCCGCAGCGCAGGCCAGCGCCCCGACCAGCACGGGGCTCGCCGCGTGAAGCCCTGCGGCACGCGCGAGGGCAACCCTGCGCGCGGACGGTGGGAAGGGGCGGGGCTCGGCCATGTGTCCGAGGCAGATGGTAAGGTCCGCGAGACATGGCGGTCCGATCCAAGGTTCGAAAAGCAGTGATCCCGGCAGCCGGTCTCGGCACCCGGTTTCTCCCGGCGACCAAGGCGATCCCGAAGGAGATGCTGCCGATCGTCGATGTGCCGACGATCCAGCTCGTGATCGAGGAGGCCGTCGCGGCAGGCATCACCGATGTCGTCGTGATCAACGGCCGCAACAAGGGCTCGATCGAAGATCACTTCGACCATGCCTACGAGCTCGAGAACACGCTGCGGTCGCGCAACAACGTCGAGCTCGCCGACGCGATGAAGGCGATCTCCGAGATGGTTCGTCTGATCTCGGTGCGCCAGAAGCAGCCGCTTGGCCTCGGCCATGCGGTGCTGTGCGCGCGCCCAGCGGTCGGCGAGGAGCCGTTCGCGGTGCTGCTCGGCGACGACCTGATCGACAACGACGCCGACCCGGGCATCGGTCAGCTGATCCGCGTGCACGAGCAGACCGGCGCAGGTGCCGTCGCGATCATGGAGGTGCCGGAGGGCAAGGAGCACATGTACGGCATCGTCGCGGGTGAGATCGACGCGACCGGCCACATGCGGATCCACGACATGGTCGAGAAGCCGACGTCGAATCCACCAAGCCGGTGGTCGATCGTCGGGCGCTACGTACTTCCTCCGGAGATCTGGCCGATGCTCGCCGCGACCAAGCCGGGGGCCGGCGGCGAGATCCAGCTCACCGACGCACTGAAGGAGCTCGCGAAGTCTCCGACGGGCATCTACGGCGTGGTCATCACCGGGCGTCACGATGCCGGCGACAAGCTCGGCTACCTGCGCGCGAATCTTGCGTACGCGATGAAGCGGCCGGGGATGCGCGCTGCCGTGATCGATCTGTGCCGCGAGATGATCGCGAACGCGGAATCGGGCACGCGGTGATCGGACCCGAGCGGGGCATGGGGTGACAGCCCCGGAGATCTGCGAGGTCGCGGTCACGCTGCCGGTGCTCGGGCGGTTCCACTACCGCGTACCACCTCACCTGGCAGGACGTGCGCGGGTCGGGTCGCGCGTGCTCGTCAAGTTCGGCTCGCGCAAGGTGACGGGCGTGGTCGTCCGCTCCGACACGCTGCCGCCCGACGGTGTGGTGCCCGTCGAGATGAGCGAGGTCCTCGACGACGAACCGGCGCTGTCGCTCGAGCTCGTCGATCTGTGCCTGTGGATCGCCGACTACTACGAGGCACCGCCCGGCGAGGTGATCCGCGCGGCGCTGCCAGCAGGTAGCGGGATCAACGCGAAGTCGGTCTACGCGCTGACCGAGGTCGGACGCGCCACCGCGGACGGGCAGGGCTCAGCGCTGCCGCCGAAGCAGCGGGTCATGCTCGCCAAGCTCGCGCAGTCCGATCTGCCGGTCGCGGCCGCGAGCCCGGCGATGCGGCTCGTGATCGAGGCGCTGATCACGCACGGGCTCGCCGAGCTGCGCGATCAGCGCAAGGGTGCCCGCGCCAGGCTCAAGCGCGAGAAGGTCGTGCAGCTGGTCGGTGAGCTCGCTCCCGCGCGCGAAGCCTCCGCGCGATCACCGAAGCGGCTCGCCGTCCTCGAGGCGCTCGCGCATGGTGCCGCCGTTGCGCTCGAAGCTCTCGAGAAGCGCGTCCCCGGCGCCAGGCTCGCGATCCGCGAGCTCGTGAAGGTCGGGCACGTCGCGGTCAGCGATCGCGAGCTCGCACTCGATGCCGTACCGACGAGCGAGGACATGCTCGTGATCGCACCTCCGGTGCTCACCGGCGAGCAGGTGATCGCCGTCGACGAGATCACGGCCGCGCTGCGCGGCGAGCCCGCAGCCCATCTTCCTACGACCCCCGTACCACCCGCGCGCCGACCGTTCACGCCGTTCCTCCTGTTCGGCGTCACGGGGAGCGGCAAGACCGAGGTCTACCTGCGCGTGATCGCCGAGGGGCTCGCCGCCGGCAAGACCGCGCTGGTGCTGGTTCCGGAGATCTCGTTGACGCCGCAGCTCGCGGCGCGGTTTCGCGCGCGGTTCGGCGATCTCGTCGCGATCCTGCACTCCGGGCTCACCGAGCAGCAGCGGCTCGGCGAGTGGTCGCGGCTCCGGCGCGGCGAAGCACGGATCGCGGTCGGCGCGCGCTCCGCGGTGTTCGCGCCGTTGACCGACCTCGGCGTGATCGTCGTCGACGAGGAACACGACGGCTCGTTCAAGCAGGAGGAGGGCGTTCGCTATCACGCTCGCGATGTCGCGATCGTCCGCGCCCAGCGAGCGGGTGCGGTCATCGTCCTCGGCTCTGGGACGCCGAGCCTCGAGAGCGCGGCGCACGCAGCGAGCGGCCACTACCGCAAGCTGGTGCTGACCCAGCGCCCGATGGCGCGGCCGATGCCGAGCGTCGAGGTGATCGATCTCCGGACCTACATGCCCGATGGCGAGGCGTTCCTGTCCGCGCCGCTACGCACCGCGATCGCGGAGACCCTCGCGAGCGGCGACCAGACGATCCTGTTTCTCAATCGCCGCGGCTTCGCGACGTTCGTGCTGTGCAAGGCGTGCGGTCATCCGTTCCGTTGCCCGCACTGCTCGGTGTCGTTGACGTATCACCGCCATAGCGATCGGATGAGCTGCCACTACTGTGGCTTCGCACAGCGGGTTCCTGAGACCTGCCCGAGCTGCAGCGCGAGTGGCACCATCGAGCGCACGGGCCTTGGGACCGAGAAGGTCGCGGAGGCGGTCGCGCTCGAGTTTCCCGCGGCCAGGGTGACCCGGCTCGATCGAGACGTCGCGAGCGGTTCGAAGATCGAGGCCGTGCTGTCGCGCGTCGCGCGGCGCGAGGTCGACATCCTGGTCGGCACGCAGATGGTGACCAAGGGCCACGACTTCCCCGGCGTCACGCTGGTCGGCGTGCTGTGCGCTGACACCGGGCTCAACATCCCGGACTTTCGCGCGTCGGAACGGACGTTCCAGCTGCTCGCGCAGGTCGCCGGGCGTGCGGGCCGCGGCGATCGACCCGGGCGCGTGATGATCCAGACCTACCGGCCGACCGCACCCGCTGTGGTCGCAGCCGCGGCGCACGACTACCAGAAGTTCTATGACGCGGAGATCGAGGACCGCCGGGAGCACAACTACCCCCCGCACGGTCGGTTGATCGTCGTGCGGATCGACGGCGCCGACGAGCACGAGGTCGCGGGAGCCGCGAAGACGATCGCCGAGCTGTGTCAGGGCGCCGCCGCGCGCACCGACGGAGGCGTCGAGGTCGAGGTCCTGGGACCGGTGCCGGCGCCGCTGTCCCGCCTGCGCGGACGGTCGAGGTGGCAGGTCTGGCTACGTAGCCCGGACCGCCACGCCCTGCGCCGGGTCGCGCGGATGGGCCTGACGGCGTCGCTGTCGTCCACGGTGCGGGTCGGCCTCGATGTCGACCCGATCTCGGCGATGTGACGGCCGGGCGCTGCCGGGGAGTTGCCGAGGGGTTTATAATGCGCGGGAGCTCGTCGGGGACCTCGTGCCTGAACCGTCGTCCGTACCCACCTATGTCCTGATCGTCGCTGATCCACCACGGATCAGCGGGCTGCTCGCTGCGCTTACCTCGTCGCCGCTCGGCGCCGGCAACATCGAGGTCCTGGCCAGCTCGGGCGGTGATGACACGATCGACCTGTTCGAGGAGCGGCGACCTCCGGTGGTGGTCGTGACGGCCACGCTCGAGACCGGTGACAGCAAGTCGCTGATCGAGGCCCTGCGCAGCATGGTGCCGCGGTCCGCCGTCGAGATCGTGCTCGTGGGCGACGAGGCGGGACCGATCCGCACCGCACTCGATGCGGGCGACCTCGCGCCGGTTCGGTTCGTCACCAGCCCGGTCGCCGACAAGGCGCTGCGTGCGGCGGTCACCAGCGGGCTCGATGCGGTGATGCTGGCGCGCGGAAGCCAGCCGATCGCCAACGGTACGCCGGGTCCGGTCGATGACGAGCCGACCAACGGCCAGCGACACGCGCAGCGCGCGCGCTGGGAGGCGCTCGCCGATGCGTTCGACGACAACATCGACGAGGAGCGCGAGCTCGGATCCGAGGCCGAGGCCCTGCCGCCGCCGATCCTGATCCGCCCACGGCGCCACACCGATCCACCGCGAGATGCCGAGGTCGCGCCGCCGCAGGCCTGGCGGCCGGGCACGACCGCGGAGCTGCAGGAGCGCGAGCCGAATCACCGGTGGTCTCCACCCGAGCCGCCGTCGCGCGAGCCGACGCTGATCATCCGCGATCCCGAGCCGACGACACCGCCGCCGATGCCCGCGGATGCGCCGGAACCGCAGCGCGTGGCGGATCCCGATCTGTGGAGCAGCGCCTTGCCGCTCGCGTCGCTCGGCGATCGCAGCAAGACCGCGAGCAGCACGACGCCCTCGATCACGTACGACGAGCTCGACGAGGCGATGATCCTGGTCGAGGAGATCGCGGATGCGCCGCCGCGCAAACCGCCTCCGCCGCCGGCACCGCCACCTGCGCCGATGGCTCCGTCGGCGGATGCGCATCCGCTCGACGGCCGCGACTTCGCCCGCCAGCTCCGCGCGAAGATGTCGATGATGGCGCAGCGCCTGTTCCAGGGCGGCGACGCTGCTGCCCAGCCCGCCGTCGATCTGGGACCTCGCCATGATCACCACACCGAGATCGATCTGGCGTCCCTCGGCGAGGAGCCGGCGCTCGATCGCGGGGTAACCGAGATCGAGGCCCGGGCCGTGCTGCGCCACGACGTTCGCGATCTGACGACGTCGCCGGGCTCGTGGGACACGCAGATCCGCGAGCGAGGACTCCCCGATTCCGGCGAGATCGTGCGCGGCCTGTCGGACGCAGCGATGCTGCTCGCGAAGATGTTCGCGCAGGCGTCGACCGGGCGGGTCGGTTTCCGCCAGGGCGATGTCGAGCGCGTGGTGTTCTTCGACCAGGGTCGCCCGGTGTTCGCGTCGTCGAGCGAGCCGCGCGATCGGATGGGCGCCATGCTCGTGCGCGAGGGAAAGATCACGGCGTCGCAGTTCGAGCGATGTCAGGTCGTCGCGGTCGAGTCCGGGCGCCGGATGGGCGAGATCCTCGTCGACTTCGGCTATCTCAAGCGCCGCGAGCTGCTGCCCGCGGTGCGGCGCCACGTCGAGGACATCGTCTACTCGCTGTTCGCGATGGATCGCGGCACGTATCACATCGCGATCGATGCGACGCCGTGCGCCGAGCGGATCCGGCTGTCGCGTCATCCCGCCGCCCTGATTCTCGAGGGCATCCGGCGCAAGCTCGACCGATCGAGCCTCGACCGCCTGATCGGATCTCCGTCGACGGTGATCGAGGTTCCGGATCGCGAACGGCTCGGCGGCATCATCAACCTCGGTGACCTCGCGGTCGAGGAACGCGGCGCGCTCGCCGCGTTCGATGGCCAGGCCGACCTCGCAACGATCGCGCGCGTCGCCGGCGTCGACGTCGCCGACGTCCTGCCGCTGGCGTGGGGCCTGTGCGTCCTCGGCCTGGCGACAGCGCGCCGCACCGATACCGAGGTCCCCGACGAAAGCTCCGCCCTGGTCGGCGAGACCGACCTCGCGATCGATCGCGAACGCGTACGTGCACGCTGGGAGCTCGTCAGCGAGGCGGATTACTTCGCGCTGCTCGGCGTGCGCCGCGACGCGACCGCGTTCGAGATCCGGCGCGCGTACCAGTCGGCACGGCGGGACTTCGCCGCCGACGGATTCCCGACCGACCTCCGCCGCGAGCTCGCCCAGGAGCTCGACGACATCGCGGTCGTGCTCGACGAGGCGTTCCGGATTCTTCGCGATGATCGGCTGCGGGTCACGTACCTCGCGAACCTGATCGACTGATTGCGTGCTACATCGTCGCCGATGCGCGTCGTGTTCATGGGCTCGCCCGAGTTCGCGGTGCCGTGCTTGCGTGCACTCGCCGACAGTCACGAGGTCGTCCTCGTCGTGTCGCAGCCCGACAAGCCGGCAGGGCGGGGGAGTCAGCTCACCGCCCCCCCGGTGAAGGTCGCCGCGCTCGAGCTCGGCCTGCCCGTGATCCAGCCGCGGTCCGCGAAGACCGGCGAGCTGCGGGACGCGCTGGTCGCGACCGGCGCCGAGCTCGCGGTGGTCGTCGCGTACGGGAAGATCCTGCCGCCCGCCGTGCTCGAGGCGCTGCCGCGCGGATGCATCAACGTCCATGCGTCGATCCTTCCGCGCTATCGCGGTGCCGCGCCGGTGCAGTGGGCCGTGATCCACGGCGACGCCGAGACCGGCGTCGCGATCATGCAGCTCGATCCCGGCATGGACACCGGCCCGGTCCTGCTCGAGCGCCGGATCACGATCGATCCGACCGAGACCTCGGGCGAGCTGCTCGCGCGCCTCGCGCCGATCGGGGCCCAGGCGATGCTCGATGCGATCGCCGGCCTGGCGGCGGAAACGCTGCATCCGGTCGCCCAGGATCACGCGGCCGCGACGCACGCTCCGATGCTGGAGAAGACCGACGGCTTGATCGACTTCACCGCACCCGCACACGCGGTCGCCGCGAGGATCCGCGGGGTCGATCCGTGGCCGGGCGCGCAGGCGCTCCACCGCAGCCAGATCGTCAAGCTGTTTCGCGCGACCGCCCGGCCACAACCGCCGGGAGCCGAGCTGCCGGGCACCGTGATCGCGATCGATGATGCCGGGCTCCACGTGGTGTGCGGAGAGGACGTCGCGGTCATCCGCGAGATCCAGGCCCCGGGTCGCAAGCGGCTCACGGTCGCGCAGTTTGCTGCGGGTCGCGGGATCGCCGTCGGAGACGTGCTGAGCCGGCCCGCGGAGACCGCGCCTGCGCCGGTCGCCGGGAAGCCGCCCGCGTGAGTGGCCCGGTCTCGGCGCGCGAGGTCGCGCGACGTGTGCTCGACCGGATCGAGAAGGATCGCGCGTGGGCCACCCCGGCGCTCGACGGGGAGCTCGCGCGTGCGGGGCTCGACGATCGGGATCGCCGGCTCGCGTCGGAGCTCGTCTACGGCGTGCTCCGTCACCGGACCCGGATCGATCGCGCGATCAAGGCGCACGCCGATCTCAAGAAGACGCCACCCCGCGTCCTGACCGCGCTGAGAATCGCCACGTACCAGCTCCTGTTTCTCGACCGCGTGCCCGGGTATGCCGCGGTCGACGACGCCGTCGCAGCGGCACGCGCCGCCGGTGGTCAGAAGCTCGCGGGCTTCACGAACGCGGTGCTGCGCAAGATCTCGACGACCAAGGAGCCGCCGCTTCCTGCGCTGCCGGCAGGCGCGGATCGCGAGACCCGGCTCGCGCGCCTCGAGCTCGAGTACTCGTTGCCACGGTGGATCCTCGACGAGCTCGCCTCCGCGGTCGACGATGGCGTGCCGGTCCTGACCTCGGTAGGGGAGGTGGTCGCCGATCCGGCAGCGCCCGCCGATGCACTCGCGGCGGTCGCGTCCGCATTCGCGCACTCCGCACCGCTGGTGGCGCGCGCGAACCGCCGCAAGGTCACGCGCGAGGAGCTCGCCGCCGAGCTCACGGCCAGCGGGATCGTCGTCACCCCGATCGCGAGCGCTCCGGGCGCCCTGCGGATCGATGGGCTCGGCGATCCGGGGAAGAACCCGGCGTTCGTCGCGGGCCGATGGACGGTACAAGACACCGGCGCCCAGCTCGTCGCGCACGCGGCCACGCCCGCTCGCGGGATGAGGATCCTCGATGCGTGCGCCGGGGTGGGTGGCAAGTCGACCCATCTCGCAGAGCTGTGCGATGACGCCGGCGCGATCGATGCGGCGGATCTGAACAAGGTCAAGCTCGGCCTGCTCGCCGAGACCGCCGAGCGCCTGGGACTGACCAGTATCCGCCGGCTCGTCTGCGATCTCCTCGATCCGGCCGCGCCGCTCGCTCCCCAGTACGATCTGATCGTGCTCGATGCTCCGTGCTCCGGTCTCGGTGTGCTGCGCCGGCATCCCGACGCGAAGTGGCGGCTCGTTCCCGGCGATGTGCCGCGGCTCGCGAAGCTACAGACGCAGCTGCTCGATGCGGTGCTGCCGCGGCTGGCTCCGGGCGGCGTCCTCGTCTATTCGGTCTGCACGTTCACGCGGGCCGAGGGACCTGACCAGATCGCCCGGTTGAC
Source organism: Myxococcales bacterium (assembly GCA_028287135.1). Taxonomy (GTDB): domain Bacteria; phylum Myxococcota_A; class Polyangia; order Haliangiales; family Haliangiaceae; genus JABFXX01. The sequence continues at coordinate 22,639 of JAQBQE010000067.1, forward strand.
CGCTCACTCCGACCTGAAGCTGGTCGCCGAGCACCGCACGTGGCCGCCGGATGCGGATGCGTTCTATCTGGCACGCCTCGAGCGCCCGATGTAACGCCGGAGGGCTGGTCGATCTCTATGGATCCATGGAGTCCAGCTCACCTCTCAAGCTTCACCGCGGTGCCGCCCCTGATGCCCGCGCGGAGGCTGGCCGCCTGCTCGAGACCGCCTACCAGCAGGTCCTGACCGCGTTCGGCATGATCGGCTACCCGGTGACCACGGACGAGAACTACACGGACACCGCGGCACGGGCAGCGAAGGCGATGCTCGAGCTCGTTCACCCGGTCTCCGAGGTCGAGGACGAGATCGCGGCGATGCTCGAGAAGACGTTCCCTGCGCGCTACGACGGGATGGTGATCTCGAAGCACAACACGTGCTTCAGCCTGTGCCCGCATCACCTGCTTCCCGTGGTCTATCGGGTATCCGTGGCGTATCTCCCGTCCGAGCGCGTGCTCGGGCTATCGAAGCTGTCGCGGATCATCCAGCTGCTCGGCCGACGCCCGGTGCTGCAGGAGCAGCTGACGCACGATCTCGCCGAGACCTTGCATAGCCGGCTCGAGTCGCGCGGCGCGGCCGCGTACATCGAGGGGCTCCACATGTGCACCGCTGCGCGTGGCATCGAGGCGCACGAGGCACGCGTCGTCACCAGCGCGGTCCGCGGCGCCTTTCGTGATCAGCCCGCGACCCGGCAGGAGTTCATCGGGCTCGTCGCGTCTCCCGCATCGTTGCTGTGACGGTCAGGCCGCGAGCGTGCCGGCCATCCGGTGCAGCGCTCTGCCAGGCGTCTCGGTCACGATCTCCCCGTGCGACACGATGATCCGCTGGAGGTCACCGATCCGCGACCACTTCTCGAATTGATCCTGCAGCGCGTCGCGGTCGTCGACGAGCTTGCGCTTGACCATCGGCGGGATCTTCGGCGCCCGGCCGGTGAACCGCATCATCTTCAGCACCCAGCCACGGAAGCCCGGGCGGTGGTCGACGTTCCAGATCAGATCATTGATGACGAGGGTGGTGCCGCTCGCTCCGTGCACGAGGAGAGCGGCTTCGCGGGAGGCGGTCCCGGGCACCACCACGTACGACACGTCGGGGTCCCCGAACTGGATCGTCGTCGCATCGACCGGGACGATCTGTTCGACCGCCGCGCGCACCCCCGGCGGCGCGATCACCCGGATCGCCGGATAGCGGTCCTTCCAGATCTTCGCGTCCATCCGGTGGATGGCGTTGGGCACGATCAGGTACGCGGGCTGGCCGAACGTCTCGAGGGTCTGCATCTCTGTCTCATCGAGCGCGATCGCGCTGTAGATCACGAGCTTGCCGTTCCTCAGGCGCGCGACGGTCATCCTCCTCGGGAAATCACCGACCGGCATGTGCAAGTTGCCGGTGACCGTCAGCATGTTGTCGTCCACGCGACGCAGCGGGCTGTGCGGCAGGACGGTCCACTCGGTGAACGGCTTGGTCATGGTCGGCTCCTTCCGGGAACCAGAGCAAGCACCATGCCCCGCGACGAGAGGTGCTACTCGCGCGCCGCTTCGCCGCGCTTGCGCAGCTCTGAGATCGTGGCCGCGTAGTCCTTCGTGCCGTACACGCCGGAGCCCGAGACGATCACGTTCGCCCCGGCCGCGCAGACCTCGGCGATGTTCGCGAGGTTGATCCCGCCATCGACCTCGATGTCGACGGTCAGGCCGCGGTCGTCGATCATCCGGCGCACCGTCCGGATCTTCTCGAGCGCGCTCGGGATGAACTTCTGACCACCGAAGCCGGGATTGACCGACATGATCAGGACCTGCGCGACGTCGCCGAGCACGTACTCGATCGCCTCGGGCGGTGTGGCCGGATTCAGCACGACACACGGCTTCTTGCCGAGGTCCTTGATCTGACCGAGCGTGCGATGGAGGTGGGGCGCGGCCTCGACGTGGACGCCGATGATGTCGGCGCCCGCCTTGGCGTACGCGGCGACCCAGCGCTCGGCGTCCTCGATCATCAGGTGGACATCGAGCGGGAGGTGGGTCGCGCGCTTGACCGCCTCGATCACGATCGGGCCGATCGTCAGGTTCGGGACGAAGTGGCCGTCCATCACGTCGACGTGGACGTAGTCGGCACTGCCGATCGCCTTGACCTCCTCCGCGAGGCGACCGAAATCAGCGGACAGAATCGAGGGCGCGATCTTGACCTGCACGCGCGGACGCTAGCACCGAACGCAGCCGGGGCCGGCGCCAGGGAGCCGGATCAGTAGCCGCCGAACAGATCCGTCAGCCGAACGTCGAGCGCGGTCGCGACCTTGAACAGGCTGGACACCGACGCACTCGATTCAGCGCGCTCGATCTGCGACAGCAACGAGACCGAGAGGTTCGTGCGGCGAGCCATCTGCTTGAGTGTCAGGCCGCGTGCCTTGCGGAGATCGCGGATCTGCCGGCCGATCGCGGCGTGCAGCTCGTCCTCGCGCCGCAGCACGAGGCCCTTCTTCTTCGCGATCCGCGCGATCACCTCGCGGAACTCTTGCGGGGTGAACGGCTTGTTGATGTACGCGGATACCTCGTGCTGGATCGAGGCCGATGCGGTCTCCAGCGAGGGGTAGCCGGTGAGGATGATCACGGCGATGTCGTCATCGACCGAACGGATGTGCGCGAGCAGATCGAGGCCGGAGATCTTCGGCATCATCAGATCGAGCACGACCAGGTGAAACACCTCGTCGCGGATCCGTTCGACCGCCAGCGAGGGGTCGGCGAGCGTGGTGACCTCGAAGCCCTCGGCGAGCAGGAAGTCCTGCAGGTACTCGCGGATGTCCTGATCATCGTCGACGACCAGCACGGACAACTTCGACGCTGTCTTCAGAGGTACTGCTCCCGCCACCATCGTCGCCACCATACCCTGGCAATCGTGAAAAAAAGCCGCGGAGGTTACCCAAGGTCGTTGGGTTTCCTCCGCGGTAGTCGGGGCGACAGGATTCGAACCTGCGACTCCTTGGTCCCGAACCAAGTGCGCTACCAGGCTGCGCTACGCCCCGGAATCGAGGCGTTTGGTAGCCCGGAGCGACGGTCGATGTCAACCCCCGCGGATCACCGGCGATGCGATCGGATCATCGGCGAAGGACGGGGAGGGCGATGTGAAGTCCGATCTCCGCGAATGACCCCAGCTCATCGACGACGCCGATTCGCGCGAACGGCGTGACTCCGACGAATGCCCACAGGCCGACCGACCCACCGGGACGCGGATGCGACAGATCTCCAAGCTCGACGATCGGTCCGACCGACGCACCGATCATCCGACCGCCGATTCGCGTTCCGAGCATCGCATCGAGCCAGAGCCGCCCCCCGGGCCGCTCCGTCCAGAGGGTGGCGCCGAACGCCCCGCCGATCGCGCCGAGCCAGTTGCGCTCGCGAACTCGGATCACGGCGAGGTGCCCCCCCACGGTCGAATCCCAGGTCGCATCGATGTGGCTCGCCGCGACGGTCGGCCCGAGCCAGAGGTAGACCCCGTCGAGATCCCAGCTCGGCCGGAACGGGACCGGGGCGAGCTCCGCCGAGCCGGTCCGCGGCGGGGGATCGGGAATCGTCGCGGTCGGCCGGCGGTCGTCCGCGGCGGCCACAGATGTGACAGCGAGGAAACACGCGCACATGGCCGCGAGGCCCCCTGGGGAGACCATCCCCCGGACGAACGACCCTGGCCGCTGACCTTGCGCGCGCATCCGTGTACAATCACTATCTAAACGACGCGCGCGTGGGGTGGGCTCGCAGTTTGCTTGTGTGGTCCGCTTGCCCGCGTCGTTCCCGGCACCGGTACCTCGCGAGATGTCGAACTTGGCCATCCAGCGCAACGCCTCCATGAATCCAGGAGGCGCGATGGGGATGCTTCCTCCCGGCATGGAGCCGGATTATGCGCTGGTCCGGCAACTTCCGCTGTTCGATGGCGTCGGGAACGATGACCTGATCGCCGGCCTCGTGCAGGGCGGGCTCAGCATCCGCCGGCTCGAGCGCGACATGTTCGTGCTCGATCCGATCGGGCTCTCCGGTGGCGCGGCTGCACCGGTGATCTATGTCGCGGAGGGGCAGGTCGCGGCCGCGGTGTTCATGGAGAACGAGCTGACGGCGCGTCGGGCTCAGCAGATCGCTCACGAGCAGGCGAGCAAGGAAGAGCGCGAGGCCGAGTCACTGATCAAGCCAGCACCGCTCGCCCGCGTCGCGCTCAAGAACGTCGCGCTGTTCATGCAGCACGACCTGTTCAACTCCGGCGCGCTGTCCGCGGCCCGCGGCCAGCCGATCGCGTTCTACACCACCGCACCGTCGTCGCTGCTCCAGCTCGATCACCGCTGGATCGCCGAGCTCGCGGTGCGCTATCCGGTGTTCGAGGCGCGGTTGCGCCGAGCGCTCTCGATCTCGCGCGAGCGACTCGCGTGGGTCTCCGGGGTCAAACAGGAGCTCCTCGACTTCTTCGTCCGCCAGGGCATCTCGGTCTCCGGCGAGATGGTCCGCGTGCGCCAGCTCGACCTCTGCATCGACTGCAAGCTGTGCGAGGAGGCGTGCGAGGAGCGCTACGGCGCGCGGCGCCTGACGCTTGGTGGTTACCAGCTCGGGATGCTCGACTTCATCTACACGTGCCGCACGTGTACCGATCAGCGCTGCATCGACCCGTGTGCGTATGACTCGATCAAGTACGACCTGACGAAGCGGGAGGTCGTGATCAACGAGTCGACGTGCACCGGGTGCACGGCCTGCGCGCAGGCGTGCCCGTACGGCGCGATCGACATGGTCGAGGTCGAGCCCGACGCTCCGACGTTCAAGAAGGAGTTCAAGGCGCGCCTCGAGAAGAAGGGGATGTTGACGTTTGGCCCCGGTACCCCGCGCGTGGCGCGTGCCCGCCGGATTGCCAACAAGTGCGATCACTGCATCGCGTACGGCGACCAGGCGTGCGTCTCGGCGTGCCCGACCGGCTCGCTGATCGAGGTCGACGCGTACGACCTGTTCCGCGAGCGCTCGCCGAAGATGGCCCAGCTCGCGAAGACCGGCTACGACGGCGACCTCCAGAAGAAGGATCGCAAGGAAGTCCTGCCGGTGACGCCGTTCACCGAGGGCGTGGCGGTTCGCTCCGGCGGCCTCGCCAAGGTCAAGCGTGGTCGCTATGCGCCTCTGCTGACCTGGATGGTCGGCATCTTCGCGTTCATCGTCGCGCTCGGCGAAGCCCTGCTGCGCGAGTACGCGCCGACGATGTCGTATCTGTTCAGCCAGGTCGCCGCGAACCCCGAGTACGCCGACCTTCCGGTCGAGCTCCAGCTCGAGAAGGTCGACTTCAACCCGGGCGATCAGCTGTCGACGTACTGCGGGCTCGTCGGCACCGGACTGATGATCATAGCCGCGATCTATCCGATCTTCCGGCGCATCAAGCTGTTCCGCTGGCTCGCCTCGAACACGATGTGGTTCGACTTCCACCTGATGTCCGGCACCGTGGGCCCGATGTTCATCGCCCTCCACTCGGTGCTGCGCCTCGATTCGTGGGTGTCGGCGGCGTTCTGGTCGATGTTCATCGTCGTCGTCAGTGGCTTCCTCGGCCGCTACCTCTACACGCAGGTCCCCGAGCTCGCGAGCGGCGCGGAGCTCGAGGAGCTCGACCACGAGCGCGCGTTCCAGCAGCATCGCCCGCGGCTGACCGTGCCGATGGCCGAGATCGATCGCGAGCTCGCGGTGCAGCGCGCGGTCGCACAGAAGGTCGCGATGTCGCCGAGCATGCTGCGTGCGCTGTGGTGGCTGATCTTCCAGGACATCGGCAAGATCCCGCGGACGTGGGCACGGCGAGGGCGGCTCGCCCAGCTCGGGGTCGATCGCAAGACGCGCAAGGACCTCGCCCGCCGCGCCGGTCGCATGATCGTGATCGCGCGCCGGCAGGTCGTTGCCCCGAAGGCTCAGCTGCTGCTGCACTCGTGGAAGAAGGTCCACGTGCCGTTCACGGTGCTGCTGACGGGGTTGGCGGTCGCGCACATCTACATCTCGTGGTCACGTGCAGCCTGGTAAGCGTAGTAAGCTGCCGGCGATGAAGAAGGTCGCCTTCGCGATCTCTCTCGTGGTGATGCTGCTGCTCGTCCGCAGCGCGGCGTACGCCGATGATTTCTTTTCGAGCTCGCCGGGCCCCCTCGCGAGCAGCCACGCGTCGCTCGACAACCAGAACCAGTGCAACGACTGCCACATCGACGGGACCAACGCGGTCTCGAACAACAAGTGCCTGTCCTGCCACGACCACCAGGACCTGCAGGGGCGGATCAACGCGGGCAAGGGGTTCCACGCGTCGGCCAACGTCAAGGGCAAGGAGTGCAAGACCTGTCACGGCGAGCACAAGGGCCGCGGCTTCGACCTCATGGGATGGAAGTCGCAGATCGGCGGTGAGAAGGGGTTCAACCACGATCTGACGGGCTGGAAGCTGAACGGCAAGCACGCGGCGACCGACTGTGCCGACTGCCACAAGAAGAAGAACAAGGCTGGGCTGCCGACGTACATGGGGACTGACACCCTGTGCGGCTCGTCGGGCTGTCACGCCACGGATCAGCCTCACAAGTTCGAGCGCAAGGAGATGCTGCGCTGCGAGCGGTGCCACACCGAGAGCGTGTGGAAGCCGGAGAAGCGCGTTCTCCAGTTCAACCACGATGACCGCAAGGACGCGGGCATGCCGATCCTCGGTTCACACCGCGACGTCGCGTGCAGCAAGTGCCACCCCAAGGCCGTGTTCAACATGCCGGTCGCCAAGCCCGACAGCTGCGGCAATGCGGGCTGCCACCAGAGCACGCACGACGGTCATCTGTTCGGCAAGCGCGACTGCGAGTGGTGCCACTCGCCGACCTTCAAGTCGTTCAAGCAGCAGTACGCGAAGGACATGCCGTTCTTCGATCACTCCGAGCGCACGCGGTTCGACCTCGGCGCTCACAAGAAGCTCAAGTGCTACGACTGCCACACCAAGGCGCTGGGCGAGGCCAAGCCGGTCGGCGCGTGCGAGCAGTGCCACGCCAAGGACAACAAGCACGGCGACCGGTTCAACGCGTTCGGCAATCCGCCGAAGTGCAGCACGTGCCATCCGACGACCGCGTGGAAGTCGAGTGCGTTCAACCACACGAGCCGCACCAAGTTCCCGCTGACCGGCATGCACGCCCAGGTCGCGTGCCGTGCCTGCCACCGCGGCTCGTCACCGTCGGACTTCGAGCGGTTGACCGACCTGGTCGCGACCAAGGGCAACGCGGACTGCATGGGCTGTCACCAGCACAAGAAGGTCCACGACGGAAAGTGGAAGAACAGCGAGTGCCTCAACTGCCATCAGGGCATCGGCATCATCGACGTCAAGAAGAAGAAGATGACCGAGCTCTATCACGGGCCGTCGTCGGCGTTCCCGCTGGTCAAGGGCCACAAGGACGTGCCGTGCGCGGACTGCCACACCGGTCGCAAGAAGAACACGACGAGCTTCGAGAAGATCCCGGTGAGCTGCAGCGCGAACACCAAGTGCCACGAGGATTCGCTGCACAAGGGAACGCTCAGCGACAAGTGCGAGGCGTGCCACACCCCCGGTACGTGGGATGCGCTGCGCTTTGATCACAACGAGCCGTTCCCGCAGCCGAGCAAAAGCGAGCTCGACGCGTACCCGCTCAAGGGTGCGCACAAGGACAACAAGTGCGAGGCATGTCATCCGACGCGCGAGTACGTCGAGGCCGAGACCACGTGCGCCGCCGCCGGCTGCCACGCCGACGACGACGCGCACAAGGGGCGGCTCGGGACGCAGTGCGAGAAGTGCCACGTCGAGACCGGTGACAACACGTTCAACCACAACACGATGTCGAAGTTCCGGATCGACGGCGGACACCTCCAGGTGCGCTGCGCGGACTGTCATCCGTCGGTGACGTTCAAGCCGCGCCCGACGGATTGCTTCGGTTGCCACCCCGAGCCCGCGGTCCACAAGGGCCAGTACGGCACCGCGTGCGAGCAGTGTCACTCGACGCGGACGTGGGAGGACATCAAGCCACTGCACGACGTCGGTGACTTCGCGCTCAAGGGCGCGCACAACAACATCGCGTGCGAACGCTGCCACCGCGATAACCGTCCGCTCGCCGGCTCCGGCAACCTGTGCATCAACTGCCACCGCCAGGACGACATCCACTCGAACGGGCTGTCGCCACGCTGCGGTGAGTGCCACACGCAGTGGTCGTTCGCGCCCGCGCGGTTCGATCACAGCCGCGTCGGATGCAACCTGACCGGCGTGCACCGCACGGTCGCGTGCTTCGACTGTCACCGGAACGGCAACTTCTCGGTGATCGCGCCGACCTGCGTCAACTGCCATCGCGACGACGCGCTCAAGGTCGGCACGCGCGGTACCGATCACCCGAACCAGCCGACCTGCTCGGGCTGCCACAATCCGAACAGCTGGGCCGGTGGGACGGGCGCCACGGCGTTCGGGCGGGAGTCGGTGTGTCGCTGAGGCGAACCCTCGTGTTGTTGCTCGGCCTGGCGGCGTCGACCCCGGCGACCCCGGCGTTCGCGCAGAGCGATGACGACGAGGACGAGACCGCGGACGACGAGGGTGCGGACGACGAGGGTGGGGACGACGAGGACAGTGGCGACGAGGGTGACGAGGACGGCGAGGCAAAGAAGCCGACGAAGAAGGCCAAGCCCGAAAAGGAAGAGCCGTTCGTCAAGCAGAACCTCAGCGGTCACGATCTCGGAACCACGAAGAAGGCGAGCGTCTTCGAGAAGGATCGGTTCTTCGTCGACAAGGTCGATTCGGGGAAGACCGAGAAGGGCACGCTGATCCAGGGCAGCCTGTCCTCGAGCTCGCTGCTGTTCACCGAGCGCGGCGGCAGCTACGGCGACATGCTCGGGGACAACAGCGCGAAGTTCTCGCGGATGTTCACCGAGCTGCGGCTACAGACCGACTTCCGCCACATCAAGGGTGGGCGGTGGGAAGCCCGCGTCGATGCGCGCGCTCGGGTCGTCAACACGCCCGAGAACAACCCCGATACCGCGGATCCGAACCACATCCAGTCGGGCTTCAACGGCACCAACGAGTACGACATCCGCGAGATGTGGCTGTTCCGTAGCGGCAAGCGGAGCGACATCTTCTTCGGCCGGCAATTCGTCGCCGACCTCGGCGGGGTCAAGTTCGACGGTCTGCGCGTCGACTACGCGAGCTCGCGCAAGCTGACGCTGATCGGCTTCGCCGGTCTGTACCCGCTGCGTGGCTCGCGTTCGATCACGACGGACTACCAGGAGCTCAAGGCCGACGATGGAACGTCGGCGGGCAAGCTCGTCGGCACCGGCGGCTTCGGCGGCGCCTACCGCACGGTCAACTCGTACGGCGCGATCGGTGGCGTCGTGCTCGCACCGCTGTCGTCGGAGCAGCCCCGCGTGTTCGTCACGTCTACCGGGTACCTGCGCCGGGGCGCCGCGCTCGACCTCTATCACTTCGCGCTCGTCGATCTGTATGGCTCGCAGGGCGCCGGCCTGACCAACCTGTCCGCCGGTGCGAACTACAAGCCCAGCCCGCGGCTGCGGCTGACCGCGAGCGTCAATCGCGTCGACGTCGACACGCTGGCCGTCCAGGCCAACGCGTTCCTCACCGATCCGGACAAGTTCCCGGTGGTCCAGAACGAGACCTACTTTCGCCGGCTCGCGACCAACGTCGGCCGCGTCGGGGTGTCGGCCGGGCTCGGCCAGTTCCAGCGGTTCGAGGTCTCGGTGCAGGCGGCGTATCGCTACCGACCGGGCGTCTCGATCCCGGTCGCCGACGGGACCGTGATGCCGGCGTCGATCAACCTGCAGGGCAACAAGGGCGTCGATCTCTTCGCGTCGATCGTCGATCGTCGCTCGTTCAAGGACCTCCGCCTTGGCATCGACGGCTCGCGCTCGTTCGGCGTCGGTGCGGTGGCGTTCAATCGCAGCGAGATCCTCGCCGTCCGCGCGTTCGCGGGTCGCGAGCTCAAGAACGGCCACGGCGAGTGGGAGGGCGAGGTCAGCTACGCGACGACCAAGGACTCCGCGTCGGGGTTCGACTGCATGAACATCTACACCTGCTACGGCTCGTCGACCGGGTCGATCCTCGCCGCTGCCGGCAACCTCTACTACCGCTTCAATCGCGACTGGTTCGCGGTCGGCAGCCTGGCGCTCTCGCAGCAGTCGCTGACCTCGTACGGCAAGGGCACGCCGGTCGCGGACCCCTCGGTGATCGGCGTGATGGGCTACTTCCGCGCGTCGTACCGATTCTAGGCCGCGCCGCAGGAGGACGCGGCAGCCCCGGGTCCGTGCTCGGAGCTGAACCGCAGAGCCGCGGAGCCGGAGGAGAAGAACTTCTTTCGCTTCGCGAAGAGAGCGGTGCGCACGGGCAGGGCGGTGCCCGGAGGTGAACCGCAGGACGCCGAGCCGAGAGGGGAAGTTCTCCGGCCTCGCCGACACGGCGTGTGCTCGGAGGTTCTTCGCCCCGTCGGTGCAATCACAGGCAACCCGGCGAAGGCTGGAAGATCTCTCCTCTGCTCGGCGCCCTCTGCGGCTCTGCGGTTAGACCTCAGGTTCACGCATCGAAGTGACTAGGCTGGGGCTGGGGCTCGGGCTCGACAGAGAGGGCCGGACATCTCCTGTGTGGCGGTCGTTCAGCGACCCGGGATCGCCGTCGGCTCGGGCGCGGCGTGGCGCATGTTCTTGCTAGCCTCGTAGGCGAACTTGCGCGAGCGATTCATGTGACCGAGCGGGCGGTACTCCGGTGCGCTGTTCCACGGATCGAACGAGAGAGTGTTGCAGGTCTCCTCGGTCGCGTTCACCGCGGCGGTGTCGAGCGCGGTGCGCGGGATCGTGAGGCGGGCGACCTTCACCGGCGGCGACAACGTGGGGCTCCACACCGACGTTCCGTCCTCGACCGACTGCGCGACCGAATCGAGCTGGCGCTGCGCGAAGAAGTCGAAGCACACGGTTCCAGCGGCGAGCTGCGCCTTGAGCTCCGCGCGGAGGTAGCTATCGCCCGTGACGGCCCCGGCTGCTGGCGTCCCGGCGCAGGGCGCTGCGGAGTACTTGACGGCGATCGCGCCGTGCTTGTACGCGTTCGCTGCCCAGTACGACTCGGTGCGCACGCTCTTGATGTTCTTGGTCGCGACCTTGGCGACGCGGAGTGCGACGCGCGGGTGGGTCAGGAGGTAGTGCACGGTCGCCGCGGTGCCGCGATCCTGTGCCTTCGTCAGCTCGAGGAACTCGTTGGCGTTGGCGACGGCGTTCGCCTCGAGGTTGACCATCAGGAAGTCCTGCGTCACCGCGGGGCCGAGGAGCTTCGGTCCGGGGACGCCGACGAGCTTGACCGCGAGGCCCTGGATCTTGCCGCTGTCGTCGGGGCCCATCACGAGCGTGCCGTTGGAGAACCGCACGTAAGCGGGGAACGTCGTCGGCTGCTTGAACACGGGGCCGGTCGCGAGGTCCGCGGGTGCGGCGACGACCTGGAAGTCACCGACGACGCAGGCATGGCGCTTGGCGTGGAACGTCCGCCGGACCTGCTCGTCGCCGTTCTTCTTCTGCATGGCGTTCCGCATCTGGATCGCCATGATGTCGAACGCGTGCTCCTGGAACTCCTGGAGCTCGTTGGGCCGCAGCGTCTCGGCGTACAGCGCGGGGCGAACCGGCGCGCGCGTTGCCTGGCAGACGCCCGCGGGCGCCGTCGGCACCGCGAGGTCGTCCGCGCACTTCAGGCCCTCGCTGCAGTCGCGGTCATCGCGACGGTCACACGCGTTCCCCTCACCGGCGCGGAGGTAGCAAGTCCCCTGGTTGCAGCTGTGCCGGGAATCCCCCTGGCATTGCCAGTTCCACGTGCACGACTCGCCCCAGACGCGATTGCCGAACCAATCCGACTTGCCACCGCCGCTGCCGGAGCAGTCACCCTGTGCGACGCGCTGCGCCGCAGAGCTGTCGTCCGCGCACTCCGCCTGGTCCGTGCTGGTGCACGAGGACAGCGTCTCGAGCGCCTCGTCGCAGGTCAGGACCTCCTCGGGGCCACCGCTGCATGCCGAGACCAGGACGCTGACCAGGAGCAGATGAGTGCGCATGCCCAGGGTGATGAGCAATCGCCGTTCCCTCGGGATCGCACGGGCAAGTTAGCGCAGCTGCTGGGGATGCGCGTGTTGCGCAACCGGCTACCGCAAGTGGAGCTGCCGGCGACTGGCGTGAACGGTGCGGCGGTTGGCGCTTACTGGAATTTGATCGTCCGGTAGCCGAACAAGCGCACGCGCTTGGCGTAGAGGTCGAGGATGAACAACCCGACGACGCCGATCAGCACCCAGGGCCAGAGGTCCTGCGTGTACTTCACGGACTCGTCGGCCTTGGTCGCCCAGATCTGCGCGGGCTGCGGCTGATCGATGCCACCCGAGACCTGCGCGGCGTGCCGCAGCGGCTCGGGATCCGGCGTCGTGCGCAGGTACTCGAGCGGGTAGGACAGGGCGACCGAGCCGAGCGACTCGGCGACCGTCTTGCCATCGCGCTGGTGCACCGCCTTCAACAGGTAGCTGCCGTACTTCTGGATCCGGAAGTCCGCGGTGTAGCGACCGGCCGCGGTCTGGTCCATCCGGATCTCCTGGCTGACCTTGTTGGTCGCCGGGTCGATGACCTGGAGCTTGGTGTCGAGCTCGTTGACGAACTTGTCACCGGTATCGATCGCATCGACGGTGACCATCGCGCGGCCGTCCGCGACCTTCGCGGTGAGATCGTAGCTGTCGTAGACCTTGCGGCGCATCGACGACCGCACGACCTGCGCCCAGAACTTGGGATAGCCGCCCCAGCGGATCCACTCGGCGCCCCAGCGGTTCTTGACGTCACTGGTCCACGCGACCGTGGTGCCTGCGCCGTGCTTCCAGCGCGCGAGGATCGGCTCGCCGAGATCCGAGATCAGGATGGTCTCGGCCGTCGGCTTGGGCTTGGTGGTGACGTAGCCGTGGAGCGCCGGCGCGTTCTCGACGCCGGTGCCCTCGATGGCCTCGACCTTCTTGGCGATGCGGACGTGGATGACGTCCTCGACGAGCTGGCTCTTCTGCGCCTCCTGCGTCTCCTTCATGAAGATCTTCGGCAGCGCGCCGATGTCCTCGACCATGTAGAGCCGGCCGTCGCCAGCGTCGGCGATCATCGACAACAGATTCCGATCGGCGCCCTGCACACCGACGCACGACACCGTGATCCGCGCGCCGCGCATGTCCTGCACGAGCTCGGGGATGCCGTCGCTCGGTGCTTCACCGTCGGTCATCACGATGACGTGCTTGACCTTGGCATTGATGCCCTGGAGGACCTCGAACGCCTCCTTGAGGCCGGGGAAGATGTTGGTGCCGCCGCCCGACTGCAGGCGCGAGATGTCGGCGGAGATCCGCATGCGGTTGGCGGCCCGCTGCGGCCGGACCAGGACCTGCGCCTCGCTGTCGAACGCGATCACGGAGATCCAGTCGTTCGGCGCGAGGACCTCGGTGGTCACGCGTGCGGACTCCTTCGCCGCCTCGAGCTTGGGACCCTGCATCGAGCCCGAGCGATCGATGACGAGGACCAGCGCGATGTCGGGCTGCTCCTTGATCTTCTCGGAGTCGAACCGCACCGGCATGATCTGCTCGATCCGGGTGCGCTCGTAGCCACCGGAGCCGAACGAGTCCTCGCCGCCCGCCATGATCAGGCCGCCGCCCATCGAGGAGACGTAGGTGTCGAGCGCGGCCATCTGGCCGGCACCCATCAGATGCGCGGGGACGTCGGAGACCAGCACGAGGTCGTACTTCTCGAGCTCCTTGGGGTTGGCCGGAATGCCGGTCGGGCCACGCACGGTGACGTCAATCTGCTCGTGCTCGAGCGCCTTCTGGAGGTAGCTCGCGGAGCCGGGCTCGCGAAGGATGCCGCCCTCGACGTAGAGCACGCTCGGCTTGCCCTTCACGGGCGCCGTCATCACGGCCTCGTTGTTGGCCTTCTCGGTGTCCTTGTCGAACTTCGCGAGGCGCAGCTTGTAGGTCGTGGCGCCGGCGCGCTTGGCGTCGGACTTGAACTTGACGAGGTTCTTGCCCTCACGCAGCTCGACGCGCTTGCTCGGCTCGAGCGGGTTCGGGAACTCGTCCTGCTGGAGGGACAGGGTCGCGGTCTGCGCCTCGGTCGACCACACCTCGGCGGTGACCTCGAACGGCTGACCGACCTTGATCTCGTCGGGGACCATCACGCCGACGACGCGGATCTCGCTGCTCTTGTCCTGGTCGAACGTGCGCCAGGAGACTTTGACGCCGAGCTCCTTCGATCGGTACGCCTCGACGGCAACATCGCCGACGGTCTGGTTGCCGTCCGAGATGATCATCATCCGCGGCAGGTAGCCATCGGGGTAGAGGCCGTACGCGAGCTGCATCGCGGCCTGCGTGTCGGTGCCTGCACCGGAGCCGACGTGGCGCTTGATCCCGGCCGACAGCGGACCGTCCTCGACGCGGACCACGGTGGGCTTCTCGGCGAACGTGACGAGCTGGAGGTTGCTGTCGCCCGAGCTCTTCTCGAGCTCGTCGACGTACTGCTTCGCCGCCGCGAGCTGCTTTTCAGAGACCGAGTCCGAGACGTCGACGAGCACGACCGTCGAGACCTTGGTCTGCTCGCTGATCCACGAGGGCCGCGCGAGCGCGAAGGCGACGCCAGCGACGACGAGCGAGCGCAGCGTCGATTGCACGACCTGCTGGAGCACCGAGAGATCGGTGAGTGACAGGACCCGCAGCAAGTAGAACGCGGGTACGACGCAGGCGAGCAGCAGCCACTCAGGCGCGAGCAGATCGATCGGACGATCGATCATGAAAAACGAGAGGGCCTTCGGGTTGATCGTGATCTGTGTCCGGCCGTCGATCCACGACGCGATCAGGAAGTAGAGCGCGATGGACGCACCGATCGCGAGTCCGAGCCGGATCAACGCCGCGGGCGTGAGGAGAGAGCGAAGCAGCGAGCGGCTGGACATCAGACGGTGATCCGGCGGTGATAGGTGACCCACTCGACGACGATCAACGCCATCGCGAGGAGGACCAGGTAGATCCACAGCTTCTGACTCCGGCTGACCGCGAACGCCTCGGGCGCCTCGAGCTTCTTGCCGCCGAGCGTGAGCTCGGTGGACGGCGCAATGTCGGACTCGATCGTGGAGGACAGGTTCGCCGCCAGCTCGATCTGCGCCATCGGCTTGCCGAGCGTGTCCTTGGCGGTCAGGTCGTAGTAGCCGACGCGCGAGCCGTAGAACGTCGCGAGGCCCTCGATCACCGGCGTCTTGGTGACCACGCCATCGGGCCCCTTGACCTCGGCCTCGGTCGCGCCGACGACGCCATCGAGCGGCACGCGCTGGCGCTGGCCCGTGGAGTACGTCGTCAACAGATCCGTGGTGTCGCCGGCGAACCAGTCGAGCGTGTTGACGAGCAGCATCGGGAACGCGACGCGCATCGGCAGATCGGTCGCCCCATCGCGACCCTCGGACGGCAGCGAGAACCCGAACGCGAGGATCTTGCGCTTGCCGTCGCGCTTGGCAGCCACGATTGAATCACGAACGCTGTAGGCGAGCGTCGACTCACCCTTCTTCGCGTCGATCGCGAACACGTTGCTCTTGTCCATGTAGACGTCGGACATCGTCACCCAGCGCATCACCGGGTGGCCTTCGTCGATCTCGGTGATTCGCGGGCTCGGCGATTCGCCGCGGATCGTGAACGGGCTGTTCGCGCCCGTCGGGTGGAAGAACAGCAGGCTCGCCGGTGGCATCGGGAGGACCGCCGGGGTGTGCTCGTCGAAGATCACGACGTCCATGCCGTCGACGATCGATGGCTTGGCGTCGTACTCCGCGGGCGTGAACTTCACAGGGTCGACGTTGTCGTAGACGAGCAGGGCGCCTTCGAGGAACAGGTTGTCCTGCGTGATCATCGCGACCTTCTGCTTCTTGCGGACCGGCAGCAGCGCGTAGGCCTCGTCATCGAGCGGGAACGCATCGGAGCCGCCCGCGCCCTCGACCGGCTGGAGCGAGACGCGGAGCTTGTTGTCCTCGCTGGCGGGCAGCTTCTCGTAGACCTTGTGGATCCGCTGGCCCGGCGCGAGATCGATCCGCTTGCTGTCGACGTTGGACGCGCCGTTGTAGAGGCGGAGCTGGCGATGCGCTGGCTCGGTGCCGAAGTTCTGGAGCTCGACGTAGACCTCGTAGGCGGCCTTGTTCGCGATGTAACGCCGAACGTTGAACGCGATGATGCCGACGTTGTCGGAGCGGCGGCCGACCGGGAGATAGCGGACGTCGACGTTCGACAGGTCGATCGCCGCGAGGTTCTTGGCGTTCCAGGCCGCCGCAGACTTCGGGTCGCTCGGCGCGAGCTGGGTCGGCTTGGCCTTGTCCCAGCTCACCAGTCCGAGCTGTTGCTCAGGAAACGCGCCGTCGGAGATCACGACGATCAGCGGGTTGGGCCGGTCGCGCAGCGCATCGGCCGCCGCGCCGAGCGCACGCGTGAGGTCGGCCGGGGTGTCGCTCGCCTGGATGCCATCGACGATCTTGTTGAGCATCGGCGCGTCCGTCGAGAACCGGGACATCGGCGTCGCCTGACCATCGACCTTCATGATCAGCGCGAGGTCGCCGCCGCCCATGCCGTCGATCAGCGTCTTCGCGCGCTCCTTGGCGATCTGGAGCCGTGACTTCGTGCCGGCTTCGTCACCGTCCATCGCCTTCATCGATGCCGAGGCATCGAGCAGGACGACGACGCTGCGTGCCTTGCGGGAGACCGCACCGAGGGTCGGGTCGAGCGCTGCGAACAGGATGATCCCGAGGATGGCGATCATCAGCAGCAGGGACATCAGACGCTTGAGCTGCTTCCATAGCGCGTTCGCGTCCTTCTGCTCGAGCACGCGCTTCCACAGCCGCGCGAACGGCACCTCGAAGCGACGGCGGCGCATCTTGATGATGTACGCGCTGACCGCGAGCAGCACGGCGCCACCCGCAATCCACGCCCACAAGGCGAGCGGAATCGGTCCCAGAAAACTCACCTCAGGAACCCTCCCGACCGGAAGATCTTGAGGACGAGCTCGTCGAACGGAATCGAGGTGTGGGTCCGGAAGAACGGCATCGCGTACTTCGTGCAGTACGCCTCGAGCTCCTTGCAGTAGCTCTCGTGCTCGCGCTGGTAGGCCTCGAGCAGCGAGCGGGAGATCGTGACGTCCTTGGTCTCGCCGGTCTCGCAGTCGACGAGCGACAGGTCGCCGTGGAGGTTCGGCTCGGCCTCGCGCTTGTCGTAGACCTGGAGCACGAACGGCTCGAACTTGTTGTAGCGCAGCGTGTTCAGGCCTTGCTCGAAGCCCTCGGGGTCATAGAAGTCCGAGATCAGCACGGCGAGCCCGCGGCGCTTGTTCTGCGTCACGAACGTCTTCATGCACTCGGCGAGGTCGGTCTGCCCGCCGATCTGGCACTGCCGGAGGAACTCGAACACGCGGAAGATCCGGTTCTTGCCGCGCGCCGGCGGCATCCGATCGATCACCTTGCCGGCGAACGGGATGATCGCCACGCGATCGAGGTTTGCGAGGCCCACGTACGTCAGCGCGGCACCGACCTGCATCGCGTAATGCAGCTTGGGCAGCGGCGTGCCGATCGACATCGAATCCGAGCAGTCGACGAGGATGTAGATGCTGAGATCCTCTTCTTCCTCGAACAGGCGCAGCAACAGCTTGTCGAGCCGGCCGTAGAGGTTCCAGTCGATGTAGCGAAAGTCGTCGCCGCGCGAGTACGTGCGGTGATCGGCGAACTCGATGCCCGAGCCGACCTTGCGCGTGCGCCGCTCGGCGCGCAGGTTTCCGGCGAACACCTTGCGAGACACCATGTGCAGGTGCTCGAGGGTCTTCAGGAACTTCTCGTCGAACAGCTCCGAACGATCCTGGGCGCGGTTGCTCCTCGCCGCAGCCGGCGGCTTCCGTGGATCGACGGCCTTGAACGCGCCGGAGGCGGACGGACGAGCCACTAGACTTCTTTCGTCGCCTTCAGGATCTCGCCGATGATGTTGTCTGCCTCGATGCCCTCGGCTTCGCCCTCGAAGTTCATGATCAGGCGGTGGCGCAGCGCCGGCTTCGCGACATGCCGGATATCGTCGATCGCGACGGCGTAGCGGCCTTCGAGCAGGGCGCGGATCTTCGCGGCGAGGATCACGGCCTGCAGACCGCGCGGCGAGGCGCCGTAGCGGAGGAACTGCTTGCTCATCGCGGTCGCTTCCGGGTTCTCCGGGTGCGTCGCGAGGACGACGCGCACCGCGTAGTCCTGGATCTGACGGGCGAGCGGGACCTTGCGGACGAGCTCGCGCATCTCGACGATCCGCGCCTTGTGGAGCACGGCCTTGGGCTTTGGCGACTCGTCGGCGGTGGTGCGGTCGAGGATCGTGTGGAGCGACGCCTTGTCCGGATACTCGACGATCAGCTTGAAGAAGAACCGATCGAGCTGCGCCTCGGGGAGAGGGTAGGTGCCTTCCATCTCGAGCGGGTTCTGCGTGGCGAGCACGAAGAACGGCTTCTCGAGGATGTACGTCTGCTTGGCGACCGTGACCGAGCCCTCGCTCATCGCCTCGAGCAGTGCGGACTGCGTCTTCGGCGTGGCGCGGTTGATCTCGTCAGCGAGGACGATGTTGGCGAAGATGGGTCCCTTCTGGAACTCAAAGACCTTCTGGCCTTCCTTCTCGGTGATGACGTTGGTGCCGACGATGTCGGCCGGCATCAGGTCGGGCGTGAACTGCACGCGCGAGAAGTTCGCGTGGATGGTCTCCGCCAGCGTGCGGACGAGCATCGTCTTGCCAAGACCCGGGACACCTTCGAGCAGCGCGTGACCGCCACCGAGGAGGCACATCAGGACGCCCTCGATGATCGTGTCCTGACCGACCATCATCGTTCCGATCTCTTCGCGCAGCTTGCGGAGATCGGCGGTGAACGCGGTGACGGCAGCTTCGACGTCGCGAGGTGCAGCAGTGGCTGTGCTCATGGAGTTCCCTGGGTCGGCGCGGTGGTAGTCGGCGCGGGCGCAGTGGTGCTGTCGCCCGTGCTCGGGTGGATCTTCGCGAAGTAGCGCTTCACGTAGTACTTGTAGCTAGCGGGTAGCTTCTCGGTGCGCATCACCTCTTCGACGATGCGCTGATAATCCGCATAGACTTTCTTGTAGCCGACGCCGGCAAAGCCCTTCTGCGCGGCAGCGAGGATCGTCTCGCGGCGGGACGTGCCCTTGGTGCCTTGCTGGCCCTGGATGTCCTGATCCTTGGTGTTGCCGGTCTTCGCGGTCGAGTCGCCGGTGAGGTTCGAATCGGTGCCGGTGCCCCACTGATCGCCGCCGGGCTGGTTGCCCTGACCACCGGGCTGCTGGCCCTGGCCCTGGCCCTGACCGCCGGGCTGTCCCTGACCGGGCTTCCACGCCTGGCCCGAGCCCTTCTGGCCGCGAGCACGCGCCTGGAAATCCTTGTTCTTGCCCTGCTTGCCAAACGGGTCCTGCGGGCCCTTGTTGCCCTTCTGCTTCGCGCGGCGCATCGCCTCGCGCAGGTCATCCATCTGCGACGACATCTTCTTCTGCGTCGCCTGCTTGCGCTGATCCTGATCGACGCGGCCGGTCTCGCGTGCGGCGTCCTTCATGTTGCGTGACGCCTGCTTCTCGCGCTCCTGCTGCTCTTGATCCTGCTCTTCCTTGCTCTTGTTCGGATCCTGCTGCGGCTTGTCGAGATTCTCGGCGGCCTTCTCGACGTCCTTCTGCAGCCGCTTGAGCGCCTGGCGCTGTGCGGACTGCTCCTTGTCGTCGGAGTCCTTGTTGAGCTTCTGCAGCTCGTCCTTCTTCTTCGCGAGCTGGCGCTCGGCGTCGAGCTTCTCCTGCTCGTTCTTGGCCTGTTCCTTCTTCTTCTGCAGGCGCTTGATCTCGTCCTGGAGCTTCTGCTGCGCCATCTCCTGCTTCTGCTTCTGGTCCTTGTCCTGCTTCTTCATCTGCTCGGCGACCTGCTCGAGCTTCTTCTGGAGCTGCTCCTTCTCCTTCTCGGAGAGCGGCTTCTCGTTCTTCAGCTGTTCCATCTTCTGGTCGAGCTGCTTCTGGAGCTGCTGCTTCTCCTGCTCGGTCAGGTCCTTGTTCTCGAGCTGCTTCTTCAGCTCTGCCATCTCCTTCTCGAGCTCCTTGGGATCCTTGGGGTCGAGCTTGTCGGCGAGCTTCTCCATCTCGTCCTGGGCCTTCTGCAGGTCGTTCTTCTGCAGCGCCTCGCCGAGCTCCTTGGTGACCTGCTCCTTCGCGAGCTCTTTGCCCATCTCGCCCATCTGCTTGTCGACCTCGGCCTGGTTGGGCTCGGCTTCCTTCTCGAGCGCGTCCTCGGCCTTCTGGAGCGCATCGACGAGCTGCTCCTTCGTGATCTTGCCTTGCTCGGCGTCCTTCAGGAGCTGGTCGATCTTCTTCGCGAACTCGGCGAGCTCGGGGACGTCATCGCGCTGCGCGGCCGCCTTGAGCTGCTCGAGGATCGAGTCGACGTAGGCGCGCTCGTCGGCCTCGAGGATCACCGCGTCCTTCTGGTGATAGCGAGTGTCGTTGAGATCGACGACCGTGAAGGTCACGGGGCCGACCGCCTTCTTGCCGATGTAGACGGTGAGGATCGTGTCGCCGATCGGTGCGTCCTCGGGGATCCGGATCTTGATCTGCTTGTACGTCCAGTCGAGCACCTTGACCGGGCGCGCCTTGTCGGAGGGGCCGAGGTAGACCGAGGCATCCGCGGGCACGTAGTCGTGCTCGGACCTCTTCGGCTTGGCCTGCGTGCCGGGCGCGCCGATCAGGCTCCGCGTCCGCAGCGAAGCGATCGGTGCGGCGACCCCGGTCAGGAGGTTGTTGCCGCGCAGGTAGACGACCTCGCCGGGCCGCGCGTGATCCGGATCCGCGCGGAACAGCGTGGGCATGCGGTCGGGCCGCGGCGGGATGATGAGGCCGGCGGCGAGCGCCGAGACCACGAGGAAGGCGCCGGCAGCGCGGAGATCCTTGGGGGCGCGGATCGGGGCCGCGGCGATGACGTTCGCGCGCGGCACGGCGCGGACGCCGTCCTTGATCGCCGCGATCATCAGGTCGGAGGTCTCGTCGTCGCCTTCCCCGGCGGCCGGGCTGAGCCCGTCCGCCTCCGTCCTGGGAGCAACGCCACCGAGCGCGCTCCTGAAAGCGATCGCGGTGGACAGCCGGTCGGCGAGGTTCGACGCCCGGTCGATCCGGCGCGCGATCGCCTCGTCATCGATCTTGCGCGCGGCGCTGACGGCTGCGCCCACGAGGATGATGAGCCCTGACGCGACGAGCAGCCCGATCCCGGTGCCACGCGACACGAGATCGATGCGCATCGCGAAGATCGAGACGAGGGCACTCGCGGCCGCCAGGATGGTCGCCGTGGTTGCGCCTTCGAGCGCCCACTGGCTGCGGATCCGGAACCGCGCCCTGCCGATCAGGCGCTGGATCGCCGACGTATCAGTAGCTTGCAAGGGGGGCTCCTACGTGACGGGCCACGGGGGCCGCATCTGCCTTCCAACGATTGAGGATAGCACCAACATTCCACGCGCCAGCCCGACTTCGGGTCTATGTGGCTGCGACGGATGAGACACCGCCTCGACGGAACCGTTGCCCTCGATTGCACCTACACGTCGGTGCGCGCCGACGACGCTTCATGAGCCCGAGCCCGAGCCCGAGCCCGACCCCGACCCTCCGAGCTCACCACGGCGGGAGCTGGGCGTTCGACGCGCCGATGCTGGGCAAGGCAGTTACCTCTCTCGAGCCCTCGCTGGATCGGTAGGTCCACGCACCTCCGCAACAGGCGACGACGGTGCCGGCGCGCCGGTCGCAATCGGGCTCGGGCTCGGGCTCGGGCTCGGATCAGAGCCCGCGGGCGGCGAGCTCGAAGGCGACGTTGCGGTAGAAGCGCAGGTGATCCCAGCCGGTCGCGGGATCGAACGTGTCTTGCACCTGACCGACCTGGTCCATGTGGTCCGCGGGGATGCAGCCGCGGAACACGCCGTGCTTCGCTCCCGCGACGGTCGCGACGCCATCGTTGGCGAGCGCGCCACCGTGACCGACGACCTTCCACACGAGCGACGGCAACAGCAGACCGAGCTTGTCCATCGTGCCTGCATGCATCGTGAGCTTTCCGTCACACGCTGCGAGATCGACCGAGCTCGCGACTCCCGTCGGTGAGCTGACACCTGCCCATGACTGATAGTAGACGCGCGCGTCGTCGCGGTTTGCGGCATTGAACGCAGGTGCGTTGCGCTCCGCGAGCCCGGTCATCGCAGCGCGAACGTTGACGCTGGTGACATCGATGCCGAGCGTTTTCAGCGCACGGTTGAACGTCTGATCGATCCCGCCCGGCAGTAGCCCGAGCGCCTTGTCGGCGATCGCGGTGCCCTGGTGCGGTGACGAGATCGTCGTCAGCGACGCGACGCGGTCGCCGTGGCCAAGCGTCGCGATCAGATAGCGTGCATCGAGCCCGCCCTGCGAGTGCGCGATGATGTTGACCTTGCCGTGCGCGGCAATCGCGCCGGTGATCTGCGTTGCGAGGACGCGCGCGCGATTCGCGGGGGCATCGAACGGTGGGAGGTCCGCCTCGATCACGACGTGACCGTCGGCCCGCAGCGCATCCGCGAGCTGATAGAAGCTCCACAGCGGCGACGTGCGCGAGCCCATGAACCCGTGCACGAGGACGATCGGGTAGCGCGCTTCGTTGCCCTGCGGCTCGGCGCCGAGCGGCGCGTTCTGGCAGTCGCGGTCGGGCTTGAGACAGAACTGATCGCAGTCACCGTCCTCGTACCAGTCCCAGCGTGCGCACCAGTCGATGCTGGTGTCCGCCTTGCCGTCCGCCAGCGAGGTCGCGAGCTCGTCCTTGTCGGGCGCCTCGCACTCGGGATCGGCGGGCGTTGCGCAGGCCGTCACTGCGACGAGAGCAGTCAGGAGTCGGCGCATCCACCAGGACCGAGCACCCCGCGTGCCACGGCCGAAACGGGGTCTGACCCCGTTTTCTGCGCGTTCTGTGCAGAAATGGGGTCTGACCCCGTTTCGGCGGCAGCTCGAGTAGCCGGCTACAGCCAGAACGCGGCGATCGAGAACTTGTTACTCGAGGTGTCGAGGACCTCGAAGGTCGACTGCGCGCGCTGGCCCGGGAGCATCGACCGCACGCCGTTGATCCGGCCCGCCTCGGTGACGAGGAAGTACCGCCGGCCGAGCGGCGTCCGGGTCCGGTCGTTGATGTACTTGGTGAACTCGACGTTGTCGGTCTTCACGAACGCGGTCTTCATCTCTGGCAACCAGCCAAAGATCTCGTCCGCGGACCAGAAGTTCTCGCCGCGCCAGTAGAGCTGCCACGCGATCAATCGATCCGCGTCGACCGCGCGCACCGGCGGTCGGCTGCGACGTCCGCCCTTGGCGCCCTTCGCCAGCAACGGATCGAGCTTGCTCCGCTCCCCCGGCGCGAGCTTCACGGTGACCGCGTGATCGCCGATCTTGGTGACGGTGCCGAGCAGCACCAGCTCGGTCTCCATGATCCGTTCCTCGGTCGGCTTGTTGACCTGGATCTTGATCGTCATCGGCTGACCTTCGTGCAGCGTGTCGGGCACGAAGGTCTCGAACCGCCACTCGTCCTTGACCTCGTGCCAGTCGGTGTAGAGCTGATTCGCCCCGAAGTAGACGAGGTGCTGACCGTAGATCGTTCGCTGCTCGTAGTAGGTGCGCACGGCATCGCGCATGCCCCAGTGCGTGCCGGCGAGTGGCATGTAGACCTGGAGCGCCCACACGCAGATCGATAGCCCGACGGTGCTGACCGCGATCACGGCGACGCGCGCGAAGCGCGTCGCGAGCAACGGGATCGCGATCGCGCCGGCGACCCCGAGCACGAGGAACCCGTCGGAGGGATCGATCGTCCACGGCTCGCCGCTCGGCCACGGTCGGTCGTAGCGGAACACGAACATCTCGATCCAGCGCTCGGGCTCGTGCATCAGATCGCGGCACAGCAGGAGCGCGATGCCCGACCCGAGCGCCGCATACAGCGGGTGCAGCCGCTCGCGCTTGCCGACCACGTCCTCGAGGAGGAAGGCGACGAGCAGGGCGAGCGGTGGGATCGCGGGGAGGATGTAGTGGTGGAACTTGGTCTGGACCAGACAGAAGATCGAGAACGCGACGATCGCCCACAGCAGGGTGATGAACTTGACGCGGCCCTCGCGGGTGTCGGTGCGCGCGCGCAGGAACGCAGCCGCGAGCGCCGCCGGCAGCAGCGCGGCCCACAGCCACATGCCGTGGCCGATCTGGTCGGTGTAGTACTCGAAGGTGCCGGGCGAGTTATCGACGCCGACCGCCGCGCGGTTGAGCACGTGCGTGAACAGGTACTCGTCGATGAACCGGATGCCGTCCTTCAGGTACATCGCGATGTGCCACGGGACCGCGGTGACGATCATCAGCAGCAAGCCGCGCTTGATCTCGTAGGCACCCTCGTAGAGGGCGCGCCACCTGCCGAGCAGGATGACGTAGAGGGCCATCACGGCGCCGACCACGGTCAGGCCGGGCGGCCCCTTGGCGAGCACGCTGACGCCGAGCAGGAAGTAACAGCCGAGCAGGTAGACCTGCCGCATGTGGGTCAGCGGCTCGAGCCGGAGCGCGCGGTCGGCGACGACATCGCTGGTCTGCCAGCTGCCTCCGAACGCCCACACGACCGGGTACGTCACCGCGCGGATGAGGTAGCGATCCGGGCTGTGCTTCTCCCACGGGCGGAGCGTGTTGTCGACGACGTGCCGCCACAGGGACTGCCCGGGGCGACGGGTCCCGAGCGGCTCGTTGACGATCGCCGCGATCACGCCGCCGATCAGGATCAGCGGGAGCCGCAGGATCAGCCAGCCGTCGCGATGCAGTCCCCCCATCAGCAGCGCCATCAGCAGCGGCAACCACAGCGCCGGGCTCGGCATCCGACCGCGGATCGCGAGCTGGGGCGACGCGATGAAGTAGACCGCGTAGTAGATCGCCTGGGTCGCGATGAAGGCGCCGGCGAGTGCGAGCACGACATGACGCGCATCGAACGGAATCCGCCGCTTCGTCATGTGCCACAGCGGGACCATGGTTCGCTCGCCGTCCTCGACGGCCATCGTGAACAACGCGATCGCACCGATCGTGCACGCGACCATCGGCATGTCGGGCATCGCGTTGCGCGCGATCATGCAGAAGATCGGCGTTGACCCGACGACGAGCAGCCCGAGCCACGCCATCCGTCGATTGATCAGGCGCGCGAGCATCCACCACATCAGCGTCAGCCCGGCGATCGCGCACAGGATGAACGGCAGGCGGATGCCCACCATGATCATCGGGCTGTCGGTCATCTCGCCGGAGTACCCGCCATCCTCGGCCGCACCCACGGCACGCAGGCCGGCGGCCATCATCCAGAACTGGAGCACCGGCTTGCTGCGGAAGCCTTCATGGTCCTGGGGCCACTCGGTGTGCACCCAGTCGTTGTTCTGCAGCATCATCCGCGCGACTTCGCCGTAGTGCGTCTCCCACGGATCGACGAGCGAGTACTTCCAGATCCCCGGCACGAGCACGACCACCGAGACCAGCACCACCAGCGCGAGCTCGAACGCGAGGGGGCGCCGCCGAGGCGAGACGACCTGCGCCGTCGCGAGGTCGATCCCGGTTCGCGAGTGTTCGCTCGCTCGCTCCGCGTCGCGCGACGTCGTCGACATCGCCGGTGAACCTATCACGGCAGGAAGGACGTGTAAGATACTCGCCGGTGTCGCGATTTCCCGATGTATCGACGGCCGGTGCCGCCGTTCCGGCTTCGATCTTCGCCCGGCTCCGGGAGCACCTCGCGACGTTCCCCGGGGACGTGATCCCGCTTCAGATCGGCGACACCCACCTCGCACCGCCCGCACGGCTCGACGAGGTGGTCTGGGCGGAGCTCGCGGCGGGAGACCTCTATGCCTACGGCGCGGCGGGGGGATGGGGCCCCCTCGTCGACGCGATCGCCGCCAAGGCGTGGACCCAGAACAAGGTCGGCGTCACCGCATCGGGGATCCAGGTCACCGTCGGAGCGACGCACGCACTGTCGTGCGCGGTCCAGGCGCTGTGCGATCCAGGCGACGAGCTGGTCCTGCTGACGCCGCACTGGCCGCTGATCCGCGGTATCGCGCTCGGGTTCGGCGTCACGCCCGTCGAGGTGCCGGTCTCGATGCAGATGTCCGCCGCCGAGCTCGTCGCGTTGATCGAGCCGGCGATCACGTCGAAGACCGCGGCGATCTACTTCGCGTCCCCGAACAATCCCGACGGTTCGATGCTCTCGGTGCCGCAGCTCGCGGCGATCGCGCAGCTCGCGGCGCGTCACAACCTGTGGATCCTCGCCGACGAGGTCTACGAGGACTATGGCTATGACGCGACCCACACCTCGATCGCGTCGCTGCCCGGCGCCGCCGAGTGCACGGTGACCGTGTTCTCGTTCGCGAAGAGTTACGCGCAAGCGGGGCTCCGGGTCGGCTACGCGCTCGGACCCGATGGCGTGATCGCGACGATGCGGAAGCTCGTCAATCACAGCGTCTACAACGTGCCCGTCGCGATGCAGCGTGCGGCGCTCGGCGCGCTGCGGTCGGGCGGCCCGTTCCTCGTCCGCGCGCGAGAGAGCTATCTCGTGGCTCGCGATCGTGCGCGGTCCCGGCTCGTGGCACCGGCGGAGACGCCGGCGGGCGCTGCGTACCTGTGGGTCGACTTTCGCCGGTGGACAGGAGACGACTGCATGCCGATCCTCGAGAAGTGCGCAGCGGCGGGCGTCCTGCTCGCACCGGGTAGTGCGTTCGGAGCGATGTGCGGTGGCTTTGCACGGCTGTGCTTCACCGGGGTCACCGCGGATCGCCTCGACCTCGGTGTCGACCGGATCAATGCCGTGCTGGGGATGCTGTGATCGATCGCGCGCTTGCCCTCGAGGTGTTCGCCGAGGCGGTCGCTGCCTGCGATCCGGCGGCGCGCGTTCGCGAGGCGCTGGCGGAGCCGCAGATCGCGGAGCGGATCGCGGGCGCCAAGCGGTTCGGTGTGGCGATCGGCAAGGCCGCGATCTCCATGGCGAGCGGGGCAGGGCGTGTCGAGCAGGGCATCGCGATCGTGCCGGGTGCCGCCGACGAGGGACCGACGGTCGATCAGGCGTTACCGCCGGGCTGGCAGCGCTTGCTCGGTCCCCATCCCGAGATCGACGCGCGCAGTCGCGCGGCCCTCGAGGTCGCCTGGATGATCGTCGACGGAGCGCAGCGCGGCGATGTCGTGATCGCACTGGTCTCCGGCGGTGCCTCCGCGCTCGTCGAGGCCACCCGGGGTACGGTCACGTTCGAGGAGCTCCGCACCGTGACGCGGGCGCTGGTCGCGGCAGGCGCGCCGATCGCGGAGCTCAACACGGTGCGGGCCGCGCTCTCGCAGGCAAAGGCCGGCGGCGTCATCCAGAATTCTCCGGCCACCGTGATCACGCTCGCGATCAGCGACGTGATCGGTGACGACATCCAGGTCATCGGCTCGGGGCCCACCGTCGGTCCGTGGCTCGACACGCCGAACGAGGTGGTCGACGTCGGGATGGCGAACCTGGCGCGCCGCAGTCAGGCGGCGGAGATCCTCGGACGCTACGGTCTCTCGGTCCCGCGCTCGGTGTCCGCGGTCCTCGCCGGCCCGCCCGAGGATCTGAAGATCGCACGCGACGATCTCGCTCGCGTCGTGGCGCCGATGCAGGCGTTCTCGCGGGCTGCGGCCGCGGCGCTGGCCGAGCGCGGAGTCGATGCCCACCGGATCATCGCGCCGCTCTCGGGCGACGTCGGGATCGCCGCGGTCCGGCTCGCGGCGCACACCGATGCGATCGTCGCGTGGGGCGAGCCCACGCTGCGCCTGCCGCCGGATCACGGCGAAGGTGGACGCGCCCAGCAGCTCGCGCTCGAGCTCGCGCGGCTGCTCGCGGGCAGCGAACGGTCCGCGCTCGTGGTCGGCAGCGACGGGATCGACGGGCCGGCACCGATGGACCGGCCCGCGCCGGCCGGCGCGTTCATCGACGGCAGGACCTGGGACGCGATCGCCCGGGCGGGGATCGATCCCAACGCGGCGCTCGCGCACTGCAACGCGGGCCCGGCGCTCGCGGCGGTCGGCGCGCTGGTGATCACCGGGGCCACGGGGATCAACCACGCGGACCTCGTGATCCTCGGCTGATGCTATAGAGCCCCGTGGGTACCTGGACCACGCTCGCCGTCCTCGACTGGACGACCCAGCGCTTCACCGAAGCGGGGATCAGCTCGGCGCGCCTCGAGGCGCAGCTCCTGCTCGCGCACGTTCTTCAGTGCTCGCGGATGCAGCTCTATACCGGCTTCGATAAGCCCCTGGCCGAGGCCGAGCTCGCTGGCTATCGAGCGCTGATCAAGCGCCGGCTGGCGGGCGAGCCCGTCGCGTACCTGCTCGGCGAGCACGAGTTCTGGGGGCTGCCGCTCCACGTCGACCCGAATGTCCTCGTGCCTCGTCCCGACACCGAGACGGTCGTCGAGGTCGCGCGGTCACTCCGTACCGATCGCAGCGCGCCGTGCACGATCCTCGATCTGTGCACCGGGACCGGAGCGATCGCCCTCGCGCTCGCCAAGGAGCTGCCCGCCGCGCGCGTGATCGCGACCGAGCTGTCGCCTGCGGCCGCGGCGATCGCGACGAAGAATGCGGAGCGCAACGCGCTCACCGATCGCGTCGAGATCCGCGTCGGCGATCTGTTCGCCCCGGTCGCCGGCGAGCAGTTCGATCTGATCGTGTCGAACCCGCCGTACATCGCGACCGCGGTGATCGCGACGCTGTCGGCCGAGGTCCTGCGCGAGCCCCGACTCGCCCTCGACGGCGGTCCCGACGGGCTCGTGTTCTACGACCGGATCTGCGCGCAGGCCCCCGCTGCGATGGGCCCGGGGGCGGCCCTCGTGCTCGAGCATGGCTACGACCAGGCCGAGGCCGTCGCCGCGCGGCTCGCCGCAACGGGCTTCATCGACATCACCCTCGTCCACGATCTCGGCAAGAACCCGCGTGTGACCTGGGCACGTCGCCCGTAGCGCCGGCACCCACTACGACCGCGCACGTGTACGATGACACCGTGCGCTGGCTGGTGATCGCGTGCGTGCTCCTCGCGGGCGCTCCGCGTGCCGTCGCGCAACCGAGCCCGGCTCCGGCTCCCAACCCGAACCCCACGCCGTCGACCCACCCCTCGCCGAAGCCCCCCGATCCCGTCGCCGGCGATCCGGTGACGCCTCCGGCCGCGGTCGCTCCGCCGACGCCGACCCCGCCAGCGGCCGTGCCGGTCCCGCCGGTCCCGCCGCGCAAGCCGACCGCCCAGGCGAAGGTCGATCGCGAGAAGGCCGAGCAGATCTGCGCCGCGCGCGATCCGAGCTGCGACTGGCTGGCCACCCTCGGTGGCCTCGAGCGCACGAGCGTTCGCCGGGCACTCACTGCGCGCGGCTACGAGCTCGACCCAGCGCCGTGGGGCAAGGTCATCGGCACGATCCAGGTCGTCAACGAGGACGTGTTCGCGGAGAAGAACCGCGTTCTCCAGTTCCTCAACACCTTCCACGTGACCACGAAGGAGCACGTGGTCCGCCGGGAGGTCGTGATCGCGCCCGGCGAGATCTGGGATCAGGCGCTGATCGAGGAGACCGCGCGCCGCTTGCGCGATCCGCTGTTCAGCTCGGTGATCGTGGTGCTGCCGGTGATCTCGAGCGAGCCCGGCAAGGTCGACGTGCTCGTGGTGACGCGCGACATCTGGAGCCTGCGGCTCAACACGCAGTACACGTGGCAGCAGAACAAGCTGACCGACCTCTCGCTCTCGCTGTCGGAGAACAACTTCTTTGGCCTGCGCAAGGTCGTCGCGCTCGGCCTGACCATGGACCAGGGCAAGATCGAGGTCGGGCCGCTCTACATCGACAAGAACTTCCTCGGGAAGCGCCTCGAGCTCCGCGCGCGCATCAACACGATCGTCAATCGCGAGGCGCTGCTGCCGTACAACCGCGATGGCCTGTTCGACATCGGTCAGCTCGACTCCGAGGGCAGCTCGAGCACGATCTCGCTGCGCAGGACGCTGTGGCAGCTGTCGAGCAAGTGGGGCGCTGGGGCCTCGTTCACGCACCGGTTCTCGACGGAGCGTGGCTTCGACGGCAAGAACATCCGCTCCGTCGGGTGCGCGCTCGGACGCGACTGCGTGATCCTGACCCGCAATGCCGCTGCGATGACCCCCGAGGACGAGAAGTTGCCGTTGATCTACCAGCAGCACCGCTGGAGCTTCACGGCCTCCGCGGTCCGACAGTTCGGCACCAAGGTGAAGCAGCAGGTCACCGTCGGCTACACGCTCGATAACAACCGCCCGCGTCTGCTCGATTCGTTCCCCGGTACCGTCGCGCAGCGCGAGGCGTTCATCGCTCGCGTGCTGCCGCCGTCCGAGGTCAACTCGGCTCCGTTCGTCTCGTACTCGCTGTTCACACCGCGGTTTCGTACGCGCCGGAACGTCCAGACCTACGACCTCGCCGAGGACCTTCGCACCGGTCCCGACCTCGAGGTGTCGTACGGCATCGGGCTCGAGCTGATCGGCGCGGACGCGAACTTCCAGCGCGGCGGCCTCGGCGGCGGCTACACGCTGCCGTGGGGACGAGACGGTTCGGCGCGGCTCGGGGCGTCGTACTCGACGCGCTACCAGGACGGCGAGCTGCGCGACAACAGCGCCTCGGTGTCGACGCGGATCGTGACGCCGAACCTCGGCTACGTCCGGATCGTCGCCGAGAGTGCGCTCGCCAGCCGGTGGAACGAGCGCCGCAATGGCTACTTCGCGATCGGTTCGGGCACCGGTCTGCGCGGGTTCAATATCGAGGAGTTCATCGGCGATCGGCTGTTCGGAACGCAGATCGAGGCGCGCTCGATCCCGACGAGCCTGTGGGTGCTGCGGCTCGGTGGCGTCGTGTTCTACGAGGTCGGTGGCGCCGCGGATACCCTGTCGACGTTGCAGCTTCATCACGACGCGGGAGTCGGCTTCCGGATGCTGCTGCCGCAGACATCGCGCGAGCTATTTCGGTTCGATCTCGCCTTCCCGCTTGATGGTGCGGAGCGCGGATCTCCGAAGTTCAGCGCTGGATTTCAGTCCGAGTTCTGACCGGGCGAGTATCATCGAGGCCGTGCGGGGAGCGTGGCTCGTCATCGTCGGAACCAGCGGGTGCGGGTTCACGACGCCCGTCGGCACCGGCATCGACGCCGGAGACGTCGCCGATGGCATGACCGATGCCCCCGAGGTCGACGCGCCGCTCGCGGACGCGTTCTCGTTCGATGTGAACCCGACGCTCTGCTACGGCGGACCGGGGGCGTTCCAGCTGTGTCTGCCCGCGGCGCCGACCGCGCCCCTCACGCTGTCAGGAACCATCGATACCTCGGTCTGTGCGAACGGAATCGTGGTCTCGCCGAGCGTGACGGCGCCTGACGTGTGCGTGATCGCGGGTGCCACGGTCACCGTGCCCGGCATGGTGCGCGTGATCGGTATGCGTCCGCTCGCGGTCGTCGCGTCCGGGACGATGACGATCGCCGGGACGATCGACGTCTCGTCGGTGCGTGGTGGTCAACGCGGCGCGGGCGCGAACCATCCGTGCGCGATGGCGTCTGCACCCGGGACCGCCGGCAACGGCGACGGCGGTGGTGGATCGGGCGGCAGCTTCCAGACCCGCGGCGGCCTCGGTGGTGGTGGTGGTGGTGGTGGTGTCGGGGGCAGCATTCCACCTGCGCCTGCGACCTCGCCGTTCGTCCGCGGTGGCTGTCGCGGCCGGGGTGGTGGCGGCAGCGGCGGGGGCTCCGGAGACTCCGGCGGCGCGGTGTATCTCGTGGCCGCGGGTGCACTGGATCTCTCCGGCACGATCAACGCCTCGGGCGCCGGCGGAGCCGGATCGACCGGACCCAGGGGTGGCGGCGGTGGTGGCGGATCGGGCGGCATGATCGCGCTGTACGGAGCTCCGCTGACGGTGCGGCCGACCGCCTCGGTGTTCGCGAACGGTGGCGGTGGCGGAGGTGGTGGCGGACCGAACTTCATCGGCGGCAACGGCGGCCAGTCGTCCGCCTCGAATGTGGCCGGACCCGCGGGCACCGGCGACGGAACCGGCGGTCTCGGCTCGCTGATGCTCGGGAACGGCGGTGGTGGGAGCCAGGGTGGCAAGGGAGGAGGAGGTGGTGGTGGTGGCGCGGGCGTGATCGAGAACCTGACCGGCGGCGCGATCAGCTCCGGGACGTTCTCGCCGCCGGCGAGCTGAATCGTCACTCGATCGCGAGCGAGTAGCCGAGCGTGACGAGCAGTCCGCCGATCCGCCCGCTCACGGGGCCGTCCTTCGTCGCATGGAGATACCCGATATCGAGGACCACGCGTCCTGGACCCAGGGTTCGACCGCCGCCGGCGAAGCCGCTCACGGCGAGCGACGCACCGCTGTCTCGTACGACGCCGATGCTGGGTGACATCACGCGGATCGCGGAGAACGCGGCGCCGACGCCGAGGCCGCCCCAGATCTGGATGGCACCGACGGCACGCACGTGGGCGAGTCGCAGCTCGAGCGGTGCGACGCTGATCCGCGTCGCGATCGACTCGTCCATCGTCGGTGCATCGAACGTGGTCGTGTATCCGGTCAGCCGCAAACCGACGCTCCACGAAGGACCGAGGACGGGCATGGCCGTGGTCGCTGAGATCGCGATCGCCGGCGTGCTGAAGCGCCCGAGGTTCGACAGGTAGCCGGCATGAGCTCCGAGATGGAGCGTTGGCGTGGCGGGACGGCTGTGAGGACGGTCGACGTCGAGCGACGTCTCCGCGAGCAGGACCCGGTTCTCGGGGAGACCGATCCGGACGCGTACCTTGGCGGTGTCCGTCGGCGGCGTCTGCGGAGGAAGGATCCACACAGCGTCCCAGCCGCGCTCGGTGCGCACGGGCGCGGTGATCGTTCCAACCTCCGAGCTCAGGGAGATGTCATCGACGACGACCTTCGGCGACTCGCTCGGGTAGGACAGCTCGATCCTGAGCGGGATGCGCGCGCCGGGGACCGCGCGACGCTGTGAGGCGGTCAGCGTCACGGCATCCGGCAGCTCGCGCGGGATCTTCATCGAGCAGGATGCCACCGGGGCGTCGGGGATCGTCGCCGTGACTTCCACTGCTTCGTGCTCGCCAGCGTAGCTCGCAACGAAGAATCCAGGTGCAAGCGCCGCGGATGTGGCCAACGTGCCGGCGGAGACGCTGAGGATCGGTGGCGTAGGCAACGGGGCGCCCGTCGCGGTCGTGGCGACGACGAAGACCTGTCCGCCGCCGCAGCTGATCAGGAGTGCTGGCGATTGCTTCGATCCGAGCGAGATCAGCTGCTCCGTCACGCCCGACGTGGTGGTCGCGATCGCACGTGCTTCGAGCGCACCGGGCGCGACGACGACATCGACGTTCGCGACCCCCCGTGGATCCGCGATGACGGGCCCGAACTCCAGGGTGCCGAGGCGGACGACGACGCTCGCTGCGGGGTCGGTGTTGACCTTGACCCGTGCGAGCCCGGCGAGCGGGATCGTGAGCCAGTCCCGGATCGCGCCGGAGGCATCGATCCCGGCGACGACTGCGATCTGCGGCTGGCGCCTGGTCGGCAACGTGAACACAGCGCGGACCGTGCGATCGCCGTCGGGTGAGGGAGCGGCGATGGTTCCGACGCTGCTCACGAGCCTGATGCCCTCCGTGGCGTTCGCGCGCACGTCGATCGTCACGTCACGTCCGAGGACGATCGGATCCGGGACGCGGATGTCCAGCGGACCCGAGGAGGTCCGCTCGCCAGCCGACACCTGCGTGGTGCACACGGCGGTCAGCACGAGCGCTGATCGCATCACTCCCATTGCACCTCGGTCTGCAGTCGCGGACGTGCCTTCACCGGCACCGTCTTCCGGATCACCCGCTGTTCGGATCGTCCGAGAGCATCCATCACGGAGACGACGATCACGTTGTCGCCCTTCTTGAGCGGCACCTCGTCGGTGAACCGCCCCCGATCGTCGGTCGGAGCGCGGACTCCGTTGATGCTGACGACCGCCCCCGGCAGGGTCTCGCCACTCAGCCCGGCGACCTCACGGTTCGCACCTTCCGCCTTGACCTTCAGGAACAGAGACCCGGGGATCGTCGTCGGAAGTGTGGGCTCTCCGCCCGCGCGCACCGTGGAGTACTGGCCAGCGCCGACCTCGACCGTGCGCGCAGCCGCGGTCAGGCTCACCGTACCTGCTTCGGTGGCAACGGCGACATCGCCCTTCCCGGAGGTCAGGACGTTGAACGTGCCATCCCCGGTCTCGGCGACCGCATCGGTGCCTCGTGTGGCGATCCGGATCCTCGGTGCCCCTGCGCCACGCGCCTGCGCTCGAACGCGACCCTCGGTCAGCGAGAGCTGCGAGACCGAGCTCGTGATCTCGCCGACCGTGATCTCCGTGGCGCCATCGACCATCACGGCGGCTCCGACGTCGAGGTTCGCGTGCGCATCGGGAGCCGTGCGGATGGTGTCCTGTGGGGTGAGCTGGTCTCCGGCCTTCAGCTCGACCCACACCGACCCTGCGCGCCGCTCCACCTTGCCGGTGAGATCCACGACGACGGCAACCCGTTCGGGGACCGCGCCCGAACCGGTCGCGGTCGTGCGCGAGGGCTCTGGTCGTGGCGTCGCCGTGGGCGCCTTCACCGGCGGGTCATCGGGGGAGCCGAACCAGCGACCTCGGACGACGAGGCCGATCGCGACGACCAGCGCGATGCCGATCACGGCCATGACGAAGTAGCGGGTCATCGTGCCTGCTCGGATGCTGGAAAACGTACGACGAAGCGCGCACCGCGTGATGACTGCGGATCGACGAAGATCGTGCCGCCGGCAGCGTTGACGATGCGCCGACATACCGCGAGACCAAGGCCGGTGCCCGAGCCACTCTGCTTCGTCGTGAAGAACGGCTCGAAGATCCGGTCTCGAAGCTGCGGCGGCACGCCGCTGCCGGTGTCCGCGACCGAGATCTCGAGGTGACCCTCGTGATGTCGCGCGCCGATCGCGATCTCGCCACCCTCCGGCGTGGCATGCATCGCGTTGATGACGAGGTTCAGGACCACCTGCGTCAGTTCTCCACGGACCAGATGGAGGGCCGGAAGTTCGGGACCGACGTCCGTCTTCAGTGCGATTCGCTTCATCCCGAGCTGGTGCGCTGTGGCCGCCGCAATCTGTGCGATCACGTCGCCGAGCTCGACCAGCTCCGGGGCGCCGGAGTCAGCGTGTGCGAAGGTCAGGAACCGCTCCAGGATCTCGAGGCATCGCAGCGATTCCCGTTCGATCAGCTCGATGTGGCGTCGCGTCGCCGCCGGGTCCGCAGCGCGTTGCCGTGCCATCTGAGCAAAGCCGATGATCGCCGTCAGGAGGTTGCGCGTCTCGTGAGTAACGCCGGCCGACATCTCGCCGAGCACCGCGAGCTGCTGGAGGCGCTGAAACGCTGCCGGGGCGGGGGCGAGCGACTCCAGCAGCACCTTCACGCGCTGATCGAGATCCGTGGGGTCATCCGACGCGATCTGGATCTCGATGGACAGGCCCGCGCGCGCGACGAGGTCCGTCGCGGTGGGCGTGAGCAGGCGAGACGCATGCTGCGGATCGGTCAGCACGACATGGTTCTTGCTGTTCACAGAGCTCCTTACGCCAGATGGGCGCCGTGGCGCGCCGCAGGAAGTGTGATGGTCATGACGGTTCCCGTTCCCACCTGACTGGACGCGCGGATTCGACCCTGATGAACCTCGACGATGCGATGGGCCAGGGTCAGTCCCAGGCCGACGCCTCGCCAGTCGTCCTTCGTCGTGAAGAACGGCTCGAAGATCTTTTCCAGAAGCTCCGGCGGGATCCCTCGGCCGGTGTCCTCGATGTCGATCGCCACGAGCTCGTTCTCGATCGCACGCACGGCGAGGCGAAGGCGACCGCCCGTGGGCATCGCCTTCATCGAGTTGTCGACCAGCTGCGAGATCGCATGCTCGAGCTGGGTCGCGTTTCCGAGCACGCGTGGAACGTCGGCGGCGTACACCCGCTCGACGTCGATGTGCGCGGAGGCGAGCTTGTCAGCGCGCGAAATCGCGACGGCCTCGACGACGGAGGACACATCGATACGAATCGCGTCGCGTACGGATTCCTGTGCGATCGCCTGCATGCGTTCGACGATGTCCCGGACGCGGAGCGCCTCTCGTTCGATCGTTGTCAGGTTGCGCAGCGCGCGCTCGTCGAAGCTGTCCTTGCGAGCCAGCAGGAGCTGCGTCATCCCGAGCACGCCCGTGAGAGGATTGTTGATCTCGTGCGCAATGCCGGCGCTCAGCGCGGCGACGGCACCCAGCTTGCGGGACTCGAGAAGCTGTTCCTGGGCCGCGCGGAGCTCCGCCGTCCGCGCATCCACACGCTGCTGTAGCTCATCGTTCCAGCTGCGGATCTCGAGGTCCTTGCTCTGGATCGAGTCCGTCATGCGGTTGAACGATCGGGCGAGGGTGCCGAGCTCGTCGGAGCTGGTCACATTCACACGGTGCGAAAGATCGCCGGTGGCAAGGGCCTCCGCGCCGAAGGTGAGAGTGCGCAACGGCCGGCGGATGGACAGGGTCAGCACGAAGCTTGCCACGATGGCCGCAACGAGTCCGACCACGAGCCACAGCAGCAGCTGCAGTCGAGCGCTGGTGATCGGTGCTCGCGCTTCCGCTGCGGGCTGATCCGAGGTCACGTGCCACCCGTTCGCAAGTCGCGACGTCGCGGCGAGCGTGGCGGCGCTTCCCGCCGCCTGACCGCACAGGATCGCTTCGGTTCCGTCAAGCAGGCGCGTCTGCACACCGCTCGGACTGGTTGCCGCGAGCTCGTCACACAGGCCGCGCACCGAGAGCCCCACCACGAGCGTCCACGGCGCCGCATCCGGGCCCTCGATCGGGAAGGCGATCGGGAGCAAGGGGGAGCGCTGTCCCGGCGCTCGGACCGGTGGCGCGGTCCGCACGACCTTGTCGGAGCGTTCGATGCCGCGGCCAAAGGCGGCGAGGTCCTCGAGCGAGATCGTCGGGTGCCGTGACGGTCGGTCTGCCGGCGTGTACACGCTCGCACCGACTCCGTTACCCGCTGCATCGAGGAGCCCGACCATCACCACATCGTCGAGCTGTTCGTAGATCAACAGCATCGCGCCCTGTCGCTCAGGGTCCGAGAGCGTCGCCCACGGAATCACGCGAGCAATCCCGCGGACGGTCCGTTGCGTGGTCTCGAGCATCGACGCGGTGGCGCGCGCTCCGTGTTCGGCGGTGCGATGGTTGAGCTCGTCGAGCTTCCGTTCGAGCGCGGGCTCGTACGTGCCGATCGTCGTGACGGCCGAGATGCTCAGCGGGACGATCGCCACGAACAGCATGATCGCGAACAGCTTGGTGCCAACGGTCATCGATGGTCCACGACGCGGCGCACGGCGCGCAGGAGCTCCTCGGCGGTGTAGGGCTTGGCCAGGAACGGCCTGCCGTCGTAGGCACTCGCATCGGCTGCCATACCCGACGTGAAGATGACGCCGACGCCGGCCCACTCGGTGGCGACGCGTCGCGCGAGCTCGGTGCCGGACATGGTGGGCAGATCGACATCGGTGAGGAGGACGAGAACCGTTCGGGTCGCCAGGATCTCGAGCGCCTCCTCCGCGGTTCCGACGGCGTGCACGACGTAGCCGCCGCGGACGAGCATCTTGCGCGTGACCTCGCGGACGGGCACGTCGTCCTCGACCAGCAGCAGCGTCTCCCCACGGCCCGCGGCGATCGGGGTCGCGATGGCGGCGGTGACGGAGCGAGGGTCGGCGTTGCTGAACGGCAGGCGGATCTCGAAGGCCGTTCCCTCGCCGACGCGCGACCTCACCTCGATCGTTCCGCCAGCACGCGTCACGATCTCGTGGACGGTGGCGAGCCCCAGGCCTGTGCCGTGGGTGCCCTTCGTCGTGAAGAATGGCTCGAAGATCTCCCCGAGGATCTCCGGGGGAATCCCGGTGCCGGTATCCTTGATCAACAGCACGACCTGGGACGAGCGTTCGGCGAGCCCGCTCTGGATCGTGATCTGCCCGCCGTGTGGCATCGCATCCCTGGCGTTGACGACGAGGTTCGCGATCACCTGCTCGAGCTGGCCGGGATCCATCAGCACGAACAGCGGGGCAGGTGACAGATCGAGCTCGAGTCGAGCACGCGCTTCGAGGGTCCTGGCAAGAAGTCGCGTCACGCTGTGGACGAGCGAGTTGAGATCGAGCACCTGTGCACGGATCAGCTGTCGTCCGCTGAAGGCGAGCAGTCGTCGCGTGAGATCGGCGGCGCTGGCGACGGCTGCTTCGATCTGATCGAGATCCGCGCGAGCAGGGGCGTCCTGCTCGACGGCATCGATCACGAGCTCGTTACTCGTCCGGATGACGCAGAGCATGTTGTTGACGTCGTGCGCGATGCCGGCAGCCATCCGGCCGAGAGCCTCGAGTCGGCTGGCGCGGGACAGCCGCTTCTCCAGGTCCGCTCGCTCCGCCCCGGCGCGTTCACGCTCGGAGATGTCGCGAATCACCTCGATCACGACGGCGCGACCATCTCGCTGGGCGGAGGCGGTCGTGACCTCGACCGGGATCACGGTCCCATCGGGGCGGAGGTCTCGGCGGACGATGACGCCGTTCTCGAGCATCGGTTCGTAGGCGCTTGCGATCAACATGGTGCCGCTGCGGCCGAGGAGCTCGGCGCGAGGACGACCGTACAGACGCTCCGCTGCGGTGTTCGCCTCGACGATCTCGCGGGTCTCCGCATCGAGCACGAGGACGGCATCGGGCGATGCCTCGAATAGCTCCCGGTACTGCTCCTCGCTGTCTCGCAGGGCTGCGACCAGCGCGGTCTCGGCGCGTCGCTGCCGCACGCGTTGACACGCATTTCCAACGCGAAGCCGGAGCTCGTTGATGTCGCGCATCGGCTTGATCAGGTAGTCCATCGCGCCGAGTGCCATCGCCTCGAGGGCCGAGTCCATGGATGGGTACGCCGTGATCATCACGATCTCGCTGTCGGGCCGTGCGGTCCGCAGCCAGCGCACGAGGTCGATGCCGGAGCCATCCGGCAGGTTCTTGTCCACGAGCGCTACGTCGAAGGCCTCGCGGCGTTCGACGGCGGCGTGCGCCTCTCGAACCGACATCGCCGAGATCACGTCGGTCGGAAACAGGACCTCGCGGACGAGCTCGTGGATCACCGGCTCGTCATCGATGACGAGAACGCGGTCGGGCCGGTCCGAGACACTCGGTGCACGTCGTTTGTTCATGGGAGCATCACCAGCTTCACGGGCGAAGTGCCGTTGCCGACCGTCATCCACACCGCAGCCTGTCCAGCACCGACGAGCGCAGCGTCGAAGATGCGCGTGCTCGTCAGGTCGCCGAGCCCGATGCCGCCGTAGCTCTCGCAGGACGCCGGATGAGATGCCGCCGAGCATCCTCCCGCGCCTTCGAAGTCCGCACGTGACGACGCCGTCGCTGACGCCGTCCGGAACACGTGGAGGCCGCCCGGGGAATCGAAGCCGACATACAGAAACTGCTCGGTCGCGACGACCATCGAGATCGAGCTCAGCGCGGGATCGTCGAACTGCGTGAGCAGCAGATCGCCGGTGGAGTTGCGTGCGATCAGCGACCAATCTCCAGTCTCGCACTGAGTCGTGGTGCCCGTCGCCGCGGGATCGCAGGCCCAGAGCTGGGGGCCGGCGGTGGTGTTCCGCCCAACGAACACGCGGCCACCGAACACCGCGATGTCGGCGACCGCGCGATCGGCGGGCTCGAGGTCCGTGAGCTTGGTGGTGGTCCGAGACGTGCGCTGCGCATAGGCCACGGTGCTCGGCGTGATCACGGTCCAGTCGCTCGCTGCGACCGAGTAGGGCCTTGGCGTGGCGACCGTCGCCCGGGCCCACGCTCCGGGGTTCGCGAGGTACAGCAAGCCGCCCAGTGCTCCGAAGGCGTCGATCTTTTCCATCGTACCCACGGTCGCGAGCATCCCCGGAATCTTTCCGGCCTCGAGATCGACGAGCTGGGACGAGGTGGCGTCGATGCCCGGGGCAGGTGGTGCCGTGTTGAGGGCGAGGAGGGTGGGGCCCGCCGAACCTTTGCCGATCGCACCCAGGTAAAGCGTCGTTCCGAGGGCCGCAGTCGCCGATGCGCCGAAGGCTTCCCCAGGAGCGGCGACCTGCAGATCGACGTAGCGGAAGTCCAGCTCAGCATCGGTATCGGTCGTCATGTACGCGTAATCGAGGTCCTTCGTGTCACGCGCACTCTGGGCAACGAGCCACTCCGTTCCGCCCAGGGTGACGGCCGTGAACACGCCGCGGCCGTTCTCGTTGTCAGGTCCACAGGCCGCGGTGTTCGCCACGCATCCGACGGAGCCCAGCGAGTGATACGGCACCGATGTGTTCTTGTGCTGGTTGGAGTTGGTGTCACGCGCGAACAGAAAGGTCGACGTCTGGCCGCCCGTGCCATCGGGCAAAAAGCTGACCGCCGTCACCCCGGCCTCGTTGGGCCCGACGTACACGCGACCGCGGTAACTCGTGACAAGGCCCGAGGCGCTGCCGTCCCCGAACGGATCCGCCATCACGAGCTGTCGCTCGACGACGCTGGTGGTCGCACTCGCCATGGCGCTGGCGATGGGCTGGTTATTGCCGACGTCGGTACCGGTCGAGCGACTCGCGATCGTGAGCACACCGACCGCGGTTGCGCGATAGGTCCACGCGAGCTGCGCCGTTGCGCCCGCGGCCAGCGAGCTGACGCCGGGCGAAGGGGAGGTGACGACCGTCGCGGCACCTGTGGTGAACGTCGGGGGATCGGGTACGACCTGTGCGGCGTCGACATCCCCGGTGTTCGTGACGTCCATGCTCACTGTGAAGACCGCCCCGCGTCCCACGAACGCTGGTAGGCGGAGGGCAGCGATCAGCGCAGCGCCGGTCGAGACGGTGAACGTGGCCACGGCGGCAGTGCTCATGATCGGTGACGACGTCTGCGCATCGATGCCCGTGGCGCAGCTCGTCACCTGCGCCGGTCCTGCGCTCGCGGCAGAGATGCTCCACGTGAACGTCGCGCTCGCACCGGGTGGGATCGCGGTCGTCGTGGGACTCGGGCCGTTGACGAGTGCCAGCCCACTGCTGGTCTGGAGCGCGCACGGAGCGACAGACGTCGCTCCGATCTCGCCGCTGTTGGTGACGGTCATCGTCACGGTCGTCTGGCCACCCGGGCTGATCGGCGTCGCGACGCCGATGGTCACGTCGAGCGTCGCCTGGCGACGGATCCGGACCGTCCCGCTGTCGTCGGTGGGCCCGTAGGAGCTCGTCGCTCGAATCCGACCGATGCCCGGCGTCGTCGGCGTCAGCACTCCCATGCTGTCGAGAACGCCCATCGTTCCACCGCCGACGATCGACCAGGTAACGGTGCCGCCGTTCGACGTCGCATTGCCGTCCGCGTCGAGCCCGGCGACCGAGAATGCGAGCGGAGAACCATTCATCGCGAGGTCCGCCTGGTCCGGCACGACCGCGATCGACGTCGCCTTTCCGGGGGCGATGTTCACCGTCGCCGTGGCCATCAGCGTCCCGAGCCGGGCCGCGATCGTGCCGGTTCCGGACTTCCGAGGATCGAACAGGCCGGTCGATGAATCGATCGCACTGATCGGACCTGACAGGATCGACCACGTGGGCGCGCTCGCCACGATGTTTCCATCAGCATCGGTCGCGGTGCCCTGAAAGGCCACCGGCGGTGCATCCGCATCGACCGTGATTGAGTCCGGCGCGATGGTGAGCTGGTTCGCGGCACCGGGCGCGATCGTGATGGTCCCGGAGACGGCGGTAGGTCCATGCGAGCTCGTGACGCGGAGGGTGCCAGTTCCGGCGCGGATCGGATCGAGCACGCCGCTCGCAGGCGAGATCGACGTGATCGGCCCACTCGCGACCGACCAGTCCAGCACGCCGAGGTTCGTCGTGGGATTCCCGTCGCCGTCTGTGGCGGTCGCCGCGAACGGGGTCGCCGCAGCGTCCGCGGTGGTGGCGAGCGAGCTCGGGCTGATCGCGAGCGATGCGGCGCGCCCCGCGACGATCGTGAGGGTTCCGGTCGTGGCCGCTCCCAGCATCGGATGGGTGCCACGAAGCACGGCGGTCCCTGGCGTCTGGAAATCGACCGCGGTCGTCGTGCCGGTCGCAGCGAACGACGCAGCTGCACCGGACAGGCTCCACACGACCGGCACGCCCCCCGTGTAGTTTCCGAACGCATCGAACGAGGCCGCGAAGGCCGTGAGCCCCCCGTCGCTGTCCGTCGTGAGGCTCGCGACGTCTCCGATCACGTTCGCTGCGCCGCCCGGAGCGTCGACGATCCCGATCTGCGACGCGACGCCGGCGCTCACGGTGACGTCGCTGGAGGCCTCCGTCGCGGCGCCCGTATGCTGCGCGTGTAGCTGCCCCACGCCGACAGTTGTCGCGAGCAGGGTGACGCTGGAAGCGGTGTCAGCTCCGAGCGTCCCGATCGGTGAGCTCAGTGACCACTGGACCGGCACATCGGCGACGAACGCGGCGACGGGATCGCGAACGACCGCATACGCGACGAGCGACGTGCCCGCCGTCAACACAGCAGACACCGGGTGGCCGGTTCCGCCCG
Organism: Myxococcales bacterium; assembly: GCA_028287135.1. GTDB lineage: Bacteria > Myxococcota_A > Polyangia > Haliangiales > Haliangiaceae > JABFXX01. The sequence goes on from JAQBQE010000067.1 coordinate 65,290, forward strand.
GGGCATCCTCGATCGACAGCGTGAGTCCGATCGGATCCGCCGTGACGACGAGGGCGCCATCGAGCCGGAGGTCGACGCCGCGTGGGCCACGCGCGATGACATCATGAGCTCCCGGTGCCAGACCGCGCGGGATCGTGAGTGACAGGCTTTCGCGATCGATCCACGTCGCGTCAGCTACGGCGACGTCGTCGATCCAGATCTGCCAGCCACGGTCGATCCGAGCCGGTGCATGTGAATCGAGATCGACCTGGGCCTGCGCATCGAGTGCGCTGCCGTGGACGATCGCGGGGGTCGCGATCAGGCCGGTGACGAGCGCCGGCTCGATCGCATCCAGGCGCGGTTCGTCCGCAGCTTGACCGCATGCTGCCAGCGCGAGTCCCCATGCGATGACGGTCGACCTCATCTCCCGCAGTAAGCATCGACCACCTCTGGAAAATGTTGGGGTACGACCAGGTGGCCCCCACATGTAGGCGCGCCGATCTCGAGCATCACGACCGCGTTCTGATCATGAATCGGCTGGCAAGGTACACCGCGGTCGCGGTGAGGCCCACGGAAAGCCCGATCCAGAGACCGAGCACACCGAGGCCGAGCACATACGCGCACACAAGAGAAACTCCGAGCCCGACCCCGTAGTGGCCGATCACGTTGCCGACGAGCGTCGCACGCGTGTCGCCGAGCCCGCGCAGGGCACCGGCGCCGATCGCCTGCGCACCGTCCGAGAGCTGGAACAGGGCGGCCACCATCAGCAGTGGCGCGGTCACCGCGAGCACCGCCGGATCGTCGGAGAACAGCCGTGCGATCGGGCCGGGGATGACGAGGAACATCACCGCGGAGCTCGCCATCACGACGACGCCGATCCTCAGGCCGATCAGTCCGCGACGGCGCGCGAGCGGGAGGTCGCCGGATCCGACCGCGTGGCCCACACGGACGGACGTCGCGGCACCGATCCCGACGGCCGCCGAGAACGTGAAGCTCGCGAGGTTGAGCGCGATCGTGTGGGCCGCAGCCGGCAACGTGCCGAGGTTCGCCGCGAGCAGGGTGGCGACGCCGAAGATGCCGACCTCGGCGAACAGCTGGCCACCGACAGGGATGCCGTACCGCGCGATCTCGACGACGTCTGCGCGGCTCGAGCGGGGGCGAGGCTCGCCACCGTCCACGCCGCGCGCGGCCGCGAAGTAGACGACGACGATCACGATCTGCACGCTGACCGTCGCGATCGCCGCCCCGGTCACACCGAGCGGTGGAATGCCGATCGATTCGACGCCGAAGATCAGCACGGCATCGAGAGCGGCGTTGGCGATGTTGCCGACCACGACCGCGATGATCAGCGGTCGCGTGACGTTGCGCGCGGCGAGGTACGACCGTAGCGCGACCGAGAGCAAGAACGGTACGACTCCGATGGCTCGCAGATAGACGTAGATGCGCGCCTCATCGGCGACGACCTCCGGCACGTCGGCGACCTGCAGCAGGAGCGGCGTCGCGAGGACGACCAGGGTGGCGGCGAGCCCGACCAGCACGGCGAGCCGGAGCCCGGCGTGCAGGTACCGGCGCGCATCCTCGGTGCGGCCGGCGCCGACAGCCTGTGGGATCACCGTATCGAGCCCCATCACGATGCCGAGGCCGATCGACGTGATCGCGAACAGCAGGTTGTTTCCGACGCCCGCGGCGGCGAGCGCCGAGTCGGAGTACCGCCCGAGCCACGCGGCATCGACGCTCCCCATCAGCTGGAAGCCGAGCTGTTGCGCAACGAGCGGGACGGCGAGTGCGATCAGCGCGCGTCGCTCCGACGCGTCGCCGCGGATCACTGGAACGGGCGAGGCGTCATCGGCGCGTTCCCGAACGTCAGGTTCTTCGCGACGAGCTGCGCGAGCGCGAGGCGGCGCGCGCTATCGGGGCCGACCACGCGTACGTAGCAAGGTGCATCGTCGTCGATGAACAGCAGACCCTGGCCGTGATGATCGAGCCCACGCGCTCCGACCTTGACCTCGGTCGCGTCTTCGGGCGCGCGGCGCACGACCTCGGGACCGGCGTCGATCGTCTTGTCCTTGGTTCCGGCATCGATCTTCACGCCCGGCGTCGGGCCGGCGTCGGATGCGCTGTTGTACGAGTCCATCAGCTCGGCGCTGGTGCGCGTGTACTGGGCGAACAGTGCATCGGCGCGCTGCTTCATGCCGTCGCGACAGTCGAAGTCGAACGTCCAGTACTCCGGCGCCTGCGAGGCAACCTCATAGGTGCACGGATGCGGCAGGCCGCGCGGGACCGACGATGGGCTGTCGAGCTGGCGCACGGGGGCTCCGAGCACCGTCCCGAGGTCACCCGTCGAGGCGATGCTGTCGCACGCGAACTTCTCGGGATAGACGCCGGCGAGCTTGCGCTCGGGCTCCGCAGGCTTCTGCTGCGGCTCGCCCGCGCTCTCGCTCTTGCAGGCAGACAGCGCGATCAGGAGGATGGTCGTACGGCGCATCGACGCGCCGAAGGTACCAGCGGACGATCGCAGGCTCAATCCGAGACGGCAGCCCGTGTCGTGGCGTCGTACACGAGCCGGAGCTCCGCGACTTCCGAGATGGCCTCGGCGAGTGCCAGCAGCGGAGCGGGGCGTCGCGCCTCGTCGAGGTGGATCGTTCCACCGACGCGGCGCTCGACGTAGGCCACGTAGATGCCACCGCGGCGCGCCGAGACGACGACCGCTCGCAGATGAAACAGCGGGATCGCGGCCCGGCGCCGGATGCCGAAGATCCGTTGCTCGCTCCGGAGCAGTCCATCCTCGCGGTCGAACACGAGGCGGCGCTGGAGCGTGCCGAGCAGGACGCCGACCCCGACGACGAGCCCACCGAGGAGCATCGACCACAGCGCCCCCAGGGAGATCAGCCAGCCACCACCCGCCGCGAGGCCCCATCCCGTCCACGCGGTGCCACGCGTCAACCCGAGCTCGACCCGGGACGCCGAGCGCCTCCGGATCTGAACGGAACCTAGCCAATCGAGCACTCGTCAAGGGTACGGCGTACGAGCGGGTTCGGCTAGTGAACGAACGACACCGACGCGGACGTCTCCCCGGTGAGGGAACCGTCAGGTGACCGCTCGCCCGGGAGGGATCCCGCGTGCGCCCGGTTATGGCTCGCCGCCGCCGTCGCCGTCGCTGAGCATCTCGCCGCCACCACCGTCGCCGCCTTCGCTCGGCGGTGCGCCCCCTTCGCTACCCGGTGCTCCGCGCCACTCGCGCTGGCGACCACCCCGACCGCGCCGACGCCGACGCCGACGCTTGCGGATTGGCTGACCGTCGGGACCGAGCTGAGGTGGACCGCTCTCGCCGCCACCGCCGCCACCGCCAGGCTGTTGCTGCGCCTGGCCGTTGCCACGCACCTCGAACACCTGGACGGCGCCATCGCCGTTCGGCGATCCGCCCGCGAGGATCGGAGCACCGTTCGGCTGCGGCATGCCCGTGCCGGGGCCGCGCTTGCGCCGACGCCGACGACGACGCTTCTCACCTTCACCGTTGACGCCCGGCTGCCCGGCACCGGCACCGGCACCGACGACCGGCGAGCCGCCAGGACGCGGACCCTCGGGACGCGGGCCACGATCGAACCGCGCACCGTCGTTGCGAAAGCCGCCACCACCACCACCACCACCACCACCACCGCGCTGCGGACGATCCCAGCGACGTTCCTTCTTGCCACGACGCCGACCGACCCCTGCGTCGTTCGGGTTCGCCGAGGCGACGGGTGCGGCGGCGATCCGCATCGGACCGCGCACGTACTCGATCACCGGGCCACCACCGCCACCACCGGGTCGGCGCGGCTGTGCCTCGGGGAGCGGAGACGCCGTCGACATCACCGGCGTCGTGAACGCGCTCTTGGGCGGAAGCATCGCGCGCCGCTTGCGACGGCGGCGCCTTCGACGACGGCGTGCCTCGGCCGCACTCGCGGACGGCGACGTCTCGTCGGCCCGGAGCGGACGCTGCTTGGGAACCTTGGGGACCTTCTTGCGCGCGAGCACCGTGATCTCACCGGGGCCTTCGATGCCCTCCTCGGCGAGCTCGGCCGCGGTCTTGTCGATCACCTCGTAGTCGTCGTCATCGTCGTCGTCATCGTCATCATCGTCGTCGTCGAGATCATCGTCGTCGTCGAGATCATCGTCGTCGTCGAGATCGCCTTCGGCGGCCAGCTCGTCGTCGAGATCGTCCTCCTCATCCTCGGGCTCCTCGCCTTCCTTGACGACCGTCGGCTTCTTGCGAGTGAGGACGGCAGGCGCACCGGCGACCGGCGCAATCTCGGCATGGCCGTTGGATGCCTTCGCGCTCGCTGGTGCAGCAGGTGCGGGCGCCGCGACCGCCGGGGCACCGGCAGCGCTCCGGCGGAGGACCGTCGCCGGCTTGGGCGGTGCGGCCGGCGCGGTGACCGCCGCGACCTCGGCGCCAGCGGCTGCCGGGAGGTTCGGTGCAGGCTGATCGATGCGCACGACACGCGCCTTGATCTCGCGGCGCGGCTTGATCTCGAGCGGTTCGTCATCGAGCAGGCGCGTCAGCGATGCGCCGAGACGTGTGGCCTCGGTCGATGCAGCGAGTGCGGCTTCGCGCGAGCGCAGACAGTTGTCGCAGCGTCCGCACTTCGCGGGCTCGGGCTCGCCGAGGTAGGTCAGGATCACCTGGCTGCGGCAGCCGGGTGCTTTGACGTAGCCGAGCAGCGAGTCGAGGCGCTGACGATCCGCGATCCGACGCGCCTCGTACTGCTTCGCACGCTCCATCAGCTCGTCGCGTTCGGCCGGCGGCTCGGCGATGTAGTAGAGCCCGCCTTCCTTCTCGACGATGAACTTCTCGTCCTTGAGCAGCGACAGGACGGTGCGCGTGCGCTGCTGGCCGACGCTCGACGACAGCGCGATGTTCGCGACGGTCGGGAGCGCGTCATCGGGCGCGCCTTGCTTGTGGACCGTGGTCTTCGTGATCGCTTCGAGCGCGTCGTAGACCATGCGCACCTGGCGCTTGGTCGGATACGTGCCGGACAGGAAGTACTCCTGGATCGCGACGTCGTCGGGCGAGAACAGCAGCACGCAGCGCGCGGGCTTGCCGTCGCGACCACCGCGACCGGCTTCCTGGGCATACGCCTCGAGGGAGCCGGGCACGTGATAATGGATCACGTTGCGGATGTTGGCCTTGTCGACGCCGAGACCGAACGCGTTGGTCGCGATCATCACGATCTCGGACGACGCCATGAAGGTGTTCTGACTCTCGTCGCGTTCCTTCTTGTTCATCCGGCCGTGATACTTGCCGACGGGAACGCCCCATCGACCGAGGGCCTCGTACAGCTCTTCGACCTTCTTGACCGTCGCGCAGTAGACGATGCCTGGGCGCGGCAGCTTCTTCAGCAGCGTGACCAGCGTCTTCATCTTGTCGTCGTCGTCGGTGAAGACGATGACCTCGTAGTGGAGGTTCGGACGATCGAACGTGGTCGTGACCGTGGTCGCGCCTTCGATGCCGAGCTGGAACAGGATGTCGTCGCGAACGTGGGGCGGTGCGGTCGCCGTCGTGGCGAGCACGGGAGGGCGACCGACATCCTCGAGCGCCTTGCGGAGCGAGAGATACGCCGGCCGGAAGTCGTGACCCCACTGCGAGACGCAGTGAGCCTCGTCGACGACGAATCGCGACACACCGACGCCACCGCACGCTTCGCGGAGGAACACGCGGAACTCGGGATCCGCCATGCGCTCGGGGGTGGTCAGCAGCAGCTTGCCGCCCGGCGAGCGGATCATCGCGTCGACCTCGCGGCGCTGCTTGACGGTCAGCGTCGAGTCGATCTTGCAGGCGCTCACGCCCTTCGCGACCATCTTGTCGAGCTGATCCTTGATCAGCGCGATCAGCGGGCTCACCACCACGGTGACACCCGGGACGACCATCGACGTCAGCTGATAGAGCAGCGACTTTCCGCTGCCGGTCGGCATGACCGCGAGCAGGTCCTCGCCGTTGAGAAGGTGCTCGAAGGCTTCGGTTTGCCCGGGCCGGAACGACTTGATACCGAGCGTCTTCTGCCCGATCCCGAGCAGTGGGCCGACCTTGCCCGGGAGGTTCGCGCCCTCGGGCGGCGTCGGTCCGTCCAGGGTGTAAACCGGTTTCGGGGGGGAGGGTGGTGCAGGCGGAGCGGCCTCCACCACAGCCTTCTTGCTGCGAGAGGTCTTCTTCGGTGCTTCCATCAATGGGGGCTCTGCCCTGGGGGCGGGGACGGCTGCCTTGGGTGCGGGGGCGACAGCCCTGGGCGCCGGGGCTGCTGCCCTGGGTACAGGCGGTGCCTTGGACGTGGCGGCAGCCTTGGGCGTGGCCGCGGCCTTGGCCGCGACCGCCCTGTGGGAGGGTGTTGCTCTGGACGCAGCTGCTCTGATCGGAGCTTTGGCCGGAGCTTTGGCCTTCGCCGCGGGACGACGACTCGTCGTCCGCTTCGGCTTGGCAGCAGCCGGCTTCTTCTTCGCAGTGCTTCGTGACCCTGGACGTTTGGTCGTGGACATCAGGTGACCACGTCTCCTATCTGCCGCCGCGGCTCGCTGTCGGCCTCAGGAACGAATCCCCCGGGTCCGGCGAGCCCAGCGCAGCTCCACAAGGGGAACCGGCGCCTGTTCAATGAAGACCATACCACGGGGTGACCCCGCAAGCAGGATCGGTGCGTTTTGGGCCCGTACGGACCGATCTGGGGGGCCGAACCCTCCCGTTCGGGTGGGCCTCGAACCGCGGATCCTTCGCACCCGAGGTCGGCCTCTCACCCGGGTGCTCAGGTACCGCATGATATGTACGAAGAGCATGGGGAGCGACCGACCGGTCCGGGAAGCCGAAAACCGTCTCGAGCGGTTCAACGCCGATCGCGAGAGGCTGCTCGGCGAGGTCGAACGCCGGGTCGTCGCCCGCCGCGTCGGTGAGTCGAAGGTCGGCGGCGACCACTCGCTCGAGTACGTGCTCAATGACGTCGCCTTCAACGAGATCCGCCGACTCGAGGCGAGCGGTGGCAAGAACAGCGGGCTCGATCGCTGGAAGGATCTCTCACGCCGTCTGCTCTCGATGACCGACGAGGAGAAGCAGACCGAGCTCCGCGGGCTGGTGCGGCACTACGGCAAGGACGTCGTCGGCAACTTCGATCCGCGCGTCTACAAGTTCGCGACGGGCATCGGACCGTCGCTGCTCGGCTTCGTCTTCAATCCGATCACGAGCGTGCGCCAGGGCATGGACACGCTCCGGAATCTCGACGCGCGGATCACCGCCGACGGCGACCTCGACATCGTGCGTGCGTGCGCCGAGCGCGGGACGATCGTCGTCACGCCGACGCACTCGTCGAACATGGATTCGCCGGCGATCGGGCTCGGCATGCTGCGCGGTCACCTCCCGCCGGTCACCTACGGCGCCGGCAAGAATCTGTTCTCCAATCCGTTCATCAGCTACTTCATGCGCAACCTCGGCGCATACCGGGTCGATCGCCGGCTGCGGTTCGAGCTCTACAAGGATGTGCTCAAGGAGTACTCGACCGTCCTGCTCGAGCACGGCTACCACTCGCTGTTCTTTCCGGGCGGCACGCGGTCGCGGTCGAACCTCGTCGAGAAACACCTCAAGCTCGGCCTGCTCGGCACGACCGTCACCGCCTACAAGAACAGCGTGCGCGAAGGTTCGCCGAACAAGCGGATCTACATCGTGCCCGTCACGATCAACTACCGGCTGGTCCTCGAGGCCGAGACCCTGATCGCGGACTACCTCGCCGAGACCGGGAAGAGCCGGTTCATCATCACGGATGACGAGTTCTCGCGGGTGGGGCGGATCGTCGAGTTCTTTCGCAAGATCCTCGTGCACGAGGGCTCGGTCGTCGTGCGGTTCGGCCGGCCGCTCGATGTCTTCGGCAACGACATCACGGATGACGGCGAGTCGATCGATCGTGCCGGCCGGATCGTCGATCCAGCGAGCTACGTACGCGGCGCGGACGGTGAGGTCACCGACGACGATCAGCGCGACGCCGAGTACACCCGGGCGCTCGGCCGCCGGCTCGCGGCGGTCTATCCGAGGCTCACGGTGTTCCACTCGACGAACCTCGTCGCTCGAGCGCTGTACGACGCGATCTCGAAGAACGTGGGTACGCGCGATGTCTATCGCCTGCTCCGCGCGCCCTCGGCGCAGCTCGGCGTGCGCGTCTCCGATGCCATCGAGGAGCTCGTTCGGCTGCGCGCGCGGATCGCGGGGACTCCGTCGTGGGGTGCCGAGCATCCGGGCTACCTGTCGCAGTCCGCCGACGAGAAGCTCGACGACGCGGTGAAGGGGCTCGGCACGTATCACACGAAGCCCGCGGTCGTGCGCCACGGCGACATCCTGCAGGTCGATGACGTGAAGCTCCTCTACTACTACCAGAACCGCACCGCCCACATTCCGCCGGAGGTCCCGTGACCAAGCGCGGTGACACCGTCGGTATCATCGGTGCCGGCGCGTTCGGCACGGCGCTCGGCTCCGTGCTCGCGCGCGCCGGTCGTCGCGTCGTGATGTGGTCGCGCGACCAAGCCGTTGTCGACGCGATCCAGACGACGCGGCGAAATCCTCGACAGCCGGCGGCTCCGCTGCCCGAGCCGCTCGAGGCGACCCACGATCCGCGACGGCTCGCGAGCGAGGCACGGTTCCTCGTGCTCGCGGTGACGTCGACCGATGTCCGCGCGCGCTCGCACGAGCTCGGTGATGTCCTCGACGGCAGTCACATCGTGGTTCATGCGATCGGCGCGCTCGCTGCTCCGACCAACGAGCGGGTCTCCGAGGTGATGGGGCAGGGCCTGCCGACGCTCAAGCTCGGAGTCCTCGCCGGACCCGCGCTCCCCGCGGATCTCGTCGAGGGACAGTTCGCCTCGATGGTCGTCGCGTCGGCCTTCGACGAGGTCGTCGCCGAGGCCCGCCGCTTGCTCAACCTGCCTCCCGCGATTCGGATCTACGGGTCCAAGGATCTCGCGGGCGTCGAGCTCGCGTCGGCCCTGGCCGGTGCCTACACGGTCGCGCTCGGGCTCTCGGACGGGCTCGGGATGGCCGCCGGACCACGGGCCGTGCTGATCACGCGTGCGATCGCGGAATCGGCCCGGCTCGGCCTGGCCGCAGGTGCAGAAGCGCGGACGTTCTCGGGCCTCGCCGGACTCGGTAACATCCTCGTGCGCTCCGGCAGCGATCGCTCGGCGGACTACCTGCTCGGCCGTCGGCTCGCGGACGGAGTGATGTCGGCAGATACGATGCGTACCGAGGGCGCGCGCGCCGCACTCGCAGGATGCGAGCTCGCAAAGCAGCTGCGTGTGCGGATGCCGGTGCTCACCGGTGTCGCGGCGGTGCTGTCCGGCAAGCTCGATCCCAAGAACGCGGCGCAGCTCGTCGCCGACAACGTCGCGAGCGAGGAATGAACGCAGCGCGACGGCTGTGGCTGCTCGCGGCACTCGCGAGCAGTTGCCACCGCGCGCCGCCGATCGAGCATGCGGAGCCGCCGCTGGTCGGCATCTCGATCGCGTTCTATCAGCACGCGGACACCGCGTTCGGTGTCGTCGACGATCGCCGGTGGGTCGAGGTCATCGATGGCGTCGTCGTTCTCGATCGCATCGAGCCCGCCGCGGCGCTGCCGTCGCTGATGATCGAGCCGGTGGGAACCTCGAAGCTCGTCGTCGGGCAGTGCGCGCGCGATCGCGTGACCTACGAGCCCGAGGGAGACGTTGCACTGCAGCGCTATGTCGAGCGCCAGACGCAGCTCGCCCGGCAACGGCTCGAGGGTGGGCCGGCGCCCGCGCCGCCGGGGCCTGCGATCACGGTGGCATCGCTGCGCTGTCGCGTGACCGGTGCGCCGGGACGTCACCTCGTCCGCGTTCTGTACGTGTCGCCAGCGCTGCGCTACCGGGCGCAACACGACGTCACGATGACCGTGGGTGATCGCGCGACCGTCACGACCCGGTTCGCGATCACGACGCCGGCGTGGGCGAGCACGGCCACCGTGACGCTGCACGAGGGCGTGCCGGGTGGTGCGTCGTCGCCGCGCGAGCTCGCGCGCTCCACGATCCAGCTCGACGGCTCGACGGCGATCCTCTCACCCGTGTCGCGCGACGCACCGGCCCGCCTGCAGCGGATCTATACCGGCGCGCAGCGCACCGGGGAGGAGGCAGATCAGACCGCCGCGTGGGGCCGCGACTCGCGAACCGCGGTCTGGGTCTGGCTCGAGCTGTCGGAGCTCCAGCTTCCACCCGGGGCCGTGTTTGCACACGTCGAGGTTCCCGGTGAGGCGATCCGTGACGTCGAGGTCCCGTCGAGTGGCCGCGATCAACTCGGCGCGGCGCTTCGCGTGCCGCTATGGGTCGATGACACGCTGCACGGCATGCGCACTCGCGTCGTGGTCAGCCCACCGGATGTGAGCCTCGGCGATCGGTTTGAGTTCTCGGTCGCCAACACCGGTGAGGAGCCGCGCGAGGTCTGGATCGAAGAGCCGCTGCGCCCCGCGAGGCAGCGCCATTACCTCGGTGGCGGCAGGCCGAGCTCGTCGGTGCTCGTCGACGATCGCGCGCGAACTCGGCTGTTGATCAAGCCGGGCACGATCGAGCGCGCCGCGTACACGATCGCGTACGTGTTCTGACCTCCGCAGGTCAGCGCTTCGGGCCGTACTTCGCGAGCAGCGCCTGGAACAGCGCCGGCTGCTTCGCCTGATCGACGATCGCGATCTTGAGGCGGCGCCATGCGTCCTCGACGTCGTCGGACAGACAGTCGTTGACGAGCTCGATCGCGACCTTCGCGCCGGCGAGCTTCGTGCGCAGCGTCTCGCGGAACTGATGGAGCGGGCCCGCGACGATCGCATTGGCCTCGAGCGCCTCGCTGGTTCCTTCAGGAGCATCGAGCGCGATCCGGATCGCGACACCGCGCTTGTTGATCTCGACCTCGTCGGGGCTCGGATGGAACAGCAGCGACTTGAACGCCTCGGTGTACGCCTCGTCGATCACGTCCTCGATATCTTCTTCACTCACCGGCTCGGGCGGGCGCGCCTGGAGCGGCACCGCGGGCAGCTTCTTCGTCGTCCACGGCGCCTTGGCCACCGTCACGCCGGGGAGCGTGCACAGCTTGTCGGTGATCGTGCGGACCAGCTCGCCGTGATCCTCGAGGGTCTCGCGCTTGGCGCGCTCCCACTCGTGCTTGGTCTGGCCGCCGAGCGCGCCCGGGCACCACGCGATGTCACCGAGAAACTGCGCGAGGTTCTCCGCGATCACGTGCGGGCGCTGGCCCTTGCTGTCGACGAGCACGATCGGATGCTGATCGACGGTCTTGGCCTCCCACGTCCGCGGCACGCCGAAGTACGCGAGCTTGTCGTGGGAGCGGCCGAGGATCTCGACATTGTAGTGCTCGCGGCACTGCGTGATCATCGCTCCCTCGGTCGAACCATCGACGAGAAAGAACAGCTCGCCGCCGAATGGACCGAGCTCGACGAGGGCTTCGAGGGTGGCGCCGAGCGGCTTGCCGAACGCGTCGGGCTCGGAGCTGGGGCGGGTGTCCGTCTTCGATGATTTCTTCGGGCTGGCCATGTTCACATCGGGGTGATCGTGAGGGCGATGTCGTAGCTGTTTACCGCGCCTGCAAGCGCCGGAAAGACCTCGAACACGTAATCACCCGGTGCGAGTGCATCGCAGCGCGGCGACAGCGCGGGGCAGACGATGGTCTCTCCGTCGAGGAACCCGCGCGACTGAGCGAGCATCGTGCCGGTGAGATCGAGGATCTTGAGATCGAGATCGCCGCTCGCGCGATTGGTGAACAGGATCTTCACGCTGACGCTCGCCGTGTTCGCGGGGACGGTGAACTTGTAGAAGTCGTGATCCTCGGTCTCGCTCGCGCAGATCGCGGCGGGGCCGACGTCGGCGGTCGTGATCAGCATCGCCTGCTCGACGCTGTCGTTCGGCTCCATGTAGGCGCACTGCTCGTCCGTGTACGGCGCGTCAGGCTGCGCGTCGATCGGGATGGCCTTGTCCGAGAAGTCGAGGATCAGGGAGCACCCGGCCAGCGGCCCGAGGGCGGCAGCCATGACAAGACCGAGCAGGCACTCCCGAACCATGGGTTGAAGCTAGCCGCCAGGCACCTAGAACGTCAAGAGATCTGAGGGACTTAGCTCATGGCCGTGGCTTGACCGGACGAATGTCCGACGGTAGGGTGCCGGCTCGCGAAGGCGCGCCCGCATGTACTTGCAAGACCTCATCTTCACGCTGCAAAAGTTCTGGGCCGACCGTGGCTGCGTCGTCGAACAACCGGTCGACGTCGAGGTCGGTGCCGGCACCTTCCATCCCGCAACGTTCCTTCGCGTGCTCGGTCCCGAGCCGTGGAATGCCGCGTTCGCGCAGTTCTGCCGCCGCCCGGGCGACGGTCGCTACGGCGAGAATCCCAACCGCGCGGGTGGCTACTACCAGTTCCAGGTCGGTCTCAAGCCGAGCCCGCTCCACGTGCAGGATCTCTACCTCGATTCGCTGCGCGCGCTCGGTCTCGATCCGGCCGCGCACGACATCCGGTTCGTCGAGGACGACTGGGAGTCGCCCACGCTCGGCGCGTGGGGCCTTGGCTGGGAGGTCTGGTGTGACGGCATGGAGGTCACCCAGTTCACCTATTTCCAGCAGGCGGGCGGCATCGATCTGATGCCCGTCACCGCCGAGCTGACGTACGGCATCGAGCGGATCGCGATGTACCTGCAGGGCGTCGACAACATGTACGACCTCCAGTGGGACAAGAACGTCACGTACGGCCAGCTCCGCAAGCCGTGGGAGGTCGAGTACTCGACGTACCAGTTCGAGGAGCTCGACGCGAAGATCGCGTTCGCCAACTTCGACACCTTCGAAGGCGAGTGCAAGCGGCTGCTCGCGCGTGCCGCGGGCCCGCTCGTGCTGCCGGCGTACGAGTTCGCGATGAAGGCATCGCACGCGTTCAACTGCCTCGATGCGCGCGGCGCGATCAGCGTCACCGAGCGCCAGCGCTTCATCGGTCGCGTGCGCGGCATGGCCAAGGCGTGCGCCGAGACCTACGTCGCCTCGCGCGCCAACCTCGGATTCCCCCTGTTGCCGAAGCACCTGCAAGCGCAGGCGGTCGAGGCCTACCGCGCTTCCTCCGAGGCCGGCGTCAACGCGAGTGCGCTCGCCGCTGCACGCTCGGTCGCTGCTCACGCTCTGGAGATCACGCATGCCGGCTGATCTGCTGTTCGAGATCGGGTGCGAAGAGATTCCCGCGAAGATGCTGACCCGTCAGCTCCTCGATCTGCCGGGATTCGTCGAGCAGCGGCTCGCGGCTGCGCGCCTCGAGCACAAGGGTGTTCGTGCGCTCGGCACGCCGCGCCGGCTGACCGTGATCGTCAAGCAGCTCGCGGATCGCCAGCCCGACCTCAACGAGGAGGTCGTCGGTCCACCCGTGTCCGCGGCGTTTGCGCCCGACGGCACGCTGACCAAGGCAGGGCAGGGCTTTGCTGCGAAGAACGGGGTCGCGCCCGAGTCGCTCGCGAAGAAGGAAGTCGCCGGCAAGAAGGGTCAGTACGTCGTCGCGGTCCGTAACGTCGTCGGCCAGGACACCCGCGGCCTGCTACCCGGCATGCTGTCCGAGCTCGCTGCCTCGATCACGTGGCCGAAGTCCCAGCGCTGGGGCTGGAGCGAGACCACGTTCGTTCGCCCGGTGCAGTGGCTGGTCGCGCTGTTCGGTGGCGAGGTCGTGCCGCTGACCTGGGCGGGCCAGACCTCGAGCCGCATCAGCCGTGGCCATCGCTTCCTGTCTCCGGGACCGGTCGAGATCACCTCGGCGGATGCGTACATCGATGCACTGCGCGCGGCGCACGTCGTCGTCGATCCCGAAGCTCGCAAGGATCTCGTTCGCGCCGAGCTCAAGCGGCTCGAGAGCGCGACCGGTCTGCGCGTGCGCCCCGACGAGCCGCTGGTCGCGGAGGTCATCCACCTCGGCGAGTACCCGGTCGGGATCTCGGGCGAGTTCGATCCGTCGTTCCTCGAGATCCCCGAGGAGATCATCGTCACCTCGATGCGCACGCACCAGCGCTACTTCGCGATGGAGCACCCGGACGGCAAGCTCGCGAACCGGTTCGCGACGCTGATGGGGACGGTCGTCAAGGATCCGCTCGTCGTCCAGCAGGGCAACCAGAAGGTGATCGCGTCGCGGCTCTCGGACGGCAAGTTCTTCGTCAGCGAGGACCGCAAGAAGTCGTTCGACGCGTGGAACGAGAAGCTCGACGCGGTCGTGTTCCAGGCCAAGCTCGGCGACAAGGCGAAGACGATCGGCCACAAGGTCCGCCGGATCGAGAAGATCGCGACGGCCGTGGCGACGTTCGCCTCGCTCGACCCCGCGGGCATCGACCTCGTGAAGCAGGCCGCGCGGGTGTGCAAGGCGGATCTCGCGTCCCACGCGGTCGGCGAGTTCCCCGAGCTGCAGGGCGTGATGGGACGCCACTACGCCAAGGACTTTGGCTACGCGCCGGAGATCGCTGCGGCGATCGACGAGCACTGGTGGCCAAAGGGGCAGGGCGCGGCGCTGCCGATCACGCCGGCCGGCGCGATCCTGGCGCTCGCGGATCGGATGGACACGATCGTCGGCTGCTTCGCGGTCGGTCTCGAGCCCAGTGGCTCTGCGGATCCGTTCGGCCTGCGCCGTGCTGCGATCGGCATCTGGCAGATCCTGCTGTCGCGTCCGGACTGGTCCACGTTGTGGACACCGCTGTTCGCAGCGACGCGCGATGCGTTGTCCGAGCATGGCGTCACCGTCAAGGATCCGACGGCGCTCGAGACGTTCTTCCGCGCGCGGCTCCGCGGGATCTTCACCGACCAGGGCATCCCGGCCCAGGATGCCGATGCGGCGCTCGCGCAGGACTTCCGCGATCCCGTCGATGCCCGCGCACGTGCGCTGGCCTGCGCGAAGATCTCGAAGGAAGCGCGCGAAGTGTTCAAGCGCGTCGCGAACATCCTCGACGATGCGCGCGCCAAGAAGCTGACGATCGGAGACAAGGCGGACGTCACGAAGTTCGTGGCGGACGTCGAGCGCACCTTGCACGGTGCGGTCGTCGAGGCTCAGTCCCAGGAGATCGAGGCCCGAGGCAAGCGGGACTACCCTCGCGTGTTCGAACAGCTCGAGCAGCTCCGGCCGGTGGTCGCTGCATTCTTCGACAAGGGCGGCGTCATGGTGATGGACCCCGATCCGTCCCTGCGCGACAACCGGCTCGCGCTACTCAACTGGTTCGTCCAGCCGTACCTCAGCATCGCCGACTTCCGCCTCCTGACAGGTGCCGCGTGATCCGGATCCATCGATCTCTGACTCTGCTCTGCGTCCTCTGCGCCTCTGCGGTTCATGTCTCCCCGGCACGGAGCCTTCCGATCCGCAGCTCTCTTCACCCCCACGGTGCAGCGTGAAGCAGCATGTCCGCGCGTTCGGTGGTGGCACCGCCGAGGGTCGCGCGAAGGACAAGGCGCTGCTCGGCGGCAAGGGAGCGAACCTCGCCGAGATGGCTTCGCTCGGGCTGCCGGTTCCTCCGGGCTTCACGATCACGACCGAGGTCTGTCGCTACGTCATGCAGCACGGTGCCGGGAGCTATCCGGAGGGGCTGACCGAGGAGGTCGGCCAGGCGCTGGAGACCGTCGAGACGCTCGCCAAGGCGACGTTCGGCGATCACACGACGCCGCTGCTCGTCAGCGTGCGGTCCGGTGCTCCGGCATCGATGCCGGGGATGATGGACACGATCCTGAACCTTGGCCTCAACGACCACACCGTCGAGGCACTCTCGGCGCTCTCCGGTAACCCCCGGTTCGCGTGGGACTGCTATCGCCGGTTCGTCGCGATGTACGGCGAGGTCGTGATGGGCGTGGTCGCCGCGAGCGAGCACGAGGAGGCGCCGTTCGACCTTATCCTCGACGAGGTCAAGCGCAAGCACCGCGCGAACCGCGATCAGGATCTCAGCGAGGTCGCGCTGCGCGATGCCGTCGCCCAGTTCAAGGCCAAGGTCCTCGAGGTCGCCGGCGAGCCGTTCCCGACCGACGTTCGCACCCAGCTGTGGGGCGCGATCGGCGCCGTGTTCAAGTCGTGGAACAACCCGCGCGCGGACTACTACCGCAAGCTCAACGGGATCCCGGCGTCGATGGGCACCGCGGTCAACGTGCAGGCGATGGTGTTCGGCAACCTCGGCGATGACTGCGCGACCGGCGTTGCGTTCACCCGCAACCCCGCGACCGGCACCGCCGAGATCTACGGCGAGTTCCTGACCAACGCGCAGGGCGAGGACGTCGTCGCCGGCATTCGCAACCCCGAGCCGATTCCCGAGCTCGGCAACCAGCTGCCCGAGGCGTACGCGGAGCTCCTGCGAGTCGCGAAGCTCCTCGAGGATCACTTCCGCGACATGCAGGACCTCGAGTTCACGATCCAGAAGGGGCAGCTGTTCATGCTCCAGACCCGCAGCGGAAAGCGCACGGGTAAGGCGATGGTGAAGATCGCGGTCGATCTGGTCGCCGAGGGCAAGCTGTCCCCGCGCGAGGCTGTGATGCGGATCGATCCGGCCAAGCTCGACGAGGTGCTGCACCCGACGATCGATCCGAAAGCGCGGCCTCCCGCGGTCGCGAAGGGCCTGCCCGCATCGCCCGGTGCTGCGATCGGTCGGATCGTGTTCACCGCGAATGCCGCCGAGGAATGGGCGAGCCGCGACGAGCGCGTGATCCTCGTTCGCACCGATACCTCGCCCGAGGACATCCACGGCATGAAGGCCGCGATGGGCATCCTGACCGCACGCGGCGGGATGACGAGCCACGCCGCGGTCGTCGCGCGTGGCATGGGCAAGTGCTGCGTCACCTCGTGCACGTCGCTCCGCGTCGACGCAGCTCGCAAGACGGCGAGCATCGTCGCGAGCGGTGAGGCCAAGGAGATCCGCCTCAAGGAAGGCGACATGCTCACGCTCGACGGTTCGACCGGCGAGGTGTTCCTCGGCAGTGCTCCGCTCGTTCCCGCGCAGCTCGGCTCGGAGCTCGGCACGCTGATGGAGTGGGTCGATTCGTTCCGCACGCTGCGGGTCCGCACCAACGCGGACACTCCAACCGATGCGCGCACCGCACGCGCGTTCGGCGCCGAGGGCATCGGCCTGTGCCGGACCGAGCACATGTTCTTCGCGCCCGAGCGGATCCTCGCGGTGCGCGAGATGATCCTCGCCGCCGACGAGACCGGTCGCCGTGCCGCGCTCGCGAAGATCCTCCCGATGCAGCGCGGCGACTTCGCCGAGCTGTTCCGCGTGATGGATGGCCTGCCGGTGACGATTCGCCTGCTCGATCCACCGCTCCACGAGTTCCTCCCGCACACCGCGAAGGACATCGAGGAGGTCGCGGCCGAGATGGGCAAGAGCCCCGCTGTGATCTCTGCGAAGGTCGCCGAGCTCACCGAGTCGAACCCGATGCTCGGTCATCGCGGGTGCCGGCTCGGGATCACGTTCCCCGAGATCTACGAGATCCAGACCCAGGCGATCGCCGAGGCGGCAGCGCTGGTGGCGGCCGAGGGCATCGTGGTGCTTCCGGAGATCATGATCCCCCTCGTCATGGTGCCCGAGGAGCTGCGCCGGCTCCGCGAGCTCGTCTCGACGTCGTTCGACAAGGGGCTCGGCACGACCAAGCTCGCCTACACGATCGGCACGATGATCGAGCTCCCGCGCGCGTGCGTCGTCGCCGATCGGATCGCCGAGCACGCGGACTTCTTCTCGTTCGGCACCAACGATCTCACCCAGACCACGTTCGGCCTGTCGCGAGACGACACCGGCCGGTTCCTCCCGACCTATCTCGATCGCGGCGTGCTCGCGGTCGACCCGTTCATCGCCCTGGATCAGGACGGTGTCGGGGCGCTGATGGTGCTCGGCGTTCGCGGAGGCCGCACGACCCGACCGTCGCTCAAGGTCGGGATCTGCGGCGAGCACGGGGGTGAGCCCAGCTCGGTCGAGTTCTGTCATCGTGCCGGCTTCGACTACGTGTCCTGTTCACCATTCCGGGTGCCGATCGCCCGCGTCGCCGCGGCCCGTGCCGCCCTAGCTGCCGAGGCCCAGAAGTGACCCAGATCATGCAGGCAACCGTCCTACCCCCGCGCGGGTCGAAGCGACACTCCATGAGACCGGCCATGAGGACCCTCGTGCTGTGCGGCCTTGTTACTGGCTGTACCGCCAACGCCGATCAGGTGCGCCCGCCAGACGACGAGCTGTTCTTCCCGACCGGGGTGGTCGTGGCCGAGTCGCAGGGAGTGGCGTTCGTGGCCAACGCGAACTCCGAGCTCCGGTACGACTCCGGCGCGATCACCGTGCTCGACCTCGACTCGGTCGATCAGGTGACGGCGGCGTGGAACGCGACCCGCGAGATTCCGGCCGGCGACCTCAACAACGACGGCGAGACCGACTGTCTGCAGGATCCCGATCATGCCGAGACCCTGATCTGCGAGGAGCATCGCTTCATCCGCCAGGGTGCCGGCGTCCGGATCGGTAACTTCGCGACCGACATCGCGCTTCAGGACCTCGGCAGCAACATGCTGCGGCTGATCGTTCCGACCCGCGGCGATCCTTCGATCGCCTGGGCGGACTGGGACGGCGGCGCACTGAACTGCAATCCCAGTGGTGATCCGAACGCGCTGTGCGACGACGAGCACCGGCTCTCGTTCGTGCAGAACAACGCGGACCTCTCGGGCATCCCGGACGAGCCGTTTGCCGCGTACGCCGACAGCATCGGTGAGTTCGCGGTCGTCACTCACCTCACGAGTGGCGCGGTCACGCTGATCGACTCGCCGAAGAACGGCCCGGTCCAGGTCGCCGATGTGCTCGCAGGTGTGTTCGCGGCGGACCCCGCGACCGGCGTTCGTGGCGCGACCGGCGTCGTGGGGCGTCCGAGCTCGACCGCCGGCATCGTCTACGTCGGCAGCCGCAGCGAGGATCGGATCCAGACCTTCACGGTCGGTCGTCCCGTCAACGCAGCACCACCGTACCTGCTGCCCGGTAACTGGTTCTTCCTCGACGCCGTCGGTGGCAACACCGGTGGCGCGAGTGACACCCGCGGGATGGCGTTCAACCCCGATGGCTCGCGCCTCTATCTCGTGAATCGCCGGCCGCCCTCGCTGCAGGTCTACGACACGTCGATCGGCCCGACCGGGTTCCCGCGCAACGACGGCCTGGGCGCTACCGACATCTGTCGTCAGGCCTCGACCGTCGCGATCTCGGGAAGCGGCGACGCCGAGCGTGCCTACGTCACCTGTTTCCAGGATGGCCAGCTCTACATCATCGACCCGCGCGGCAACGTCGAGCTCGAGGACATCGTCCTCGTCGGCCGTGGCCCGTACGCTGCTGCTGCGGCGTCGACGCGCAACAAGCTGTTTGTGACGAATTTCCTCGAGGACACGATCGCCGTGATCGACATCGCACCCAGTTCCAGCACTCGTAACCGTGTCGTGCTCAAGCTCGGAAAGGCGGCGAACTGATGCGCCGCTTGTTCGCGACGCGCGCGCTGATGGTCGCCGTGACCCTCGGCGGCACGATCTCGTGTGGTGACACCACGTCCACGCCACCGAGCCAGCTCAACTTCGATCGCCCGGTCGATATCGCGTTCGCCTGCTACGGCGGACTGCGGCTCACCAACGGCGGCACCGCGACGGTCGACCAGGAAGTGGTCGTTGCCGCGCAGCCGATCGAGTCGTGCAACATCCGCTCGGGTCCCCACGAGACCACGGAGCCTACGCCGGCACCGCCGGGGCAGGAGAACCTGGCTCCGATGGGTGGCGTGCCGCTTCCCGCGACCGGATGGTACGGCTTCATCCTGCAGTCGGCACCCGGCACCGTCGCGGTGGCGCGGTTTCCGACCAAGCCGTCGACCGCGTTCACCGGCGGCGATGTCGCCGTGCTCGACTCCGATCCACTGACGCCCGGAACGAACGGGATCAGTGTCGGCGAGGACCCGATCGCGATCGCGACCGACAAGGTCGGGTGCTGGGAGGTCATCGCGAACGCGGGCTCCTGCGATCTGTCCGGCCTCGACATCAACTCGGCGCTCGACGCCGAGCCGTCGTTCCTGGTGAACCGGATCCCGGTGAAGAACGCCAATGGCGAGGTGCTGCGCGCCAAGCCCGCCGCGATGGTCGCCGAGCCCGCCGCTGGCGTGATCGGCGCGGCCTGTCCAGCAACCCCGACCGGCATCATGTATGTCGCGTATCCAGGCTGTCACCTGGTCGCCGCGGTCGACACGTCGAACGGCGTGATCGTTGGTGGCGTCCGCTACGACACGACGACCGGACTCGCCTCGGTGCTCCAAGCCGCAGACATCCCCGGGGTGTCGTGCCCCGTGGAGTGCGATGGCGGTGGGACGCTCACGGACGGACCTCGCCCTGTGACGCTCGATCTCGAGGACGACGAACGTGCGACGATGCGCGCACGGCGGTTGCTGATCGGCGCGGATAACTCGCCGTCGTTGACCGTCGTCGAGCTCAACGAGACGACGTCGCTTCCCGAGTCGCTGCGTCCGATCGTTCTCGACAACATGGACGTCGGGATCACCAGCGTCGCGATCGCGCCCGAGATTGGAATGGGCGGCAGCAACGGGATGATCAACGACGAGCTCGTCGCCACGAAGTTCAACTTCGGCTACGCGATCGCCACCGACGACACGGTTCGCGTCGTCGACCTCGACAACGCGCGAGAGTGCGACACCCAGGTCGATCCGCGTGTGCTGCAGGACAATCGCAGCGTTGGCGAGCTCTCGTGCCTCACGGTCGATCCGGTGCTCCACCCGCGCCGCCCCGGTGCGCGTGGGCCCGGGATCGAGCTGTTCGGAGAAGCGATTCCGACCTCGATCGACATCTTCCGCTCACCCGAGGTGGAGAACGACGCCCGGCTCACCGGACCGTCGAAGCTGATCGGCTACTTCGGCATCATCACCGCCGCGAACGGCGCGACCTTCGTGCTGAACGTCGACGACGACGACTACCCCGACTTCGAGAACCCGTCGGCGCCGCTCGAGGTCCAGCTCCCGCTCGCCATCGCGCATCAGCTGCGCGACGCGGTGCCGGAGCGCAACTTACTCTCGGAAATTGTGGTCGGTCCGATGCGCGACCGGATCTGTGACACCAACGGGCCGGACCCCGACTCGCAGTCCGGCAACATTGGCGGTCCGCGCGCGGCCGCGCCGCCCACCCGCAACGTCCCGGCCGGGATCGTGGCCGCGGAGAAGGTCGGCCTCCTCCCGTACGTTCGCCAGGTCCTGTGCGAAGGCTCCGACTCGACGCGGCCGGTCCCCGAGGTCGCGTTCACGGCGCCCGATGCCGTCCGCGATCTCACGTTCCCGGATCTGCGCACCGTTCGCGACGAGACGCTCACGTTCACCTGGGAGGGCTCGCTGTCCCTCGACCGCGCTGACTCCGATGTCGACGGTCCCGCCGTCCGCGTGAGCCAGCTGTTCGTCGACGGTGGTGGCTTTCGGATGGTCGATCAGAGCGCGCCGTACTGCGAGGCAGGTGTCGAGCAGTACGACATCGTCCAGCTCCGTGGCTGCGACCCGTCGATCGGCGACGCGGACTGTGCGATCGGGTACACGTGCTTCGTTCACCCGAACAGCGAGATCGCCGGTGTCGGCGCGTGCATGCTCGAGGACGAGGCGGACCGGCTCGCGGATGCATGCAAGGACTTCCTGGTCTCCCAGCGCCGCTACACGGTCGGCCGCTCGGCCAGCGGCGAGCTGCGCCTCCTGCCGCGCAAGAACGTGTTGCGGACGACGCCGGTCGACGGCTGCGTCGACGACAACCAGTGCAAGGTGCTCGCGGACTACGCCGTCGAGCTGTCGAGCGCGAGCGCGCCGTTCACGGACACGCCGGCCGACACCCACACCTGGGCCTGCGAGGTCGATCCGGATCGCGCGCCGCTCACGGCGCCGGGCTCGACGGGCAAGCGCTGCCTCGAGACCTGTACGGCGGAATCGAAGTGCACGACCGGGCGGGTCTGCCAGATCGCGGCGGGCCAGACCGAGGGTTACTGCATGGAGGGCGTCACCCCGCCGCAGGCGTGCGTGAACTCCCCGCAGCGCTACGAGCTGCGCGCTGGCGAGGCGTTCACCGTGGTCGGTCAGCAGACCGGCTACGTCCACTCGACGATCCGCGATCCGAGCACGGGGAAGTGCACCCGCGATCCGGCGGCGCATCCGTTCGATATCGGCCGCCTGAGCCTGACCCCGCCGGCCTGCGATCCGACCGAGGATCCGCGCACGGGGCGCCGCCCCGACGGAACGTTTGGGCCCAACCCGTGCTCGCTCACGGTCGACCACGTCGAGGCCCAGCCCGTCTACACCGATAACCAGTGCACCCTGGGCAACCCGGCGACCATGATCGCATCGCGGCAGGCGCCTGCGGTCCGGTTCCGCAACCGCAGCATGACCGTGACGATGGTCGATCCGTACTACCCGGGCGATGACCGCTGCATCCGCGACCGGATGGGGAACCTCGGCAAGGTGCCGCTCGTGTTCCCGGGCTACCAGGTGTCGTGGCGCCAGGTCGGCGGCTTCGTGCCGCTTGTCCTGCCGCTCCAGCCGGCGTTCCCGGTCAAGGTCGTCCGTGGCCCGACCCAGAGCATCTGGGTGATCGACGAGGGGGATTTCCTCTCGACCTCGATCAGCCAGCCGTCGACGCGCGGCAAGGTGTTCCGCGTCGAGCCGCAGGCGCTCGGCCAGGTCAACATCCTCCAGTAGCCGATTTCTTGCCCCCGAGGCCGGGTTTCTCGACGCTGTGGTCATGCCCAGCCGTGAGCCCGAGCTCTACAAGGACAAGGTCGAGGTCAGCCTCGACGGTCGTCAGATCTTTTACCTGTTCTTCGGCGGCGCGATGATCGTCGGGATCGTGTTCGTGCTCGGCGTCCTCGTCGGACGCCGGGTCGAGGCGCGAGGCCACATCGATCGCGCACGCACGCACTCGGCGACCGATCCGCTGGCGGCGCTCGATCGCCTCGAGGGCAGTGGCGGTCTGTCGTTCCGCGGCGCGCTGACCGGCAAGGACCAACCGACCGACGTCGAGAAGACGATCGGCGCGCTCGAGAAGGCGCGGACCGACAAGCCCGCGGCCGCCAAGGTCGAGAAGACCGCCGAGAAGGCCGAGAAGAGCGAGAAGAGCGACAAGGTCGAGAAGAAGGCCGAGCCCGCGACCGGCCCGGTCGTGAAGCCGGAGAAGGCCGTCGAGCCGAAGGCACAGGCCAAGGCCGAGACCAGGACCGACGCGAAGTCTGACTCCAAGCTCGAGGCCAAGGCCGACGTGAAGTCAGAGCCGAAGAAGGTCGACGAGTCGAAGGAGTCGAAGGAGGCCAGGGAGGCGAAGGAAGCCAAGCAGCGCTTCACGCTCCAGCTCTCGTCGTTCCAGGACAAGGCCGAGGCCGAGGCGTTCCTGTCGTCGGTCAAGGCACAGGGCTACCAGGCGCAGATCACGCAGGCCGAGGTCGAGGGCAAGGGCACGTTCTACCGGGTGCGGATGGGCACCTACCGGTCGCTCGATGCGGCCTCGACGGCGAAGAAGGACTTCGAGAGCGCCTCGAACAAGTCCGCGTCGATCATGAAGCTGTGATCGCGAACTACTTCGATAACCGATCAGTACGAAGGCAACGCGGTGACCCAGCCCGGGGCCGCAGGATCCGCGACGATGATCAGGCCGGCGTCCCGCGGCCACGGCTGGGGCCGGGCATGCGGGGCGGCGAGGGCGAGAGCCGTGGCGCCGTGCAGACGCGCCTCGAGCACTCCGATCGGCGCACCGCCCATCAGCACGGCCACACGCCCGAGCTGGGTCGCGAGCTCGGTCTCGATCGCGGCATCCGATCGACCGTCGCGCGACAGCCGGCTGACGCCCGCACGCGGCGCTGCTGCAGCTCCGCCAACGACGCGGATCGAGCGCGGGGCGAGGCCATCGATGAGGTCGGTGACCGCCGCGCGGAGCCCGAGCTTGCCGTCGCGACGACGCAACATCGCGAGCGCACCGAGCTCGCCCTGACCCAGGGGCTCCGTCCAGTCGGCCAGCGCGTGTGCGAGGCGCGCGATCGACAGCATCGGCTCGCCGACGAGGTGGAGGCTGTACAGCGCGACCAGCGCGCGCCGGGCACCCGAGGGAAGACCGAGTCGATGCGCGAGCTCGCCGAGCTCCGAGTCGACCGGGACGATCGGCAGCTCGGACTCGACACCGCGCACGAGCTCGAGACCGTAGGCTGCGAGCGGTTCACGCCACACGCGAGCGCGCGGTCCACTCGCCGCGTGCGAGCTCACCACCGGAGCAACGCGCGCCTCCTGAGCCTCGACGGGCGCCGCTGCGCGCTCGCGCATCGCGCGGAGCTTGTCGGCAGCGTTCGCGAGCACCGGCTCGGCCGCCACGTTGCTGTCGTCGGCCGCGACCGGTGCACCCGCGCCGCCGACGGGCACGCGCCATGGTTCGTCCTCGCCGTCCGAGATGCCGAGCAGACTCACGTCATCGCCTGCGGCGAGGAGTGCGAGCGGTGTCCCCGGCGTCCACGGCGTGTCGACGACGGTCAGCGAGTGCGCGAAGCAGTGCAGGCGCACGAGCCCGCGCGGCGTGACGAGCACGATCAGCGGCGACGCCGGATGGCACACGACCTCCTCGACGGTCGCGCCCACGTAGTGGCGGAACGGTCGGCCATCCGAGAGTCGATAGACGAACACCTCGTCGCTTCCAGGCCGCGTGACCCACAGGTGGCCATGCGCCGCGCCGACGGTGCGGGGGGGCGGTGGGAGCTGCAGCTGAAGCCGCAGCAGCGGACGCGCCGAGACGGCGTCCCAGACCTCGAGCTTGCGCATCAGACCGAACAGCACCTGGTTGCGCTCGAGCCCGACGGCGAACTCGACGGGACTGCCGACGTCGAGCGCCTGCGACGCCAGGGCGCGGCCCGCCGCGCGCACGATCTGGACCGTCTTGCCGTCGGGTGAGACCAGGACGAGCCGCGGACCGGTGACCGCCGCTAGCTTCATCGGTGCATCGAGATCGAGCCGAGCGACCGCGTCGAGATAGGGCGGTTGATGAAGGACGACCTTCGCGCCACCTGCGCCGCGTGACACCGCGGCGAGCACGGTCGGCGGTCCGACGAGTGCGAGATCGACGTCGTCGTCCTCGAGCTCGAGCCGACCGACCGGGGGAGCCGCGCCGCCCGCGAGCAGGACGACCTCACGGCCGCGCCGCACGATCGTCCATTGCCCGTCGAGTGACGTCGAGAGCATCACTTCTTGGCGAACCCTCGGATGATCGCGACGAGCTCGTTCAGGACCTCGGGCTTGTCCTTGAGCTGGACCTGCGCCGGCATCATCGGGCTCTTGCCGACCGCCGGACCGCCCTCGAGGATGATCTTCTTGATGTCGTCATCGGTGACCGACTTCTGCCACTCGGGATCCGTGTAGTTGCGGGGCTTCGGCGTCAACGACTCGGCCGCGGGACCGTTGCCCGTGCCGTCGGCACCGTGGCAGGTGGCGCACACCGTCGCGAACATCTGCTGCGCCTCGCTGAGCTGGCTACCCGCCGCCGCGTTCGGATCCGCCGCGGGCCGTGGCCCGGTCTCGGGCCGAGCATTGGGAGAGCCCGACGAGGGCGGGGGCGGCTGGTCGCCCTTGCCGCAGGCACCGATCAGGAGGGCGACGAGGAACAGGCTGCGCATGCACGCAGCGTCTCGCGCGATGACCCTCCCGTCAAATCACTCGTACGGATCCTTGCGCGTCCACACCCGGGACAGCCGGCCCATGACGACGGTCAGCTTGACTTCGTAGAGTGAGGGCTGGTCGTCGCAGTCGAGGTCCCCGACCGCGCGCAATGTGGCGGAGGTCCCCGTCGGATCGGGAACATACTGATACGTGTAGCGATAGCTCTCGTCGATCGAGAATCCGAGGTCCCGCCACGCGGGAGTCGCCCACACCGTCGGATCCGGGCTGCAGGCCCCGCCTTGCTCGCAGCACCTCGGCACGGGCGAGGGGCCGGCGGGGAGCGAAGGCAGCTTGCCGGTGGCTGCGTGGATCGCCGCAACTCGATCCGCGAGATAGCTCAGCAGTTCCTCTGCTTCTTGCGCGCGCGTGTTGGCGGTGCAGGCGCGCTTCGCCGACGGACACGTCGCGATCGAGCACAGCGCGGCGAGGAGGAGGAGGTAGCGGAGGCGGCGCCACCACATGACGGGCACCCTAGTCGCGATCGACGCGCTGTGCAAACGCTTCGATGATGCGCGCCGTGTGGCGTGGCGCCTCGAGCTGCGGCGCGTGCCCGACGCCGCGCATCACGACGAGCTCGCCGCGCGGCAGCCCGAGCACGAGATCCTCGGCGGTGCGCTTGTCGATGATCCGGTCCTGCTCGCCGTGGATCACGAGGGCCTGGCGATCGATCCCGGAGAGCACGCGCGGCACGCCGGCATCCCCATCGTTGAGCACGAAGCCGCGAAACAGCTTGTGCAGGAGATCCGCGCGTCGCGCTCGCTCCATGATGACGTGACGGATCACGGCGCGGCCGACCGGCGGTGGCTGCTCGAGCACGATCGCCATGAACCGATCGACGTCCTCCTCGCGCGGGATCAGCGGGTTCTCGCCGTCGACCCACGCCCGCGCTCCACCCTGATGGACATCGCGACCGACCGATGCGACGAGGACGAGGCCCGCGACTCGATCCGGCCACGACACCGCGAGCCGCAGCGCGACGCCACCGCCCATCGAGTTGCCGCAGATGATCGCGCGGTCGATGCCGGCGTGGTCCAGCGCGCGGACCACCGCCTCTGCGTGATGACGGATGCTCGCGCGATCCTCCGGGACATCGGCGGACGCGCCATGGCCGGGCAGGTCGACGAGGACGGTGCCGCGCGCGTACGGCACGAGCGCGCTCATCAGGAGCCAGGTCTCCTTGTCACCGCCAAACCCGTGGATACAGGCGAGCGGCAGCCCCTTGCGTCCATCGCGCACGAGGTAGCGAACACCGTCGGATGTCTGCACGGTGCGGACGCGCGCCGCGATCCGTGCGGCCGCATGCATCGCGCGCAGCTGCACGCCGCCGAGCGTCACCTCGAGCTCGCTCCTCGTCCACCGACTCCGCCAGGTGCCCGGTCCGCGCTCTGACATCACGCTGGCATCACGGAAGTGCAGGCTTCGCGGGCGGCGGCGTCGTCGCGGACAGCGCGCGCAAGAACACCAGGAGCTGACCCCGCTCTTCGGACGAGATCCGGATCTTGCTGATCAATGGATCGTAGAGCGCAGGGCCTCGGGTCTCCGCGTTGGCGAGCGCGATGTACGAGTCGACGACCTGCTCGAGCGACGTTGCTTCTCCGGTGTGGAAGAACCGCCCGCGCGACGCGGCGCCGCGAAGCGTCGGTGTGCGGAACGATCCGGTCTTCTTCTTCTCGACGAACCCACGTCCCGGATCGTTGGCCTTGCCGACGGTCACGGCGTGATAGCCACCGTCGGTGTACAGCGGTGGCGTGTGGCACAGGCCGCACTGCGCCTTGCCGGCGAACAGGAGGTAGCCGGCGAGCAGAGGGTCAGGCGCGACGCCGGGCTCCGGCTTTCGCGCACTCGATTCGATCCGATCCCACGGCGAGTCGCCGGCGTACCGGGTCAGGACGAACGCGCTCAGGGCGCGGCGCGCGGCAGTGGCATTCACCGGATCCGTCGTGGCCATCGCCATGCTCGGGTCGTCCGCCGCGAGCTGCGCGCTCACGCGGGCGAAGTGCAACCGGTACATCGGAAGGTTCGCGATGCGCGGCAAGGAATCGCCGAGGTCGTCGCCGAGCTGGCCGCGCACGTGGACCGCGAGGAAGCTGTCGGCCGAACCGTAGCGCCCGTCCCAGCCGAGCTCCGGGGCCCACGCGAGATTGACGAGGGCCGGTGTGCGGCGCAGGTTCGGCTGGCCCGCGGCGGTCGCCTGGATCTCGCCGGCGTAGCCACGCGTGGGATCGTGGCAGGTCGCACACCCGAGCGTTCCCGACGACGACAGCCGGGTGTCGTGAAACAGCAGCTCTCCGAGCGCGACGGCCTCGGGGGTGATGCCCCGGACGGCAGGCAGTGGCGGCAGGCCGCGCGGTACCGGTGGCAACGGCGGCGCGGGCGGCAGCTCGCTGGCCCGTGTGTCGTCCGGCGCGAGCGTGTGACCGCTGCCCGCATCGCGCTTGGTGACCGGCTCGGTGGTCTTCTTGTTGTCGCCGCCCTTCGGGCAGCCGCCGAGGCTCGCGGCGCCGAGCGCAGCGACGAGGATCGGTAGCAACGGCGAGCGAGTCACGGCGGACCGAGCTTACCCCACGCAGGCACGGCATCGAGCACCCGCAGGACGTTCCCCCCGAGGATCTTCTCGAGGATGCGCGTCGGCACGCCGCGTCGCGACAGCGCCACGGTCAGGTTGGGCATCGCCGCGATGTCCTCGAGACCCTCGGGCGGCACCACGAAGCCATCGAAGTCCGAGCCGAGCGCGGGCACGTCCTCACCCGCGACGTCGATCACATGGAGCAGGTGATCGACCACCGCGTCGATCGATGCGGAGCCGAGGTACTTGCGGGCGAAGATGATCCCGATACATCCGCCCTTGTCGGCGAGCGCGCGGATCTGCTCGTCGTCGATGTTGCGCCAGTGCTCGTGCACGCCGAGCACGCCGGTGTGCGAGACCATCGGCGGAACGGTCGCGAGCTCGAGTGCATCGAAGTAGCCACGGCGATTGATATGCGCGAGGTCGACGATCACCCCGGTGCGCTCGCACTCACGAACGACGTCACGGCCGAACGCGGTCAGTCCTTCGTTCCCGTCGGAACCTTTCCCCTTTGCGGGCCGTCCGATCGCGTTCTGCGAGAAGTGGAGGAGGCCGAGATAGCGAACGCCACGCCGCGAGAACGCCTCGATCGTGTCGAGGGTCCCTTCGAGGGCCTGGCCGCCCTCGATCCCGCCGAGCGCGGCGATCTTGCCGGCAGCCTTGGCGGCCCGAACGTCCGCACCGGTGCGCGTCCACGCGAGCTGCTCGGGGTGCTTGGTCATCGCGACGTCGAGGGCATCGAGCTGCTTGGTCACCGACCTCGCGCAGCCACGCTCCGGGTACGGTGCGGTCCAGAAGCTGAAGAACTGGCCGGCCATGCCGCCCTCACGCATCCGTGGCAGATCGACGTGACCGAACACGTTGACCCGCCTGGGCATCGGACGCTCGTGACGCGCCGCGAGGTCGTAGCCGAGCTTGTCCATCAGCTTCGCGGTATCCGCATGCAGATCGAGCACGTGGACCTCCGCGTGCATTGCGCGGGCCTCGTCGAGCGTCAGGCTCATGGTAGCGAGCGTAGCGCATCGGTCGTGAGGTAGCCTGTCGATGAGCCGCCGATGAGAGGACGTGTCGTCGTCGTGACGGGCTCGTCCCGCGGTATCGGGCTCGAGCTCGCGTTCGCGTGTGCGCGCGACGGTGCGCGGGTCGTCGTCCACGGGCGGGACCAGGGCCGCCTCACCGCGGCGGTGGCGTCGATCTGTTCCGCCGGTGGCGAGGCGATCGGAATCCGCGCGGACCTGTCGCGGCCCGACGGGCCGGAGCTGCTGATCCGAAGCGCCCTCGACGCGTTCGGGCGGATCGACGTGCTCGTCAACAATGCGGCCGTCACGACCGGTCGCGAGCCGCTGTGGACGGCGGATCCGGTGGCGCTCCACGCCGTGGTCGCGGTCAACATCGTGGCTCCGATCCTGTGTGCGCGCGCCGTGCTCGCGTGGGCGATGCCTCGCGCGGAGACGGTTCGGATCGTCAACGTGTCCTCGGGCATTGTCGAGGCGCCGCGCACCGATGCCGCGAGTTACATCGCCAGCAAGGCTGCGCTCGAGGGTCTCACCCGTGCCCTCGCACTCGATGTCTCGCAGTCCACGGTGGTCGTCACGGCAGTCGCACTCGGCGGACACCGGACCGAGCTGTCGCGCGGCGTGGTCGATGCCGAGGAGCATGCGCGCTTGCCCGCCGCCGCTGACGCCGTTTCGCAGCTGGTCGCCGCGATCCTCGCACCCGCCGACGAGGTTCACGGGCGTGTCCTCCGGGTCGCGCGCGAGCGTGCCCTCGACATCGATGGCGTCGATCTGTTCGCGGAGCCGAGCGCGTCACCAGCCGCGCGCGGGGCACTGTCGACCGTCGCTCTCGAGGGTCCGATCGAGCGGTATCCAGAGGCCGCGTGCACGACCCTGCGCAAGGTCCTCGCGGCCAGGTTCGGCGTCGGACTCGACGCGGTCGTGATCGGCGGCGGGACCAGCGAGCTCCTCGAACGCGTCCTCGCGGTCGCGGCCCGGCCCGGCGAGACGGTGATCGCGAACGCGCCGAGCTGGCCGCTGTGGCCGTACCTCTGTCAGCAGCGCCGGCTCACCTGGCGTGCGGTGCCGTATCGCCTGATGCCGGGGCACGCGGATCACGATCTCGATGCGGTGCTCGCCGCGATCGATCGAACGGTGCGCGCCGTCTATCTCACGAGTCCGGCGAATCCGGTCGGGCGCGCTCTCGACCGTGAACCGTTCGCGCGATTCCTCGACGCGGTCCCGCGTCACGTCACGGTGATCGTCGACGAGGCATATGCCGAGTACATCACCCGCGACGATGCTCTGCAGGCGGCAGCGCTCGCACGCTGGTCCGATCGGTCACTCGTCGTATTGCGGACGTTCTCCAAGGCCTATGCACTCGCCGGCCTGCGCATTGCCTACGCGATCACGACCCCTGCGCTCGCGCGCCGGCTTGCCGCGGCGGCACCGCCGTTCCCGATCGTGCGAGGCGCCGAGGAAGCCGCTGTCGCTGCGCTCGCGGATGTCGCGCACCTGCGCACGGTCGTCGCGCGGGCCGCGGCGGCACGCACCGCGCTCGAAGCTCGCCTCGGTGAGCGAGGGATCGAGTGGCTCGCCAGCGATGCACCGTTCGTGCTCGCCGCGATCCCCGAGCGGCGCGGACCACGCTACTTCGACGACCGGTATGTGATGCTGCCCATCGGCAAGGAGCCAGATGTCTGATCGAGGACGCGACGACGAGTCCCGGATGTGGGCCAGTGGCGGAGGCTGGGAGGAGCCCAGTCCCCCTGCGAAGCCCGAGAAGGATCCACGGCAGCCAACGCCGCCGGATCCGGCCGAGAAGAAGAAGGGACCGTACGGGCCGCCGAAGCGAACCGGTGACACCGGCGTCGTGTGCGGCAGGTTCCTGCCACTGCATCGAGGACACCAGTACGTGATCGACGTCGCACGGGCGTCGGTCGACACACTGACCGTCCTCGTGTTCACGCGCACCGGCGATCCGGTCTCCGGTGAGGTGCGCGCGGGATGGATTCGCGAGCTCTACCCGGACGTCACGGTCGTCGAGGTCCCGGTCACCGCAGCCCCCGAGAATCCCGAGTACGCGAGCAGGTTGATCGAGCTGCTCCGGCTCCACGCCGGGCGTCCGAGCTACTTCTTCGGATCCGAGCTGTCGTACCGGAGCGCTGCCGATGCGCTGCAGGCGACGTTCGTGCCGGTCGATCCTGCACGGATCGCCGTGCCGACCTCGGGCTCCGCCATTCGCACGAACGTGATCGCGAGCTACGCGTTCCTCGCGCCGAGTGCGCGGCCGTGGTTCGTGCGCCGGGTCGCCGTGGTCGGTGCGGAGTCGACCGGCAAGTCCACGCTGTGTGCCTGGCTGCGCGAGCACACCGGCGCCGCCATGGTTCCCGAATGGACGCGGACTCTCGTCGAGGCCGGACGCGGGACGCTGCGGTCAGAGGACGTGCAGCTCGTCGCACGCAGTCAGATCGCGTCGGAGGACGCGCTGGCACGCCAGGGCACGGGCGGCGTCCTCGTCTGCGACACCGATCTGCACGCGGTGTGGCTGTGGGCGCGGCGTCTGTTCGACGGCCAGCCGCCTGCGTGGATCCGTCAGGAGATCGACGCGCGGCCGTACGACCTGTATCTGCACTGTGCACCCGACCTCCCGTTCGTCGGAGCGCGCGAGCGCGATCGCCCGGAGGCGCGCGCCGCGTTCGACCGCGAGCTGACGCGCGAGCTCGAGGGCAAGCACGTCGTCGCGATCCGGGGAACGCGCGAGCAGCGGTTCGCCGCGGCAGCTGCCGCGCTCGAGACGCTCGCCAGCCCAGGCACGCTGCTCAGCGCGCGAGGAGTGGTTCTGTCGTCAGTGCCGCCGGGTGGCTGTAGCGCGTCGAGCACGCGAACGGTCGCCGTCCGATCTCACCGGTCCAGTCGAAGTGCTCCCCGCCCAGGCAGCGCAGTGTGAGCCGGATCGGCGTCCGCGCACGGATCGTGATCGGGCGCTCGAGCGGCAGGAACACCTGGCGCCAGATCGTCGGCGGCTTGCCCGGCGCGGTCGACAGCGTGACACCGCCGCCGAGGTCCGCGGTGAACCAACCTGCGAACCCATGGACGCGACCAGCGCGCGTGGCGACCACCTCGATCGACGCTTCGACGTCGCCCGTCCACGCCTGCGTCTCCAGATCGATCGTGTGAAGGGCGGTGCCTGCTGCGAGCAGCGCGCGGGGTGCGAACAGGGTGTTGTAGATGTTCTGGGTGGCGAGCCGGTTCGCGAGCGCCCAGTCGAGACCGTAGCGACGGCGCGAGAACCCGGTGACGTGCGCGTGGTCGGCAGGGGCCTCCACGGGCGCGGCCACCAGCGTGATCGCGCGTGGGATGACGCGGCCGCCGGCGGCGAGGTGGCGCGCGCGGAGCTCGGTCACCGCACGGATCATCGTGCCGCCGATCGCGAACGGGCCCAGGCACTCGGAGATCAGCACATCGATCGGCTCCGGTAACACGACGGTCTTCGAGTGCTGCTCGAGGAACGTGATGCCGTCGATGCCGTTCTCTCGCGCGATCGCGGCCGCGACCCGCACGATCGGATCGTGATCGATCGCCCACACGGCGCGTGCACCCGCGCGGCGCGCGGCGATCGCGAGCACGCCCGTGCCCGTGCCGAGGTCGGCCACCGCGTCCCCGCGTCTGACCACCCGCGCGATCGCGCGCAGGAACGCGGCGGTCCGCACGCGGTCGTCGAGCAGGTAGCGATGATGGCCGACGAGGGGCGCGTACCCGGCAGCCATCGGCAAGAACGTCGTCGGATGTGGGCCGCGCGCCATCGTCGGCCAATGTAGCAGGGTAGAATCGTGAGCCGTGACCATGCGCGCCGACGAGATCGCGGCGTCGTATCAGCGGCTCGCGGCTGCGATCGGCGCCGATGCGCGGGACGTGGACGTGGTTCGCGAGCTCGCGATCCGTTGTGGCTGGGGAGCTCGGTCGACCGCGGCGCCACTGTTGCCATCGGGCATGAGCCACGGCGTGCCCTGGGGGCTGTCGATCGCGGCAGGTCAGCCGGAGCTGCGGGTGTTCGTCGAGGCGCAGGCGGATCCGGCCGGTCCGACGAGCTACTGGGACGCGGCACACGACGTGGTCGCGTTCACGGCAGAGCAGGGCGCGTACGTCGATCACCTGCGCGCGATGACACGTGATCTGCATGCGACCGCCGCGATGCCGCTACGGATGTGGCACGCGGTCGCCTTCGATCCGAGGCGACCGGAACGTGCGGCGCGGTGGCACGCCTACGTGTGCATCCCACCCGCGCGGCCGGAGCTTGCGGCGCTCCTGCTCGAGCGCTGCGGTGTGGAGATGCCGGTGCTGCGACCGCAGGATCGGATCACGATCGTGTCCGTCGATCTCGTGGTGCAGGGCCGGATCAAGGCATACGTGTTGATGCCCGACGCGCCACTCGACGCCGTCGCCGCGCTCCACGATCGCGCAGAGGCGGCGGTGCCCGGCGACGTCGCACAGTTCGGCACCGCGATGCTCGGTGACGTGCGACCGATCTGGTGGCTTGCGTGTCTCGGGTTCGCCACAGGCGCTCGAGCGCCGGCGACGTGCGCGCTCCACTTCGGCGTACCCCGGCACGTCGACGAGCCCACGGCACGATCGCGGATCCGCGCGCTGCTCGATCGCTGCGGCCTCGATGCGCACGCATGGCAGCGCGCCGCCGACGCGCTCGGGGCCCATCACTTCGTGTCGTTCCAGCGGCTCGCAGGCGCGCCGCGAGTCACCACGTACTTCCTGCCGGAGGTGGTACGGTGACCGACCTCCTCGATCCTGCGCTGCACGCCAGCGGCGAGATCATGGAGGTGTTCCGGACGCTGCGCGCGTCCTCACCGGTGGCGTGGTGCGTGGGGCGTCGCGGTCCTGGCTACTGGGCGATCACCGGGCATCCCGAGCTGGTCGAGGCGGCCCGCGACGTCGAGACGTTCTCGTCGTTCTGGGGAACCCGGCCGGAGGTGGTCCGTCCCGAGGGATCCGCGCGTCCGCTCCACAACCTCGACCCGCCCGAGCACGGCGCGTTGCGTGCGGTGGCCGCGCGCGCGGTGACGACCGCCGCGATCGATGCGCTCGGCCGGCAGATCGATGCGATCGTGACGGAGACCGTGGAGCGACTGATTCACCTTGGTGGTGGTGACGTCGTCACGGACATCGCAGAGCCGATCGTCATGCGCGTGTTTGCGGCGTGGATCGGCATGGCGCCCGAGGTAGCTCCTGCGCTGCTCGGCTGCGTCACCGCGGTGCACTCCGCGGGGGCCGCGCTGCTCGACCTCGCGAAGGACGATCCACGACGACCCGAGCGGGTGGCGGTGGCGCGGCGTGCGACCGAGGCGATGGCCGCGCTGGTCCAGCGCACGCTCGACGCAGCCCCCGCTGGCTCGGCGTTCGCGCAGCTCCACGCGCTGTCTCCGATGGAGGCGGTCCGGCTCGGTGCACTGTTCGTCGAGGCGGGCATGCCGACGCTGATCGATGCGCTCGGGAGCGGGGTCGTCGATCTGATCGAGCATCCGCTCGTCCGCATCGACGAAGATCTGCCGTCTGCGATCGAGGAGCTGTTGCGCCGGGCCTCGCCGATCGCGCAGTTCGCGCGGCTCGCGACGCGGCGGATCGTCCTCGCGGGCGAGACGATCGAGGCGGGCGATCAGATCGTGCTGTGGTTCGCGTCGGCGAATCGCGACGAGCGGGTGTTTCCGGATCCGGACGCGTTCGTCCTGCGACGCACGCCGAACCCGCATGTCGCGTTCGGGGTCGGACCTCATCGCTGTATCGGTGCAGCGCTCGGACGCCGGGTGCTGCGCAGCTTCTTCGCGGCGTGGCCCGCGGACCGGGTCCGTGCGGCGGGGCCGTTCGAGCGTCGCGCGTCGAGCTACCTGCACGGTTACGCCCGCGCACCGATCGCGCTGCGGCCGGTCGACTAGATCGGCTTCATGCGATCGCGCGCGACCTCGAGCACCTCGAGCGCACTGTCGACTCGATTGAACGGCGGCATGACGTACGCACCGGCGACGCGCTGCTTGACCGCACCGAGTGCCTCCTGCGCGATCCGGATCCCCTCGGCACGCGCCGCGGGTCCGCCGCCGACCTTCGCCATCCGCTCACGGTACTCGCTCGGAATCGCCATGCCGGGGACCTCGTTGTGGAGGAACTCGGCGTTGCGATGCGAGGCGAGCGGCAGGATTCCGACCATCACGGGGAGCCCGAGGGGCTTGCAGTCGTCGAGGAAGCGCTCGAGCGTGCGCGGGTCGTAGACCGGCTGGGTCATGATCAGCTCGGCGCCCGCGAGCTTCTTCTCCTCGAGCCGGCGCAGCTCGCGATCGCGGTCGTGCGCTGCCGGCTCGGCACCGGTCGCGAGCAGGAACGACGTCGGCTCGCACTCCTTGCCCGCCGGATCGATGCCCGCATTGAGACCCGCCGCGATCCGCAGCAAGCCGACGGAGTCGACATCGTAGACCGGCGTCGAGAACGGGTAATCGCCCATCTTCGGCGGGTCGCCCGTGATGATCACGAGGTTGCGCATCCCGAGCGCCTGCGCGCCGAGCAGGTGCGCGACCAGACCGAGGAAGCTGCGGTCACGCGCGCACACGTGGAGGATGGTCTCCACCGTGGTCTCGACCGTGAGCCGCGCGCATGCGGCGATGTTCGCCATCCGGGCCGATGCGCGTGGACCGTCGGCGATGTTGACGATGTCGACACCGCCGGCGAGCAGGTCCGCGACCTGCTGCTTCGTCTTGGTCAGGTCACTGCCGGGCGGGGACGTCAGCTCGACGGAGACCACGAAGTCGCCGCGCGTCAGGCGAGCGCCGAGCCGGCTGCGATCCGAGAGCGGAACCTTGGCGGCTGCCGCGGGCTCGTGCGCGCGCGTGGTCTTGATCGAGACCCCAGCGCCGGGTGCGCGCTCGGCGCGCTCGTCGATGTTCTCGCCCCGCAACATGCGGACCGCGCCGAGCATCGCCCGTGTGTGGTCCGGGGTCGTGCCGCAGCAGCCGCCGACGAGGCGCACGCCGCTCTTCAGCATCCGGCGCGCGAACACGCCGAAGTGCTCCGGGTTCGCGACGTACAGCGTGCGTCCCTCGACGGAGGCGGGCAGGCCGGCGTTCGGTTGCGCGATCACGGGCTTGCCACGACCGACCATCCCGACCGTGACCTGGTAGAGCTCGGCCGGACCGATGCCACAGTTGGCGCCGATCACGTCCGCGCCGGCAGCGATCAAGCGATCCGCGACCTCGTTCGAGCCGAGACCGCCTTCGGCAAGTCCGTGCGCGTCGAACATCATCATCGCGATCACGGGCACGCGTGGGCCGCGCTGCTTCGCGACCTCGATCGCCACCTCGATCTCGAGGATCGAGCCGAACGTCTCGAGCATGATCGCGTCGACCCCGGCGAGGACGAGCGTGTCGATCTGCTCGGCGAGCGCGAAGCGAGCGGTCTTGCGCTCGGTCGCACTCGCGATCCCGAAGCGCACACCGGTCGGCCCGACCGCGCCGGCGACGTACGCGCGGTTCACCGCCGCCGAGCGAGCGAGCTCGACGGCAGCGCGATTGATCGCAGCCGCAGAATCGGCGAGCCCGTGCTTCGATAGTGCGATCCGGTTGCTGCCGAACGTGTTGGTCTCGATCAGCTCCGCGCCGGCGGCCACGTAGTCCGCGTGTACCGTGCGGATCAGCTCCGGCTGCGACAGGTTGAGCTCGTCGTAGCTGCGCGTGTGGAGGACGCCGCGCTCGTAGAGCAACGAGCCCATCGCACCGTCGAGCAGCAGCGGGCCTTCGGCGATCGCCTGGGCGAGCGTCGGCCGCGTGGGACCGAGTGCTGCGACCGAGGTTCGCTGCGTGGTCACGAGCGGAACTCTCGACCCGAGAGCCCGAGGGCGCCGAGCTGACGTCGAACCTCGCGGAGCGCATCGCCGCGACCGACCTGCGCGAGATGCCCGCCTTCGAACCACTGCACGTCGACTCCCCAGTGTGCGGCGAGCGCCTCGGCCTGATCCGGCGGCGTGATCCGGTCGCCTCGTCCCGCGATCACCGCGAGCCGCTCGCGCGGGACCCGCACGGGGCGCGTGGTCGGTGCGTGGACCGCGAACACCTCTTCCAGAAGCTCCTCGGTGATCCCCGCCTTCGCCGCGCGCAACCGCGTCGGGCTGTGCTCGCCGTGGCGCCACATCAGGCGTGCCATCGAGACCGCGGGAATCATCGCGACCGCGAAGTCGAGGCCGCCGACCTCCTCGGGACCCGCGATGCTCGCCCACAGCGATGTCGTGTAACCGCCGAGGGACATCCCGAGCGCGCCGACCGCGGACGACCCGCGCGACCGCAGGAACATCGACAGCCCTCGCAGATCGTGGATCGCCTGGCCGAACGCTTCGTTCGTGCGCAGCGGGTTCGGCGACGGAAACAGCGCACCCGAGCTACCGATCGTGGTGCCCGGCGCGCGGTCACCATGGAACGGCAGCACGTACGCGGCGACGTCGAAGCCGTGCCGCAGCCAGTACGGAACCATGAACTGCCGCGCCGTGACCCAGTGATTGCCACCGCCCCAGCCATGGAGCAGGACGATCGTCGGCCGCCCGCGATCGCTGGTCCACCATCGCGCGTGGGCGGTCAGGTTCTGGGTGACCCGGAGGTGCAGATCACGCGCGAGCGGATGGAACGGCTCGTACTCCGACGGATACGCGAGGTCGACGACGTGCGTGCCGAGCGGACCTTCGCCCTGCGGCGAGACCTTCATGGTGGGCAGGGCGGGGACAGGAAAGAACCGGCTCGGCGTGCCGAGGGTGTCGTCGCCGTAGGCGGCCGCGAGCTCGACCAGCCGAGCGCGCGCATCGCCGTGCTCGATCCTGGGCGTCCCCGGCGCCATCCGGCGCTCCATGAAGCGCACGACGCCGCGGTCGATCACAGCACTGGCCCGCGTGAAGATGCTCGCCACTTGGGCGAAACCTACCGCAATCCGCCGATGGGCGCCTGCGGGATGATCCCCGGGCAGGTGAATTCAATCCGCGCTATCACGTCTTCATGACGATGCGCGCCTCCCTGAGCGCCGGCCTCCTCGCGGCCGGCCTGTTGATCGGCGTCGGTCCGGTCGCCGCCGACACGTTTGGCGGGTTCTCGGGTGTCGACCGGCCGTACCTGGTCAACCAGGACAAGGTGTGTGCGCCCCTGTCCGTGACGGCCGGCACGGCCACTGGATCCCCTCGCTGCGAGAAGCAGACGGCGGACGTCCTCGCCAAGCTGTCGATCAAGGATCCGATTCCCCAGCACGGTGCAAAGGCCACGTTCCTCGCGACCGCTGCGAGCCGTACGCTGACCGTCACCCGCAAGACCGGTGACAAGGTCGTCACCTGGGACGCCACCGATCCGATCGGCAAGATCGTCGAGGTCTATGCCAGCCAGTACGACGATCGCGTAGCGGTCGCGTACACCGTGCGCCGGATGGGCAAGGACGTCACCGACGTCATCGCGTTCGATCTCGGCAAGCCGTCGGTCGCTGCTCCAACATCCGATCCGACGCCGGTCACACCGGGGCCGACCACGGCGCCCGAGGATCCTGCGGTGACCAAGGCGGTGGCCGCCGCACGCAAGGCGCCGACGGCAAAGGCACTGGCGAGCTGGAAGGCCGTCCTCGCACTCGATCCGACGAGCTCGGAGGCGCACTACCGGATCGCCAGCGCACAGCTCGCGGCGAAGGCCAAGGCCGACGCGATCGCGACGATCGGAAAGCTCGCCGACTCCACGCGGCCGGATGCGATCGAGTGGCTGGTCGAGGCACGGTTCGATCCGGCGTTCGCGTCGCTGCGCGCAGACCCCGCGTTCCGCACCAAGATCGGTCTCGATCGCCGGCCGACCACCAGCTACGAGCGGCTGATGGGGTTCGGCGGTCAGTGGGAGCAGACCGGCACGTCGTGCGACAAGCCGGAGGTCCGGTTCACCGCCACGCGCGACCGCGTGGTCCGGATCCGAGTGAAGTCGCGGTGCGACGGCCAGATCTATGACCTGCCGTTCAAGGGCCAGTGGCGGATCGACGCCGACAAGGTCGTGCTGACGTTCCCGACCAAGGGCAAGCAGGTCTCCGCCGCCGACGAGGCAGGCTGCACGTTCGAGAGCGCTGGTGACGAGGACTCGCTGCGGTGCTCGCTCGGCCACGACATCGACTTCGTCGTGCTACCGACCCGGCGCTGATCCGCTGCTAGGATGGGGGCGTGGGCAAGCTGGTGGGCTGGGTCGCGCTGTTCGCGTGCCTGACGCTTGCGGGATCGATCTGGGCGATCTCCCGCGCACCGGTCGACGCGGGCGAGCTGTGGTCGATCATCAGCGGCCTTCCGCTGCCGACGCTGGTCCTGCTCGCGGTGCTGTGCGTCGGGATCTACGCGACCGATGCGCTGCGCTACCGATCGCTGGGCGCCGCGATCAACGAGACCGTGACCTGGCGTGCGGCGATCGACACGAGCGTCGCGAACTTCTTCTTCTCGTGGATCACCCCGGGCTCGACCTTCGGTGCGCCGGCGACGATCTACATGCTCGGCCGGCGCGGCGTGTCGTGGGATGCGGCCGTGGTGATCGCGTTCGCAAAGGCGTTCACGGGCGTCGCCGTCGTGATCGTGGCGTCGTTCGTGTTCGTCGTGCTCGGGCTCGGTCCTGCGTATGACGGAGGTGTGCTCGCGGTCGTCGTGTTCGGCGGTGCGGTGTTTGCGTTCCTGTTCGCGATGCTGATCATCGCCGCGTTCCATCCGGCACCGGCACAGCGGGTTGCCGGGCGGATCTATGGATCGCTCGGGCGCCGGTTCGGTCGCGGCAAGATCCTCACCGCCATGGAGCGGGTGACGTCCCGATCGATCGAACGGCTCGCGATGCTGCGGACCGGCGGGGTGGTACCGCTCGCGCACCTGGCGCTGACGCATGCGATCTACTTCGCGACGTTCGCCGGCGTGGGCGTCGTCCTCCTCCACGCCTTCGGGCATCCGGTGAACGTCCAGGCGTTCGCCGCGGTCGTCGTCTACATCGCGTTCACGTACCTCGCTCCCACCCCCGGAGGAGCGGGGTTCGCCGAGGCGATGGCGTTGCCGTTCTTCGGTCCGCTGCTCCCGCCCGACAAGGCCG
This sequence comes from Myxococcales bacterium, assembly GCA_028287135.1. Lineage (GTDB taxonomy): Bacteria > Myxococcota_A > Polyangia > Haliangiales > Haliangiaceae > JABFXX01. Next base: position 105,651 of record JAQBQE010000067.1, read on the forward strand.
TGATGTTCGTGCTGTGCTTCCGCGGGCTGACGCTCTACCTCCAGGTGGGCTTCGCGATCCCCTACATGCTGATCGTCGGGGGCAGTCGGGAGATCGCGGCGCGGTCCGCGAAGAAGCAGGCGGAGCGCGATGCCGGGTGATGCCGTGGAGCAGGCCGAGGCGCGCCTGCATGCGTGGAGCCGCGAGCGTGCGGTGATCGCAGCGGCGGTGCGTGGCCGGATCGAGCGGCGCTATGCCGGCGAGCCGCGAGCCGCGCTGATCGAGGACGTGATCGCGGACGAGCGCGCGGACCGCCACGAGGGGCGACGGACCGAGGAGGAGCGCCGCGCGTGGCGCGAGCTCGTTGCGAGCGCGAGCGACGTCGCGCGGGCAGGAGAGGTCTTCGACGCGATCGTCGAGCGCTACCTGCACGACATCGCGGGTGGCTTCGATCGCACGCTGTATCGGGCGGTGATCGGCGTCCTCCCACCGGTCCTCGGTCTCGCGTTTCATCCGCTCGCGCAGGGCGTGCAGCGCCTCGGGGAGCGGCTGGTGATCGACGGACCGTTCGACTCGCTGCGCTCGCTGGCGTCATCGGCGACCCTCGTGTTCGCACCGACGCACTCGTCCAACCTCGACTCGCTCGTGGTCGGGGTCGCGCTTCGCCGGGCGGGCCTGCCTCCGTGCGTCTACGCGGCGGGCAAGCACATGTATCGCTACCCCGTGCTCGGGCGCCTGATGGCGAACCTCGGTGCGTATCGGGTCGACCGCGCGATCACCGCGCGTCTGTACAAGGACGTGCTCAAGGACTACTCGGCCGAGCTCCTCGATCGCGGCTTCCACTCCGTGATCTTCCCTGGGGCTACGCGATGCCGGACCAACGAGATCGAATCACAACTCAAGCTCGGATTGCTCGGCACCACGATCGCCACCGACCGCCCGGTGTTCATCGTCCCGGTGACGATCAGCTACCAGGTCGTGCTCGAGGCGCCGACGCTGATCCGTCACTTCCTCGACGGCCGTTCGGAGCAGAGGATCGGCGGTGATCCGCGGCCCGGCGCGCGCAGGCTGGGTGCCGCGCTGCGCCGCCTCGGTGCGCTCGACCAGTCCGTCGTCGTGACGTTCGGCGAGCCGGTCGATCCGGCGGGACAGCCAGCGGTACAGGTGCTCCGGATCTCGATGCCTCCCGACGATGCCACCCGCTGGCTCGCCATCGCGCTGACCCGCGCGTATCGCCGCGACACCGTCCTGTTCTCGACGCAGGTCACCGCACGTGCCCTCCACGATCTCGCGGTCCGCCGCGCCGGCACCGAGGACATCCACGCGCTGATCGGCCTCGAGTGTTCGGCCCTCCGGTTCTCCGAGGGCGAGGTGTACGCCGCGATCGGCGCGGTCGTGGCGATGATCCGTGCGGGTCGCGATCACGGTCGTCTCGATCGCTCCGTCGACTCCAACGATCCCGCGTCGATCCTGGCAGCGGCAGTGCGCGCCTGGGCGGCGTGTCATCCTCGATCGCCCGCGGTGGTCGACGGGCACGAGGTCGCGCTCGATGACGTGGGCCTCCTGTACTTCTATCGCAACCGAACGAGCCATCTCGCAGCCGCAGCGGATCGAGAGTAGGTTGGATCGTGGCCAGCGCCGAGGTGAGCGAGACGCTCGATCCCCACACCCCGCCACTGGCGATCGCTTCGATCCCGACGAGCGTGCAGCCAGGTGGTGGGTTCTGCGTCGATCTCGAAGCACGCTGGGGGCGGTTGCGGCGCGCGTGGCTGCGCACCGTTCGTCGTGGCTACGTGCGGGAGATGGCGGCGAAGCGGCAGGGCCAGTGCGCGTCGTGCACGCACGACATCATCGACGCGCGCGATCTCAAGCTCGTGCGCAACGTGTGTGGGCACTGGTTCCGGCCCGAGGATGATCGGTTCCGGTGGCGCGATCGGATCGGCCTTGCGCGGTATGGCCTCGCGGAGGTCGTGATCTCTCACATCGCCGCGGCGCTGTTCGTCGCTGCCGCCACGCTCGGCGTGCGAGCGACTGGACATCCGGCATGGTGGGGGCTGCTCGTGCCTGCGATCGCGCTCAGCGGCTTCGCTCTGTGGTTCTTTCGTGACCCCGATCGCATACCGCCCGTGGATCCACGCGCTCTGCTCAGCCCGGCCGATGGCGTGATCACGCACCTCGATAACGTCGATGCGCCAGGCTTTCCCGGCGGGCGCGCCACCCGGATCAGCATCTACCTGTCGCCGTGGAACGTGCACCTCCAGCGGATGCCGCGGCGCGCTCGCGTGACGTCGGTCCGCTACTTCCCGGGCGCGTTCCTCCATGCGCGCCATCGCGACTGCGTGCAGCGCAACGAGCAGATGTGGGTCGATTTCGAGGAGCCCGGTGGTCGGATGATCCGGGTCAAGCAGGTCTCGGGGAAGGTCGCGCGCCGCCTCGTGTGCTGGCTCAAGCTCGGCGAGGAGACCGCGGTCGGCGAACGCTTCGGCCTCATCAAGTTCGGATCGCGCGCCGATGTCCTGATCCCGATCGATGCCGCGCACGAGATGACCGTGGCGATCGGAAGCGTGGTCGAGGCGGGGACCACCGTGCTGCTCCGGTTCGAGGACGCGATCCGATGACCGACGCTGCGATCGCGATCTACGGCCGGACCTACCTCGATGCCGAGGTCGAGGTGGCGGTCGGCAGCCTCGCGACCGGGAAGGGCAAGGTCGACACACAGGTGCGCGCCGTGCTCGGCGGGTTCGGATGCAATGCGGCCCGCGCGCTCGCCCGGGTGATGCCCGCCGGCGCGGTGCACCTGACCACCGTGATCTCCCGTGTCGATCTGCCCCGGCTCCAGGCCGAGGTTCCGCCCGAGGTCGTCCTCGATCCGATCCTCCACGACAGCCTCGCGTGGCCGCCGATCACGGTGATCGTCAATCCCGCCGGAGAGTGTCGGCTGCTCCGCGGGCGTGCCGAGGAGGACACTGTGCACTGGACGCTCGAACGGGTCCGTGCGCAGACGCTGTCCGCGCCGCTTCAGGTGCTCGGCCGCGTTCCGCTCTCCATGGTTCGTGCGCTGCTCGCTCGGCGCAGGGGTGGAACGCGCATCGCGTGGTGCGGCGGTAACGCGATCCCGCTCGACCTCGAGCGCGAGCTCGATCTGCTGTGCGTGAACACCGCCGAGGCGCAGCGTCTGCTCGAGACGCAGGAGTCCTCACCGGGCAAGCTCGCGCAGGACCTCGCGATGCGAGCGAACGTCGCGAGCGCGGTCCGCCTCGTCACGGGACGCGGGCGTGCACCTGCGGTCGCAGCGGTTCGCGAGCAGGGAGCGGTGATGCTGCACGAGGGTCCACCACCTGCGGAGATCGGACCTCTGGAGATCCGCCAGCTCAAGGGTGTCGGCGATGTGTTCGCGGCTCGATTCCTCGCCGCCGCCTGTGTCGATTCCGATGGTCAGGCACGGTCGACGCTCGATGTCGCTCGCGCCCTGACGATCGCGGCAGCCGCAGCGACCGCCTTCATCCGGGGAGCTGACGCCGCGTGAGCGATGTCCTCTCCACGTTTCGCGTCGACGGTCGGGTCGCGATCATCACGGGCGGCGCACGCGGGCTCGGCCTCGCAGCAGCGCGCGCCCTCGCGGACGTCGGTGCGCGGGTCGTCATCACGAGCCGGGACCGCGCCGCCGCCGACGCTGCTGCGGCGGAGCTGACCGCGACCTCGACGCATCCCGCGCTCGGGCTCGCACTCGACGTGCGCGATGCTGCGGCGATCACGGCAGTGATCGATCGCGTGACCGCGGAGCTCGGCCGGATCGACATCCTCGTCAACAACGCGGGCACGACCCGTCGCGAGCCCCTGTCGGCACTGACCGAGGCCCAGTGGGACGACGTCGTCGACACCAACCTCAAGGGGACCTGGTTGTGCTGCCGCGCCGTCGAGCCCGCGATGCGCACCGCAGGCTGGGGCCGCATCATCAACATCTCGAGCATGCTCGGCCAGGTCGGGTTGCCGGACCGTTCGCCCTACATCGCGAGCAAGGGCGGCGTGACCTCGCTGACCCGAGGACTGGCGGTCGAGCTCGCTCCTCACGGGATCACGGTCAATGCGATCGCGCCGGGCCCGTTCGCAACCGGGATGGCGGACGCGCCTTCGCGCGCTCCTCTGCTCGCGCAGATTCCGCTGGGCCGCTGGGGGGAGCCTTCGGAGATCGCGGGGGCGATCGTGTACCTCGCCTCTCCGGCCTCGAGCTTCGTCACCGGAGCGGTGCTCGCGATCGACGGCGGGTACACCGCACGATGAAGCTCCACGGCGAGGCGCTGCGATCGATCAGGGCGCCGGATCCCGAGCGGCTCGCTCCACTCGATCGGATCGGCTGCGTCGTGATCGTCGGCTCGACGTGTACGGGCAAGTCGACCCTCGTCGACGCGCTCCGCCGTTCCGCGCTGTGCAAGCAGGGCCTCGTCGACGTCCCGGTGCGCTACCTGACCCGCCCGCGCCGCGGCGGCGACGACACGGTCGAGAACGTGTTCGTCTCGCACGAGGAGTTTGCCAGGCGCGCCGGCACCGGTGAGATCGCGATCGCCTGGCGACGGGAGATCGAGCCAGGTCGCGCCGTCTCGTATGGCTTCGCGGCCTCACGGCCGGGAGTGCTGCCGGTGTACTCCGCCAACAACGCGGTGTTTGCGCCGGACGCCGAGGTCTCTCCCGCACGCGCGTTCGCCGACGCGTTGTTTGTCGGCGTGGTCGCTCCCGATCCGCTGCGCGCCGAGCGGCTGCAGCGTCGCTCGCCTGACCTGTGGAGTCGGCCTGGCGAGATCGCGCGTCGGCTGGAGGACCTCGCGTCGCGTGTCGAGGACCACGTTCACGTCGTCGTCGAGAACCACGGAGAGCTCGAGCGTGCGGCCCTCCACGACATCGTCACGCTCGTCGAGCGGGCGCGTGCGAAGGCAGGTTGAGCACGGATGGGCGGCGACGGGCACGGCCGAGCCTCCTGGCCGCCCTGGTGCTGGCTCCCGCGGCGCTGTCGCTCCGGCGCCCGGATCCAGTGACTCGCAGCACATCGTGAACGTCCAAGACGATGCCGGCCACTAACCTGCCGACACGTTATGCTGACGCCGGTGAAGCGCGACACAGGACCCTCGGCGGCGCTCGGGCCCGCCGACGAGGCCGACCTGATCGCGCGGTGCCGCGCGGACGACCGCGGCGCTCACGACGAGTTCTATCACCGGTTTCGCCGTCCGATTGCCGCGAACCTGTATCGCGTCCTCGGCGACCGCACCGATCTCGATGACCTCGTGCAGGAGGTGTTCGTGATCGCGTTTCGCGGGCTCGAGAGGTTCCGCGGCGATGCGCGGCTGTCGACCTGGATCTACCGGATCTGCGTCAACGTCGCGCTCGGCCGGATCCGTACCCGCAAGCGCCGGCCGAATGCGATCGGCGTCAACGATCTCGATTCCGCGCACGCAGACCCGAGCCTCGTCGAGCGCCCCGAGATGCCGGATCGCGCGCTCGAGCGTCATCAGGATCAAGCGCGCGTGTATCGCGCCCTCGAGACCCTCGCGCCCAAGAAGCGGCTCGTCCTCTACCTCCACGAGATCGAGGGCCTCGACCTCAAGCAGATCGCATACCTCATCGATTCGAATCCGGTCACCGTGCGGACCCGCCTGTTCTACGCGCGTCGCGAGTTCTATCGTGCGATCGCCGAGGAGCCAGAGTCGTGAGTCGTCATGTTGCGCCCCATCGCTGGGCCGATGCGTTCGCCGGGAAGCTCGACGACAGCGAGCGCGCGCTGATGGACCGCCACGCGGAGAGCTGTGCCGCGTGCCAGCGCACGCGCACCCGGATCGCGGGCGCGAGCGACAGCTATGGATCGATCCGCACCCAGCCCGGGCCCGAGCTGCCGTGGGACTCGGTGCGGGCACGCGTGCACTGGGCGGTGTCCAAGGAAAAGCGCGCGCAGAGCCAGCCGGCTGGCCCTCCGGGCCGGCGCGTGCCGAACCTCGTGTGGGGGGTGCTCGCCGCCACGGCCGCCGGTGCCCTCGCACTCGTCACGCCCCCGTCGCCACCGAGCCGGCCCGCGGCGCCGGTCGCCCACGTCACATCACCGGTCGCGCCACCCGCGCCGGTGGTCGCCGCACCGCCACCGGCCGCGATCGCCGGCCTCGTGATCCGCGTGGCCGGTAGTGGCGCGCGCGACGTGATGATCGATGGCGTCCGCCCCGACGATCTGTTTGCGCGTCACCTCGGCGCAGGCACGGTGATCGCGACCGGGGAAGGCCGCGTCGATGTCCAGTTCGGTGATGCGAGTGCGTTCGCGCTCGGCCCGCGCTCGACGCTCGAGCTGAGGCGGTTCGACTCGTCGATGATCGAGCTCGTGATCGATGGGACGATCGATCTCGAGGTCGCCCATCGCGCGGCGGGGCAGCGCCTGGTCGTGGTCGCGGGGGAGCACACCGTCGAGGTCCGGGGCACGCAGTTCCGCGTCAGCCGCGAGCAGGCCGGGACGACCGTCTCGTGTCGTCACGGTCTCGTCGCCGTCCGCGATGGATCCGCCGCGCAGGTCGAGGTCGGAACCGCGCGTAGGATCCAGCTCGCGCCGGGCGCCGCGGTGTCATCCGATCAGATCGTTCCGCTCTCGGTCGACGAGCTTGCATCGCTCGCCAGCGCGACGCCGATCCGGGTGCCGCTGTGGAACATCGACGCGCTCGTGGTCGGCTCGGCGCCGCTCGAGATCACGACCGTGGGCCCCCGCGACGTGCGCGTCGACGGCGTCGAGCTCGGTCTCGCACCGCTGAGCGTTCGGGTCATGCCGGGCCGCCACACGGTGGAATCCGCCGACAGTGCAGGGCGGTATCGCCGGGTCGGCTGGGTCGACGTCGCGGTCCCGAGCGCCGGGAGCAAGCCCGCTCGGCTCGAGGTCCCGGCGGAGGTTCCGCGCACGGCGGGGGTCGCCGAGCGTCGTCGCCAGCTACGCGAAGGAATCGATCAAGCGCGCCTCGCGCGATGTACCCGATCGATCGCGAAGGCGGGGTTGACCGGCACCTACGTCCAGGTCGAGCTAGCGGTGGATGCGTCCGGCGCGGTCGGATTCCTCAATGTGATCGATACCGACCTGCCGTCCGCGACCGCGAGCTGCGTCCGCGAGGTTCTCGCCGACGTGCGGTTCCGCCAGGGTGCGCCGGCGACCTGGCGCGAGAAGCTCGACCTCTGAGCGGACCGATCCCGCCCGGCGGGCCTCCGGCACCCCGGGCCGGGCATCCCGTGGGCGTCCGTGGAGCATCCTCGTCGACGATGAGGGAGGCCCGGATCCGGGAGTCGAGCCACCGGCCGGGGAAGGGGGGCGATGTCGGAGCGGCGCCCACATCTTTTTCGGGATTCAACGTGTGCCGCCAGGGAATCCAAAACCCTGTCCGTTCCGTACTATGGACTCCTTCCTCGGGATCGATCGCTCTTGGGACCGTTCGACAAGATCAAAGAGCTGCGCGCGAAGAGCAACGCGGTTGATGTCCAGCGCATCAACGAGCGTCGCGATGAGGTCCGTGCGCGCATCGAGGCCGGTCGCCAGACGCTGACCGCGATCGCCGAGCATGGCGCGGAGGCTGCGCAGAACATCGCAGCATCCCATCAGGGCGGTAGCGACGTCGTTGGCAAGCTGACGCGGACGATGGCGGAGATCGCGCCGGAGCTCGCCGCGAATCCCGCACAGCTCCGCACCGCGATCGCACAGCTCGATGCGGCGGCATCGTCGCTCACGCAGGAGAACGTACGCGTCGACAACGTCGGCCGCGGTGTCGAGGTGGCGCTCGGCGGCATGCTCGATCGCGCAGGCATCCCGAATGACGTGATGCCGCGCAACATCGTCGCGGATCTCGCGCACGATGAAGCCGCGCAGCCCGAGGACAAGCGCAGCTCCGGTCGTGCCGAGCCGAACGCGCCCGCCGCCGGACGCCGGGGCGCCACGCCGCCGCGCAACGCGGGGCCGCGTGAACGCTCGGCCGCGGAGCAGACCGGCAGCACCGACGTCGAGATCAGCCCGATGTCCGCGGTGCGCGAGCTGGCTTCCGTCCGCGAGCTCGGGCGCGTCTCGGGATTCCTGTCGCGGTTCCGCGGTGGCAGCCTCGTGCGCTCGACGCCGGCCGCTGCGATCGATCCAGGCCGCACGGTCGACGCGCTGAGCGGCGGCGCGAGTGGTCGTGGGCTCAGCATCGGAGCGGGCCCGCTCTCGGTCTCCGTCGGTGCGGATGGCGTCCGTCTCGGTGCGCAGGGCGAGCGCGGCGGCACCTCCGGGGACGTCGGTGTCACCGTCGGTCGCGATGGCGTGTCGGTCGATGCGAACGTCGAGCGCAACGGGATCTCGGGCTCGCTGACCGCCGGCCGCGATGGCGTGTCGGGCACGGCGAGCCTTGAGCGCGGCGATGCATCTGGCTCGGTGACCCTCGATCGCAATGGCGTCGCGCTCAACGGAACTGTCGAGCGCGGCGGTGCGACGGGCTCACTCGACGTCACGCTCGGCCGCGATGGCGCGGTCAGCGCCGAGGCAGGCGTCGAGGTCCAGGGACCTCTGGGATCGTCGGCCGGCGCCAGCGTCACCCTCGACGGCGAAGGGCCGTCCGCGCGGGCCCACGCTGGTATCGAGGCCATCGGCGCAGAGCTCGAGGTCACGGCGGATCGCGACGGCATCCAGTCGAATGTCGACGACCTGAAGAAGCTGCCGGGCCGGATCATCTCCGGTGTCACCGGCCAGCGTCGTCGCGGCCAGGACGAGGACGTGCTCGGATCGATGGCGCAGCGTGCTGCCCGGTTCGGAGCGCAGGTCGCCGGCGTCGACGGACTCCGCGCGCGTGGTGGAGCGCCGAGCGCCGCGGGAAGCGCCGACGCGATGCAGATGTTCCGCGAGGTCAACGGTGACAGCGGTCGCGGTGCACCGCCGGGTGCGGCTGCAGCGTCGGCCGCGATGGACCTGTTCCGCGAGGTCAACGGTGACAGCCCGGGCCGCGGCGCAGCGCCCGGTGCGGCCGCAGCCGCGGCTGCGATGGAGATGTTCCGCGAGGTCAACGGTGACGCGGGTCGCGGTGCGGCGCCGAGCGCAGCGGGCAGCGCCGACGCGATGCAGATGTTCCGTGAGGCCAACGGCGACGGTGCCGCGCCGAGCGCCGCGGGCAGCGCCGACGCGATGCAGATGTTCCGCGAGGTCAACGGTGACAGCGCGTCGGGACGGGGAGCCCCTCCGGGCGCAGCGGCGGCCGCCGACGCGATGGAGATGTTCCGCGAGGTCAACAGCGACGCTGCGCCGCCGAGCGCCGCGGGTGCCGCCGAGGCCATGGAGCTGTTCCGGGCCGCCAACGGTGACGGCGCCGCGCCGGCCGCCGCCGCAGCTGCGGAGGCGATGGAGATGTTCCGCGAGGTCAACGGTGATGGCCCCGAGGGCGCCCTCGCTGATCGCGCGCAGGAGCTCCTGTTCGGCAACGACGGCTCGCGCGACGCCGCGCCCACCGTGTTGCCGGCGACCGCCAACGTCTCTGCGCGCGCCTCGACGCCCGCACCGGCCAGCACCGCACGTGCGGTGACGCCGGCGGCGCGCCCGACCACGACCACGGCGACGGCGACGCCGACGCCCGCGCCGGCCGCGGCGAAGGAACCCGCCGCGCCGAAGGGACCGAGCTCCACGGCGAACAAGCCCGCGGCTGCGCCGAAGCGCACGCCCGAGCCGCAGGCCGCGCAACCCGAGGCCCAGGCGGACACGCAGAACGCGGCGGCGTCGCCCGAGCCGGCGGAAGCTGCGCCTCCGCCCGCCGATCGCCCCGCACCTGCCAGTGCACCCGCGACGCCGCGCCCGCAGGCCCCCGCCGCGACGAGCCCGACCGCCTCCGCGCGGCCGGCCGCGACGCCGGCAGCCCGTCCTCTGGCGGGCCCGTCGTCGACCGCAAGCGCGACGAGCGCACGCCCACCTGCTGCCGCTATCCCTGCGACGCCGTCGCCGGCTGCGGCTACGCCCGCCGCTCGCGAAGCAGCGCCCCGTCGCAACGGGCTCGCGTTGCCGTCGCTGTCGTCGATCACGTCGGGGGTCACGTCTGGTTCGTCGATCGCCTCCGTGGTCCAGCAGCCGCTCTCGGCGCTCACCGAGGCCGCGACCGGCGCCGTCAACGACGCAGCGGAATCGATCGTTCCCGACGAGCTGCGCGACATCGTCGGAGCGGTCACCGACCCCGCCGCGCGCGGCGCTGGCGAGGCGGACGCGCAGAATCCGATCGCTGCCGTGGCGTCGCGCTTGCCCGAGCCGCTCGCGGCCGCCGCACGTGACCTCACGAATCCACTGGCGTCGATGATTCCGGGCGCCGCGCCGACCGCGACGCCCGCGAGCGCGCCGCGGCCACAGCCGGCGCCGACCGCGATGCCGGGCATGCCGGCCGCTGGCCCCACCGCGGGTCTGAACGTCCCCGCGGCGCTCGGGCTCGACCGGCTGGGAGACAACGTCACCCAGTTCGGCTCGCATACGCTGCGGAACATCGGGCAGCTCGCGAACGCACCGTTGCCGGCAGACGTCGCTGCGGCTCCGGCGGCTGCCACGCAGGGCGATCAGCCGCTCGTCGCGCACACCGACGCGCGCGTCAACCGGTTCGAGCAGCGGCTCGATGCACGCCTCGATCAGCAGGTCGCCGCATCGACGGCGGCGACGACGGCCGCGACCACCGCGAGCCCCGATGCAGCGACGCCGCAGCGCGTGCCCACCGACAACCTCGCCGTGGCGCGTCGCGAGGCGCAGCAAGAGACCGCAGCGATCAGCACGGATGCACAGGGCCAGCAGCGGCAGGCTCGCCAGGGCGCTCAGACCACCGGGGCTCGCGCCCGCAGCAGCGGTCAGCGCCGCACCGCGAGCGCACGCCGAAGTGGAAGCAACGCGCAGAGCAACCTGCGCCGTCGCGGTCAGCAGCGGCAGCAGGAGACGCAGATCACGATCCAGACGCTGCGCACGCAGATCCAGCAGCGCTACGCAGCGGAGCGGACGCGGATCCAGCAGATCGAGCAGACGATGCAGCAGCGCCTCATCGAGGCGCGCGTGCAGCTGCTGCAGCAACTCCAGCAGCGGATCGATGCGGAGATCCTGCGCGTCCGGACGGAGAAGGACCGCCGCGTCGAGCTGCTTCGCCAGGACATCGAGCGTCGCAAGACCGAGCGCCAGCAGCAGGCGGCGCAGGAGATCATCGCTGCCGAGACGAGCACGCGCAACGAGCAGACGCAGACGCGTCAGCACGCTGCCGACGAGGCGCGCCGCACGGAGCAGGAGCACGATCAGCAGGCGCGCGACCTCCGCGAGCAAGGTGATCGCGATGCAGCCGCGCGCCGCGAACGCGCGAGCGCGGCAGGAGAGCAGGCGCGGCAGCAGGCGAATGCGCGCGCGAGTCAGCTCGCGTCGTCGGCGCGATCGCGTGCAGCAGGCATCGAGGATCAGGCGCAGCGTCGCGCGGCGGTTCGCGCCGGCGAGCGCTCGGCTGCCGCGGCACGCAGCGAAGGACGCTCGCGCGCGCAGCAGCTGATTGCCGAGGGCAATCGCGAGGCAGAGGGGATCCAGCAGCGCGCGGCCGAGCAGGCGCGCGCGCGGGTCGAGGCCGGTCGGCTCGCGGCGGAAGCGCTGCGTCAGCGGGGCGAGCGTGACTGCGAACGGCTCGAGACCGTCCTGACCGAGACGCGGCAGCGGCTGCAGCAGGCGTCCGATCAGGCAGTGCTGCTGATGGAGCAGGCGCTCCAGCAGGGCATCACCGAGGCCGACGCGTGGCTCGCCGGGATGCTCCAGGATCAGCAGACGATGATCGCTGCCGATACGGAGCGGATCAACGAGGAGTACCGGACCGGGCTGATCGCGATGCAGGCCGAGGCGCAGCGCGTCCAGGCCGCGGCGATGCAGCAGCTCGAGACGTGGCGCACGACGACCGAAGCGATGATCGGCCAGCGCCGGAACGCGGATGCCGCGCTGATCGCGCAGATCGGCGGACAGTGCCAGCAGATCACGGCAGCGGTCGGGCAGGTCGAGGCTCGGGTCCAGACCACGATCCAGGCCGCGACCCAGCGCGCGCAGGAGATCGCCGACCGTCGCGTGACTCAGTTCCAGGAGCACGCGAACCGCGGCATCGCATCGATCAACCGGAGCATGGATCGCGCCGCGGCCCGCATCGCGCGCGAGGACCAGCAGGCACAGCAGCGGATCGCGCGGACCGCACAGGCCGCACAGCAGCGGATCGCAGCGACCGGACAGCGCGCGCGGACCGAGCTCACGGAAGACGCGAACGCGTCGATCCAGAGCAACGGTCGCACGCCGGCACAGCTCGCCGACGCGCAGCGCGCGCGCGACGCGACGCGCGCGGCGCGCGACAACCAGGACCGCGCACGCGAGGCGAACGTCGACAACCGCGAGGCGCAGATCTCGTCGCAGGAAGCGACCGCGCGCCGCCAGGAGATCGCGCAGAGCACGCAGACCGCGCAGACCGCGCAGACCGCCGACCGGCTGGCGCTGCGCGGGCAATCGCAGCGCCCGGTCGACCCCGAGCAGACCAGCCGCGATGCCGAGGCGATCTGGAATGCGATGCACGGTGGCACCGGCTGGGGCACCGACGAGGATCGGATCCGCGAGCTGCTGGCAGGCAAGTCGCCGGCCGAGATCGCCGCCCTTCGCGCCGAGTACGCCCGCCGTAACAATGGCGCCGATCTGATGTCCGAGCTGCGCGACGAGCTGAGCGGCGACGATCTGCGATCGGTCGAGCGGCTGATGACCGGCGATCCGGTGCAGCAGGCGGTTGGAAATCTGATCTACGCGACCACGGCCGGTACGTTCGGCGCCGGCACCGACGAGGCGCTCGTCGAGCGGACGCTGCGCGAGTGCGAAGACCCGTTCATGCGGCAGCAGATCGCCGAGCAGTACGCGCGGGCGACTGGCCGCACGCTCGACGCGATGGTCGCGTCGGAAGCCTCGGGCAATCAGGCCGACATCTTCCGGGCGCTCGCTCGCGGTGATCGCGACGGCGCCAACGCCGCGCGCGCCGAAGAAGCGATGCACGGCGGCTGGTACACGAACTTCACGGATTCGGTCGGCGAGACGTTCGGTGTCGATCGCAACGAGATGCGTCGCCGGATGGGCGCCGGTCAGTACGACGCGAACGGCACCGACGAGGCCGCGCTTCGCGAGGTCGTCGACGGTTATCGCAATCGCTACACCGAGGTCATGACGGCGGAGGAGCGGACGCAGGCGCAGGCCGAAGAGCGCCAGCAGCTCGATCGCCTGCAGTCCTCGTATGCGGCGCGCAATACCGGCGTCAACGGCCAGCCGACGACGCTACGCGCGGACATCGAATCCGAGACCGAGGGTGCCGAGCGCGAGCAGGTGACGTTCGGTCTCGACCAGCGGTGGGACGCCGCGCGGGCCGCGCGGCTCCGTGCCGCGACCGACGGCAACGGTACGTTCCTCAGCCGGATCGGCACCGATGTCGACGGTGCGGCCGCGTCCCTCGAGGGGACCACCCGCGCGGAGCGCACCGGCGCGATCGCCCAGTACCAGGAGCAGAGCGGCCAGAGCTTCGAGACGCTGCTCGCAGATGGCGAGTTCGGCGAGCTCGATGCCGAGCGCATGCGGCAGACCGCTGCCGCCGGCCGGATGAACGACGGCTTCGCGCTGTACTACGCCGGTCAGGGTCGGTGGGGCACCGACGAGGAACGGATCCAGAACGTCCTGCGCGGCCGCTCGCGCGAGGAGATCGCGGCGATCGAGGCCGAGTACGCGCGCGAGTCCGCCCGCTTCGGCGGCACGCCTCGCAACCTGCGCGACGACATGGCCGGCGAGATGGACTTCGCGGGCGACGACGGGTTCGACGTCAGCCTGATGCTGATGGGCCGGCCAACGAACATGGCCGAGGCGCTCGAGCAGGCCCGGCTCCGCCACCAGCACGATCGCGGCGGCGGGCTCGCGAACGCATTCACGAATCTCTACAGCGATACCGGCGCGCGCCAGGACCGCTACATGCTGGAGGCGCAGCAGCAGCTCCAGGCCCTCGAGCGGGAACACCCCGGCATCTCGACGATGAACTTCGGCGATCTGCGCCGGCTCGAGAACCTGACGCCCGCGCAGCAGGCGGAGGTGCAGCAGTTCCGCAACAGCATCGCTGTCGGCGAGACCGCGTCCGAAAATCATCGCGCTGCGATGAATGCAGCGACCGAGACGGTCGCGACCGGCGTCGGCATCGTCGTCGGTGTCGTCGTCACGGCGGCGACCGCCGGTGCGGCCGCACCGTTCGTCGTCGCGTTCGCGGCAGGCATGGCGTCGGGCATGTCCTCGATGGCCGTCCGCTACATGATGATGGGCGATCGCTACACCGCCGAGCAGGCGGGTCTCGATCTGTTGACGACCGTCACCTCGGCGGTGACCGCGGGATACGTCCAGTCGGGTCAGATCTCGAACTTCGTCACCCGGATGGTGACCCGCATGCGCGTCCCCGAGGGCGTGATGCGGACGATGCTCGTCAACATCATCACCGAGTCGTCGGCGTCGGCGATGGGCAACGTGGTCAACACGGCGCTCTCGGAAGAAGCGCTCAACGGCGACTTCGCGCACTTCGTCAGCACGGTCGCGGCGGCGGGTGGGCAGGGCGCGGTCGACGGTCTGTTCTCCGGCATCGGTGCCGGCGTGCTCGACCACTACCTGCCCGAGAACCTCAGCCTGACGCGCAACCGCGCGGTCAACGGCGCGATCCGCGAGGGCATCGAGGAAGGTGGCACCGACGCGATCGGCGCCGTCATCAATCCGAACACCTATGCGAACGGTCGCTTCGAGGACAACCTCTCGGCCGCCGGCTCGCAGGTCCTGCAGTCGACCGCGATGGGCGCTGCCCAGGGTGGTGGTCGCGGCTATCGCAACGGCGGCCGCATCGACGAGGGCCCGAGCCGCGATTCGGCGCCCCCGAGGCCGACGCCCACGACGACGACTCCGAGTGACGTCTCGACGACCGGCACCACGGACATCGTGGTCAACCCGGCGACGCCGGCGACTCCGACGCGGGTCACCCCGACCACGACCACCACGACGACCTCGACGCCGCCGACGGTCGGGGCCTCGCGGCCGACGGTCACGACGACCACCGCGCCGGTCACCCCCGTCACACCGACGGTCACCACGACGACGGCGCCGGCCACGACCGTTGCGCCGACGCCGACCACGACCACCACCGCGCCGGCGACCACCGTGATCACCCCGGCTCCGACGGTGACGCCGGCCGTGACGCCGGCGACGGTCACGCCGGTGGCCCCGACGGCCGCAACGCCCGCCGTCACTCCGACGATCACGTCTGCCGCACCCGCGACCACCGTCGCGACGCCGACGATCGTCGCGCCGACGGTGACGACCACGCCGACGGTCGCGCCGACCTCGGCGCTGCGTCCCGGCCAGACGGAGACCGAGATCGCCGATGCGCAGACCGTCGAGGCCGCGGTCTCGCAGCTGCGCGAGCGGTTCAGCGATCGCCTGCAGGGCGTCGACACCGAGCTCACGCCGGCGCCGTCGGATCGTCGCGTGCTCGATCAGTCGCCCACCGACGCGCTGATTGGCCTGCCGGTCGACACCTTCCCGCCGACGGCGAGCGCACAGGACGCGCTGCTGCTGATGCAGCAGCAGGGCATTCCTCGCTGGGCTGCACTGACCACGACGGAGCGCACGCACGAGGAAGCGTTCGCGGCCCAGATCGAGCAGAACCTGCCGCGCGCGGTGCAGGAGTTCTTTGCTCGCTCGCTCGATCCGAACGACGGTTGCTACAAGTTCGAGGTCGACGCGGCGAAGAAGCTGTACGCGGCGTACGGCGCGGGCAAGGCGCCGGAGGGTCCGGATCAGCTCGACGTGCGCGCGCGCGCCAACCACGCGTTGCACCCGGCCGCCGTCGCCGTCGCACGCATCGCGTTCCTTCAGCGCCTCGATCAGATGGCCGCGCTCCCCGAGAACGATCCGCGCCGCCGCGTCTTCGTGACCAACGGCGGCTGTGCGGCCGGCAAGGGCAGCCTGTCCGAGCTCGTCACCGGCATGCAGGGCTCGTTCGAGTTCGGCGCGATGTGGGACGCCGCCGGCGAGGGCGATGCGCAGGAGAACGGCTGGATCCTCGCGGCCGCGCAGGCTCGTGGCCTCCACGTCACGTTCGGCTTCGTCGAGAACGATCCGATGCTGACGTATCAGTCGGTGCTGCAGCGCGCAGCCGGTAGCGGTCGCATCGTCGATCCGGTGACGTTCTCGCGGTCGTACGTTCGCGGCCAGCAGAACATGCAGACGTTCCTGGCCTCGGCCGAGTACCAGGCGGCGCAGCAGGCAGGTCAGGTCGAGACGCTCGGCATCTACACCGGCCGCTACGACCGGAACCACGGCCCCGAGGGCGGGTATCCCGACAGCCGCCTGCTCGGCGACGAGGGCCGGATCGGTCCGCAAGACGTCCCGACGAACCTGCAAGAGGGTGCGGTCACCACGCGCGCGATCGACACGCTCGACACGTTCCTCCACTCCGAGGACGCCGCGAACCGTCCGACCGATCACTGGTTCGAGGGCGCCGTCGTCAATCCGCTGAAGTTCGGCACGACCCCAACGTCAGGCGCCGTGCAAGCAACGCCGGCCGTCAGCACGACGCCGGCCGTCGCCCCGACGCCCACCGTCACGCCGACGCCGACCGTCACCCCGACGCCGGCCGCGCCGGCGCAGCTCGGACCCGCGACCCCGATCGATGCAGCGCCCGGCGTGATCCCCGACGGGCTCGACCCGACGACCACCGAGTCGTTCCGGCAGGCACAGGCGATCTACCAGCAACTTCACTCGGACAAGTACCAGCGCGACGGCGCGGCCGATGCGTGGGTGGCGTTCCTCGCGCGCCGCGGCATCCAGGTCACGCATCGCCCCACCGTGTCGGAGTCGCGCACCGGCGTGCGCCCGGCCAACATTGACGAAGCTCCGTCGATCGCGGACGCCGATCACACGATGGAGGGTGATCGCTCGACGACGCTGCAGAGTGACTTCGCGCCCGGTGCTCGTCCGGCGAATCAAGGCTTCCTCTCGATCGCTACCTGCACGCGTGCTCTTGCCAGCATCGTCGGCCACGGGTCGCTGCACGGCGCGGCTCGCTACACAGGCGGTCAGGAGATCCAGGTCCAGCTCGCCAACGGCCAGGTCCTCGAGATCAAGGTCGAGCCTCCGGCGGGAACCGCAGCGGATACCGTCGCATCGCTCGAGTTCACGAGCTCGCGCACGCTGATCGTCCGTCTCAACGCGACCTTGCTCGACGACCAGGTACCTCGGGCGCTCGCCGGCATCATCGCCGAGGGCATCGCGATCGCCGAAGGCCGCGCGCCCGGCGAGGCGGGCCGCTATGGCCAGCTCGACGGCATGTTTGCGCGTGCCCAGACCGTCGAGAACACGGATGGGCGCGTGCAGCCGGCGAGCGACCGCGTCGCCGACATCAACGCGGCTGCCTCGCAGAATGCGCGGCGCGAGACCACGGCGCGGATCTACGCGGAGATCGATCAGCTCCTGCTCAGCATGAACTTCGCGGATCCCGCGGAGCGCCAGCGCCACCTCGAGGCGATGTCGCCGAACCTGCGCTCGCAGGTGCAGGCGCGGCTCGATGCTGCGAATGCGATCCGGTTCGACGCGAGCGCGATCGTCACCGACGTTCAGGCACCGGTCCAGACCCAGACCTCCGCGATGGTGGAGTCGACGGTCCTGCCTGCCGCGCCGACCGGCGTCCGGCCCTACAGCGCCCAGGATCTCCCCGCCATCACCGAGCTGCGGACCCGGATCGAGCTGATCCGCGAGATCGATCTGCGGCTCGCCGAGCGTGACCAGCGCGGTGCCGGTGGCGGACGCAATGGCGATCCCGTCGCCGTCGGCGAATCGCTGCGCCGTCGCGATCAGGTCGAGCGCGTTCGCGCGCTGCTCTCGGAGCTCCAGCTCGGCGGCTCGGATCGCGCGTACGTCGACGCGCGCCTCCGCGAGCTCGCGGCCGTGTTCCCGGGCGCAGACGTCGACGTGATTCCTGCGATCCGCGAGCGCTTTGATCGGCGGCAGGCGGCCGAGAGCACGCACGTCCAGGCGACCCAGGCGCGCGACGAGATCGCCGAGCAGAGCCGGCAGATCGCCGAGCAGTTCGATGCGCAGGACTACTTCGTCACCGAGCGCCTCGTGATCGGTAACGGCATGGCGGCTGCTGCGAACGTCAGCTCGCTCGACGGCGTCGGGCCGGCCGAGAGCTCGTTCGTCGACCCGAGCCAGGTCCTCGTCCTCGGTACCTCGGATACGCCCGGCGGCATGAAGCCTGGCTCGCTGTGGGGCCAGCGTGCAGCGGTGTTCGATCCGGAGAACACGGACACGGCACATCCGCTGTTCCGCAACGAGGACGGCACGGGCGACGGCACGCTGCGCACCGCCGTCGAAGATCCGGGAGAGTTCATCCGCATGGGTGAGCTCAACAACGCGATGGATCTGGCGCGCCGCCGCCACGGCATCGCCGGTCTCGATGCGCAGGCGCTGCGGGTGGAGCGGTACGTCGAGGGCCAGACGTTCGATCCGCCGTATCCGACGCACCTCGCCGAGCGCGCGCCGATTCGCGTCCTCGTCCAGCGTCCCGGCCAGCCGGCGAAGTGGGTCTACACCGCGTACACCGACATCACGACCGGCCTCGGCAACAACGCGCTGCCGAACGAAGGCATCCTCGCTGCCGGCGATCGCGACGCACTCGTCGACTCCACCAACCGCGAGCCGGTCGTGTTCGGCGGTGAGCAACTCCTCGCCGGCCGCCGCAATGTCGCCGGCAAGCGCGTCCTCGTCGTCGCGTTCGGACCGACCGGCGCATGGGCGTCGGTCGAGGCTGCACGACAGGGCGCCGCGGGCGTCGACTGGGCTGGCGCCGCGGATACCGAGCAGGCGAATGCTTCCTCGCTGGCGGGTGTCCGTCGCCTCGATCGAACGCAGGACGCGTTCGTCCCCGAATCGAACGTCAACATCACGCGTGACCGCATCATCACCATCGAGCGCCAGGGCGAAGGCGCGATGGTGACCTACGGTTACGACAACAACGGCACGCTCGTGACCTACCAGGTCCAGTACGACGTGATCGCGATGACGATGGGCTTCGACCAGACCGGCGATCGCCCGGCGCTCGCGGGCCAGCAGAGTGTCGGTGGTCTGCTCGGAACAACTCCGATGGTGCCGCAGTCCGAGCGCGAGGACGGTTCGCGCGCTGCGGTGATCACCAGCGAGGACGGCCGAATTCGCACGATGGGCGCCGCCTCGTTCGACAACGTCGGCGTCGACGATGTAGGCCGCACGGAGATGACGCAGCGCAAGCAGGCCCTCGAGCTCGCCGCCGACAGCCCGGGCGCGGATATCCGCGTCATGGAGGCCGGTGGTCAGGCGATCAGCACGGCCAACACGCGCAGCGCGGCCCAGAGCTGGGCCTCCAGGATGCGCGCACAGCTCACCCCCGACGAGCAGGCACGCTTCGACCAGCGTACGCAGAACAAGACGCCCGAGGAGATCGTGGCCATGTTCGGCGGTAGCGCGTTCGCGACCGACGGGATCCGGATCGGCATTGACGAGGTAAAGTCCGCGTTGTGACCGATACACCCGACGATGCCGCGGAGCGTACGAAGCAGCTCGCGAAGAAGTTGCTCGAGGCGCTCGACGCGCCGACGGATCCGGAGAAGGAAGCCCGCCTCGCCGAGAAGGAAGCGCGGGACAAGGAAGCGCTCGAGAAGTACTACCGCGAGACCAACCAGCCGCCGCCTGCGAAGGCGCAGCGAGCGCGGTCGGTCGAGGAGATGCGGTTCGCGATGTCGCTCGAGCCGTGTCCTGCGTGTCAGACCGCGCGGGTCCCGGACTACGCGCTGGTCGGGCAGGGCGATCGGTGGTCATTGACCGGAAGCTGCGTCCGTTGTCAGCAACCGCGGTCGCGCGAGTTCGTGACCGTTGCCTCCCCTCCGCCGAGCGTCTCCGTGCGCGGGCAGCTTGGCGGCGACTCGCCCTCGGAGATTCTCAGGCCGGGCCAGCTCCTCGCAGAGCTCGACCGCGTGACGCCGCAGGTCCGCGTCGACCCGGCGCAGGTCTCCGACATCGAACGCCAGGCGAGTGCGGGCGCGATCGAGCGCGCGCTGACCTGCCTGACCGAGCTCCTGAAGTTCATCCCCCCGCGGACGCAGCTGATCCCGGATACCCGGCTCACGCCCGACGAGCGCGACGATCGCAAGGCACGTCGCGAGCGCTACTCGCGCGACTGGCTGACGAGCGAACGCGATCGGTTGCTGGCGCTCGCGACGCAGACGGGTGCCCGGGCGGTGCAACGATGAGCTCGGCGCAGCTCGCTCAGGTGCTCGCGCAGCCCGGCTCGATCGAGGCGCGTCACGTGCTCGCTCGCGCATGGGAGGCTGCGGGTGATCCACGCGGCACGTTGCTGCGCGCGCTCCTCGATCTCGAGGCCCTCGAGCGCGACAACTACAACAGCAAGCAGACCCGGGCAGCCCGCGTCGCCGTGCGTCCGCTGCTCGAGCAACATCGCAAGGCTCTCGTCGGGGACGTCGCGGGTCTGGTCGCGGACTACGAGCTTGTCCGCGGCCTGGTCGGCAAGGTCACGATCTCCGTGGACCAGTTCCTCTCGGCCGCGCCCGCGCTGTTCGCCGCCGCGCCGGTCCAGCACCTGGTCCTCACCGCGCCGGCGACCCAGTGGGCGTCGGTGGTCGGCTCGCCCTACCTGGAGCGGCTGGTCTCGGTGCAGGCGACCGGACTCGGTCTGGGTGACGGTGGCGCATCGGCGCTGGCTGCGTCGCCGCACGCCGCGCGGTTGCGCTGGATCGATCTCGCCGATAACGGCATCGGCCGACCCGGCGTCGAGCGCCTGGCGGCAGCGCCGCAGCTCGCGAGCGTTGCGTACCTGGGACTGCGCGGCAACCCGGCGGATCCGACGCCGAAGATCATCGACCTCGACGGGATCCGTCACGTCGAGCGTCCTCCGGTCGCGGTCGAGCTCGAACGCACGTACGGACCGAGGCCCTGGCTGTCCGGGCCTGCTGATCCCGATCAGCCGTGGCCACCGCGGCCCGACGACCTCGCGCGAACTGCCTAGAAGCGGATCCCGACGGTGATCCGCGCGCTGCGGTACTCGCCTTCCTGCAGGTTCGACGGCGCGTAGAGCGCGATCCCGGTGACACGGCAGTCGATGCAGCCGGTTGCGGGATACGCGATGTCCTGGTCCTGGTGGAGCGTGCGACCACCGAGGCGCGCATCCGCTCCGATCGTCAGACCACCCTCGGCGCGATACTCGAGTCCGAGTCCGCCCTCGATGTGGTGCGCCTCGGTCGAGCCGCCGTAGCTGTTGCTGGCCGAGGCGAGTCCGATGCCGGCGACCAGGATCGGGACGAGCCGGCCCCTGGCTCCGAGCTCGACCACGAGCAGCGCGGTCGCGCTCCGGATGTCGACGCTCGAGTACTCGTCGGTCTGGATGCGGGCGAGCTCGAGCTGGCCGGCGACCCGCGGGGTGAACCCGAGGCGCCCGAACAGGCCGAGCGTGTGGCTCGCATCCGCGCCGGATTCGCCGTCGATCTTGCTCTGCGCGAGACCGAGGTTGACGCCGGCCGTGACCGGACCGGCGGTGGCGGCGGCCGGAGCGAAAAGCCCGACGAGACCGAAGGCGATGGAAGCGAGGGTGGCGGCAGATGCGTGGCGCATGCGCGGTCGATGAGCACGGGCCATGCCGACGACAACTCCGCGGAATCGTGCGGTCACACCGTTCGCGGGCTCAGAAAGCTGAGGACTAGCTCAGCGTCGCCGCAATCTTTTCGGCGGCGCGGGTCGCGAGCGCCATGATCGTGATCTGCGGGTTCACACCCAGCGAGCTCGGGACCGCGGCGCCGTCGACGACGTAGAGCCCGGGCGTGTCGTGGACCTGGTGGTCCGGGCCGACCACCGAGGTCGCCGGGTCGCGGCCCATCGCCGCGGTGCCGAGCGGGTGGTACGCGGACAGGTCGAGATCCCACGGCCGGATCGTCGCGCGCCGCAGCGCCTCGAGATCGTGGGGGGAGCGCAGCGTGTCGAACCCGGAGATCGGCGTGTGCACGACCTTCGCGCCCGCGGCGAAGAACACCTGCGCGAGCACGTCCATCCCTCGCTTGATGTGTGCGACGTCTTTCTCGCCGAGCCAGTACTGGATCATCGGCTGGCCCATGACCTCGCGCACCGACCCGCGGGACGTGTCCTCGACCATGAACCCAAAGCTCGCGACGTGATCGAAGCTCTCCGCGAGGCGGATCAGCTCGGGCCCGATCATCTGGGTCATGTTCATGGTCATCTCGAGCGGGACCATCGCGCCTTCGTAGAGGATGCCTTCCTCGTGGAGCTCCTCGATCCCGTAGCCCTGGGGGATGCCGTTCCACGGCAGGATCTGCTCGTCGAACTCGGCGAGCGCGCCGGCGGCCGGATGGATCGAGAGGTTCTTGCCGAGCTGGCCCGAGCGGCCGGCGATGCCCTGCGCGCCGAGCAGCAGCGGCGTCAGGATCGCGCCGCACGATGCGATCACGGTGCGCGCGCGGACGGTGATCACGTGACCGTCGCCGGTGCGCGCAACGACGCCGGCCGCGCGCCCACCCTCGAGCAGGATCCGGGTGACCTTCGCACCGGGGAACAGCTCGGCGCCGGCGCGCAGCGCGAGCGGGATGTAGCTGACGTTGGTCGAGCGCTTGGCATCGCTCGGGCACCCGAAGCAGCAGACGCCCTGGCCATCGCACGCGGGTGCGTTACGCCGGAGCGGACCGTGGCGCGTGAAGCCGAGCGCATTGCAGCCGCGCTCGATCACCCGTCCATTGCCGCCGAGCAACGACCTGTGCGCGCGCTCGACACCGAGCACCGCCTCGACCCGCTCGAAGTACGCATCGAGCTTGCCGGGACCGAGGTCGTCGAGCCCGAGCTCGTCGCGCCAGTGCGAGAGCACACGATCCGGCGTGCGAAAACACGTGCCGGAGTTCACGGTCGTCGTGCCACCGACTGTCTGGCCGAGCGGGATCGGGATCCCGACGTTGCCGACCGAGAACGTCGAGCCGCCGCGCCGGTACAGCTTCTGCTGCATCGCAAACGATCGGCCGGAGAAGTCCGTGCGATCGAAGTACTGGCCCTCCTCGATGAACACGACCGCAAGGCCGGCCTCGGCGAGCTCGCGCCCGACGACCGCGCCGCCGGCACCGGTCCCGATGATCACGACGTCGCACTCGAGCGCGAGGTCGCCGCCGATCGCCGCGTGCACGCGTTCGCGCATGTACGCGGGCTTGGCCTCGACCTTCGCCCGTTCAGGATCGTAGACGCAGCCGAGCTTCTTGTAGAGCGCAGGATCATCGAAGTGCGCGAGCTTGAGCGGGCTGATCAGCGCGCGCAGCATGAGCCTCCGCAGGACATCACCCTTGCGCCAGCGCTGGAGCAGGGCGAGCTGCTTGGCTGGCGTGACCTTCGCGAACGAGCGTCGCTCGCCGATCCAGGCCGCCGCATCGAGCCCGCGGAGCAGGCCACTGAGCCCGCGCTGCAGTGGACCGGGCAGCCGATCGACGAATTGCTCGACCTTGTCGACCGTCGCTTCGTTCGCGGCCGGGATGAACTGACCGGCGGGGAGTGCGGCCTCGGCGACCGCAAGCAGCGTCCTGTGCTGGTGTTCGGAGAGCTGGGCCACGTATTGACTCTATCTCAACAGTGGTCCGACCACTAGCCCGATCGGAAAACCCCTCAGAATCCGGCGAACGTGGCGTCGAGGAGCCCGTAGGTGGCCGACAGCTGGGCACCGATGAACAGCTCGCCGCCGTCCTGGGCCACGGCCCCGGCGAGCCTGACTCCGGAGGCCTGGTTGAGCCACAGCGTGAACCCGACCTGGCCCTCGATCCGGCTCGCGGTCGCGCTCTCGCAGTCCATCCCGACGCAGCTGTCATCGGACAGCCGCACGGTCGCGGACACGTCGAAGGCGCCGAGTGGATCGCCGTGCTCGCCGTACGCGAACGTGCGGAACCGTCCGGTCGCTCCGATCGCCCAGGGCGCGGGCTGGGTCTCCGGGGCGAACAAGCGCAGGCGCGCGTACGCGGTGCCCGAGATCTCGGCCTTGTCGTCCTGGATCTGCTGGCCGTAGCCCGCCGACACGAGCAGGGTCTCGACGCGGCCACTCTCGTTTGGCGTCGGATCCATCTCCTCGCGCTTGAGGTAGCCCTCGCCGAACGTGAGCTGGAGGTCCATGCCGCTCGGGCGCAGGAACAGCTGGCTGTCACGCAGCACGGTGAGCAGCTCGTAGGTCAGGCCCGCGTCGGGTTCTCCGAGCAGGATGCCCGCCTCGCGCAGGATCGCGACGGTCGCGACGAGAGCCTCGTAGCTCGAGCGCTCGCCACGCAGGGACCACCACGCGAGCTGGAGCCTGCGTGCCGTGGTCGCATCGATCTGCTTTCCGAGCGCGCGCGCTGCATCGAGCGTTCGCGCGAGCCGACGCACGCGGATCGCACCGCCGACATCGAGCAGGCGGCCGTAGCCACCGCCGAGCGCGACCTGGAAGTCGGCGTAGGTGCGGGTGTCCTTGAACGAGTTGCCGCCGTCATCCTCGACGGCGATGTAGTTGACCTGCACGCCTGCCACGGCCTTGCCGACGCCGTAGATCTTTCCGCTGTAGAACCGCGCCTCGCCGCCGCCATCGATCACGACCTGCGCGCCGCGCGTCTTCTCCGAGCCGGGCGGGCTCACGTAGCCCGCGACCACGTGGGCGCCCGCGTCATAGCCCCACGCGATCTTCTCGCGCTCGACGCGCTTCGCGAACCGGCCCTGGACATCGATGTCGAACGCCGGCCGCTTGCGGACCGTGTCGTACCCGACCGACGCGGCACCGGCTCCGAACGTCAGACGGTCGTACGCTGCGAGCGTGTCGTCGGGGAGGGCAGGGCCGGTCGGAATCCCGGCCGTTGCTCGCGGTTCACCGAGCAAGGTGTTGTTGCGGCCGACCGTGGCGTTGCCGTCGACGACGCCGGTCTCACCGGTCTCGCCACCGACCTCACCACCACCGCTGACCTCACCGCCACCAGCGTCGCCGGTGGTTCCACCCGCGGTCGTTCCACCGCCGGTCGCGCCGCCGCCCACCGTGGCACCGCCGACCGTCGAGCCACCCGTCGTTCCGCCGCCGGTGGTCGCGCCACCGGCCGTGGTCGTGGAGCCGCCGGTCGACGTCGTTCCACCACCGGTCGTCGCGCCTCCTGCAGGCAGCTTCGCGAGCGCCTTCTTCGCGAGATCGCGCGCCTGCTTGTCGCGGGTGTTGTCGGTCGAGATCTTGCGCAGCACGGGAGCCGCGCTCGGATCACCGAGGTTGCCGAGGCCCTCGATCGCGATCTCTCCGATGATGTCGAACGTCTCGGTCTCGGCGAGCTTGATCAACGTCGGGACGGCGCGCTTGTCCTTGCTGGTGGCGAGCTTGCGCGCGGCCTCGCGGCGCTTCTCCTTCCATGCCGAACGATCCATGTCAGCGGGCTGATTCTCGATCAGCTTGGACAGCGCCGGGACGTCGGCGGGCTGTGCGGCGGCGATCGCGGGATGCGCGGCGATCAACGCCGCGGCGAGGAGCCATGTCCGACGCATCAGTTGTTCCCGCCGAGCCGCAGGCAGTACATCTGAGACGTGTTGGGCTGGTTCGGCGAGCCATCGACGCGCAGCTGATCGCAGGTCGACGCGGCGATGCAGTTGACGACCAGGCGCTGGTAGTCATCCGTCAGCGACTGGATGCCATCGACGCAACGGCCCCAGTCGATCCGGAACTCCTCGGGGTGATCGACGGGAATCGCGCCGCAATCGACGAGCCGCCAGCACGCTGCCTCCGCGGTGCGCTCGGCATCCGGGCAATCGGTGAGCTCGCCGCCCTGGGCGCAGTTCGCGCGCGCACCGCCGGCGACGTCATCGCCGGTGCCACACGCAGACACGGTCACGAGCGCGAGGCCCGCGAGGAGAAAACCCTTCATCGCAGGCGATCATAACGCTGGTGCATCGCGGTTATGTAGTTGCCGGCGGTGCCAGCTCGGAAATTCGCGCACGCGGGTGAGCGCGGGAAATGCAGCACTGGCGAGGATGAAACCGGTCCTGTTCGCCAGCCTCCTGTTCGCTGCGCTCGGTTGCAAGAACGAGCCAGCGCGCGATGCCGATCCGTGCGCGCGCGCCACGGCCAACGCCTCGCGCCTCGTGGCGGACGAGCCCCGCGGCATCGACACGTTCGGTGAGCACCCGCTCAGCGTCGAGCGATGCCGCGCGATCTCGTCGACCGAAACCGTGAAGTGCATCGGCTATGCGTCGAGCTGGTCCGAGCTCAGGGAGTGCAGCCCTGACCTCGTGAGGCCGGTCAACGACGTCGCACGCAACCGCTAGACGGTCGCGATCGGCAGCTTCTTCTTGCGCACGAGGCGGTCGACCGGAACATCCGGGATGCTCGCCGCGACCAGCTCGGCGACATCGAGGACCTGGATCTTGTCCTCCATGTCGCGCTGCTTCATGCCGTCGGTCAGCATGATGTTGCAGAACGGGCAGGCGACGGCGACCGCGCTGACACCGGTGGCTATCACCTCGTCCGTGCGGTTGAGGTTCACGCGCTCGCCGTCGTGCTCCTCCATGAACATCCGCGCGCCGCCTGCGCCGCAGCAGAAGCCGTGCTTCTTGTTGCGCGTCATCTCCTTGATGCCGCCGGGCGCACCGACCGCTGCGATCACGTCGCGCGGTGCATCGAACTCGCGGTTCCACCGGCCGAGGTAGCAGCTGTCGTGATAGGTGATGGTGTCGACGGGAGACTTCCCGCTGCTCTTGAGCTCGCCGCTCTTGAACAGGTGGTCGAGCAGCTGGGTGTGGTGGATCACCTCGAAGTTGCCGCCGAACTGCGGATAGTCATGCCGCAGCGTGTGCAGGCAGTGCGGACACGACGTGATCACCTTCTTCGCGTTGTGGCTCTTCAGCGTCTCGACGTTCTGTTCGGCGAGCGCCTGGAACAGCATCTCGTTGCCTGCGCGGCGCGCCGGATCGCCGGTGCACGCCTCCTGGTGACCGAGCACGGCATAGTCCACCGACGCCGTCTGGAGGATCTTCACCATCGCGCGCGTCTGCTTGATGATCCGGCTATCGAACGCACCTGCGCAGCCGACCCACAGGATGTACTCGGGATCCGGGTTCTCCTCGATCGTCGGGACGTTGAGGTCCTTGGCCCAGTCCATCCGCTGATCGTTGGCGATGCCCCACGGGTTGGACTGCCGCTCCATGTTACGGAACGTCCGCTGTAGCTCGGGCGGCGTCTTCTCCTGCTCGAGCACGAGGTTCTGCCGCATCTGGATGATCTTGACCGGATGCTCGATGAACACCGGGCAGACCTCCTGGCACGCGCCGCAGGTCGTGCACGCCCACAGCGTGTCTTCCTGGATCCGGCCACCAGTCATCTTCGGCATGCCCTCGAGCTGGGCGACCGTCTTGGCGAGCTCCTCGCGCGCGAACACGAGGTCCGGGTGCGGATGTGCATCGTCGAAGCTCTTCGACTTCGAGTACTCGCTGAGGTTCGCGACGTCCTTCTCCTGCTCGACGATCCGATCGCGCAGCGCCGTGCGATCGAGCATCTCGTAGCGGATGTCGTGGATCAGCTGCATCGGCGAGAGGTTCTTGCCGGTGTTGTACGCGGGGCAGTAGTTCGAGCAGCGCGCGCACTCGGTGCACGCGTAGGTGTCGAGCAGGCTCTTCCACGAGAGCTGCTCGAACTTGCCGACGCCCCACTGGTTCTCGTCCTCGAGGTTCAGCTTCGGCAGATCCATCCGGCGCTCGGACCGGTTGCGCGCGAAGATGTTGGGCAGCGCGCCGAGCAGGTGGATGTGCTTCGAGTACGGGAGGTAGTTGAGGAACGTCAGGACGATCAGGATGTGCAGCCAGTAGCCGAGCGTTGCACCGCGGTGTGCGGCATCCGCGGGGATCGGGGCGAGGGCGTGTCCGAGTGCGTTCGAGATCGGCATGAAGGCGCGACCGCCGCCACCGGCGGTGAGCGAGCCGGCGATCTCGTAGCCGTGCATGATGAAGTGCGTGATCATCAGCGACGCGATCGCGCCGAGGATCAGCCCGGCATCGAGGTTCCATGGGATCAGCCGTGGCTTGACGATCGTGCGGCGCGTGATCGCCCACAGGATCATCAGCAGCACGATCCCGTTGAACAGGTCGATCGCGAGATAGATCGGCTTGTAGATGAGGTCCGGGAGCAACGTCAGATCGAGGCCAGGGATCAGACCGGAGACCAGGACCTCGACCGTGGCGACCGTGATGATCAGGAAGCCCCAGAAGATGAACAGGTGGTGCTTGCTCGACCGGTGCTGCGGTCCTTCCTCGGACACCTTCTTCTGGCCGAAGAAGTAGATCCCGACGTCCATCAGGCGGCCGGGCAGCTGATCGAGCCGGGGGCGCGGGTCCGCGGTTCCCGCGGCGACGGCGCGACCGAACAGCCAGACCGTGCGGGCGAAGAACGCGACTGACGCCGCGATCAGGAGGAGTAAAAGGACCTGGTTCACAGCAGGTCGGGGATATCACGCACCCGCCGGATTGTCATGGCGGTGCGCGGCGTTACTCGGGCGCGATCGGCCGGGTTCTGCCGCGCCGCTGTTGAAGCTAACTTCGCCGGAGCGGCGCAAGCGTGGTCGTCGATCGATCGCACGTGGCCGGTAGTCAGCCGGAAGGCCGCGTACCTGCCAGTACATTGTCAGCTCGCGGACGACCGTGCATGGTGAAGAGACAACCGCCGTGGCCGAGCTCGCGAACATCCTGGTCGTCAGCGACCTGCATTTCGGCGAGGAGCTGCTTCCCGGAGCCTCCCTGGAGCGGCGGCACGCCGTCGATCTCGGCGCGAACGCCTTTCGCGAGTTCGTTCGCCATCACACGGTGCGCCGCCGCGACGGCCGCCCGTGGCGCCTGGTGATCGCCGGCGATCTGTTCGACTTCATGTCGGTCGTCATCCCGAGCCTGCCGGATCGTCCGGCGAAGACCGCGGATGAACGTAAGTTCGGGCTCGGCCGTGGTGTGATGACCGGCGTCGAGCGCCTCAAGCGGATCTGCGAGGTCCATCAGCCGCTGCTCCTCGATCTCGGCCGGTTCGCCGCGGCCGGTCACCGCGTCGACATCATCGTCGGCAATCACGACGTCGAGCTGCTCGCGCCCGAGGTCGTCGAGGAGCTGATGCGCCAGATCGCCGGGGCCGGTGCGGATGCGCGCGCGCTCTCGCGGATCCACGTCGTGCCGTGGTTCATCTACGAGCCCGGCGTGGCCTGGATCGAGCACGGCCACGTCTACGACGAGGGCTGCTCGTTCGAGTTCAACCTCGCGCCGATGGATCCCAAGGACGGCTGGCTCGTCTACAACGCGGACTACGCTGCGATCCGCTACCTCGGCAGCGCGGTGCCCGAGCTCGATCCGCACGGGACCGAGCTGTGGAACATCTGGGGCTACATGCGCTACGCGATGCTCCACGGTGTCGGCCAGCTCGGCCGGCTGTGGGTCGGGTATGGACGGTTCATCCGCGCGCTGTTCGGCGCACGCCGGCTGCATCGCTCGTTCAAGCGACGTGATCGCCGCCGTCGTGAGCATCGCGAGCGCCTCGGTGAGGTCGCCGCGGCGGGGGGGATCTCGATCGAGACGGCTGCCTCGATCGATCGGCTCGCGCGCACGCCGATGACGGTCAGCACGCGTCGGCTCGGTCGGATGCTGATGCTCGATCGGTTCGGGCTCGGCGCGGGCGTGTTCGCCACGGTCGCGATCCTGTTCCTCGCGTTGCCGTTTCTGTGGGCGCTGCTCGGGACCGCGATCACGTTCGCCGCGGCAGCGGGGATCACGCACTGGCTGGGCAGCCATCTCGTCCTGTCCCAGCTCCCGATGCGCGCCGTGCCGCAGCGGATCCGCAAGCTCGTCGATGCCCCCGTCGTCGTGTTCGGCCACACCCACGATCCGCGATGGCAGAAGCTCCGCAGCGGTGGGGTGTACGTCAACGCAGGAACCTGGCTGCCGGCGACGCGCCCCGGCCTCCGTCGCAGCTTCACGCACGTCTACATCTCGCCGAACCCCGGGGGAGCGCCGACGTGCGAGCTCCGTCAGTGGCGCGAGGGCACGACACAACCGTTCGACGCCGGCGCGAACATCGGCGTCGGCGGGATGACGCTCCCCGGCCTTCCGATCGACGACACCAACCCGCCAATCTCGTGACGCAGGGTGGTCGTGCGCATCGACGCGCCGGAGGTCCGTGCAGTGTGACGCCCCCGCCCACGCGCACCGTCGAGCCCGCCAGCAATCCCGCGACGTTCCGCCGCATCGTGGACCTCGTACTCGGCCCACCCGATGCAGCTTCACCCAGCATGCAGCCGTTGCCCGATCGCGATGAGTTCGAGGACGACCAGGAGCCCAAGCGCACGGACGCGTCCGCGCTCCGAATCCTCGCGCACTGGGTCGCGGACCACGACGGCGAGGACCCCCACACGGGCCTCGTGATCGACCGCGACTTCGTGGTCGTCGACGTTCCGACCATGACCTCGCACAAGGTGCTGTAAGCGCGGGGAGTCGGGCGGGGGAGCCGGACCGGACCCGGTAGCGTCGGACCCCTGTGATACGCCCTGCTACGTGAGTCGAGCTCCGTCCGAGACGCCGTTGATGCGGCAGTTCCTCGAGATCAAGGACAAGCACCCCGACGCGATCGTGCTGTTCCGGTGCGGCGACTTCTACGAGATGTTCTTCGAGGACGCAGTCGTCGCATCGCGAGCGCTCGATCTGACGCTGACGTCGCGCGACAAGGGCAAGGAGGATGCGGTCCCGATGTGCGGGGTGCCGTATCACGCCGTCCGCGGGTACATCGCAAAGCTGACCGAGCAGGGCCACAAGGTCGCGATCTGCGAGCAGACCGAGGACCCCAAGCTCGCGAAGGGCCTCGTGCGCCGCGAGGTCGTCCGGATCGTGACGCCCGGGATCGTGCTCGACGACGACGTGCTCGAGCCCAAGCGTCCGCGCTACGTGCTCGCCCTGGTTCCGGCCCCGCGCGATGCGAGCGAGCCGACCAGGACGCCTGCCCGCGGCGCACGTGACGCGGCGAAGCGCGATCCAGCGCCGCGCGAGACCGAGCCGGTGTTCGGGCTCGCGTACCTCGATGCGACGACCGGCGAGCTGTCGGCGACGGTCGTCCCGGCGACCTCGGTGATCGACGAGCTGTCACGGCTCGCGCCGCGCGAGGTGCTGCTCGCGCCCGAGCTGCTCGCGCCCGACGAGAAGTCGGCGGCGACCTCGCGGGGCCAGCACCTCGCGTCGCTGCGCTCGCGCTACAAGGTGCCGTGGAATCCGGCGCTCGTGCCGACCGAGACCGACGCGCGCCGCGAGCTCGGCTCGCTGGTGGTGATCGAGCCCGCGATCGCGTTCGAGCTGGCGCACCGTGATCTCGCGATCCGCGCCGCGGCGTCGGTCGTCGCGTACGCGCGCTCGACCCAGCCGACCGGCGTGCTGCCAATCGATCGGCTGCAGCTGTATCAGCCCGGAGACAGCGTCGTCCTCGACGAGGCCGCGATCGCCAACCTCGAGCTCGTCGAGACGCTGATCGGCCGGCACAAGCAGGGCTCTCTGCTCGACGTGATCGACGCCACGGTGACCGCACCGGGTGGCCGGCTGCTGCGCCGGTGGATGCTGTATCCGCTGATCGATGTCGAGAAGATCCGTCGCCGCCAGGACGCGGTCGCGTGGCTCGTCGAGCGGCCCGCGCTGTGCGAGACGATCACGCGTGCGCTGTCGAAGATCGCGGATCTCGAGCGGCTCGCCGGCAAGGCGACCCTCGGCGTCGCCACGCCGCGGGATCTCGGTCGCCTGCGCGAAGCGGTGACGCAGCTGCCCGAGCTGATCGCGCTCGTCGCGTCGGGCAAGGACAAGCTCGGCGAGCTCCCGGCCTTGCTCGATCTGAAGGCCTGCGCGGACGCTGCATTGCCCGCGCTCGCGGCCCGGCTCGCGCGATCGCTGGTCGACGAGTGCCCTGCGCTGCTCAAGGACGGTGGCGTGATCCGCGCCGGCTACGATCCGGAGGTCGACGAATGTCGTCGGCTCGCCGACGGAGGCAAGGACGAGATCCTCGCGATCGAGGAGCGCGAGCAGAAGGGCAGCGGCATCGCGAACCTCAAGGTCCGCTACAATCGCGTGTTCGGCTACTACATCGAGGTCACCAAGACGCACCTCCAGAAGGTGCCGGCGCACTACGTCCGCAAGCAGACGGTCGCGACCGGCGAGCGCTACGTGACCGCGGAGCTCGCCGAGCTCGAGCGAAGGGTGCTGACTGCCGAGGAGACGCTCGCCGCGCGCGAGTCCGAGCTGTTCAAGGCGGAGGTCGCTGCGGTCGCCACCGTCGCACGGGAGATCTCGGCGGCCGGCGCGGCCCTCGCGATCCTCGATGCATGCGGCTCGCTCGCCGACATCGCGGCACGCCGTGGCTACTGCCGGCCGACCGTCGATGACAGCCTCGCGCTCGACATCACCGACGGCCGCCACCCGGTGATCGAGGCGATGCTCGCCGCCAACACGTTCGTCCCGAATGATTGCCGCCTCGATCCGCGGACCGAGGGTGGCTCGCAGATCGTGCTGATCACCGGGCCGAACATGGCGGGCAAGTCGACGTACATGCGCCAGGTCGCGCAGATCGTCCTGCTCGCACAGATCGGCAGCTTCGTGCCGGCGAAGGCAGCGACGATCGGGATCTGCGATCGCGTGTTCACCCGGGTCGGTGCCGCCGACAACCTGTCACGCGGCGATTCGACGTTCATGGTCGAGATGCGCGAGACCGCGTCGATCCTGTCGACCGCGACGATGCGTTCGCTGGTGATCCTCGACGAGGTCGGCCGCGGAACATCCACGTTCGACGGGGTCTCGATCGCGTGGTCGGTCGCCGAGCACCTCCACGACGTGACGCGTGCTCGCACGCTGTTCGCGACGCACTACCACGAGCTCGTCGGGCTCGCCGAGAGCCGCGCCCACGTGCGCAACGTGTCGATGGCGATCCGCGAGCACAAGGGTGAGATCGTGTTCCTCCGCCGCGTCGTTCCCGGCGGCGCGAACAAGAGCTACGGCATCGACGTCGCGCGGCTCGCGGGTCTGCCGGCGTCCGTGATCACGCGATCGCGCACGATCATGAGTCAGCTCGAGGGCGGCTCGCATGCGGTCGGGCTCGCGAGCTCCCCACAGCTCTCGCTGCTGCCGACGTCGGCGCCGTCGCCCGTGCTCTCGCGCCTGCTCGCGATCGACATCAACTCGACGACACCGCTCGACGCCTTGCGCTTGCTCGCCGAGCTCAAGTCGCTCGCCTGATCGCAGCGTCGTCGGTGTACGACAAGGTGCCGCGAGGGCGTACGCCCCTGGGGGTAGCGAGCCACAGGCTCCTCCGATAGGGGGTTGCAGCCCAGGAGACGGCCGCGGCGAACCCGAGCAATTCCAGGCATGTGAGCTTGGCCCGGTGCTTGTAGTAACGACCCAACCATGAAGACAACCCTGGCGCTCGGTTTGTCACTGGTCACGCTGACCGGTGGCGTCGGCTGCGGAGGCGACGACAGCTCCGGTCCGCTCGGCAACGTCGACTCGCTCATCATCCTCCAGCGTCCAAAGCGGAACGATATGGGCGACATCTTCCAGTACACCTCCTACGTCCCCAAGACGCCGGCGGGTGCCAATGCCCGGCTGGTCAAGCTCGAGCCGCCGACGGCCGACGGCACGCAGACGACGATCTGCTGCGACAACATCCCGGGGTTCGAGAACGTCGACATCTCGGGCTACGACATCTCGTTCGATGCCAAGCAGATCGTGTTCGCCGGCAAGCTCAGCGCGAACACGAAGTACGGCCTGTTCCTGCTGACCCTGTCCGACGGCAGCGTCGAGCAGATTCCGACCGACCCCGGCCGCGACTACAACTCGCCGATCTTCCTCCCCGGCGACAAGATCATGTTCACCACGAACGCGATCGTCGAGCCCGGCGCGCCGCAGCACGTCGACGAGTACGAGCGCGGCACGACGCTGCAGCTCGGCCGGATCGGCACCGACGGCTCGGGCGAGGAGCTCGGACCGCGTAACCTCTCGCACCGCACGTTCCCGACGCTCGTCAGCGACGGCCGCGTGATGTTCACGCAGTGGGACCACCTCGGTACCGCCAACGCCGGTCACCTGATGTTCGCGAACCAGGACATGCAGGCGCTCCGCGAGGGCTTCGGCAAGGAGGGCACGAGCCCGTCGAACTCGACGCTCAAGGCGCAGGAGATTGCGCCGGGCCGGTTCGTCGCCATCGCGACCTCGCGTAACCGTACGATCCAGGCAGGCGCGCTCCTCGACATCCGCCTCGGTGAAGTCGTCACGACCGATGGCGATGTCACCGCGGCCGAGAAGCAGACCGAGCAGAACGCGACGTACAAGGAGCTCACCCCCGGCGTCCCGATGGACATGACGCCGTCGGCCGAGACCGTGGGTCGCTACTACGATGCGTTCCCGCTCAACGCGAAGGCGAAGCCTGACCTCGTCGTGTCGTGGGCCGATGGCCCCGTCGAGTCGGGCGTCCTCGGCTCGGCCGGCCTCGAGGCGAACTTCGGCGTGTTCCTCCTCGACACCGCGAACAACCAGCGCCGCCCGATCCTCGACGATCCGGCGATGTGGGACATCTTCCCGCGCCCGCTGCAGACGCGCACGGCCCCGCCGGTCACCGGCTCGGCGACGGACACGAACCTCGGCGGCAAGACGATGATCGGCTCGATGGACGTCTACAAGTCGAGCCTCAAGACGTTCGACGCGGGCAGCATCTACGGCGTTCGCGTGTCCGAGGGCTTCTCGTCGGAGGAAGGCTTCCCCGAGATGTTCGGCACGACGATGTTCGAGGGCATGGCGACGCTCGGTGTTGCGCCGGTCCGCGCGGACGGGTCGTGGCTCGCCACGGTGCCCGCGAACGTTCCGCTCCGCGTCCAGACCATCGACAAGTTCGGCCTCGCCAGCTTCTCGGAGCCCGTGTGGTTCTCGGGTCGCGCCGGTGAGTCTCGCGTGTGTGGTGGTTGCCACGAGAGCCGCTCGGAGACCGTCAACATCAACCCCGGCGTCACCGATGCGTTCCAGATCGGACCGACGCCGATGTACGGCGACGTCGTTCGCGAGAACCGCAAGTCAATGACCGACTTCTCGCGCGACAAGATCATGGGCGTCGCGTGGAACAAGGTCCTCCAGCCGATGTTCGACGCGAAGTGCATCAGCTGCCACAACGGCACCCCGGGCGCGGCGAACCCTTCGTACACGGTGACCGATCCGATGACCGGCACCGCGGTGACCTGGACGTTCGACCTCCGCGGCACCCAGATCCCGGCGGCGTTCGCCGAGCTCGGTGGCGACCCGGCGTTCACCGCCTCGTACCTCTCGATGGCCGGCCTGGACATGCAAGCCATCGAGGAAGGCGACCTGATGGTCTCCGGTACCTACAAGGTCTATCTCAACCCCGAGGATGCTCGCGGCTCGCTCGCCATCACCAAGCTGAACCCGCCGCAGCAGTTCCCGACCCAGAACGCCAGCGTGCGCGCGTTCCCGGGCGCGGGCCACATGGCAGCGGTCGGCGGCCCGGACCTCACGCCCGACGAGTACTACGCGCTGATCCTCGCTGCCGACAACGGCGTGAGCTTCTACGCTCGTGAGAACAACCCCGGTCTCGACCGCTACTGATCCGCACGGCGAACCAAGGAGAATGACCATGAAGAACATCATCACCAAGATCGCCGCGGCTGCGACGTTGAGCCTGGGTCTGTTCGCTGCTTCGCCAGCACTCGCTGGCAAGGGCGGCAGCGCGGGTCTGATTCGCAGCGCGATTCACTCCGGCTCGGTCGACGCCATCACGGCGGAGATCGAGCGTGCAGAGAGCCTGATGTGCGAGGAGTGCGTGGGTCTCGTGACCAACCTCCTCGAGGACAACCGCTACGAGGTCCGCGAGGTCGCGGCCTGGTGGTTCGCGAAGCGCCCCGGTCTGAAGGACATGCTCGCGGAGCAGTTCACCGCGGAGCTCGCGACGGGCAGCACGATCAAGGCCCGCAACGCCGCTGACTTCCTCGGCCGCACCAAGACGTACAAGGCGCTCCCGACGCTGCGCGCGGCGATCAGCCGCGATGTCGGCGCCGATGCCAAGGTCGCGATGGTCCGCGCGGTGAAGTACATGGCGCACCCGGACGGGAGCCCGGTGCTCGTGACCGCGATGGCCGACGGTAGCCCCGTCGTGCGTGCGGCTGCGGTCAACGCATGGCGTGACATCCGCGGTCAGAACAGCGCGGCGGTCGTCGTCGGCTTGCTCGCCGACCCGGACGCGACCGTGCGTGCCGAGGCTGCGACGGTGGTCGGCGCGATGGGCGAGGCCTCGGCCCGCGCGCAGCTCGAAACGATCGTCGTCAGTGACACGGATGCGATGGCCCGCCGCAATGCTGCATGGGCTCTCGGCAAGCTCGGCTCGGCAGCGTCGCGTCAGGCGTTGACCACGGCGACCGCGGACAAGAGCGGTCTGGTCCGCATGGTCGCGCGCGCGTCACTCGCGTCGCTGAAGTAGCAGGGTCTCCCAGCTTCTGGGACTCCGAGATCGTGATCACGGGCCGCGTCGCAAGACGTGGCCCGTTGGCTTTTCCGACGAGGAAGTGAGGTACGATGACCGTCATGGAGCTGCGCAGGGAACTCCTCGTGGCCGGCCTATGTGCTGGCCTCATTGTCGTGGTCGTGGGTGCATGCGGTGAGTCACCGCCCGGCCGCACGTTCTTCGATCGCAACATCAAGCCGATCCTCGACCAGAAGTGCGCGGGCAACACGTCCGGCTGTCACGCGGTCAACGAGGGCGATGTGTTCGAGCTCGCCGCCGGCAACCTCGATGTCACGACGTTCGAGAACATCCAGAAGCGTCGCGACACGCTGTCCGCGTTCGGTGCGTATCCGTTCCCGCTGTTCCTGATCAAGGCGGTCGGTCCGGGCGCGCTGAAGATGCAGTACGGCGACAACTTCGTCGACATCGACGTCCAGCACTCCGGCGGCGCGATCATCGAGGTCGGCTCGGACGCGTACTTCACCCTGCAGAGCTGGCTCGACAACGGCGCGACCGAGAACGGGCTCAAGCCTGCAACGCCGCCGCGGGAAGGCGAGGGCGCGTGCTCGACCGCGATCCCGCCGGGCTTCGATCGCACGAAGTTCATCACCGCGGCGAGTCAGCCCCGGTACGACGAGTTCAAGACCGCGGTCCAGCCGATCCTCGTGCGTCACGGCTGCACGGCGGGCAGCTGCCATGGCGCGCCGCAGTCCGACTTCTACATCACGTGCGGCGACAGCGAGGCGGAGAAGGAGTTCAACTTCAGCCAGGCGTGGTCGTTCGTCAACACGCCCGTCGATGACTCGCAGCTGCTGCGCGTGCCGCTCGCGGTCAGCGTCGGCGGTCGCGGCCACACCGGTGGCGATCAGTTCGACACCGATGACACGGACTACACGGTGCTACGCACGTGGGCCGCTGCCGTCGGCAAGCTCGACTTCGCCGGCACGGATCCAGGCAAGCAGTTCTTCGCCACCAACGTCCAGCCCGT
The DNA here is from genome assembly GCA_028287135.1 of Myxococcales bacterium. Lineage (GTDB taxonomy): Bacteria > Myxococcota_A > Polyangia > Haliangiales > Haliangiaceae > JABFXX01. Next base: position 143,238 of record JAQBQE010000067.1, read on the forward strand.
GCTGCTCCAGCGTGGCTGCGCGTTCCAGGCCTGCCACAGCCCGCAGGCGAGCAACGACTTCAAGTTGCGCAGCGGTTCGATCGGGTTCTTCTCCGCGGTCGCGCTCGAGAAAAACTACGAGCTGTTGAAGACCGAGTTCATGGCGGTCGAGTTCGCGGATGCGCGCCGGAGCCGCGCGGTCGCGAAGACGATCCTCGAGGAGGATCCGCGTGTCACCGGCGTCGGTGGCATGGCGCACCGTGGTGGTCCGGTGCTCGAGACGTCAGGGGAGGGCGACACCGGCGGAGCGAACCCCGCGGCGTGCGGAACGTTCAATCCGGCGACGTCGAACGCGTTCTGCACGGTCCAGGAGTGGCTCCGGATCGAGCGGTCCGCGCTCGCGGGTCAGGTCACCACGATGGACCCCGGTGACCCGATCCAGATCGTCTACGTCGATCGCGCGTCGGGCTCGACCGCGGGGCGGCTCGAGTTCGACACGTTCCAGGGTGGTGCCGATCTGATGATCGCGTCGACCACATTTGGCCCGAACAGCTCGATCCTGCCGGCGAGCGGCGCGGGCGCGACGTCGTTGCTCGGCAACTGTGGCCTCGGCGGAACCCCCGACGTCCAGGCACCCGACGTCGCGAATGACGGCACGCGGGTCACGTTTGCGGCGCGCGCGAGCGCCAGCGATCCGCTCGGCATTTACGTCGTCAACATCAGCGGCGTCACCTGCTCGCGGCTGACGCCGCCGGTCGCGGACTCGAACGGGCTCAAGGTCCACAACTTCGATCCCGCGTGGTCGCCCGATGGTCAGTACATCGTGTTCGCGTCGACGCGCGGCAAGGCCGGCGCGACGAAGTCCCGCAAGCGCATGCTTCCGCAGTCCGACCTGTGGCGCCTGAAGATCAGCGACAACACGGTCGAGCAGATGACGTTCCTCTCGAACTCGGAGGTCGGCCCGCAATTCATGCGCGAAGGCCGCATCACGATGACGACGGAGAAGGTCAGCGACGGCTTCTATCAGCTCGCGGGCCGGCGCCTCAACTGGGACCTCACCGACTACCACCCGCTGCTCGGCCAGCGGAAGGACTCCGTGTTCGCGGATCTCGCGGACCTGTCGCAGACGCGGCCGTCGATCGGCTACTCGTCGGTGACCGACATCCGTGAAGGCAGTGATGGAAACTTCCTGATCGTGCTCGCGAACACCAACGCGTCGGGCGCTCCCAACGTCGCCGGTGGCGCAGGTGCACTCGCGACGTTCAATCGCAGCGTGGGGCCGTTCGAGGCGAGTCGGGCGAACGAGGTCGGCTACCTGGCGTCGCTCCGCGTCCTCGACGCCACCGAGGCCTATCGCGGACCGGTGTCGCTGCCGGACGGTTCGATCATGGTGTCGTACGCGAGCAATCCGGCCGGCGGCAACTTCGACATCGTCGCGTTCAACCCGCGCACCGGCGCTCGCACCGGGCTGATCACCGGCGGTGGCGTCCACGTCGATGCCCAGCTCGTCTACAAGTTCCCGGCGCGCAAGCTCTACAACAACCGTCGCCAGCTCGTGTTCGGTGGCCGCGCCGAGCCCGCCCTCGGCCCCGACACCGCGGTCCTCCACACGCCCGATGCGCCGATGCTGTTCACGCTGCTGACCGCGAACCTTCGCCGCGGCCGGCCCGTCGATACCTTCCGCGCCGCGAGCTCGCTCACCGTGCTCACCGAGGATCCGTGCCCGGCCAACTGCACGCCGAACACGAACGGGATCTTCCAGAGCCGCCGCGAGCTCGGCTCGGCATCGCTCGCCGATGACGGCTCGGTACGCGTCACCCTGCCGTCGAAGACCGGCATCATCCTGCAGCTGCGGGATGGCGCGAATGTGGTCGCGACGATGACCGAGGAGCACCAGCTCGGACCGGGGGAGAACATCTCGATGGGCGTCTCGGAGAACCTGTTCGACGCGGTATGCGCCGGCTGTCACGGCTCGGTGAGCGGCTCGGAGCTCGACGTCCAGGTCACCCCCGATGCACTCACGGGCGCCTCGAGCTCGCTGTCGGCCTCCCGGCCACCCGTCTCTCCGCAGTAATCGCCCTCACGAGCCTCACGAAGCCGGGCTGAATACCGGCCTCGTTTGCACGTCTGCCTTGTGACGTCACACTCGCATGGGTACGATGCGCACGCTTCACGGAGGACGTATGCCTCGATTCCGGTCTCTCTATCTCGCTGCGCTGCTCGGGTCGTTGACCCTGGGCCTCGCCGCATCCCCGTCCTTCGCGCAGGCGAAGAAGGCTCCCGCAGCCAAGAAGGCGCCCAAGGCCAAGGCTCCGCCGCCGCCCAAGAAGAAGGTGGTGCCGCCGCCGTCTGCCGAGAACAAGAAGAAGCTCGCCGAGCGCATGGGCGGCTTCAAGTTCGGGATGAGCAAGGACGAGGTCATCGCGGTCTTCAGCAAGCAGATCGCGGAGCGTTATGACGAGCGCCTCAAGTCCACGACCGACATCACCGCCCAGGATCGCCTCCGCAAGGAGCGCAAGGCGGAGACCACGCGCCTGAACGCGTCGTACATCTCGTTCGAGACCGGCAAGCCGTCGCCGTGGGACGTGTCGATCGTCGAGGACGAGCTCGCGCACGGCACCAACGAAGCGATGATGGAGCGCTGGGAGAACCAGAACGGCAAGAACGAGCGCCGCTTCTTCTTCTTCTACGACGGCAAGCTCTGGAAGATGTACATCTCACTCGACGTCTCGATCCTCCCCGAGGACAAGAAGAACTTCGAGACGTTCCAGGCCGTCATGCAGGGCCAGTTCGGCCCCGGCGAGGTCGAGCCCGGCGTGATCACCTGGCACGCCGGTGACCTCGACGTTCGCGCGGTCGACAAGCTCAAGTCCTATGACGCGATCGGCCTCGCGCTCGAGGATCCGAAGGTCAAGAAGGACGTCCTCGCGCTGCGCCTCGAGAAGGCGCCGCCGAAGAAGGAGACGAGCTCGGTCATCAAGGCCGTGATCGACACCGAGGGCAACGACAAGCCGGACGTGAAGTCGAACAGCAACGCCGTCGACGACGTGATCAAGGCGCAGGGCGGCTCGAAGAAGAAGTAGCTCTCGCCTCGGCGACAAAGAAAACGCCCGCATCGTGCGGGCGTTTTTCGTTGCGAGATAGACGGTGCTGTCAGCTCACAGGAAGAAGCTGAACCGCGCGCCCTTGCTCGACTCCGCCTGCAGGCGGGTCTCGAGCTTGTTCGCATCCTCGATCAGCTTCTTGGTCCGCTCGGCGATCGAACGGATCCGGCGCGTGTAATAGAACTCGGAGACGCCGGGCTCGTTGCCCTTGATCACCGCGTCGCGAATCCCGTTCTGGATCAGCATCACGACCTTCTTGGTCGGAACGCTGTCGCTCCCACCGGTGGCGAGGTCGCCCTTGATCGGCGTGCCGCCCGGCTCGTTGCGATACGCGAAGCCGCTCGGCGACTCGCCCTCGCCGCACTTCGCGACCGGGTTGGCGCCGCCACCGCAGTAGACACCGGCGATCTCGACGAGCTTCGCGCCGAACTCGGCCTTGTCCTCCTCGGTCGGAGCCGAGAGCATCACGCCGTACTTCAGCTGACCTGCGAGGTAGGCGTTCTCGCCTTCCTTCAGCGTCGCTGCGTCCTGCGCGTCCTTGCCCTTCTTCAGGGTCATCTCGTCGAACTTGGCCGCCTTGTTGTGGGCGTCGATCATTCCCTTGATCTCGGCAACCCCGGCGTAGAACGACAGGATCTGACCGGACAGCTCGGTGTCGAGAGCGTTCTGCTTCGCGCGGAACACGAGCTCGCTCTTGACGTCGAGCTCGTTGGCGAGCTTGGTCAGCGCCGTGCCGACCGCGGCGTCGGGCCGATAGTTCGACTTCGTCTTCATGTCGTCGAGCGTGCTGTCGAGGTCCGACAGGGTGCGTTTGACGTTGGCGACGGTCGACTTCGCCTTGGGGTCACCGAGGATCGCCTTCGCGTCCTTCAGGCCTTCGTTGTAGAAGTTCGCGTCCTTCGAGATCCGGCCGATCGCGAGGCCGATCGCGAGTGCCGCGACCGCGGGGATCACGATCTTCGCGATCGTGCTGCCCTTGCCGGCTGCGCCGACATTCTCGACGGGCTTGCCGTCGTTGATGATCACGATCTCCGGAGCGCGCTGGACCTGGCCGACCGCGGCCATGTGGTTCATCGCACCGAACGGATCGTGCTCGGCGTTGGGCGGGGGAGGTGCCGTCGGAACCGGCTGCGACACCCCGGGAGGGGGTGGCAAATTCATGCCGGGCGGCGCTTGTACGCCACCTGCACCGCCGTTGGTCCGGGTCTGTCCGGTGGCGGGTGCAGCGGCACCCTTCTTCAGGCCCAGTCGGGCCTTCAGGTCGCTGATGTCGCGGTTTCCACCGGGTCGTTTCGCGTCGCTCAAGGAAGGCCTCCGTTTGGCAGCCGTGACTTTAGGGATGCATGGTCTCGAGTGTCAAGGATGCGTGGGGATTGGCGGGGTTGCGAACCGTTCTGAACTGTCGCCCGGCCGCCACAGTCAGGGGTATCGTGAAGAGCCGGTCACACCTCCGCGCGGAAACAGATCTCCATACCCGGTGTAAGGACCTGGAACTCCCGACGTTTCATCATCGCTCGGCCAGCGACGGCGCTGGCCCGTCGGGTGCAAACTAAACCGAACGGCGCGCTCGAGCGTCTACTCGCTACCGCCCACATCGCGCTTCTTCGAAAGGCTCACCCCGTGAACCGTCGCTTCGCACTCCTCGTCGGCACCTTCGGACTCCTCTCCATGATCGGCAGTGAAGCTGCCGAAGCCGGCGGTCGCCGGGTGTGGTTTGGCGGTGGAGGCGGCGTCCGCGTCCACGGCCGCGGCTCCGTCGGTGTCCACTGGTCGTCGCCCCCGCGTCCGACCTGGCGCCCGCGGGCGAGCTGGTCGATCGGCGGCAGCATCTATGTGGGCACCCGAGCCCCGCGCTATCGCTACTACCGCCCGTACTACTACACGGAGGCGTACGTGCCCTCGTACTACGGCGCGAGCTACTACCCGGTCGCGCCAGCTGCGCAGCCCGGGTACCTCGTCGCCGTCGCCCCGCGTCCCGAGCTGCCGAAGTTCGGCATCGGCCTGTTCGCGGGTGGCTCGAGCGTCGAGGACGTCAACGAGTCGAGTGACCTCGGCGTGGTCGGTCGCCTCCGGCTCGGCCGCGGTGGCCTGATGCTCGAGGGTGAGCTCGGCAAGACCTCGTACGAGAGTGATCTCCGCGTCGATCGCCGCCTCGGTGCGTCGCTCGTCTACGAGATCGGTGCTCACAACCGCCTGGCGCCGTACATCCTCGGTGGCTTCGGCGTGCAGCAGGCGGACGTCGCCGGCACGTACAGCACGACCCAGAACTTCGCGGAGCTCGGCATCGGCCTGCGCTACGCGATCACCCCGAAGTTCCACCTCGCGGTCGACGTTCGCGCGGGCAGCCGCGGCACGATGGAGAGCGACGACCCGTCGCGCGAGCTGGTGATGGGCACGGTCGCTCGCACCGTCGCGCCGCCCTCGAGCGCCAGCGACGAGAGTGAGGAGTACACGCGGGCTCGCCTGAGCGCGCTCCTGTACTTCTGATCCCCGTTCGCTCGACTTCCACCGGCCGCGCCTGCGCGGCCGGTTCTGTTTTCGGCTACCATTTTCCGACGATGGTCCCGGGTATCCAGCAGCGCCACGTGACGGCGCGCGACGGTACCCGCATCGGTTATCAGGTCCGCGGCGAGGGACCGTGCGTGGTGCTCGCGAACGGGCTCGGCGGGACGTATCTCGCGTTCCGCCACGTCTACACCGCGCTGACCGGCTACAAGACGATCTGCTGGGACTACCGCGGGCTCTACACCTCGGGTGCTTCCGCCGATCCGCGCGCGAACACGCTGCCGCACCAGGTCGATGATCTGATCGACATCCTCGCCGCCGAGGGCGTCGACGACTTTGTGATCGCCGGCTGGTCGATGGGCGTGCAGGTCGCGTTCGAGACCGTGCGCCGGCACCCCGATCGCGTGAAGGGGCTGCTCGCGATCAACGGCACCTACGGCAAGACGTTCCGCACCGTGATGGGCTCGCGGCTCGTCGGCCGCACGATCCCGATGTTGCTCCGGCTGATCCGCGCGCAGGCGGCGCTCGCGAGCTTCGCAACCAGGCGCGTCGCGACCTCGGAGGTGATGCTCCGGGCGATGATCCGCGTCGGCCTGGTCTCGTCGACGGTCGATCTCGAGGTGTTCCGCGCGATCGCGAACGGCTTCCAGTCGATCGACTGGGTGATCTACTCCGACCTCCTGACCCGGCTCGACGAGCACGATGCCGAGGAGGTGCTCGCCTCGATCGGGGTGCCGGTGACGATCGTGACCGGCGATCGCGATCTGATGACGCCGCCGTCGACGGCGGAGCACATCCATCGCGCGATCCCGCAGTCGCGCCTCGTCGTGATCAAAGGCGGCACGCACTACACGCCGGTCGAGTATCCGCGCGTGCTGATCGACGAGGTCGGGCGCTGGCTCGATCGGATTCCCGGCTGGGAGCGCAAGGCAGGAGCCGCCGAGGTGCGAGGCGCATGAACTGCCCGGTCTGCAACGGCGAGGTGCTCGAGATCGACGTCAAGTGCAGCCACTGCGGGGCTCCGCTCGGTGCGACCGGCGCGCACCGCATGCTCGGGCAGGTGATGCTCGGCCAGTACGAGCTCGTCGACGTGCTGGGGCAGGGCGGCATGAGCGTCGTGTTCCTCGGCAAGCACAAGCTGACCAACCAGGAGGTCGCGCTGAAGATCCTCCCGCCGGAGCTCGCCGCGCACAGCCAGGTCAAGTCGCGGTTCCTCGAGGAGGCCAAGGCGCTCGCCGCGCTCGATCACCCGAACATCGTCCACCTCTACAACTTCGGGCAGGAGAACGGGTACTTCGTCCTCGCGATGCAGTTCGTCCAGGGCCGGACCTGGGAGCGGATCATCCTCGAGAACAAGCGGATGGACTGGCGGGCGTCGCTGAAAGTCACCATCGATGTGCTGCGCGCGCTCGAGTACGCGCACGGCCGCGGCGTCGTTCATCGCGACATGAAGCCGTCGAACGTCCTGGTTCGTGCCCATGACGCGATGGCAACGGTGATGGACTTTGGCATCGCGAAGATGACGACGTCGACCAAGCTGACCGCGACGGGCCAGACGATGGGCACCGTCCGCTACATGTCCCCCGAGCAGGTCCGCGGCCAGGACGTCGATCTGCGGACCGACATCTACTCGCTCGGCGCGACGCTCTACGAGTCACTGACCGGAGACACGCCGTTCGACGGCCAGACGCACTTCGAGATCATGACGAAGCACCTGTCGGAAGCGCCGAAGCGACCCTCGGCGCTCGGCGTCGAGGTGCCGCGGGTCGTCGAGGATGCGGTGATGCGCAGCCTGTCCAAGCGGCCCGACGATCGGTTCCCCGATGCGCGGGAGTTCCGCAAGATCCTCGAGGGCGTGCTCCGGATCGAGGGCGACCTCGGCCTGGTCGAGACCCAGAAGCTCCATCGCGAGGTGCTCGGCGACCTCCGGCCTGCGGCCACGTCGACGCCGCTCCCGTCGTCGGTGCGCGTCGCGACCGCGACGCCGGGCGGCAGCCTCGCCGACGATCTCGAGCCCGGCACGGGAGCGGTCAAGAAGCGCGGTTCCCTGCGCTGGGTGATCCTCGGCGGCATCCTGCTCGCCGGCGGTGGCGCGGCAGCGGTCGTGATGATGAACCAGAAGCCGACCGGCTATCAGCCGATGGTGACCAACATCGAGGGGTTCTCACCGACGGTCGGCGGGGTGTTCGACGGTGTCCTGATCGAGAGCGGCGGCAAGGTCGCGCCGGCCGAGCTCGCATCGCTGTACCAGGCGACCCTGGCGTCCCTGCGCGAGCGCGGGAAGGCCAAACAGCTCGCGTTCCCCGATCCCCTTCAGGAGATCGTCTCGGTCCCCCAGATGACGTTCTGCGAGCCGACCGCCTACCTCGACCGCAAGGCACCGAGCGATTGCGCACGGCTGATCGTCAATGTCGTGATCGGACCCAAGGGCCAGCGCCGCCTGCTGATTATCGACGAGCCCACACGGCTCGCAGAGGCCTTTGCGACCGGGATTGCCGAGGCTGTCTGCGTGTTCGACCCCGGCGATCGAAGCACGCCGGAAGGGGTCAAGCGGCTCGCCGAGATTTGCGAGTTCACCGATACCTTCAAGCCGAGGGCTCCTCAGTGACCGCTGCGAATTGACAACTCCGCGACAGTCCACGAATAATCCCGGCCGGAGGGAGCATGTCCCGCACCGTCATTATAGCGGTCGTTGCCGCCGTGATTGCCGCACTCACGGCTATCGCGTACTTCGTCACTTCGACGAGCTTCGACGAGCGTGCCAAGAAGGACGCCGACGCGCAGCTCACCCGGGCCTATCAGGTCGTCCAGCAGCTGAATCAGCTGAAGGGGATCGATGTCGCGAACAAGGCGGAGCGTCTCGCAGCGCGCGCCGAGTTCGTGAAAGCGATCAAGACCGACAGCGAGGCCGAGCGTTCCTCCCAGGCGCGCATCGGCTTCCAGAAGTTCACCTCCGATGAGAAGCAAGGTGACGTCAAGCCCGACATCATCGCGCTGATCGATGCGACCGGGAACGTGCTCGCGATGCACGAGGTCGGCTCGGTCCCCACCAAGATCTGGAAGAACGAGAAGGGCGAGACCATCCTTCCGGCCTTGAACGTCGTGCTCGGGCGCAAGGTGATCATCAGTGACATCTGGCTCAAGGACGAGAAGAGCCTGATGAAGGTCGGCGTCGCGCCGGTCATCGATCCCGACGCGCCGGTGAATCCAAAGGACGTCGAAGGCGTCTCGATCATCGGTGCGATCGTCGTCGCGTACGCGCAGACGGCGAAGGAGACGCAGAAGGACCGGGCGCTGCTCGGCACCGACATCGCGTACTACGACAACAAGCGCGTGATCGCCTCGAGCTTCACCCGCGAGGGCAGCGGCGAGGAAGACACCGCGAAGGCCAAGCAGCTCACCGATCTGCTGACCAACGGCGCGGTCGGCGACAACGCGACGAAGCAGCGGATCACCGTCGGTGATGTCGACTACATCGCGGCCGGCGTGCGGATGCCGCGCTCGGCGACCCGCGCACTGCCCGACACGTATGCCCCGATCACCGCGGGCGCGATCGTCCTCGCGCCGATCGGTCAGACCGGCAACACCGGCTCCACCGTCAAGCTGTTCATCCTGCTGCTCGGCGGCGGCGCTCTCGCGATCGCGCTGCTCGGGCTCTACCTCGATCACCGTCGCCTCGTGGCGCAGGTCGACCAGGTCGAGACCGGCGTCACCGAGATCATCAACGGGAACCTCGATCGCACGTTCCGCCCCGTCGGCCCCGAGCTCGATGGGCTGTCGAACGGGCTCAACGTGATGCTTGCTCGACTGCTCGGCCGCCCCGAGCCTGGCGAGGAAGAGTTCGACGAGGAAGGCAACCCGATCATGCAGGGACGCGTCGAGTTCGAGGAGAGCGAAGGCCAGCCGGCCGTCGACCCCGATATCGCCGCACTCGCGCAGGAGTCGGAGCCCGACTACTACAAGCGCGTCTACACCGAGTACGTCAGCGCGCGGAAGGCGACCGGCAATCCCGACGAGGTCTCGTTCGAGAACTTCATCGCGAAGCTCAAGGTCAACGAGGGCAAGCTCAAGGCGCAGTACCAGTGCCAGCGAGTCCGGTTCCGCGTCCTGACGACGAACGGCAAGGTCTCGCTCAAGCCGGTCCCGATCTTCGCGTGAACATGTTCACGCGTGGGATCTTCGCCTAGCCATGGCGGTCCAGACCGGGCTCGCGCGGCTCGCCGCCGACGGCAGCAAGATCCTCGAAGGTCGGCGGATCGGGTTGCTCGTCAATCCGACCGCGGTCGACACGCAGCTGCATCACGCGATCGACCTGCTCTCGGCGCGCTCGGATCTCAAGCTCGCGGCGCTGTTCGGACCCGAGCACGGCGTCCGCGGCGACGCCCAGGACATGATCGAGGTCGACGATGCGCGCGACGCGCGGACCGGCCTCGCGGTGCACAGCCTCTATGGCTCGACCGAGGCGTCACTGACGCCGACCGCCGAGATGCTCGATCAGATCGACGTCATGGTCTACGACGTCCAGGACATCGGTAGCCGCTACTACACGTTCGTGTGGACGATGGTCCTCGCGATGCGCGCCTGTGCGAAGGCGGGGAAGGGGTTCGTCGTCCTCGATCGTCCCAACCCGATCGGCGGCGAGCTGATCGAGGGACCGGCGATCGAGCCGGGATTCGAGTCGTTCGTCGGGCTGGTCTCGTGCCCGAATCGCCACGGGATGACGGCGGGTGAGATCGCACGCTGGCGGCACAAGGCCGAGAAGCTCGATCTCGAATTCGCCGTTCTCGGCATGCGCGGCTGGCATCGCGACATGCACTTCGATCACACCGGCCTGCCGTGGGTGATGCCGTCGCCCAACATGCCGACGGTCGACACCGCGCTCGTCTATCCGGGGATGTGCCTGGTCGAGGGGACCGAGCTGTCCGAGGGGCGTGGAACGACGCGTCCGTTCGAGCTCGCGGGTGCGCCGTACCTCGACGGGCATCGGCTGGCGACCGACCTCGCTGCGATGGAGCTGCCCGGCGTGCTGTTCCGGCCCATCGTGTTCACGCCGCAGTTCCAGAAGCACGCGAAGCACGCGTGCGGCGGCGTGCAGCTCCACGTCACCAACGTGGAAACGTTCCGCCCGTATCGCACCGGCATCGCGTTTCTCAAGGCGGCGTACGACCAGAGCCCGGCTGCGTTCAAGTGGCGCGCGAAGGCGTACGAGTTCGTCGACAAGATCCCCGCGATCGATCTGCTCGCGGGCTCTGCCGCGATCCGCGAGGGGATCGAAGCCGGGGCGAGCCTCGATGAGCTGTCGGCTCGCTGGGGGCGGGATGAGGGCGACTTCGCGGCCGAGCGCGCGGAGTACCTGCTGTACACATGACGCGCGTCGCGCTGTTCGGCGGCAGCTTCAACCCACCGCACGTCGCGCATCAGCTCGTCGCGCTCTACGTGCTCGAGACGCAGCCCGTGGACGAGGTGTGGTTCACGCCGGTCTACGCGCACGTGTTCGGCAAGGAGCTCGCTCCCTTCGCCGATCGCGTGCGGATGTGTGAGCTCGCGACGGAGCCGCTCGGGAACCGGGCCCGGGTCTGTCTCGCGGAGGAGGACCTGGCCCAGCGCCCAGGGTTCGCGGGGAGCCGCACCCTCGACCTGGTCGAGCATCTGGTCGCGACGCACCCGACCTCGTCGTTCCGGCTCGTCGTCGGCACCGACATCCTCGGAGAGACCGCGAAGTGGCACCGCTGGGACGACGTGACCGCGGCGGCCCCGCTGATCGTCATCGGGCGGACCGGCCACGAGGTCCCCGCCGGCACGACGGTCACCGGGGTCACGATGCCTGAGATCTCGTCGACGGCGATCCGCGCCGCGCTCGCCGCGCTCTCGCCCGACCTGCGAGCAGCTCTGAGAGCCGGGGAGGTCCCGGCGGACGCGCAACAGCTCGCATCACTGTTACCGGGGGCGGTGTTGAGGTATATCGCCGAGCGCGACCTCTACCTCGGTTCGTGATGCTCGCCAGCAAGCGCAATCCCACCACCTTCCTCGTCGGCGCAGGCCCGGTCGCAACGGCGCTCGCCGGCGCGCTCCGCCTCGGCGGCGTCCCTGTGCTCGGCCTGTGGGCACGGAAGCCCGCGGCCGCGCGCGCCGCAGGCTCGATCGCCGGCGTGGCCGCGTTCTCGTCGGCGCCACCGGACGTGCTGCTCGAGGCCGAGGTCGTGATCCTCGCGGTCCGCGACTCGATGATCGCCGAGGTCGCGCACATGCTGATCGGCACCGGCCTGATCGGCAAGCCGCATGTGATGCTCCACTGTGCGGGCGCCACGTCTGCGCGCAATGTGCTCGGAGAAGCGTCCGCATCGCTCGGTGGGATCGGGACGATGCATCCGCTATCGGCGATCGCGGATGCGAAGATGGCGATGCGGTCGCTCAAGGGCACCGTGTTCGGTGTCGAGGGTGACGACGTCGGCCGGCGCGCCGCGGGCAAGCTCGTCGCGGCGCTCGGCGGCATCGTGCTGCCTCTCGATGGCTCGCAGATGGCGAGCTATCACGCGGCGGCTGCTCTCGCGTCGAACTACATCGTCGCCGCGCTCGATGCTGCAGCCGCCGTGCTCGCGAATGCAGGCGTGTCACCGGCGCAGGCAGCGCAGGCACTCGTTCCACTCGCCGAGGGTGCGCTGCGGAATGTTTCCGCACATGGCACTACCGACGGCCTGACGGGGCCGGTTCGACGTGGCGACGCCGTGACCATTCAACACCATCTCGAGGCGCTTCGTGGTCGACCGGAGCTTATCGAGATCTATCGCGCGCTTGCGCGTCGTGCGGTCGAGATCGCAGGTCGCATCGACGGGCCAGGCGCACCGGATCGCGCAGGTCTCGACGCGATCCGCGCGCTGCTCCAGTAACACCTAACGCTCGATCCGACGCGTGGCGTGTCGTAGCATCGTCCACGATGCGCGCCTCCACCGTTATCTCGACGCTCCTGATCTCCGCGATCGTGTTGCTGGCCGGCCCCGCCAAGGCGGATCCGAACCGGGTGTTCTCCGGCCGCATCATGATGAGCGAGAAGCGCTATCCGACGCAGGCGAAGAGCGCCGCCGCGTACACCGCGCAGATCAAGAAGCAGTCGAAGACGAGCTTCCAGGAGGACAAGGAGAAGAAGGGGTGGAAGATCCACTTCATCGGCTTCCTGAAGTCGCCGCTCAACGACGTCGAGTATGTCGTCAAGATCTACGAGCTGGGCGGACGCCAGCAGCAGCTCCTGAGCTCGTTCGAGCAGTTCACGGACGAGCGCGGTCAGAAAACGCTGACCTCGAGTGTCGTGCTCGAGAAGAAGCAGTTCGGCGTCAACAAGGAGCTGATGATCACGATGGAGAACAAGGGCAAGGTTCTCGCGTCGGGCCGCGTCAAGATCCTCGGCGAAGGCGAGAAGTTCAGCGGCAAGGTGAACTTCTCCGAGGACGAGGCGGCGGGCAAAGAAGAGTAGTCACGCGCGTCGTCACTCGACGTCGACGTCGATCGTGAACACGCTGGTCGCCTCGGGCGGGAACACACGCATCTTGTAGTGCCCGGGCTTCGGGAACACGTGCCAGAAGCCGAACCTGCCGGGCGCCCGCTTCGAGATCGGTGCCGTGGTGCCGGTCGCGTTGCCCTCGGGATCCTCGATCGTGATCACGAGGTTCGGGACCTTGATCGGTGCGCCGATCGCATTCCACACCTCGAGGCCGGTGCGCACGCGGGTGCCTGCGACGATCGGATCGTAGAGCGTCACCCGCGTCGTCATCTCGCCATCGTCGGAGACGACCTCGCGCCGGCCGGTGAACGGGCTCGGTGCACCGGGCTCGTCCTCGATCGTCGGCTCGTCGCTTGTGCCGGTGAGGGCCGCGGCGCCGCCGCGTGACAGCTTGAACACGGTGAACCCGGCCGCGCACAGGGCGATCAGCGCGAGCGAGCCAATGCCGATCCAGCGTGCCTTGGGCCGAGGGCGTGGCATGGGCCGTTCGAGGGTCGTCGCCTGCGCGGTCTTGCGCTTCGCGCGGGTCGTCCGTGACGCCGAGTCGCCCGCTGGTCGCCGACCTTCGAGCTGGGCAACCGCCTCGTCGATCAGCGCGACGACCTCGTCCGCGCTCTGCGGTCGATCGTCCGGCTTCTTCGCGAGCAGCTGGATGACCAGGCGATCGACCGCCTCGGGCACATCCGGGTTGCGGTCGCTCGGTGCTGGGATCGGCCGGCCGAGGTGCGCGAGCAGGACCTCGAACCCCGAGCCTTCGAACGGCGGCTTGCCGGTCACGAGCTCGAACAGGATGCAGCCGAGCGCGTAGAGATCCGCCCGCGCATCCGCGATCTCGCCGTGCGCCTGCTCCGGGGACATGTAGTGCGGCGTGCCGATCAGGCCGTTCGTCGTCAGCCGCGTGGCGTCCGCGTTGCCTGGATTGGCGATCGCGATCCCGAAGTCGACGAGCGTGATCCGGTCGTCGCCGTTGCGGTCGCGCCGCCACATGATGTTCGACGGCTTGAGGTCGCGATGCACGACATCGGCGGCGTGCGTCTCCGACAACGCGCTGGCGACGTCGCGGCCGATCTTGAGTGCGCGGATCGGCGGGATCGGACCCTCGACGAGGATCTTGTCGAGCGGATCCCCTTCGATCAGCTGCATCGCGAGGTACGGGCGGCCGTCCTTGAGCTCACCGACCGCGTAGATCGCGACGACACCAGGGTGCGTGATCCGCGCAGCGGACCGCGCCTCGCGCGCGAACCGCCGCGCCATGACCGGATCGAGCGCGATCTCGTGCGTCGGGACCTTGATCGCGACCGGTCGGTCGAGCCCGACCTGACGGCCACGGAACACCGTGCCGAACGCACCACCTCCGAGGATGGCCTCGATCGTGAAGCCATCGACGGACGTGCCGATCAGGCTCGCAGCGGGCGAGGTCCTGGTCGCGCCGTCCGCGCCGGGATCGAGGCTCGCCGTGACGGCCGCCGCGTCATCGACGAGTACCGCGCCGCACGCAGGGCAGAACCGCCCCGAGTCGTCGGTCTTCGTCGAACACGCCGGGCACTCCCTCGTCACTGGTCGAGGGTAGCATCGCAGCCAGAAGGTGCCGGCGCGCGGAACGTGCCGAGCCTACGCCCACGACCGATCACCGCGTGATCGAGGCGCTCGCAGGTAGCGTCGAGCAGCGGGTCAGGCGACAGCGCGGAGGCCGGCAGCGGCCTGCGGTGCCAGCGCCGTCTCGATCAGCGCGAGCGCGCGATCGGTACGGAGCGCGAGCTGCTCGGTCGCGAGACCGAGGTTCGCCTGCATCTCTGCCGCATCGAGGCTGCCGAGCAGCGACGACCAGGCGAGGTCCGCGATCTCGCGGGCGTTGACCTGGCGGTAGATGCCCGCGTGGATCCCGTCCGCGACGCACGCGCCGATGTGGTCCTGGACCCGGCCGATGCCGGCGGACACAGCGGTCACGACCTCGTCAGAGAGCTGCGGCCGGATCGCCGGCTGCGCGAGGAGGCGGAGGATCCGCGGACCCTCGGCATCCTTCTCCGCCCAGCGAACCAGGATGCTCCAGGTGTCACGAAGACGGGTACGGACTTCGGCCTGCTCGCGGACCTGCGCCATCTCGACGTCGAACACCGTCAGGGTGTCCTCGATCAGCGAGACGTAGAGGTCTTCCTTCGAGCGGAAGTAGAGATAGATCGCGCCGACCGAGAGCTGCGCCGCGCGAGCAATCAGCTCGATCGATGCACCGGCATAACCGCGCTCCGCGAAGACGGTGCGAGCGGCCTCCTGGATGCGTCGGCGACGGGCCTGCCGCTCCTGGGCTTTGCGTTCTTGAGCGTTCGTCATGTGCGTGTAGGTAGCCCCCATGACGCGCCAGGTCAAGCGGCGTTTTGTAGCAGGCGATTGCCACGTAGATTCCCTGAGTTAACACGTATGCCTACATCCAGCTAGCTGACCGATTTCGTTGGAGTTCTAAACCTGACTCAGAATTCGGCTCTAAGCAGATTCAGTTCTTTTCAGGGATCGACAGGCCGCGCCGTGCGTCCAACCAACATGCTGACCGCGCACCGCGTCCGGACCTCCCTTGTTCTCGGCGCTGCCGGCGCCACCGTGATCGCCGCGCTGCTCCTGGGTGCGCGCCCACGGGTCGAGACCTCCGCGCTCGTGGCATCGGCGGACGACGGGATGCGGCTGACCGCCGAGCTGACGACCGGCCGGATCCTTGCGGGCGCCCACGACCACAACCTCGCGATCGCGATCACCGCACCGACCGGGCAGGGCCACGCACGCCCGCCGCTGTCGGTCGCCATCGTGATCGATCGCTCGGGCTCGATGAATGGCGAGCCGATGGAGAATGCGAAGGAGGCAGCGTCGCGGTTGGTCGGCCAGCTCGATGCTGCCGATGCGTTCACGGTCGTCTCGTACTCGACCGGCGACGAGGTGGTGATGCCGATGTCGCGCGCGACCGATGCGAACAAGACCGCAGCGCGCGCGGCGATCTCCCGGATCTACGACGACGGCGGCACCTGCCTCTCGTGCGGTCTGATCCGCGGCGCCTCCGAGCTGGCGCAGACGCCGGTCAGCGACGGCTTGCGCCGGATCGTCCTGATCTCCGATGGCCAGGCCAACGCCGGCATCTATGACCGTGGCGAGCTCGCGCAGCTCGCAGCGACCACGGCCGCGAACGGTGTCTCGATCTCGGCCGTCGGTGTCGGGCTCGACTTCGACGAGGTCACGATGCAGCGGATCGCCGAGGTCGGCCGCGGCAACTACTACTTCGTCGAGGACACCGCGAACCTGTCGGCGATGTTCCAGCGCGAGCTCGGTGGCCTGACCGAGACCGTCGCGTCCGATGCCCACCTCGTGATCAGCGAGCCCGCGGGCGTCCGGATCGAGGAGGCGTATGGTTATCCGATGACCCGCGAGGGCCGCTCGGTCGTGATCCCGGTGGCCGACCTCCGCGCCGGTGAGTCCCGCAAGGTCGTCCTCCGGGTGACGGTCGCGCAGAGCACGCTCGGCAGCTTCGACGTCTCCACCGTTCGCCTGGGCTGGCGCCGGGTCGACGACGGCAGGTCGCGCACCGCGACCGCGATCGTCCGCGCCGAGGTCGTCGAGGATGCCCGTGCGGTCGCCGCCAGCGTGGTGCCCGCTGCGTCGCAAGCCGCGGAGGAAGCGATGTCCGCGCGCGCACTCGAGGAAGCCACCACCGTCTACGAGTCGCAGGGCTACGAGGCCGCGAAGCAGGTGCTCGATCACCGGATGCAGGGCGTCCGCGCGAACAGCCACGTCGGCACCGGCAGCCTGCAGAAGATCCAGTCAGCAAACGACGACGCGATCGAGAGCTTCCGCGCCGCGGCACCGGCCAAGGCGAGCAAGGTCGGTCGCGTGAAGGCCTACGAGCTCGCCCACTAGGGGCGCCGCACGCGCGCTCACATCGGCAGCGGGCGCACGCAGATGCCCTCACCACCGAGCGAGATACAGCGCGGGAGCTCGGGCGGGCAGGTCGACGGCGACGAGCAGATGTCCGAGCAGCGCATGCCACCGTTCGCATCGTCGACACACAGCGCACTCGCGCAGTCGGCTTCACCGGTGCACGGCGTGCCGGGCGCGCCTTGGCCGCGCGCACCCTCGACGCACGACACCATCTCCCCGCCCGGATCCTGGCTCACGCACGCGTGGGTGTCGGGGCAGTCGTAGTTCGAGAAGCACGGGCAGTCGCCGGGCATCGCGCACGCGCGTGCATCGGACGCGGAGTCGCGAGGCGCATCGAGCGAGGCATCCGGTGTGGGCGGCGGCGGATCGCCACACGCGATCACGGCGAGCCACAGCGCCGCGGGCAAGCAGGGGGCGCGCATCTACGGCGCGAGATCCGCGAAACTGACCTGGAGGTCGCGGCTGATCAGCACCGCGGTGTTCGGCGGCACGTCCTCGAACCCGTCCTTCGGATCGCCGTCTCCACCGGAGAGCAGCAGCACACCGCGGAACGAGTCATCGCGCTCGCCTCGCTCGCCGGTGACGGTCAACCGACGAAGCCGCAGGGGCTCGGAGAGGTGCGCGAGCACCATCGAGCGACCGTTGGTCAGCGCGACGTTGCCGAGATGCGCGCTCGCACCGCCGACCTTGCCGGCGCGCTCGAGCTCGGAGCTGACGAGGCGCAGCGTCGCGGCCAGCGCACGGCGCTGCGAGGAGGTCGGCAGGTTCGGATCGTCGATGTTGCCCTCGTCGTGGAGCATCGCGAGGAACAGATGGAAGATCAGCTCCGCCGGCGTGCGGCCCTTCATGTTGCGACGCAGGTACTCCGGGACGTGCTCGAGCAAGCGAGCCGCGATGTCCTCGAGCTTCGGCGCGCCGGTCTGCGCGAACATCCAGCGCCGGAACCGGAACGGAGGCGTGTTGTCCGTGCCCGCGTAGCCGTCCTCTCGCACCGCCTGCGCGATCGCGCAGTCGCTCTTCAGCTCCGAGAGCGGAGCCGATAGATCGACCGGCGTCGTCGTCGCCTTCGGCGTACGTACGAGCAGGACGTCACCACCCTGGATGTAGCCGAGTCCCCACCGACTGACCGGCGGCTGCGCGACGAGCGCTGAACGCACCGGTGCCAGCGCGGCTGGCAGCCGTTGAGGTTGATTACACATGCAGGCGAAAAGCTTCATATTGCGGGAGACTCCGCAGCCGTGAGCGCGAGGCGAGACCAAGGCGAGGTCGACGACCCGACGCCGGCTGACGAAACATCAATCGTCAAGGAACACGCCACCAACTACGCCGCGAACAACCTCAGTATAGAGGTCCTGTCGGATCTCGCCAATGTGGTTATCCGATCTGGCCCAGATCAGGCGCTTGCGAGGGCGCGCGTCAGCTCCGCGAACACCTGGCCGCGCTCCACCTCGTTGAACACCTCATGCTTCATGCCCGCGAGGTCGTGATAGCTCGCACCTGCGACCTTGCTGGCGACCGTGCGCGAGCGCGCGGGGTCGGCGATCGGATCGGCCCCCCCGACGAGCCAGGTCGTCGGGATCCGGATCCGAGCCGCGTTCTCCAGGACATACTCCTGTGCGCCTGACGACTCCGTGAACCACCGGGAGGTTGCGACATCGAAGCACAGCGTGTCGGCGAGGCGCTCGGCCTGCTTCGCGGTGTCTGCGGTGAGGTCCTCGACGCGAAGCGAGTTCGGCTGGGCGAGCTTGGGGGCGACGCGGCTCGCGACCCGTGCGAGCATCTTCTTGTAGCCGGGGACCGCGAGCTTGAGCGCGAGATAGGGGGAGGCGAGGATCGCCGCCTTGACGTCGGGCGGCTGTGCGCTGGCGAGGGCGCGCAGCGTGATCAGGCTCCCGTGCGAGTGGCCGAGGAGGATCACCGGCGCACCTTCGGGTGCGAGCTTGCGTCCCGCGGCGAGCATCGCGGCGAGGTCGTTCAGGTACGTATCGAACCGGTCGATGTAGCCGCGCTCGCCGGGGGACTTGCCGTGGCCACGGACGTCGTAGGACAGCGCCGCCCAGCCCGCGTTGACGATCACGTGCGCGACCTCGCGGTAGCGACCGCAGTGCTCGGCATAGCCGTGGGTGATCACGACGACGCCCTTCGGGGTGGCCGCGGGGACGAACGTCTCGGCGTACAGGCCGCCGATCGTCGAGGTCTGCGTGGGCGCGAGCGGGCCGGGAAGGGCAGTCATCACGCCTCGTCTATACAACGGGGAGGGATCGCGCGGCCCGGGGGATGAGGGATGGTGACTGCCCGATGACCGTTGACGGGTCGCAAAGGCATACGGTACGGTCCGCGCCGTGGGTGCTAACGCTCGTGGATTGCTCATGATTTTCGCGGCGTGCGCGATGATCTCGACGTCCGCCGGATGTCCGGGGGTGGAGCGCGACGTCACCAAGAGCTCCAACCGGCTCGACATCGCGAAGGACTTCCTCCGCAAGCACGAGCTCGAGGCCGCCGAGACCGAGGCCGGTCGTGCGATCGCGCTGAACCCGACGAACGACGAGGCATACCTCGTGCGCGGCCTGGTCCACATGGTCCGCGCGATCGACACGCAGCGCTCGCTCGAGATCGACCAGTGCCTGACCGGGGTGGACGCCGAGGCGACGCACAAGGACCTCGACAAGTTCCTCCACGATGCGGACGTCGACTTCGAGATGGCCGCGAAGATCAATCCGGAGTACGGCGAGGCCTGGTCCAATCGCGGCACCGTCCACAACCTCCTCGAGGACTACGCCGTCGCTGCCGAGTACCTGACCAAGGCGCTCGAGAATCCGATGCGGCTCGACAGTCCCGGCCTCACGCGCGCGCACCTCGCGTGGGCGTTGTTCCACCAGGGCAAGCACGTCGAAGCGGCGAAGGAGCTGCGTCAGGCAATTTCGTTCCAGCCAAAGATGTGCGTGGCAACTTATCGGCTGGCGAGAGTTTACTTCGCTCGGGAAGAGTGGGAAAAAGCTGCGGAAGTTTTCGAAACGGTCTCCAACGACCAGTCCTGTGGGTCGCAGGAAGCCAGCCTCTATCTGATGAAGACGCGGATGCAGCAAGGGCTCGTCGACGACGCACGTCGTGCACGTGACGCGTGTCTCAAGATCTCGCCGCAGAGCTGCATCGCTTCGCAATGTCGCGCCGACGGCGGCGCTCTCGGTGCAAGCAATGGGCAGTGAACGAGTGATGGGGCGCTCGCCGACACAACCGGACCTTCGCATTCCGGCTCATTCGGGCACCGTCGTGGATGCACGGATGAGCCTCGGCATCTGGTTGCGCGGCGGTCGTACGCAGCGCGCGATGAGCATCGAGGACATCGCTCGCGTGACGAAGATCCAGCTGCGGATCCTCGAGCGCCTCGAGGCGGGCGCGATCAACCCCGGTGACGGCCTGCCGGCCGAGGTGTTCGTTCGCGGCTTCGTTCGGAGCTACGCGCGAGCGGTCGGGCTCGACGAGACCGAGACGCTGCGCCGCTACAGCGAAGCGACCACGCAGACCGGTGCGATGCCGTCCGCGGCGTCGACGACTGCGCGTGCGCTGGTCGAGACGATGTCCGAGCTCGCACCGCACACGTCGTCGGTGATCCGCGTGACCCCGGTGCAGCCCTCGGTGCTCGCCGCGGAGCCGATCGCAGACGCCGTCGAGATCGTCGAGAGCCCGCTTGAGGTCGTCGCGAGTCCCGTCGAGTCGCTCGAGCCGATCGGCTGTGCCCGGACCGAGACCCTCGTGGTCACCGCCGAGCCGATCGTCACAGCGTCGACGGAGATCGTCGAGGCCGTCGCCGAGCCGGTCGCCGAGATCAGCACCGCACCGGCGCTCGAGGCGGAAGCGCCCGTCGAGACCGGGGCGAAGAAGAAGAAGTCGCGCAAGGGCACCGGCACCGCGAAGGTCCGGGGCAAGCGCAAGGCGATGGCAACCGGCACGCCGTTCGAGGCGTCCCCGATCGTTGCTGCGCTCGCCGATGACGTCGTTGCGGTCGCGGAGAGTGTCGTCGAGCCGGTCACCGTCGCCACCGCGGTCGATGCCTCGACCCTGACGAACATCGCGGAGGTCACCACCGCGGCGGTCAGCGCGTCCACGGAAGCGATCGCCGTCGGGGTCGAAGCTCCCGAGGAGCTGGCCGTAGGCGGCACGTGGTCGCCAAAGATGCCCGCCATCGTCGCGCCCACGGTGCCATGGCGGATGGCCGCGTCGGCCCAGCGCCTCGCCAAGGCATCGAGCTCGCGTGTCGTGCCGAGCCTCGTCATCGACGATGCGGATCCGGATCTCGCCGAGCGCGAGCTCGAGGATCGGGCGGCGTCGCGCGAGCCGGCTCGTCGCACGTTCCTCCCGCCGATCCTGATGGACCGCGAGGATCGGTCGGCCCGCCAGGGTGGGCTGACCCTCGCCGTGATCATTCTCCTGATCGCAGCGACGCTGACGCTGTCGTACCTGATGCGCCGTCCGAGCTCGAGCGGCGATGGCGTGACGCAGGCCGAGACCGCCGATCTCGTCGATCAGCTTGCCTGAGGCAGCTCGCGTGCCCGTGGCGCGCTAGGCTCGGTCGTGGCTGAGGAGTGTCTCGGAGTCGTCCTGCGCACGACGCCGCTGCGCGAATCCGATCTGCTCGTCGTGCTCTACACCGACACGCTGGGTCGGGTGTCGGCGGTCGCCCGTGGCGCGCGCCGCTCGAAGCTGCGGTTCTCCGGTGCGCTATCGCTGCTCGTCCTCGGCAAGTTCCAGCTCGGGCGCCGGCCACGCGGCGATCTGTGGGCGCTCGAGAGCGCCGATGTGGTGCGCGAGTGGACGCAGCTGTCGAGTGACGTCGTCGCGGTCGCGCACGCGAGCTACATCGCGGAGCTCGTCGGTGCGCTGGTCCCACCGGAGATTCCCGAGCCGCACGCGCTCGAGTTGATCGTCGGGCTCTGGGATGCACTCGCCGACGGCGGACCGTCGCCAGGTGCGCTGCGCACCGTCGAGCTGGCGCTACTCGATCTCGCCGGGCATCGGCCGTCGCTCGAGAGGTGCGCTGCCTGCGGCGAGACCGAGCTCGCGACCGGCGCGGTGTTCGACCCCCAGCGTGGCGGGGCGGTGTGTCGGCGGTGCGCCGCGAGCAGCCGCGGGCCCGGGATCCGGCCGCTCGATCCGGCAACGCTCGCGTACCTCCGCGCCGCGCTCGAGTTCGAATCTCCGGCGGCCGCCCGCGCCCTCGACACCGACCCGCGGTTTGCCTCCGCGGACCGGATCGCCGGGCGCGACGCGCTGGTCGCGATGGTCCAGACGCTGGTCGGCAAGCCCCTACGGTCGCTGGAGTACATGGCGAAGCTCGGTGCGGCCGGTCGTCGGCCCGAGCCGCCCGGCTCGTAGTACACTCGGGCCCATGAGTGGCCGCAGGCTCGCGCTCGTCGTGCTCGCAGCACTGACTGTTCCGGGGACCCACGCGCTGGCGCAATCGCCGGCGCCGGGCGAGGGCGACATCGACATGAATGCCGAGACTCCGCCGGGCGATGCGCCGTCGAATCCCGCGGAGCCCGCGCCGATCGTCAAGGATCCGAAGCTCGCGAAGAAGCTCCATGCCGCCGGGCAGCAGGCCGCGCAGAAGGGCGACTATTCGACGCGCAAGAACAAGGCAGAGGAAGCCAAGGGCTTCTACGAGGCCGCGGCGAACGCGTTCCAGAAGGCGATCGAGACCGGCGACGACCCGAACTACTACTTCGATCTCGCGGTCACCGAGGAGAAGCTCGGCAAGCTGGATCTGGCGACGCGCCACCTCCGCACGCTGCTTGCGGCGAAGGAGGGCGTGAGGCCCGACGTGCAGAAGAAGGCACAGGCGAAGTTCGACGATCTGACGATGAAGGTCGGGCTCGTCACGTTGCAGGTCGATCCGGAAGGCACCACGGTGTCGGTCGGTGGAGCGTCGCTCGGTACGTCGCCGTTCGCCGAGCCGCTGGTGTTCATGCCAGGCAGTTACACGCTGTCGTTCGAGTCCGACGGCTATCAGCCCAAGGACGTCGAGATCAAGGTCGAGGCGGGGTCCGAGGCGGAGCGCAAGATCGAGCTCGAGCCGATCAGGATCGTCGTGACGCCACCGGAGCCGTACACGGGTCCGAGCGAGGCGCCGACGGTCGCCTTGTCGCCGTCGAAGGTGCCGCTGATCATCGGCGGCGTGGTGACGGTCGCCGCGCTCGGCACCAGCATCGTGACCGGCCTGATGGCGAAGGGGCAGCACGACACGTTCGTCGCCGCCGACTCGACGCGCACCGAGCGCGAGGATGCGCGAGCGAACGGCGAAAACTACGCCCTGCTCAGCGACGTCATGCTCGGGACCACGATCGTGGCCGCCGGGTTCACCGCGTACTGGTACGTCGCCAAGTACCGGCGCGGACAGGACAAAGCGGCGGCCGAGACGTCGACGTCACCGAATGCGCCCGAGATGTCCAAGCTCGACCTCGTTCCGTGGGTCCAACACGATGCCAGTGGCCTGACGGTCATGGGCGCGTTCTAGGAGGGCACCAGATGGCAAACCCGTATCCCCCGAATCCCGGCATGCAGCAGATGCAGCCCATGCAGCAACCGCAGATGCAGCAGCCGATGGGGCAGATGCCTCCCCCGATGCAGCAGCCGCGAGGCCCGAGCGCGCCGCGCCAGGGCACCTCGCGCGCGGTGCCCGTCGTGGTGTCGGCCGGTCTGGCCGTCGGCGTGTTCTGCGGCCTGCTGTTCGGTGTCGGTACGGGCAGCGAGGAAGCGGACGCGTCGCCGTCGACGAGCAGCAGCGTGAAGGCGGAGACGGCCGACCCCGCCCCGAAGCCCGCGACGTTCACGCCGACCCCCGAGGCTACACCGAAGACCACCGCCACGCCGACGGTCGCGGCGACGACGCCGACGACCGGCACGACGACGCCGACGACCGGCACGACGACGCCCAGCACCGCGACCACGCCGACGACGGGCGCCGGGAGTGCAGCGCCCGCGCTGAGGAAGGCGAAGCTCGTCGTCGAGGTCAAGCCCGACGCCGTGGCTGCGACCGCCAAGATCTCCGTCGATAAGAAGGACGTCGAGGGCGGCACGATGGAGATCGAGTTCCCCGAGGGTGGCAAGAAGGAAGTGAAGGTCGTCGTGGTCGCCGCTGGCTACAAGACGGTCGAGCAGAAGGTCGACATCGAGGGCGATGTCACCGTGAAGATCGAGCTGATCAAGCGCGCCGGCGGGACGTCGACGCCGAAGCGTCCGCCGACCGGCGGTGGTACGAAGCCGAAGAAGCCTCCCGGCGGCGGCCTGATCGATATCTAAAAAAGGTCGACGTTGACGTCGACGTGAACGTGAACCTGAACGCCACCGTGGACCTGGGCGTCGACGCGCTGCGTGATGCGGGCTGCGTGATGCGGGCTGCGTGATGCCGGCGGTGGAGCGCGAGCAGCGAGTCTAGCCCGGAGGATCTCTCGCGCTCTACGGTGACGCTGTTCTGACCGACGCAGCGACGTACGTGGCCGCCCCTCGTCGAGGTCAACGTCGATGTTTCACGTTGACGTTCAGGTTCACGTCGACGTCAACGTTTCAGCCCTTGACGGCGCCGGCGGTGAGGCCGCCGACGAGGTACTTCTGCAGCACGTAGAACGCGATCATCACGGGCACGCTCGTGACGACCGCGCCGGCGGCAAACAGACCCCAGTCCGCCGAGAACTCGGTGACGCTCGACTGGATCAGCACGGGCAGCGTGTACTTGGTCTGGTTGGTCATGAACGTCGACGCCATGATGAATTCGTTCCACGCGGTCATGAACGAGAACAGCGCGGTGACCGACAGGGCGGGACGCGACAGCGGCAGGATGATCTTGCGGAAGATCATCCACGGTGATGCGCCATCGATCCGCGCGGCCTCCTCGAGCTCGCGCGGCAGCGAATCGAAGTAGCCCTTCAGCGTCCACACGCAGAACGGGATCGCGGTCGTCGAGTACACGAGCACGAGGCCGGCGATCGAGTTGAGCAGCCCGAGCTTGTTGAGGATCACGTAGAGCGGCAGGAGGAGCAGCGTCGCCGGGAACATCTGGACGACGAGGAACATCGTCAGCCCGGTCTTGCGGCCCGGGAACTTGAACCGCGACAGCGCATACGCCGCCGTGCACGAGAGCGAGACGCCGACGACCGTGGTCAGCAGCGCGACGACGATCGAGTTGGCGGCATGGCGAAGGAACAGCAGCTCGCCGCCGCCACCGCGCGTCGTGAACAGCTCGCGGAAGTGATCGAGGGTGACGGCGGTCGGGACCGGCGACGCGGACAGCGCGAACTGGCTGCCGGGCTCGAACGCCTTCTTGCAGACGAGCATCACCGGGTACAGCACGATGCCGCACAGGACGATCAGCCCGACGTAGGTCAGGACGAGGAGCGCCGGGTTGGGCCCGCGCCGCGTCGTGCTCATGACGGCTCCTTGCTGCGCACGATCCGTGTACCGAACACCGTCCACAGCAGGAGGATGCCGAAGATGATCGTCGCGTACGCCGCCGCCATTCCGTAGCGCTCACCGCGCTCGAACGCCCAGCGGTACGCGTCGGTGACGAGGATATTCGTGGCACCACCGGGCTGACCGGCGGACACGAGATAGATCACGTTGAACATGTTGAACGTCCAGATCGAGCCGAGGGCGACGGCTGGACCGAGCGCCGGACGCAGGTGCGGCATCGTGATGTGACGGAAGCGCTGCCATGCACTGGCGCCGTCGACGGACGCTGCCTCGTAGAGCTCCTTCGGGATCGACTCGAGCGCGCCGAGCGCCACGACCATCATGAACGGAAAGCCGAGCCAGGTATTCGTGATCACGTTCGCCGAGAACGACGTCGCCCACGAGCTGAACCAGGAGACTCCGTCGAGGCCGGCAGCCTCGAGCAGCGAGTTCACCGCTCCGTACTCGCCGGTGAACATGCCCTTCCAGATGAGCGCGGTGATGTAGTTCGGGACGGCCCACGGCAGGATGAACAGCATCCGCCACACGCCCTTGGCGCGGAGCCACGGCCGGGACAGCAGCAGTGCGAGCGCGACGCCGATCGTGACGTGGAACGCGACGTTCGCGACCGTCCACAGCACGGTCACGCCGAGGATGAACCAGAAGTTCAACGGATCATCGAGCGGGCGGCCGCCTCCGGACAGGATCTCCCCGAAGTTGTGGAGCCCGACGAACGTCCACGTGCCGTGATGGTGATCGTAGAACCCGAGGACCAGCCCGATCACGAACGGTGCGGCGACGAGGACGATCATCGAGATCGCGGCCGGGGCGAGGAAGCCGAGCGCCGTGCGATGGATGCGGATGCCGGTCGCCAGGCGATCGGTGAGCTGCGCGCGCTGGAGCAGCGCGAGGGAGCCACCGACGAGGACGATCGCGATCGTCGCGACCCACGCTTGCCACAGCACGCACGGGATCGCGAGCACGGCGATCCCGACGACCGTGCCGGCGCGGGCGGCGCGCCCGTCCGCGCCGGAGAGCAGCGCGCCTGCGGCGGACAGTGCGATGCCGAGCCCGAGCAGGCCGATGATCACGAGGAACGGGTAGGGCGCGGGGCGAGCGGGCGCGGTGACGGCCACGGCCCACATCGGGGTCGGCTCGGTCGCGCCGCACGAGGTCATCACCTCCGACGAGGTGACCGCGATCGCGCGCCCGGAGCCGTCGCGCACCAGCTCCGCGAACACGCCGGTGCGCTCGGCGCGGTTGATCGCGTCGTAGAACAGCTTGTCGTTGACGCCGCCGCTCGCGGTGAGCTGCCGGCAGGCACCATGGCGGTAGACGTGGCGGACCCGGAGATACGGGCGCTTGACCGACGGGCTCGGCTGGCTGACCAGCCCTGCGTCGACGGACGGCAGCGGACCGCGGGCCGCCGCGACCTCGCTGGCGGCGCGGGTCGCGAGATCGATCTGCCGTGCAGCGAGCTCCTTGTTGCGCACGGCGACGAACGCGACCGTCGCGATCAGGATCGCGAGCGCTGCGCCGAACGCGAAATCACGGAGCTGACGCACCACCGTGATCACTTCGGGCTCACCAGGTAGCTCGCGACCTCGCGCTCGACGGCCAGCAGCTGCGTACCCGCTTCGGCGCGGCCCGCGAGCACCTCGCCGAGCGCGGTCTTGTACGGCGTCCACACCATGCGCATCGCGGCGCCCTTCGGCATCGCGACGGTGTGGGCGAGCTGGGCGCGGAACGCGAGCAACACGGGATCCGCGGCGACGGTCGCATCCTCATAGGCGTGCACGTTGGGCACGACCTGGCGGGCGAGCTTGGCGCGCTCGATCGCGGCGACGTCCGACGTCAACGCATCCATCACCGCGAACGCGGCGTCCTTGTCGCCCGCGCGCGCCGACATCAGGATGCCCTCCGCGCCGAGGAACGGGGCTGCGTGCTTCCCGGTCGGGCTGACAACCGGCAGCGTGGTCACCTTCCACGGCACGCCACTCGCGATGTCGGAGACGAACCACGGACCGGAGATCACGGTCGCGGCCTTCCCCTCGTTGAACAGCGTGGCGACCAGCGGTCCTTCGGCGTGCTCCGGTGCGACACCGTCGAGCACGAGCTTGCGCGCGAACGCCATGGCGGCGGCCGCCTCGGGCGTGGCAACCGAGAGCTTCCCCGCATCGTCGAGGATCGTGCCGCCGAACCCGTGCAGCCAGGGCGCGTGACCGTAGAGGTCGACGTTGGCGTATGCGACGGAATATCCGGACCGCTGCTTCATCCCCGGCGTCAGCGCGATCAGCGCGTCGGTGGTGAGCGGCGGGCTGGCGACGAGATCGGTGCGGTAGTAGAGCGCGAGCGACTTGACCGCGACCGGCAATCCCCACAGCGAGCCCTTGTAGGCCATCGCGGCGAGCGCCTCGTCGGAGAACCGATCCGCGCGCGCGTCATCGACCCAGAACTCGAGCGGCTCGAGCACGCCGGAGTCCGCCCAGTCGCCGATCCGGTCCTGCGGGTAGATGAACAGGTCGGGGCCATTGCCGCCGGGGATCGCGGACGTCAGCTTGTCGGCGAACGCACCGTACGGAACGGCGACGAGCTCGAGAGGACGATCAGGATGCTCGTGGTTCCAGCGCGCGGCCGTCGTCGCGAGCGCATCCTTCTCGGCGCCGTTGTAGGCGTGCCACAGCACGACGCCCTGCTTGCGCTCGCACCCGGCGAGGAGGACGAACGCGAGCAGCAGCGCGATGCACGGCATCGTGCGCTTGCGCCGACGGCGCGGCTGGATCGGTGCGTCAGGAAGCTCGTCGATCGCCGGCACAACGACGATCGCGAGCGCGCGGTCGGCATCGCAACGTTCGGAGATCTCGGTCTCGCGCCACCCGAGCATCGAGCGCACCACGCGGGTCCGTGCGACCGAGCCACCGTCGCTCGGCGCATCCGGCCTGCGCGAGGTCACAGCCGCAGCTCCGTCGCGCCGTCGAACACGTGGACCATCTTCGGATCCAGCCAGACCTGGACGGTGTCGCCAGGGCGCGGCGCAGAGCCCGCGTCGGTGCGCACCGTCAACGGGCCCGCCGCCGACTCGAGGTGGAGCACGACCTCGGCGCCGAGGACCTCGCGCATCGCGACCGAGCCCGACAGCGCCACATCATCCGCGTTGCCGACCAGCGACAGCCGCTCGGGCCGGATACCGACGACGATCCGGTCGACCGACTCCTTCGCCGGACGCAGCGTCGGCGCACCCGAGAACTTGTGCCCGAGCGGGATCTCGAAGCCGGCGCCGCGCGCGCTCTGGCGCTCTCCGGTCGCGGTGAGATCCGCGGACAGGAAGTTCATCGACGGTGTGCCGAAGAACCCGGCGACAAACCGGTTCGCGGGACGCTCGTAGATGTCGACCGGCGTGCCGATCTGCTGGATCACGCCGTCCTTCAGCACGACGATCATGTCGGCGAGCGTCATCGCCTCGATCTGATCGTGGGTGACGTACATCGACGTGGTCTTCGACTGCTGATGGATGCGCGCGATCTCGCGGCGCATGTCGCTGCGCAGCTTGGCGTCGAGGTTCGACAGCGGCTCGTCGAACAGGAACACCTTCGGCGCGCGAACCAGCGCGCGACCGATCGCGACCCGCTGGCGCTGGCCACCCGAGAGCGCCTTGGGCTGCCGCTCGAGGTACTGGGTGAGGCCGAGGTTATCGGCCGCCGCGGTGACGCGCTTCCGGATCTCGGCCTCGGGCAGGTGCTTGATCCGCAGCCCGAACGCCATGTTCTCGAACACGGTCATGTGCGGGTAGAGCGCGTAGCTCTGGACCACCATCGCGATGTCGCGCTCGGCGGGCGGGAGGTTCGTGACGTCGCGCTTGCCGATCTTGATCGTGCCGGCGGTCGGCTCCTCGAGGCCGGCGACCATCCGCAGCGTCGTCGACTTGCCACAGCCCGATGGCCCGACAAGGACGGCCATCTGTCCCGAGGGAATCGTGAGCGCGAGATCGGGGATCACGGGGCGCGACACGCCCTCGTAGAGTTTGCGGATGCCGACCAGCTCGAGCTCGCTCACTTCGTTCGCTCACTTTCGATCGTCAGTCGCTCGTTACACTCGCAGGGCACGTCACGCACCCTCGAGCAAGTGCCACGCCAGTGCAAGTCCGCGTGGCGGCGGTGGATCGCGTCGTTCGCGTTGCGAGAAACAACAGGGCCGCGTGCAGACCACAACGTCGGCCGCCAGCATGCGCCAGGGCGGAGTTCCGAATCCGGCTCGGCGCGAACCATCCCGGCTGTGAGCAGCGTGACGATCGGCACGTAGCGCCGCGTCATGGCCGTCGACTCCCGATCATTGACCGGTCGGGCCGGGTGGGTTACGCGTATGTTTCCACATGGCGCGTCCCCTTCCTCGTCGCAGGCCCCTGTTCGCGGGTGGGCGCCGGGCGCGTCGCGTGAAGCACCAGATGCTGCCGGTCGGGCTGCCGGCGCCGCTCGGAAGCGCACCGAGCACCGTCGACGGCTCGACCCTGCGGGTCCTCGGCTCGGGTGACGTCGCGTTCCAGAAGATCATCGAGCGCGTTCGCAACGCCGAGAAGTCCGTCGAGATCCGGGCCTTCCTGTGGCGCGACGACGACGCCGGCAACCAGATGGGCGAGGCGGTCCTCGCCGCCGCCGAGCGTGGGGCCCGGGTCACGATCCACAAGGATCGGATCGCCGCGGTCTACGAGTACACGGGCGGGAACAAGCAGAGCTTCTTCCACAAGCGCGTCGATCCGATCCGCGGCTTCCAGGCGTGGTTCCTCGGCGCTGTCTACCGCGCACCCGGGTCGTTCAAGCAGAAGCCGAACGCGCTGTCGCAGAAGCTCCAGGCGCATCCGAACGTCAACGTCCAGCACCTGCGCAAGCGGTTCGATCACAGCAAGGTCTACATCATCGACGATCGCTACATGATCCTCGGATCGATGGGCGTCGGCGACAACCATCGCCACGACTGGTTCGACGTGATGGTCGAGGTCGAGGGCCAGCAGCACATCGACCGGCTGCGCGAGCGGATGGCGGGGCACGACGAGTTCGATCCGTCGCGCGGCGTCGACTTTCTCGTGCACAGCCGCGAGGCGCATCGCAAGAACACGTGCCCGATGATGAGCCACCGGCTCGCGCTGATCGATTCGGCGCAGAAGTCGCTGACCGTCGAGATGGCGTACATGAACGATCGCCGGTTCACGGCGGCGCTCGCGCGTGCGGTCAACCGCGGCATCGCGGTCAAGCTGGTCACCGCCGATCAGGCCGACGTCCTCGCGAACATCAATCGCTACACGTGCGATGCGCTGATGCGCCTGACCGGTGCTCCCGACAATCTGACGATCGTGCTGCTGCCGCGCATGGTGCACAGCAAGGTCGTCGTGATCGATCACCGGTTCTCCGACGTCGGCTCGGCGAACTTCACGTCGCTCTCGCACGGCGTCTACGACGAGATCAACCTGTTCGCCGACAACGAGTCGTTCGCGACGGCGATCGAGGCGGAGATCGAGCAGCACTGCGCGAACGGGTTCATCGCCGATTCGCGGCTGACGTACCGCAAGCTGTACTCCGGTCTCGAGCGCGCGATCATCGCGTACCAGTCGCGGCGAGGCGGTTGATGGTCTCGACGTCACAGGACGCTGGCGATCGGGCAAAGCAGGAGCGCCGTCGCCAGATCCTCGCCGCGGCTAAGGCCGTGTTCGCGGACGCCGGCTATCACGGTGCTTCGATCAACGCGATCATCGAGCGCGCGCAGATCGCACGCGGCACGTTCTATCTCTACTTCGAGAGCAAGGCCGCGGTGTTCGACTCGATCCTCGATCAGGCGATGGCGGATCTCCGCGCGCGGATCAAGCGGATCGAGGTCGAGGACAAGGCTGCGCCCGCACCGCAGGTCCAGCTCCGCGCGCAGATCGTCGCGATCCTCGAGTACATCGTCCACGACCGTGCACTCGCGACGCTGCTGCTGTCGGCGGGACACACGCCCGAGGCCGAGGCCAGTGAACGGCTCGATGCGTTCTTCACCGAGGTCAGGAACCTCGTCAAGCGCGCGCTCGAGACCGGGATGGAGATCGGGCTGACGCGCCGGTGCAACGTCGACCTCGCGTCGGCGGCGCTGCTCGGCATGATCCGCGGCGTGATCGAGGAGGTGCTCCGCCAGGACGGTGCGATCACCGTCGACGACGTGGTGAGCGAGATGCTGATGGTCGCGCTGCGCGGCGTTCTGAAGTAGCTCGCGTCAGGGCAGGGCGACCGCCTACTCGAGCACGGCGTCGGCGTAGGTCGGCATCGGGCTCTGCGTCCCGCCGACCATGCTCGTCGCCGACCGGATCTCGATCCGACCCGCAGCGCCGCCGCCACCACCACCGCGCGTGATGATCACCGTCGGCGTTGCGTCGCTCTCGGCGTAGGTCGTGCCGTTGCCCGGGGATAGCGTGCCCGTACCGCCACGCCCACCTCTCGCCGTGCCACCGGGCCCCGTGTAGACACCACCGATCGCCGAGCTTCCGCTCGCGAGCATGCCTCGACCCCCGGCGACCATGAACGGCGCCGCACCGCCGCCGCCGTTCGCCGTCAGTGCACCCGAGACCACGACGCTCGGTGCTTCGAGGAGAACCGCGCCTCCGCCTCCGCCTCCGCCGCCGCCATCTCCACTCGGTGCGGTGCCGCTCGCGCCGGAGATGCCGCCGGCGCCGGGTGCTCCGACCACGCCGGTCACGCTGATCGATTCCATCGCGACGAGGGCGACAGCTCCACCGCCGCCACCGCCGGAGTTCAGCGAGCTGTTGCCGCCGTGCGCGCCGCCCGCGCCACCGCGGAGCGGAAGCGTCGTCGGGAACATCGAGCACAGCGTGCCGCCGGCGCCGGTCGCGCCCGCCTGGTTCGACGCACCGCCATTGCCGCCCGCGGTGCGTCCACCGCCACCGCCACCACCCTCGCCAAAGCCGGCGGAGAAGAACCGGCCGGTCTTGCCGCGGCAGTTCTGCCCCGACGTGAACGCGGACGCATCCGATCCGCCGGGACCGGCAACGCCACCGTTCGCACCGACATCGAGCTCGCCGATCACGGAGATCGTGGTCGCGGCGAACAGCACGAGGCTGTTGTCACCATCGGCGTCCCAGTCGTCGAACTGCGCGACCCGGAAGCTGTTCGCAGTGAACACGCCCATGCCGTCGCGGATCTCGAACCCGATGCCCGCGATCACGCCGGTCCCCGCGGTGCGCAGCATGGTGTTGCCGCGGCGGATCTCGCCGTCGTCCGTATCGAAGTTCCAGTCGTTGGCGGTGACGTCCGCCGTCGCGCCGACCAGCATGTCGGGCGTCACCCCGTTGCTCGGCACCAGCACGCGGCAGTGGGCACCACCCATCTCGCTGCAGCCGTGGCCGCATGCGACCGGGGCACCGCACCCGACGACCCAGGTGTCCTGGCAGGTCGCGACCGGGCACGCATCGATCGCGGCATCGACCAGCGCGTCGAGGCTCCCGTCGGTCCCCGCCAGCTCGCAGATCCCGGCCCGGCACTCGAGGCCGGTCGGGCACGTGCCACCGGTGCTACACGGCGCGCCCGGCACCGCCTCGGGGTGGTAGCACCCGACGAGCACGCTCCCGACGACCAGCAGCACCCCGCGCATGCGTCCATCTTAGGAGACATCGCCTGTGAACAGGGGACTTGCGCGCTGTCGCGGGAGGTCGAACCACGGCAAAGCGCGTAGTCCGCTACGCAGCGCTGTGCGTCAAATGTAGTCAGGCATACAATGTGCGCGAACGCGGCTGCGCACCAAAGAGATCTGTCCTTGCCGACACTTAACACTGGACTGACACGTCAGTCATTCCTAGAATGACGCGTCAGTCTAGTCGTACGTCTTGATCGAAGGCTGACAGGAGATACCGAATGGCAAACGCACCCGAGAAGGTAGTGATCGGCATCGACGTCGGTTCGACGACCGTGAAGATGACCGTGGTCGATCCGACGACCAAGGAGATCATCTGGTCGAAGTACCTGCGCCACGAGACGCGGCAGCCGGAGATGACGCGCGAGATGCTGCGCGAGATTCACACCGTGTTCCCGCACCTGAAGCAGGACCAGATCCGCTGCTTCATCACCGGCTCCGGTGGCAGCCCGATCGCTCCGATCCTCGGCGCGAAGTTCGTCCAGGAAGTCAACGCGGTGACGATGGCGGTGGAGAAGCTCCACCCCGACGTCGGTAGCGTGATCGAGCTCGGCGGCCAGGACGCCAAGATCATCATGTTCCGCGAGAACAAGGACACCGGCGACAAGACCGC
Source organism: Myxococcales bacterium (assembly GCA_028287135.1). Classification (GTDB taxonomy): domain Bacteria; phylum Myxococcota_A; class Polyangia; order Haliangiales; family Haliangiaceae; genus JABFXX01. Next base: position 176,959 of record JAQBQE010000067.1, read on the forward strand.
GTCCACCTCGATGAACGACAAGTGCGCGTCGGGTACCGGCGCGACGATCGACAAGTGCGTGCTGAAGGTCGGCATGCCGCGCGAGGAAGTCCCCGCGCTCAAGTTCGATCCGACCAAGCTCCACCACGTCGCCGCGAAGTGCGGCGTGTTCGCCGAGACGGACATCGTGAACCTCGTGAAGTCGGGCATCCCCCGCAGCGAGATCATGAACTCCCTCGCGGACGCGATCGTCAGCCAGAACCTCGCCGTGCTCACGCGCGGCAACACGCTCAAGAGCAAGGTACTCCTGCTCGGCGGACCGAACACGTACCTGCCGTTCCTCCAGGAATGCTGGCGCCTCCGGATCCCCGAGGCGTGGGCGGAGCGCGGCTACGAGTACGACAAGACGGTGCCGATCGAGGAGCTGATCTTCGTCCCGAAGAACTCCGATCTCTACGCTGCGTACGGCGCGGTCCTGTTCGGTCTCTACGAGGCCGAGTCGGTCGGCAAGTACCGCGGCCTCGATCCGATGGACGAGTTCATCAATCACGGCCGCAAGTCGAAGCTCGGCGAGTCCGCCGGCCCCGGCCTGGTCGAGGCGCCCGAGCAGCGCGATGCGTTCATCGAGAAGTACAAGGAGCCGTACTACGCGGACACGCTTCTCGAGTCGGGCAAGCACTACAAGGGCGTGGTCGGCCTCGACGGCGGATCGACCTCTTCGAAGTGCGTGTTCATCGACGAGAACGAGAACATCCTGAAGAAGGTCTACACCCTGTCGAAGGGCAACCCGATCCAGGACATGAAGGACATGTTCACCCAGATGCGCCAGTGGGCGACCGATCAGGGTGCAACGATCGAGGTCACCGGCTTCGGTGTCACCGGTTACGCAGGCGACGTCCTCGAGAAGTCGCTCGGTGCCGACGCGAACATTGTCGAGACCGTCGCTCACATGATGAGCGCGAAGCGCTGGTTCCCGTCGGTCGACGTGATCTGCGACATCGGTGGGCAGGACATCAAGGTGATGTTCATGCAGAACGGCGACGTGAAGAACTTCCGGCTCTCCAACAGCTGCTCTGCCGGTAACGGCATGCTGCTGCAGGCGATGGCCGATCAGTTCGGCATCCCGGTGAAGAAGTACGCCGAGGTCGCCTTCGAGGCGCGCCTCGCACCGAAGTTCAGCTACGGCTGCGCCGTGTTCCTCGACTCCGACCGCGTGAACTTCCAGAAGGAAGGCTATGCGAAGGAGGAGCTGCTCGCGGGCCTCGCGCTCGTGCTGCCGAAGAACATCTGGCAGTACGTCGTCCAGATCCCGCGCATGGCCGAGCTCGGCCGCGTGTTCGTGCTCCAGGGCGGCACGCAGAAGAACATCGCCGCGCTCAAGGCGCAGGTCGATTACATCGAGAAGCGCGTTCCGAACGCCGAGGTCTACCTCCACCCGCACTGCGGTGAGGCAGGCGCGATCGGCGCTGCGTTCGAGGCCCTTCGCGTCACGCGCCGCCGCGGCACGACGACGTTCGTCGGTCTCGACCAGGCCGTCGACATCAACTTCACGTCGACCAACGACGAGACGACGCGCTGCAACTTCTGCCCGAACAACTGTTCGCGCACGTTCATCGACACGGCGACCCTCGACGGCAAGACCGCCCGCTACATCTCGGGCTTCTCCTGCGAGAAGGGCACCGTCGAGAACATGGACTCCTTGAAGAAGCTCAACAAGGAGCGCCAGTCGCGCATGAAGAAGTACCCGAACCTGGTCGACTACGAGGCCAAGCTCGCGTTCAAGGCGTTCTACGAGTCGCCGCCGATGCCCGAGCACGGTGGAGCCGTCGAGGACGTCGTCGTCAAGCGCACGCTGCTCGGCGCCGTTCGCCACAAGAAGATCAACCGTCCGTTCCAGCGCGCGAGCGCTGACGTGTGGGCGAAGCGCAAGGATGTCCGCGTCGGCATCCCGCGCGTCCTGAACCTCTACTCGACGGGCCCGTTCTGGCGCACGTACCTCGAGGTCCTCGGAATCGACTCGCGCAACGTCGTGTTCTCGGACGAGACCGGCGAGGAGATGTGGGCCGCTGGCGGCAAGTACGGCTCGGTCGATCCTTGCTACCCGAGCAAGGTCGTCCAGGCACACATCCACAACCTGCTGTTCAAGCACCACGAGAAGAAGCCGCTCAACTACATCTTCTTCCCGGCGATCACGCACATCCCGACGTTCATCGTGAACCAGATGGATACGGCGAGCTGCCCGGTCGTCTCCGGTACGCCGAAGGTGATCCGCGCTGCGTTCACGAAGGAGACCGACTTCTTCGCCGAGCGCGGCATCACGTACCTCGACACCGCGGTGACGCTCAACGAGCCGCTGATGTGCAAGCAGCAGATGTTCTCCGAGTGGGGACCGCTGCTCGGCCTGACGCAGGACGAGAACGACTTCGCCGTCGATCACGCGTTCAAGGCCGTTCAGGCGTTCGAGGACGAGATGGAGCGCAAGGGTCGCGAGATCCTCGACGAGGTGACGCGCGAGAACCGCGTGGCGCTCGTGATGCTCGGCCGCCCGTACCACAACGATCCGGGCATGAACCACTCGGTCCTCGAGGAGTTCCAGGCGCTCGGCTACCCGATCCTGTCGATGCGCTCGCTGCCGCGCGACAAGCCCCGGATGGACGCGCTGTTCGCCGAGGACATCGCCAAGGGCGTCATCGACAACGGCCTCGACGTCTCCGACGTGTGGCCGGAGAACTACTCGACGAACTCCGTGCAGAAGGTGTGGGCTGCGAAGTACGCAGCTCGCCACCCGAACCTCGCGTGCCTCGATCTGTCGTCGTTCAAGTGCGGCCACGACGCTCCGACCTACGGCCTGATCGATTCGATCATCGCCTCGGCCGGCAAGGCGTACTCGGCGCTGCACGACATCGACGCGAACAAGCCCTCGGGCTCGATCAAGATCCGCGTGAAGACCTACGCGTACACCCTCATGCTCCTCAAGGAGAAGCTCGAGGATCAGGGCGCGAAGAAGGTGGAGCTCGACCGCACGCTGGCAGAGAAGAAGCTCGAGCTGATGGCATCGCTCCAGCAGAAGCTCGCCTCGGTCGGCAAGATCGACGACAAGCTCGACCGCGAGGTGAAAGCTCTCGTGGAACAAGTCTCGGCGTGGCGCGAACAAGACGAAGCTAACAAGCCGAAGGCGAAGCGCGCCGCGGCCCTCAACGTGATGCGGACCTAGGAAGGAACTGAACCATGAGCACGACGAACGACAAGACCGGTAGCAATCTCGACTCCATGTCCCTCGAGTCGATCGAGGAGCAGCTCAAGCAGTTCGAGCTCGAGGAGCGCAAGCGCCTCGGCCTTCCTACTGAGAACGCCAAGCAGTGGTTCGACGCCGTTCCGCGCGAGTTCACGCGCGAGCAGCGCGAGCACACGACCATCCTCGTCTCCGGCCTCACGATGGCGCACGACCTGTTCATCCAGGGCGCGCTCCGTGGCATCGGCTACAAGGTCCTCGCCCTCGACACGCCGGACAACGACGCGCTCCAGTTCGGACGCGAGTACGGCAACCGCGGTCAGTGCAACCCGACGTACTTCACCGTCGGCAACCTCGTGAAGTACCTCGACGGTCTCCGCGAGCAGGGCAAGAGCACCGAAGAGATCGTGAAGAACCACGTGTTCATCACGGCCGGCGCGTGCGGCCCGTGCCGCTTCGGCACCTACGTCACCGAGTACCGCAAGGCGCTCCGTGACTCCGGCTTCGACGGCTTCCGCGTGCTGCTGTTCCAGCAGACCGGTGGTCTCAAGCAGGCGACCGGCGAGGGCGTGGGTCTCGAGATGAACCCGCAGTTCTTCTGGGGCGTCATCCGCGGCATCCTGATCGGCGACGTCCTCAACGCGCTCGCGTACCGCACGCGTCCGTACGAGATCGAGCCGGGCGCGACGGACCGCGCGGTCGAGACCAGCAAGCGTCTGATCTCGAACGCGTTCGAGAACAACACGTCGCTGCCGCTCGCGCTCTACAAGGTTCGCCAGGTCATGGGCGCGGTCCAGGTGGATCGCCTCAAGCCGAAGCCGCGCGTCGGCATCATCGGTGAGTTCTGGGCGATGACGACGGAAGGCGACGGCAACTACGGCCTGCAGCGCTTCCTCGAGGCCGAGGGCGCCGAGCCGGACATCCAGATCGTCACGTCGTGGCTCCTCTACATGATCTGGCAGGGTCGGTTCGACACGGAGCAGCGCGCGCAGCTCCGCGGCGTCGACAAGGCCAAGGACGAGCAGGGCGGCAGCAAGTTCAGCCTCAAGGGCGTCGACGTGCGCAAGCGCAAGGCGTCGCTGTGGGCCGGCGAGCAGGTCCTCCGTGGCCTGTTCCACACCTTTGCCAAGGGCATGGGTCTGAACGACTACCACCTCCCCGACATGAACCAGATCGCGGAGATCTCGCACTCGTTCTACGACAACAACCTCCGTGGCGGCGAAGGCCACATGGAAGTCGGCAAGCTGATCCAGAACGTCGCCTACGCGAAGGTCAACATGACCCTCTCGGTGAAGCCGTTCGGATGCATGCCGTCGTCGTCGGTCTCGGACGGCATCCAGTCGTTCATCACCGAGCTCTATCCGCAGGGCATCTTCCTGCCGATCGAGACCAACGGTGATGGCGCGGTCAACGTCTACAGCCGCGTGCAGATGCAGCTGTTCAAGGCCAAGCAGCTCGCGCAGAAGGAAGTCGACAAGGCCCTCGCCGATGTCGGCATGACGATCGAGGAGGTCCGCACCTACCTCGACAAGCACCCGTCGATGAAGAGCGCGTTCCATCGCGCGCCGCACAAGGCCGGTTGCACCGCTGCGGATCTGATCTACGAGGTCGGCGAGAAGAAGAACCGCCTCTCGTACCTCAAGGGCAAGGTCATGAACGTCCTCACCGGCAAGAAGGCGAAGGAGCACGAGGAGGCACACGTCAAGCTCCTCCAGATCGCTCGCAACGCTGCTGCGAAGACGAACAAGAAGAAGTCGGTCGTCACCGTGGCGCCCGAGATCGATCCCGAGGATCAGGCGGCTCCGCCGATCCCGGCCGGTCGCAAGAGCCTCCGCGTCGTGAACTAGCTCGACCACGACAGGCTAACGGACCAACGCGCTCGGCGAAGACCGCCGGGCGCGTTGCCCGTTTCGGGCGGGTCGGACGATGCACGATGTGCATGTTCCAGGTCGCGGAGCTTCTGCCCCCCTCGTGGCTGCGGCGAGCCGCGGCGATGGGTCGAAGGCGCTCTCCGCGGCGCTCTAGCTAGCTCGCAGTGAGCGTCGTGAACTCGGGGTCGTGGTAGAGGCTCGCAAACTCAGAGTCGTTCGGCGCTCTCCTGAGATCCATGCCGAGCTGTTTTGCTTCTGCGAGTAGCGCGAGCGCGCGCTTTCTGTCCCCAAGCACTGCTTCCAACGCTGCGCAGTTGTAGATGAGCAAGTGCAAGGTGTCGTGAGCAGAGCGGTCGCCTATGGAATGGATGTAGGCATCCAACAACGTGCGCAATTTGGCGAGCAGTGCACGATGCGCTGCCAGGTCAATGAGGACGGTGTAGAGGAGAATGTCCAATCGGGCCGTGACGCCCTCGGAGGGGGACCTGGCCAGCTCGTTGAGTAGCACCAGCGCCTCGGCCGGGGACGCATACACGCGACAGCCGTCGCGTTCGCACTCGAGGTCTGCCAAGCGGCTGACCGCCGCTTCCTTCGCATGATGCTTGGTGATGTATGCAACCGCCTCGGGATAGCCGCGATCCGCCGCGCTCACCCAGTCTTGCATGGCCCCAGCATCATCGCCGAGCTCGCTCCGAACGAACCCACGTCGCCAATAGGCCCTCAGCCGCTCGTCGCGCTCGAGCGCTTCCGCAGACTGTACTTTCGGCCAGATCGAGTCAGGAAGTAGCTCGATGGCACGCGTGTAGTCAGCGACCGCTTCCGCAAGTTGGCCGCCCTCCTCGTGGAGCAGCGCGCGATGAGAATAGAAGAAGCCGTGTAGCGGCGCGTTTGCGATGGCCTGATTGATCGCAACGAGAGCTGCCTCGCGTTGACCGCCGACGCTGAGCTCGATGGAACGATTATAGAGCAGCACGGAGTCGTGCAGAGAGGTCATCGGCGCCACGATGCCCGACTTGGCTGCGGCAGCGCGGTAGCGAGAACCGAATGCTGTCGGCGCTTACACCCCTTTGTTTCACTCATGCGCGGAGGGCTTCCTGAAGACGTTGCTGTAGCGGGCATCACACCGTGCCAGCGACGAGCGGTTCTGGTGGTGAGGGCGAGAAAGGCGGCGGCGGCGCGGTAGGTCATGCGGCTTCCTCGGTCCGGACGGTGGGACGCGCCGAGGAGTCGCACGCTTGCGCGAGCATCTCGGGCGCTCGCGCCCGCAGCGTCGCGGGTGAGGGTGGGCTCCGTTACCTGGTCGAACCGGTAGAGCGGCGTATGACACGGAGGTGTCCATCAACGTCCTCATGACCGCGGCGCTCGGCGCGCTGCTCACACTGTCGTCGGCCGCCATCGCAGATCCCAAGGTCAGCGTGACGCCGAAGCTCGCGCGCCCGGGCGATGCGGTGCTCGTCACCGTGACCGGATCGAAGGAGCCGCCGAAGGGCGAGGCCCTCGGCTCGCAGCTCCAGTTCTGGAAGGCGAAGGCCAAGGACAGCTACCAGGCCGTGTTCGCGGTTCCGCTCGATGTGTCGCCCAAGGCGATCACCGTGACCGTCGAGAACGCCAAGCTGCCCGGCACCGTGAAGGTCTCGCCGGTGACGTTCCCCGAGGCCAAGGTCGTGGTCGAGGAGGAGATGGCGAATCCGCCGAAGGCCGAGCGCGACCGGATCGACGCGGACAACAAGGCGATCCTCGATGCGCTCGCCACGGCGAAGGGCGAGCCACCGCAGTTCACGAGGTCATTCCAGCGGCCGAGCGGCGCGATCTCGTCGACTTTCGGCGAGTGGCGCACGTTCAACGACGGGCACCGCAGCCAGCACCTCGGCCTCGATCTCGCTGCCAAGGAAGGAGCGAAGATCAAGGCGGTCAACGCGGGCACGGTCGCGCTCGTCCACGACGGCTTCTTGACTGGAAACCTCGTCGTGATCTCGCACGGCGCGGGTCTCGCGTCGGCCTACTACCACCTCAGCAAGACCTCGGTCGCCGTGGGCGACAAGGTGGTGCAGGGCGCCGAGATCGGGCTCGCCGGCAAGACCGGGCGCACGACCGGCGCGCACCTCCACGTCAGCGTGCGGGTCCCCGGCGGCTTCGTGGATCCGGCGCGGTTCTTCGCGTTGAAGCTTCTCCCCGCCACCAAGTAGCCGAGGTGCGGTAAGAGAGGGGTGCATGCCAGGACTACGTGATTCGCTTCGTGCTCGCGCGTTCGGTCTGATCGATCGGGCACCGGGCAAGCTCGGTGATCTCGCGCGCAAGACGAACGACTTCCTCGGGCGGCCGCTCGCCGATCACGAGGAGCTAGAGGATCGCCGCGCCTTCGCATCGAAGAACGGCGTCTCCATCGTCTCGGCGAAGCAGCCGGCGTCGGTTCCGGCGGGCACCTCCGAGATCGCGCCGGTCATCGTCTATCACATGGACAAGACGCGTCGTGATGCCACCCAGCTGACCGACATGCTCGATGCGGAGAAGATTCCGTACAAGGTCTCCAACATCCAGGAAGACCCGGCCGCGCAGATGGCGGTCAAGCGGGACAGCGGCGGGCATCGGCTCCCGATCGTGTTCATCGCCGGTGATGCGATCGGTGGCCGCGCCGAGCTGTCGAACCTGATCTCGTCAGGCGCGCTCAAGAAGCGCGTGTTCGGGCAGTAGCCGTTCGTCACTAGATTCGAGGGGTTGCGGGACGTCAGTGGGTCTCGCAGGTCTCGGGTCCTCGTGGTATTGAGCGCCCTATGGCCGAGACCGACGGGAACGAGAAGTGGTCCAAGCAGGCTGCCGACAAGCTGATGGCAGCGCTCAACCGCGCTGACGAGATCGGCGGCGAGGTCCGTGATTACCTGCAGGAGAAGATGGCGACCGACCCGCGCTACGTGAAGGCGCGCAAGGCGGTCGCGAAGCTCCTCGGGCGCGAGTTCGAGTCGCATGACGAGATCCAGAGCAAGGCGCAGGCGAAGGCGGCGAAGGTCGCGGCCGTCGCTGCACCATCGCCCGTGAAGAAGGAACAGAAGGGCTTCGGCGATCCGACGATCAAGGCGCAGATCTTCGGCAAGAAGAGCTGCCCGTGGAGCGGTCGCGCGATCACGCTGCTCGAGCGGAACAAGGTCGACTACGACTGGGTCGATCTCGAGGAGCCCGAGCACGAGGACAAGCTGACCAAGCTGTCGCTCGAGACCCGGCAGAACACGGTCCCGTACGTCTACCTGCGCGGCCAGTTCATCGGCGGCTTCAATGCCCTGTCCGAGGTCGATCGCCTCGGCCAGCTCGAGGTTGCGCTGATGAGCGCCGAGGAGAAGGCCGCCGCTCCGGCGCACGTCAAGCTCGTCGAGATCGTGGCGCGTCCCAACACGGACGAAGTCGCCCCGGCCGACGCGGATCCCGCCGAGTAAGGGCGGATGCGACTGCCGGTGTGACCGGCCCGTCCGGACCTCCATGGGCGGACACGCATACTGGTACCTGGTTCCGTATCAGGACGATCGGCAGAAGGCGCTCGACGAGCTGCGGGCGCGCGAGTTTGCCGCCGGTCGCTATCACCCGGTGATCTCGTTCATCAAGTTCACCGAGCCAGCGTTCTCGGCGCAGAAGCCGGGCGCCAAGCACAAGACGATCCGCGCGGCGGTCAAGGCGAGCGCGGAGGACGGAACGCGCAGCATCCTCGACATCGACGGGTTCTCCGAGCGCGCGGACTACGGGAAGGCCGCGCCCCTCGGACCCGGGCGCGTGCGCGAGCTGTATGGCACCGACCAGCCCACCCGCGACATGGTGCTCGACCGCGGTCAGCTTGCGGAGAGCGTGTCGCGCGGGCAGTGCGTCTACACGATCGTGTACGCCGGCGGTGCCCCGTCGGAGCTGTTCTTCTTCGGCTACTCCTACGACTAGCGCTACCAGCGAACCTGGGCCTGCAGCTTGAACACGTCCGAGTCGGGCATCGTCTCGAGGGGGACCTGGCCCGAGCGGAGCTGGATCTTGTCGCCGTACCAGTAGTGCGAGTACATGAAGAACAGCTCGCCCCACGTGGCGAGCGGGAACGTGATCCGCGGTGACAGCACCCGGAAGCTGTTCTCCTGGTCGTACATGTCGAGGATGACGCGATCGAAGCGCGCCGAGACCCGGAGCTGCGGGATCACGAGATAGCTCGGCTCGATGCCCCACTTGACGTACAGCCGGCGGTCGCGATTCGCGAGCGGATCCATCTCGTCGCGCTGTGGTGACCGCACCCACGACGCCATGCCGAACGCGCGTACGCCGATCCTGTCCGTGATCGCGATCGGTGCGTCGACGGCGAGCGTGTACATCCGGCCGCTGCCATCCTCGGACGCGTCGGTGCCAAGGAAGTTCTCGGTCAAACCGCGACCACCGGTGGAGTGCATGACCTCGAGCGCGGGTGCGAGATAGAGCACCTTGTCCATGTGGTAGAACGAGAACGCGCTGTAGACGTGACCGCGCTCGCCGGGCAGCTTGTACTTCGCGTCCGCGCCGGTGACGTACATCGTGCCGTCCTGGATGGGTGAGAGCTGGCGCGTGTCACGTGTCCACGTGCGGAGTGCGTACGCACCGACCGTCACCGCATCGGTGATCGGATAGCTGCCCGCGAGGTGCGCGACCGGCGTGAGGCCGAGGTTCTGCTGGAGCTGCGCCTGGTGGATGCCGATGCCGGTCTGGACGTGACCACCGCCGGGGAGCTTGTACGCGACCTTGACGCCGCCCTGGTGCGTGCGCCCGAAGATGTAGGTGTCGTACGGCTCGACGTGTCCGAACCGATCCCAGAACACACCGATCTGGACGGACAGCGGCTCGACGTTCAGGAACTTCTCGGCCGTCACGCTCGCCTGGGCGATGCCGAGCTGATTCTCCAGCCGGGCCGACGCGTAGTCGGAGTACAGCGACGCGAACAGGCCGAACTCGGCCTTGTAGTTGTCCTTGTGCGCGCTGAAGAACAGCTCGGACCAGTCGGGCTCATACAGCCGGGTGTACGCGAAGCCCGACAGGAAGTAGTCGTTGTCGATGAGGAACGGCTCGCGCGGCGTGGTCTGCGCCGACAGCGGCATCCGGGCGTAGCCGTGGAGCTCGAACCGGACCCCTGCAGCTTCGACCGCCGCTGGACCCGGTGCGGTCGTCTCGACACGAACGCTGTCGTCGGTCGTGATCGGGTCGATCGCCGCCGCCTTCTTCGGCACCGCGACCGGCGTCACGCTCGCGGGTTCGTCAGCGGTCGGCTCGGCGTGCGCGGCGAGCGGTGCGAGGAGCAGGAGGGCGAGCGCGATCCTGGTCATGACTACCTCGCAACCGCGAGCTTGGACGCACATGCCGGCAGCTCGCCCGCGGTCAGAAACCCGGAGTCGACGATCAGCGGCTTGACGGTATCGGGGGTGACGACCTCGACGCGCACGGCAGCGACCGGGACATCGCGGCCGCCCATGGCGATCGTTGCGGAGCCCTTCTCGGCATCGCCGGTCAACAGCTGCTTCGCGACGTCAGCCGCCGTCCTGGCGAGCGGCGCGATGTCCTTGAGGACCTCGATCGTCTGCTTGCCCTGGCACACGAAATTGACGTTGGCGGCGTCGGCATCCGCACCGGCGATGAACACGCGCGCGAGGCCGGCGGCCTGCGTCGCCTGCACCGCGCCACGTGCCATGCCAGAGTTGTTCGCGAGGATCGCATCGATCTTGCCGCCGCTCCGCGTCAGCGCATCCTCGACGGTGCGCAGCGCCTGCTCGGGCGACCACGCGCTGTGGTTCTGCCTCATCACGACCTGGACATCGCCACGCGCGATGTAGGGAGCGAGCGTGTGCTCGTAGCCGCGCGTGATCTCCGCGGCGACCGAGTGACCGGCCTGTCCCGACAGCAGCACGTACGTGCCCTTGCCGCCGGTCGCCGCGAGCGCGGCCTCGGCCTGGAGGACACCGACACGGTACGAGTCGTGGGAGACGTAGTAGTCGAGGTCGGGCGAGACGATCGCGCGGTCGTACGCGATCACCTTGGCACCGTGATCGTGCGCGAGCTTGACGTAGGCGGCGGCCGCCTGGCTGTCGGTCGGCTGGATCACGAGGACCTTGGCGCCCTGGGTCAGCACGTCCTCGACCTGCGCGATCTGCTTGGCGTTGTCGTTGTCCGCCGCGAGCGTGACCACGCGGAGATCGAGCTGCTTGGCTCGCTCTTCGAAGTACTTCTGGTCCTTCTGGTAGCGCTCCTCCTGCAGGGTCGAGAGGAGGAACGCGACCTGCGGCGCTTCCTTGGCCTTGCAGCCGGCCGTCGCAGCGAGAGCACCGAGGACAACGTACGAACCGAAGCGAATCACGAGCGCCTGCCTTTCGAGAGGACGTCGATCAGCACGGCGAGGAGGAGGATCGCGCCGGTACAGATCAGCTGCCAGTTGGAGTTGATGCCGAGATGATTCATGCCGTTCGCGAGCGTCGCGAACACGAGCGTGCCGAGGACGGTGCCGGCGACCGAGCCGCGACCGCCGGTGATCGACGTTCCGCCGATCACGACCGCCGTCACGGCGTCGAGCTCGAGACCTGCGCCCTGGCTGCCGGGGGTGACGCCGTTGACGCGAGCGGCGAGCAGCATGCTCGCGATCGCGGTCAACACGCCGAGCAGGATGTAGACGATCAATGTCGTCCGCTTGACGTCGATGCCGGACAGCCGCGCCGCCTCGGGGTTGCCACCGATCGCGTAGAGATGGCGGCCAAAGCGCGTGCGCCTGGTGACGAACACGCCCCACAGGGCGACGGCGCCGGCGACGATCACGGGGACCGGGACGCCGCGCGTGCCGAACACGACGAGGATCAGCGCCGCGAGCAGGACCTGGCCACCGATCCGCGCGATCACGACGGTGGTCGTGGTCGGCTCGAGGCCGAACGTCTTGCGGCGAGTCGCATCGCGCAGGGTCAGCGCGACACCTCCCGCGAGCGCAGCGAGGACAAAAATCCAGGTCGCGGCGGGCGGGACGTTGGTCGCCAGCACCGAGAAGTCGTCGTGCATCGGGGCGAGCCCCTTGGCATCGGCGAGGACGAGCGAGATCCCGCGATACGCCTTGAAGCCTGCGAGCGTCACCATGAACGCCGGGATGCCGAGCCAGCCGATCCACAGGCCGTGGATCGCTCCGATCGCGGCGCCGGCGCCGATCGCCATGGCGATCGCGACCGGTGCCGGGAGGCCGAGCTTGATCTGGGCAAGTGCCGCGACCACGCCGGTGAGTGCGACGCCGGCACCCACCGAGAGGTCGATGCCTCGCACCAGCACGACCATCGTCATGCCGACGGAGATCACGAGGAGCACGGAGCTCTGGACGAGCAGGGTGGCGATGTTGCCTTGCGACAGGAACACGCCCCGGGTCGCGGGCAGCAGCGCGAGGGTCGCCCACATCACGACGAGGACGCCGGCCATCACCCACGCCTTGAGATCGAGGCGGGTCGGCTTGGCTCCGAGCCGGTTCTGTTCGACGCTTCGTTCGAGCTTGATCGTCATGACGCTGCCTCCACCACGAGTCCCGGAGTGACCGCGGTTGCCCCGACGGCAAGCCGCATGATCGCGAGCTGACTGATCTCGCCGCGACCGAGCTCCCCGGCGAGCGAGCCTTCGCGCAGCACGAGCACGCGATCGGCCAGGCGAACGACCTCGGGAAGATCCGAGGACGCGAGCAGGACGGCGTGACCGTGGGCGGTGAGCTGCTCGATCAACCGATAGATCTCGGCCTTGGCGCCGACGTCGACGCCGCGGGTCGGCTCGTCGAGCAGCAGCACGCGGGGCGCACGCTCGAGCCACTTGCCGATCACGACCTTCTGCTGGTTTCCGCCCGACAGCGTTCCGACCTCGACGCCGACCCTCGCGACCTTGATCGCGAGATCACGGGCGCGGGATTCGGCGGTGTGCTCGGCGCGTGCCGCGTCGATGATGCCGAGCCGCGACAGCAGCGGCAGCGTGGCCATCGTGAGGTTGTCGGCGACACTCGCCCCGAGCACGAGCCCGCACGCCTTGCGATCCTCGGGGACGAAGGCCAGCCCGGCAGCGATCGCGTGGGCTGGCGTCGAGATCCGGACGTCGCGGCCGTCGACGCGGAGGCTGCCGGTGACGGCACTGCGTGCGACGCCGAACAGCGCCGACAGCGTCGCGGTGCGACCCGATCCCATCGCACCGGCGAGGGCGACGACCTCGCCCGCGTGAACCGTGAACGACAGGTCATCGACGACCGCCCGGCCGCCGCGCGCGAGGTGGGCGGTGGGATGCGCGACGCGGAGGTGCGAGACCTCGAGGACCGCGGTGCCGAGCGTGGCGCCCGCGGTCGGCGCATGGACGTCGCCGAGCTCCTTGCCCGTCATCATCGCGACGATGTCGTCGGTGGGGACGCTACCGCTGCGGATCCCGACGAGCTCGCCATCGCGCATCACCGCGACGCGGTCACACAGTGCGGCGATCTCGTCGAGGCGGTGCGAGATGTAGATGAACGAGGCACCGGCACTGCGGCGCTCGCGGATCAGCGCGAACAGCCGCTCGATCTCGCCGTCGGTCAGCGCGGCGGTCGGCTCGTCCAGGACGATCACGCGCGCCGCGTCGGCGAGCGCACGCGCGATCTCGAGGATCTGCTGGACGCCGACGCCGAGGTCACCTGCAGGGGCCGCGAGATCGATCGCCGTGGCCTCGTCACCGAGCACGCGGCGCAACATGTCGCGCGCCATCGCCTCGACCTGGACGCCATCGACGACGCCGAACCGCGAGGGCTCGCGGCCGAGCACGAGATTGTCGGAGACCGACATCTCCGGGATCAGCGAGAGCTCCTGGTGGACCACCGCGACGCCGGCCTTGCGTGCGTCGCGCGTCGAGCGGAAGGCCTGCGGCATCCCACCCACGAGCACCTCACCGCGAAAGCTGCCACTCGCGTACACGCCGCCGAGGATCTTGATCAGCGTCGACTTTCCGGCGCCGTTCTCGCCGACGAGGCCGAGGACTTCGCCGGGCTCGATGGCGAGCGAGACGTCGTGCAGCGCGCGCACGCCGGGGAACTCCTTGCCTATGCCGCGCAGCTCCGCGACCGCGAATGCTTCGGCCTTGCGCGCGCGAGGCACCGGGGTGCGATCCGGGCGCGTCGGCATCGGGGTCGACGAGATCATGCGCGCGCTCCACGGCGGCGACGGAGGACCAGGAGGCCGGTGACGAGGAACACGAGAGCGTTGCCGGGCGAGCCGGGGCCGCCCTGGCATGCGCACGCGATGCCGGTGCGCGGATCGCTGAAGCCGCCGCCGCCCGGGCCCGTGCCTCCGTCCGAGTACTCGCCGACGTCGAGCTCGCCGCAGTCGGTGTTCTCGAACGCGAGCGCGCGGTCGAGGAGCGTCATCTGATACGCCCCGGCGCCGTAGCCGACCATCGGGATCGAGCCCGAGTACGCACCGATCTGACCGCTCGAGGTGCGGGTGTTGTAGAGCTCGGGGAGCAGGTTGTAGTTGACCGAGGCCTGCGCGCTGACCCAGCCGAGGAGCTGGTCGGCCTTCTCGGTCTGCTCGGCGCGGCGGAAGGCCGACGAGGCGCGCAGGTCGATCAGGATCCACTCGTCGGTGTCGTACTGGTCCTGCGAGCCCTCGACGCGCTTGAACCCGCCCGCAGGCGTCTGCAGGTACGAGAACCCGTTGAGCGTCGCCTTTGCGATCGGATCGTTCGGCGCGATCAGCGACCAGGTGATCGTCTCCACGCTCGCGCCGTCACGGTAGTTCGAGCCCTGCGTGAGGCGCTCGAGCGAGCCGGCGAGGACCTTGCTCGAGTCGATGAACAGCGTGCGGATCGACGTCCGCGCCTTCTCGGCAAACCCGCGGTAGCGCTCGACGTCCTCCAGTCGGCCGGCACGGCGCGCGATCGTCGCCATGTCGCAGAACCCGCGCGCGAACGCGGACGTCGTGTACAGCCAGTGCTGGCGGTTGCCGTGGTGGACCTCCCAGATCGAGGAGTCCGCCGCCGCCATGCCGGCGGTCTCGAGGTTCGCGACCATCGGCTCGGCGACGCCCTCGCGCATCGCGTCGTAGACGGTGTCGCCCTTCTTCGTCGTCTGCGTGAGCCACGCGAGGTCGCCGCTCGCATCGATGTACGTGCGCGCGCCCCACAGGAACAGGCCCCAGCCATCGGTCTCGATGTTGCGGGTCGGCGCGCCCGAGTAGTCGGCTTCTTCCTCGCCATCTCCGAAGTAGCGAACGGTGCTGATCCGGTAGCCCACGGCATTGTTGACGAACTCGGGATACCTGCCGGCGTCGGCGTCGAGGTAGAAGTCGAGGCCCTTCTTCGCCATGTCGTGGTGGCCCGTGCGCGCCATCGCGACGAGCGCGTACATGCCATCGCGGACCCAACCGGTGTGCCAGCCGCCCGGCGGGAGACTCGCGAGCACCATGCCGTGGTTCTTGCGGCGCGGGCTCTCGGAGTACGACTCGAGGATCTGGGACATCCGCAGGACGGACTCGGACTGCCGCCAGATCTTGCTCTCGGTCTCGTCGAGTCCGGCGACCGGTGGCTTGCGCCACGCCTCGAACTCGGCGAGCACGTCGGTGTACAGCGTGTCGGCCGTGCGGTTGCCGAGGAACGTCGACCACGCGGTCTGCGCACCACTCGCGTTGCCGTCGGCATCGAACAGGATCGCGACACCCCACCACTTCGACGTGCCGGGCGCGATCGAGCCGAGGTCCCTGGAGAACGCGTTCTTCTTGTCGGTGCCCGTGCAGCTCGCCTGCTCGGTGATGCCCGATCCCGCGGCGATCGTCTGGTACACGGTGTCGGCGCAGCTCGAGACATCCGCGCCACCGATCGGTGCGTAGACGATCGAGCCGCCGCCGGGTCCGGTCTCGCGCGCCGAGGTCCCGTCCCACGCGATCGACTCGCCGTTGGAGCCGGGCTCGTCGGGGTTTGGCGCCGAGCCGAGCTTGAAGTTGTGGATGGCGTACGCCGTGACGGGCTGCGCCGAGGCTCCGGTGTTGGTGACCTTGAACAGCATCACCATCGCGTTGCCGGCGTAGCCGAACGGCGAGACGTAGAACGTCTCGGTCGTCACGCCGCCGAACGCGACCGACGACCGGATCATGTTCGACTCGGCGACGTACCCGATCTCGCTGGGTGCGCGGCCACCGAGCCAGCCCGCCTGGGAACCGACCTTGAGCCCGAAGTAGGTGTCGAACGCGAGGTTGCGGCGAACGATGCCTTCACCGTTCGGGTTCTGGGGGTTGGCCTTGATGAACCGGTAGGGGCGCTCGAGGTAGTGCTTGATCGCGTTCGCGCTGGCGTCGAACACCTGGAAGCCGAACCCGTTGCCGGTCACCAGGTACCGGAACGAAGGCACCGGCTCGACGGCGTGTGCAGGCTGCATCGCGGCAACGGCGAGGCCGAGAGCGAGCAGTGACGTGGAAGCGAGGCGACGGATCACGGTCCGACCGTTTCCACGATCCGTGCCCGGCGGAACGGCGGCCCAGGATCCCGGGACCCTCGCCATTCCGCGTACCTGCGCGATCGGCGTCGACCCGATCCGGTTGCGAAACGAAACATCGGCGTACCCTGGCCGTGCTGCCATTCGCGACGCCCCGGTGGTCTGGCCCCGGGATCGTGGACGCGTGGCGCCCCTCGGGTGGCATGTGGCTTGAACGATGCGCCCGGTGATGCGTCTCGCTGCCCTCGTGCTCGTCGTGCTTGCCCTGGTCGCCTGCCGCCCGCCCGGCTGGGGGCGCGGCGATGGCGATGAGATCGACGCAGCTGCCGGCGGCCCGGATGGGCCCGGTCCCGACGCGGCGATCGACGCGGCGGCCACCTGCACCAAGGCGTTCCGCCTGGACGGTCACAGCATCGCGTCGTCGGTGTCCCTGACGGGCAGCTTCACCGGCTGGGCGCCGAGCCCGCCGGCCGCGATCGCGTTCACGCTCGGCAACGATGGCGCGTGGACAGGCTCTCACACGTTCGCGGCCGGCCTGCACCAGTACAAGTTCGTGGTCAGCGGGAACCAGTGGATCGCAGACCCGACCAACCCCGACGGCGTCGACGACGGGCTGGGCGGGCGCAACAGCCTGTACAGCTGCGTGCCAGCGATCTGACCTGCCGGGACTCACCGTGACCTGACCGTGGAGTGCGCACGCGCACCACGTGGGACCAGGCGCGGCGACGTACACTGGGTCGATGCGGTGGAGCCTCCTCGTCGTGATCGCAGCAGCGTGCAATGGCACTCCAGCGGGCAGTGGCGGGGGAGGCGGAGGCGATGACGAGCCCGCGATCGACGCACCCAGGCCGACGAGTGACGGGCAGCCCGGCGTTCGCGGCGTGTTCGATCCGCTGGTCACCGACGTGACGATCGAGATCGACTACGAGGCCGGTGCCGAGCCGTACACCGGGCAGATGCTCGGGTTCGGTGACACGTTCGATCTCGGCGTCGCCAATCTCGATCGCCTGTTCGCCGGCAAGAAGGCGCTGACCCTGCCGCGCACCACCGCGACGATGGAGAACATCGGTGCGGTTCCGGATCAAGAGCTCACCGTCACCGACCTGATCGCGCTCGCGGCGGCCCACCGCAGCCAGGTCGACACGCCAACGAAGAAGACCTACTACGTGGTGTTCGTCGGTGGCCATTTCACCGATGCCAATGGCCCCAATCCCAATGTGCTCGGGGTGTCGCTCGGCGGTACCGGGGTGATCGCGATGTTCAAGGACGTGATCCGTGGCACCGGCTCCGTCGCCTTGCCCAACGTGCCGCGCTACGTCGAACAATCGACGCTGATCCACGAGGTCGCGCATGCGGTTGGGCTCGTCGACACCGGTGTGTCGATGGTGCAGCCACACCGCGATGCAACGCACGGCGCACACTGCACCGACGATCGCTGCGTGATGTACTGGCTCAACGAAGGCGCGAGCGATGCCGCCGCGTACGTGCAGCAGCATGTGTTGAGCAATAACTCGATCTTGTTCGACGCCGCGTGTCTGGCGGATGTCGACGCGTTGACCGGCGGTCCGTAGGCGCTCGTTGCGGGGCCGATCCGCGGGGTGTAGACCGCGAGGTGACCCCCGATCTCGCGACCCGGTACGTGGCCTGGCTCGTCCGCAGGTCGCGCGTGGTGCTCCTGATCTCCGCGGTCCTGTTCACAGCCTCGTCGTTGCTGGTCGCCGTTCGACTTCGCCTCGTTGCGGATCTCTCGTCGCTGCTGCCGCCGGATGCACCCGCGGTGCGCGATCTGCACCGCCTCCATCAACGCGTGCTGACGCGAGACACCGCGCTCGCGATCGTCGTTGCACCCGATCCCGCGATCCGTGCCGCCGCGGTGAGTCAGCTCGCGGAGGGCGCGCGGGCGATCGATCGTGACCTCGTCCAGCGCGTCGACCATGATGACGAGGAGACGCGTGCGTTCTTCCGCGCTCGCAAGCAGCTGTACCTGCCGCTCCCCGATCTCCTCGCGGCGCGCGACGCGCTGGCCCAGGTGGTCGCGTCGAAGAAGCTCGCCGGGAATCCGCTGTTCGTCGACCTCGATGACGACCCCGACCCCTCGCCGCCTGATGCCGCGATCCGTACCCTGGTGGCGAAGAGCCGCGACGCCGATCAGCGCCTCGAGCGCTCGAGCTTCACGCGCGCGGGCACCATCGGGCTGGTCGTGGTGGGGACCTCGTTTCCGACGACCGACGTCGAGCGCGGCCGGAAGCTGATCGACCAGCTCGAGCGTGTGCGAGCGGAGGTGGTCGCGGCACATCCGGGTGTCGTGATCGGCTTCACCGGCGGCGTGATGACCACGCTCGCGGAGCAGCGCGCGCTCGTGACCGGCGTCCTGTGGTCCTCGGTGATCACCGCGGTGTTCGTGATCGCATTGTTACTCGGTTACCTGCGCAGCCCGTCTCTCGTCGTGATGCTCGTGATCAACGTGCTCGTCGCGATCATGGTCGGGTTCGCGGTCGCCGTGTTCACCGTCGGCCACCTCAACGTCGCGACGGCGTTCCTCGGCGCGATCATGGCCGGCAATGGGATCAACTACGGGATCCTGCTCGCGGCGCGCTACCGCGAACAACGCGTGCTCGCCGAGCCGGCCATCGCGATGGGGCAGGCGATCTTCCACACGCTGCGGCCGACGCTGGTCGCTGCGCTGGGCGCGGCGATCGCGTACGGCTCGCTCGCCGCCACGAGCTTCCGCGGATTCGCCGACTTCGCCACGATCGGCTCGGTGGGGATGCTGCTGTGCTGGATCGCCAGCTACGCGCTGCTGCCGCTGTTGATCCTCCGGTTCGCGGCAGGACGTGGGCGAAGCATCGACCCCTCGGTCGGCTGGCTCGGTCGCGGGCTCGCGCGGATGTTCGCGAGCACATCCCCGACCCGGATGTGCGTGCTCGCGGGTGGCCTCGTCCTGATGTCCCTCGGGATCACGATTCGCTACGTCGCCTCGGACCCGTTCGAGTACGACCTCCACGCGATGCGAGCGTCGACCCGCGAGGCAGAGGACGCGCGGCGCTGGATCCGGTTCTCCGACCAGACCTTCGGCAAGAGCATCAGTGGCCGGATCGTGTTTGCCGCCGATCGGCGCGACCAGGTCCCGCTGATCGTCGATGCCGTGCAGGCGCTCGACATCTTCCTGCCGCCCGAGAGGCGTGTCGTCGGCGGTGTGTCGTCGATCCTCGACGTGATTCCTCCCGATCAGGACGAGCGGCTGCGCGTGCTTGCCGAGATCCGGACCCGTCTCGATGATCCACTGCTCCAGGGAGCTCTCGATCCAGAGGAGCTGGCCCAGCTGCGCGCGCTCCGTCCGCCCGACGATCTGCGCCCGGTCACCGAGGCCGACCTCCCGCGCGCACTCCGAGAGACGCTGACCGAGCGAGATGGAAGGCTCGGGTACCTGGTCTCGGTGCGGCCGGGGCCCCAGATCGACCAGCGCAATGGCCGCGACCTGATGCGGCTGGCCTCCGCGATTCGCTCGATCCGGCTCGCGGACGGCGAGACCGTGACCACGTCCGGCTCCAGTGTCGTGTTCGCCGATATCGTAGGTGCGATCCAGCGTGACGGACCGGTCGTCACCGGGCTCGCGGCAATGTTGCTGATCGTGATGGTCGTGTTCGTCGTCGCGAGACGCCGAGCGGCGTTCGCCGTGCTGGTCGCGACCGCAGTCGGAACCCTGTTGATGCTCGCGATCTGCGCGGTGATCGGGATTCGCGTCAACTTCCTCGATTTCGTGGCGCTACCGATCACGCTCGGTCTCGGCATCGACTACGCGATCAATATCGCGCATCGCGCGGGCGAGATCGACAGTCCGTCGAGCGTGCTTCGAACCTCCGGGAGCGCAGTGCTGGTGTGCTCCCTGACGACGGTGATCGGATATGCCTCACTGTTGATCAGCGAGCACGGAGCCATTCGGAGCCTCGGTCTGCCGCTGTTGATCGGGGAGATTGCCTGCGCGGTCGCTGCGTTCGCACTCGTTCCGGCGGTGATGTTCCTCTCGTGGGGCTGCGTACGTCGAGCCCCGTGAGCTGCGGGTCTCCGAGTTGCACCACCAAACGCGATGCACCCGATCGCCGACTCACGAGCGCGCCCGCGCCACGCGGCCGGGGTGGCGAGGAGCTCGGGTGCACCGACGACCGCAGTGATCCTCGCAGCGGGTAACGGCTCGCGGATGGGCGGGGAGGTGCCAAAGCCGCTGATGCGTGTGCTCGGTATGCGCCTGATCGAACGCACGATCCTCGCGCTCGCGAACGCTGGCGTGACCCGGTTCGTCGTAGTGGTTGGATCGCGCGCCGACGAGATCGAGCACGAGCTGCGAACCCTTCCGAGGCTTCGCCCTCTGGTGATCGAGCTCGTGCCGTGCGCGACCTGGGAGCACGGCAACGGTCACAGCCTCGCGTGCGGGGCGGCCGCAGCGGCAGCGCCGTTCTATCTCGCGATGGCAGACCACGTGTTCGACCCCGCGATCATCCGGCGGCTGGGCGACGCGGCGGTCGCGCACCCCGAGGACGTTCACCTCGCCACCGATGGTCGTGTGGCGGACGTGTTCGATCTCGACGATGCAACGAAGGTCTCCGGCATCGACGACAAGATCGTCGCGATCGGCAAGAACCTGGAGACCTATGACCGCGTCGACGTCGGTCTGTTCGCGTGCCCCAGCTCGATCGCGGGTACCGCCGCGGCGGTGGTCGCCTCCGGTGGTTCCTCCGTCAGCGACGTGATGCGGGAGATGATCAGTCGCGGCGCCATGCGCTCCGTGTCGGTCGAAGGGCTCGTGTGGCAGGACGTCGACACCCCCGGGATGCTCGCCGAGGCAGAGCGGCGCTTGCTCGCATCGGGGCGCAAGACCACCGACGGTCCTGTCTCGCGCTGGCTCAACCGGCCCGTGTCGCTCGCCCTGACGCGCCATCTCGCGCGTGCCCATGTCACGCCCAACCAGATCACCACGGTGGTGTTCGTGCTGGGCATCGTGACAGCCGTCCTGATCGCGCGTGGCTCGCGGCAGGAGCTTCTGATCGCCGCGCTGCTCGTCCACGTCGCCTCGGTGCTCGACGGCTGTGACGGCGAGCTGGCACGGGTGGCCGTGCGATCGAGCCGGTTCGGCGCCTGGTACGACACGATCACCGACAACCTGCGTTACGCGGCGATGGTTACCTGTTCCGGCGTCGCCCTCTATCATCGCGACGATTCGATCGGCTACGGGCTCGGCGGCGCAGCCTTCCTCGCCTGCGCGATCTACGTGGTGGTGACGATGGCGCTCTACCTGCGCAAGACCGGCGCGCCCGGGACGCACCTCGTCGTCGTGCACGAGGTCGATGCGGATGCCGCGCGCACGAACGTCTCGCTGCCGCTGCGGTTGCTCTACGCCGCCCGACCGCTCGCAAAGCAGGACGTGCTCGCAGCGATCGCCGTCGTGCTGCTCGTTGCTGGCTGGCTGGAGCTCATGGTGATCTTCGGGTTGATCGCGGTGGCGTCGATGATCATCACGGTCGACCGCGCGATCGGCGATCCGCGAGGCGCGGGGCCACGCTTCATGATGGGGGTGGCGGGCTCGGCGTTGTTCGTGTGGCTGCTCGCCAGGGCTCCCCTGGGCGCGATCGGTGACGCGATCGGGCGCGTCGGCTGGCCGATCCTGCTCGTCGTACCGATCGTCCTCGGGTGGATGCTCGCGAACAGCTGCAGTCTCCACATCCTGCTGGGCGGGCGCGTTCGCCTCCTGACGCTGCTGCACAACCGGATCATCGGAGACGGCTACAATGCGATCGTGCCGGCGGCGGGCGTCGGGGGTGAGCCGTTGCGGATCGCGCTGCTCGAGCGGTACGTGCCCGCTGGCGACGCCGCGGTCGCCGTGATCACCGACCGCGTGCTCCAGCTCGCCGCGGGACTGGTGGTCTCGACGGGCGCGCTCGTCGTCGCGATGGGGGCGCTGGAGCTGCCGGAGGAGCTCTCGGTGATCATCCCGATCTACAGCGTGGTCGCGGTCGTGGGGACGGCCAGCCTGCTGCTGCTCGTCCAGGGGGACCTCTCGGTGCGCATCGTGGGACGGCTCGCTCGCTGGCTCGGCGGCTCCGTCGAACCTGCGCACATTCCGCCGCGCACGATCCTGATCGCGCTCGGCTGGAACATCCTCGGCCGGGTGCTCGCCGCACTCGAGGTCGTGCTCTACGTGCGGCTGCTCGGCGTCGAGCTGTCGGTGCTCGAGGTGGTGTTCATCACCGGCATGCTCCACGCGGTGGGCGCTGCGCTGTTCGTGGTGCCGCAGGGCATCGGGGTGGCCGAGGCGGCGTCGGTCTATGCGTTCCAGGCGCTCGGGTACGCTCCCACGGTCGGGCTCGCGTTCGGCCTGATCCGGCGCGCGCGGATCATCGCCTTCTCGGCGGCGGCCATCGGCCTCCACCTGCTCACGCGCCGGGTTCGAACTCCACGACCCTGACGCTCGCGCCCGGTCCGCTGTTGGTGTACTCGATGCCGTAGACGATCAGGCGGCCCCGGGCATCGATGTAGCTGCCACCACCTGCATCGAGGTTGCAGCCACTCGCGCACTGCAGGCGGCGCTTCGCGACCTTCGTGAGCGTGACCTCCCGGCCACCTCCGATCTCGAACAGGTCGATCCATTGCGAGCGCCGCAGGATCCCATCCTCGTGGAGGCCAAGCAGGAACAGCCGGCCGTCGGTGCCTGCGATCAAGTTCAGATTCTGGTAGTCGCCGTAGTCATCCTCGCCGATCGCCGTCGTCAGCTCGTCGACGTGCCACGTGTCCCACAGCTTCCACTCGGTCGCGTGGACCGAGGTCGTCGTCGAGCGATAGAAGTCGAGGATCCGCGCGTCGCGGCGGCCGATCGCGAGCAGGAAATGGCCGTCGGCGAGGCGCGCCATGCTGGCGGTCCCCGCTTCTCCGCTCGTGCCATCAGCGACCGTGTGCTGGATCGCGCCCACCGAGACCGGGTGAGAGGGTGTCTGCAGATCCACGAGCTCGACCTGCGAGCCACGTACGTCGCGCTCGAGCGGCACCGCGAGCAGCTTGCCGAGGAGCTGCGTCCCGCCCGCGTGGGTGTAGCTGGTCGCCGATGCCATCGCGGCGATCACCTGATCGCTGGCCGGTGGTGCTTCGCCGTCCCGGTTGGCACCGAGCGCGCCGCCGTCGGTCGAGCGACTTCCGAGCTCGATGACCGCGAGGTCCGCGTCAGCGGGGCGGGGCGTCGAGCGTGTCGCGAGCAAGACGTTGGAGGACGAACCGGCCATGCGCTGGATGCTCTGCCAGTGGTTCCAGCGTGACGGCGCGGGCATCGCACGGAGGTGGAAGCCGAGCGTGCCGCCGTGGTCCCGGAGCGTCCGGACCTGCTCCGCCACGTCGGCCACCGCGGGGTTGCAGTCGGCGCTGTCGTACGCGCAGGTGACATCGGGGCGGAGACACTCGGACCCGACGCACGGATCCGTGCGCTCCGCGATCCGCGGCACACGACACCCGAGCGCACTGACGACGCACGCGAGACCGATCGCGGCCACCCGGCCGCGCTTGAGAACACCCATCGAGCCGCCGACTCTAACAGCCCGGTGGCGGTGACGCCCGTGCTCGCTCGCTGCGAGGAGCTCTGATCCGTCGCGCGCGGTTTGTCGCAGCGTAGTAGCCTCACCGGATGTCTGCCGATGCCCTGCGCACATACACCGTCGACCTCGTCGAGCGCGCGCGGGCCGGCAAGCTCGATCCGGTGATCGGTCGCGATGCCGAGATCCGTCGCACGCTGCAGATCCTCGGCCGGCGCACGAAGAACAACCCCGTGCTCGTCGGGCTACCGGGCGTCGGCAAGACCGCGATCGTCGAGGGCCTCGCATTGCGGATCGCGATGGGTGACGTGCCCGAGAGCATGCGCGCGCGACGGATCCTGGCGCTCGATCTCGGCCAGCTGCTCGCGGGTACCCGGTTCCGCGGCGACTTCGAGGAACGGCTGAAGGGCGTGGTCGCCGGGGTGCTCGCGACGCCTGCCGTCATCCTGTTCATCGACGAGCTGCACACGATCATCGGTTCGGGAAGTCGCGAAGGTGCGCTCGATGCGGGTGACCTGCTGAAGCCCGTCCTCGCGCGGCGCGAGTTCACGTGCATCGGCGCGACCACGACGTCGGAGTACGAGCAGTACCTCGCGAAGGACAAGGCGCTCGCGCGGCGGTTCCAGCCCGTGCGCGTCAACGAGCCGACGATCGAGGACGCGGTCGTGATCCTGCGCGGCATCAAGGATCGTTACGAGGCGCATCACCGGATCCGGATCTCGGATGCCGCCGTCGTCGCCGCGGTCGAGATCTCGGTGCGCCACATCAAGGACCGCTACCTCCCCGACAAGGCGATCGATCTGATCGACGAGGCCGCGAGCCAGCTCAAGCTCGAGGCGGAGAGCGTCCCCTCCGATGTCGCCGCTGCCGAGCAGTCGCTGGTCCGTCTCGAGATCGAGTACCGCGCGCTGCAGACCGAGGAGGGCTCCGCGGCAAAGCACCGGCGCGACTGGCTCGCGATCGAGCTCGCCGGGGTCGGTGACAAGACTCACGCCCTTCGCGCGCGCTGGGATGCGCAGAAGCAGATGGTCGCGGGCATTCGCGACCTGATTCACACCGAGGAGCAGCTGCGCGCCGAGGAGGAGCACGCGCGCCGCACCGGTCAGCTCGACCGAGCCGCCGAGATCGCGTACCGCGCTCTGCCCGAGGTCAGCCGCCGCGTCGAGGAGCTCGAGGCTCAGCTGGTGGCGACGCAGACGCCCGGGCTGATGCTGCGCGACACGGTCACCGCGCGCGACGTCGCCGAGATCGCGGCGAGCTGGACCGGCGTTCCGCTCGGCGACATCATCTAGCTCGTACTCGTACTCGTACGAAGTTACGTCAGCAGGAGCGGCGTGCCGGTGTCGTAGCGCACGACCGCGAACGTGCCGTGGTACGCGATGAACAGCGAATCCTCGAGGACGTACAGGCCCATCGCCTTCTCCGTCGCGACCGAGTACGCATCGTGATCGACGAGGAACACGCCGCGCACCGCATTCCAGGGCTCGAGCACGCCGAGCGAGTACGGCCGCGCCCGCGTCGTATCGATCATCTGGATCAGCTCGTGCCAGCTCGCCTTGGGCTGCTTTGGCAAGTAGTGCGCGGTCGCGCGCTCGCGCTTGTCGGCCTTGACGAACCGCTCGATGAACGGCCGCACGGCCGTCTCGAGGCCGACGTCGGTCGCCAGGGTCGGGCTCGGATCGAATCGCTGCTGCTTGGTGATCATGGTCATGTCCCGCACGTGTCCGCCGTGGCCAACGTCCGTGACTCGAGGATGCACGCTCGCGCGCTGTCGGACCAGTCGTCCTTCGCGCAGGTCGACAGGATCTGTTCGATCGCGGCCGGGAGCTCGGCCTCGAGGCTCGCGCGGAGCTGCTCGATCTCCTCGGCGGACATCGCCTTCGCGCGGTTCTGCGCCTCGGCGCCGATCAGCTCCGCCGCCTTCTCGGCGACTTGCTCGCACGTGATGCCCGCGGCGCGGGCTGGCGCGGCTGGCTCCGGAGTCGACGGCGTCGACGGTGCTCCTCCCCACGGATCCTCGGTCGACGCCTGTGGCGCCTCCGCGACCGGAACGCTCGGCTGATAGTCGATGTTCTCGGCCGCGCCGTTCGTCATGTGCGGCTGGAGCAGCTTCTCCCACGCCTTGTTGATCTTCGCGTATTCCTCGGGGCACCGCGCGGCGCGATCCTTGGGCAGGTTTCCGGCCGCGACGAACGACTGGTACTTCGCCGGATCGGAGCCGTAGATCAGGCAGAGGATGTTGTAGAAGCGCTGGCCGTCGAACGCGTGCTCGTCCCAGAATGGAGTCTCGTTGCCGCCGGCCTGCGACTGCAGCTGGAACCAGTACGCCCCGGACAGCGCCATCGCGACACCGTCATCGCCACCGGCGATCAGGATCAGGGTCGCGAGCTGATCGACCGAGTCTTCTTCGCGGCCGACCGCGGGCAGATCGAGCAGATGGATCAGGCCGTGTCCCGCTTCGTGGAAGAAGCTGAACATGACCGCGCCCATCACCGCGTTGCCGAGGTCGGTCTCGTTCTTCGCCGAGTCCTTGAACACGGAGAGGAAATAGTCGAGGAGCTCGTAGCAGACGATGATCCGTCTGGTGTTCGGATCGTAGAAGGCGTTGACCGTGCCGCAGTCCACGGTCTGGATATCGACGCTGTCGGGGACGCGAACCGTCTTGTTGAGCCCCTCGGCGACGGTCTCGAACACGCGGTTCTCCGTGAAGATCGTGCGGTAGCTCTCGTGCGACGCGTTCGACGACGGGTTGTACGTGACCTTGAAGCCGTGGGTCTCGACCCGCGCGAAGCCCTTGATCGCGACCTTGTCGGGCGTCGGCTGCGCGATGTTCTTGATCGTGGCCGCCTGTGCCGCGTCGTCCTGCGGTGCAAGCGCCGACGCCGGAATGACGGGCTGGGCGTCGAGCTTCGCGAGCTCGTCACCGGTCTTCGCGCCGAGCTTGGTGTCCGCCTGGGCGGGCGGGCCATTCCACGGATCGACCGCCGCGGCGCTACCGGCGCTCTCCACGCTGCCGCTGCCGGCCGTCGCCGCCGCCGCGGGCTCCTTCTTCTTGCACCCCACACACAGCAGGACCGCGATCACCCACCACGTTCGGATCGTCATTCGACCGAGAATAACCCGGATCGATCGCCCGCGAGGTTCGTCAGTACTCGTCGTGATCGACGACGGTCAACGTCCCACCGCCCGCTGCGGCGAGCGCGACCTGCGCGTTCTCGGCCGTCGTCACCGCGACGGTCACCGCATCATCGGGGCGGAGCTGGCGCTTGCACGCCGCGCGGACATCCGACGCGGCGAGCGCACCGAAGGCCTCGGGGAGCTTGGCCGTGTAGCCCGGGGGCAGATCGAACACGGCATCGCGCACCGCGAGCTGCATGCGCTGGCGTGCCGTCGCGACGTGGAACGGCATCGAGCCGACGAGATAGCTGCGTGCGAAGTCGACCTCGTCGTCGGTCGGTCCCTTGGCGGCGTACTCGGCGAACAGCTCGAGGCTGAGCGCGACCGCGGGTCCCGCGACATCGATGCCGGCCGCCATCCAGATCTCGAACCAGTGGGGAAGCCGTGACCGGCGAAGTGCGCAGCCTGCGCCGTAGCTCCAGCCGCGCTTGACCCGGATCTCCTGCATCAACCGCGACGAGAACATCCCGCCGAACACGGCCTCGGCGATCGCGAGAGCTGCGGTATCCGGATCACCGTAGCGAACGCTCAGGTGGCCGACCCGGAGCTGGGCCTGCGTGCGGTCCGGCTTGTCGACCAGGATCGTGCGGCGGCCTCGCGCAGGCGCCGCCGGGACCTCGAGCTCGAGGCTCGCACGACCCGCGGCAGGCAGCCGCTCGGTCAGCCGGGTCACGATCTTGGCGGCGGTGGTTTCATCGATGTCACCCGCGAGGCCGATCACCATGTTGTCGGCGACGACCTCGCGCCGCCACAGATCGACCGCGCTCGCGCGATCGATCCGGGTCAGCGATGCCTCGGTGCCGAGCGACGTGCGGCCGTACGCGTGACCGGGGCTGCACAGCCAGTCAAACCAGCGCGTCGCGAGAGCGCTGTCGTCGTCGCGAATCTCGTCGAGGACCTGCGGGGTCTCGCGCAGCAGCCGCGCGTGCTCCTCCTCGGAGAACCTGGGCTCGGCGAGGACGTCGGCCGCGAGATCGATGACGGCGTCGAGGTGACGCGACAGCGCCAGACCCGACACCGAGACCGCATCACGCGAGACGCCGACGTCGAGCGCCGCACCGAGGTTGTCGAGCGTCTCGTCGAGCTCTGCGCGATCCCGGCGTCCCGCGCCACGGCGGGCGAGCAGGGCGGCATGACGATGCAGACCCTCGACGCCTCGCGGATCCGCGGATGCGCCACCGCGGATCGCGATGTCGAACCACACGAGCGGCGTGTCGTTGGAAGCCTCGACGACGATCGTCGGGCCCGGCGTGCGCAGCGTGTCGTTACTCACGACTCGTCCTCGGTGTCGTCATTCTCGGGCTCGGCGATCACGATCGTGCGGCGATCCTTGACCAGGTACTGGCGCACGACGCGCGCAACATCGTCAGCGGTGACCTGCGCGAGCCGTTCGGCGAGCGTGTTCACCTTGCGGAAGTCACCGAGCGCGATCTCGTAGTGACCGAGCGCCTCGGCCTTGCCATCGACGTCGACGAGCGAGGTCCAGAAGTCGGTCTCCGCGATCGCCTTGGCCTTCTCGACCTCGGCCTTCGACGGAGGCGTCTCGGCCATCAGCGCTAGCTCCTCGTCGATCACGCCGAGGATCTCGTCGGCGGTGTGACCGCGCGCCGCGGTGACAGCGAGCCGCAGCAGCGACGGATCGCGGAACGGCGTCAGCTGGGCATCGACGGACGAGGCAGCCTCGGTCGCGATCACGAGCCGCCGGTACAGCCGGGCCGACGGACATCCGGCGAGCAACGTGGCCACGATCTCGAGCACGGCCCAGTCGGCCTCGTCCTGACCGGGGGCCTTGTAGCCGACGAGCAGCCGGTCGGTCGCGATCGGCTTGGGGGCGCGGACGATGCGCTCGCGGGTCTGCGCCGGCTCGTGGACCTGCGACGGCTCGGGCAGCTGCGCGGGGGGAATCGACCCATAATGGCTCGCGATCAGATCGAGCAGGGCGGGCTCCTCGAAGTCACCGACGCAGATGATCGTCGCGTTGTTCGGTGCGTACCAGGTCCGGTAGAACGCGCGGATGTCGGGCAGCGACAGCGCGCGGATGTCTTCCATCCAGCCGATCGTCGGCCAGCGATACGGATGGAGCGTGAACGCGAGCGCCATCAGCTGCTCGTCGAGCCAGCCGTCGACATCATCCTCGACGCGCTCGCGCCGCTCGTTGGTGACGACATCGCGCTCGGACTCGACCGGCCCGCTCTCGAGCACGAGGTGCTGCATGCGCTCGGCCTCGAGGCGGATGCCGAGCGCCAGATCCCGCGCCGGCAGGCTGAGCCGGTAATACGTCCAGTCGACCCAGGTCGCGGCGTTCGATTCGCCGCCGGTCCGCTCGACCAGCCGATCGAACTCGCCCGGAGGCAGGCTCTCGGTCTGGCCGAACATCAGGTGCTCGAACAGGTGCGCCATCCCGGTCGCGCCCGGTTTCTCGTGGCGCGAGCCGACCCGGAACCAGGTCTGCAGCGCGACGATCGGCGCACGGCGATCGATCGCGGAGATCAACACGAGCCCGTTCGAGAGGCGGTGGCGGCGCGCCGTGGTCCCGCGGCCTGCTGGTGCTTCGGCCTCGAGGGTCCACGACAACAACGACATTGATCGTTGATACCACGCATCCGCCGCGTGAAAACCGCCGCTTGCAAGCCGCGACGTCGACGAGATTTGCGCAGCTCCGCGCGCTTGATTCTCGGTCGAAACTCGGTCAGCCGAAACTCGGCTCGATCGTCAGTCCCGCGAGCCGGGAGATCTCCCGCAACGCGGGTTCTGCACGGAACAGCTCTCCGGGTGCGCGCATCCCGGTGACGCCCGACGTGCGTGCGACGATCTGCTGTGCCGTCCACGCCGTGATCGCCGCGGTCGTTCGGTAGAGATCGGTGCCACGCACGACGATCTGGGCGGCGGAGAATCCTCGGCGCACCTGCGCGACCACGGCGAACCGCGTGCGCGAGTAGTCCGCATCCGGTGCCGCATAGGGAGCGAGGACCTTCGCCGCACCCGGCATCAGCGGCAGCGCGCGCGCGAGCAAGCGCATCGCGACCTGCGCGCCGGCGCTGCGGGTCGTCGACACGAAGGTGCCGACGAAGCTCGCCGCGATGTGCCGCGGGATCGTGACGACGTCCCCGCCTGCGTACCCGAGTGCGTCGCGTTCGCCGCCGAGGGCTCTCCCCGCATTGATGCGCCGATGCTCGCCGGCACGACCGGCCTCCCAGCGATCGCGGCGCCACACCAGCGGCTTGCCGAACGCGGCGCCGAACAGGGAGCGCTGGCTGCCGACCGAGAGCGTCAGGTCATCGAACACGTAGCTGATCGTGATCTCGTCGAGCGGCCGATCCTCGGCGAGGCGCTGCACCGGCTCGGTGCGGACGACGGGGCCCTCGTCGGCCACGCCACATAGATGTGCAGCCGCCCAGGCGGTCGCCAGATCGCCGAGCGTGCAATCGATACCAGCACCCGGCAGCGCGACGAGCCCTGCGCGCCGCGCCGTCGATTCGTACCGTTCGTGCAGCACGTGGATCGCGGCCTGCTCGCCACCGACGTCGACGTAATGCGCGCCGGCGATCAGCGCCGCCTCGAGCACGGGCTCCGCGCACTCGCGCAGCGGGCCGGCCGCATTGATGACCACACGCGCACCTGCGAAGGCACGAGCGAGCGAGGCCGGATCGCGGGCGTCCGCGAGGTGCACGTGGGCGACCGGGATCCGCGTAGCGAGCTCGTCGAGCGCGGCCTGCCGCCGGCCTGCGATCTCGAACGGCACGCCGGCCGCAGCGAGCGCCTCGCACACGCGTCCTCCGACGAGACCGGTGGCCCCGAACACGACGATGTCGGCAGCGTCAGGGGAGTGCATAGCGAAATCCAAGGCGAACCGCGTGATCGAGGCGGCTGTACTCGCCCGCCGCCGAGGGCAGGGCGTATCCCGTCCGCGCGGCCTCGCAGCCACGCGACGTGTAATCGAAGCCGCTGTCGTAGCAGTCGAGTCCGAACCGCGGATCGAACGCGGTGTCGTCATCACCGACGACGACCGTCGGCGACAGTGCGATGCCGTACGAGAGCTGCACAAGTAACGAGCCGAGCCGGAGCTGACCTCCGAGATCGATCGTCGCCTTCGGAGGCGCGATCGTCAGTGCCGACGTGCGCTCGGCCGACAACGCGGACGTCTCGAACCCGACGCGCGCGCCGAGCCGATAGCGGCCTCCGCGGTCGATCTGCTCGACCCCGGCCCACAGCGCGAACGAGTCGTGCAGACCACGGGTGCGCAGCATCCACTCGGGAATCCCTGCGTTGCGGAACGTGCTGCCGTAGGCACGGACGTCGAGCGCCTGCATGCGGGACAGGTCCTCCCACCGACCGCCGACGTGGAGCTCGAGCTCCCTCGGCAGCCGCGCGCGGACCTCACCGTCGATGCTCGCGGGATACGAGACGTAGACCGTCGACCCGCCGTGGAGCACCTCGCCACCGTCGCGCGGGGCGCGGGTGACGTCGAGCGTTCCGTCGAGCGAGGACTGGATGTCGAACCCCGGAGGCGTGTGATACGCGAGCCCGATCCAGACGTCCGGATAGACACGGAACACGGTTCCGAGGTTGACCTTGAGGTTGCTCCCCTTCAGCAGCGGGGTCGACACGTTGACGTCGTAGATCTCGGTCGCCTCGGGGTTCTCGACGCCGCACGGCGCACCGCCGCAGTCGCTGGTGACGCCCCCGGCCCCGAACCCGGCATCGAGCGCGGTGTCGCGGGCGTAGCGCAGGCGCAGGTACGTGTTCTCGTGGGTCACGCTGGCGCCGAAGTAGAACGCGCTGGTGACGCGGAAGCTGACGCCCGCGGTCGCGAGGTAGTTGCGCTGGCTCTCGCCGAGCGTGTGGTAGCGAAGCTCGTCGTGATTCCTCGGGAACAGCTCGGCCGGCGGAATGCGCGCCTCGAAGCCAAGGGTGAGGGAATCGCTCGGGTGCCCGACGAGACTGAATGCGCCACCGGGTGCGAGCTGCGTGTCGCTCACGCGCGGAGTGGTGGTGAAGTCGCCGGTCGTGATGTCGAGTGAGCGCCGCTCGATCCCGAGCTGCTGCAGGGTCGATGTGAACGCGAAGTAGACCTCGAGACGGACGCCAGGGCCGAGCCCGAGCGCGGCCGGGTTGAGCGAGAGCGACGACGCGTGGGGCGTTGCCGCGCCGGTGAACACGGCACGGCCCGTTGTAGGGTCGCTACGCGGCGATCCGATCGCTGGCGCGATGGCGCCGCAGATGATCAGCGTGAGGATGCGCCAGGCGGCCATCGCGGAACGTATTACACGATAAGCTCGCGTCATGTTCACGCGCGTGTTGCTGATCGCGGCCATCATGCTCCTCGGCCTGTCCACCGGCTGCGAGAAGACGGACCACGAGAACATCGACAAGTGGACCCGGACCGAGAAGGGGCCGGGCAAGCTCAAGAAGGCGCTCAAGGACGAGGGCAACGATCCGGATCTCGCCGCGCACGCCGCCGCGAACATGATCAGGATGGGCAACGATCCGGATGTTCGCGCTGCGTTCGAGGAGATGTCGCAACCGCGCCGCGTCCAGGTGATCGGCAAGCTCGCTCCGCGGCTGTGGGACCTCGCGCGCATCGAGCGCGAGGATTCGCTGCCTGGCAGCGGACAGATCGTGGCGAAGGACGCGTTGATCTCGCTGCGCAAGTACGCCGATGACACGCAGAAGCAGCAGATCGATACGTACCTGATCGACTGGTACGCCGTGATGTCCTACGAGGGGCGCGCGAAGGTCGGCTCGACGCTCGGCTCGGCGGTGATGCGGATGGTCGGTGCGCCGGCTGGCAAGAAGCTGATGAGCGTCGTCAACGGCGTGCTCGCGGCGCCGGGGCAGGAGAAGGTCAAGATCCGGATCGGCGACGAGCTGATGCTCGGGCTGGCGGCCTCCGGCAACCCCGAGGCGGTGAAGTACGTCCTCGACATCGCCCGGATGGATCGCGGCGATCCGTCGCTGCCCAAGCGCGCGATGCGTCAGCTCTACACGGCGTACGTCGACCCTGCCGGTCTGTTCGACCTCGCGGATCCGGCGGCGCTGGTGGCGAACCTCGATGGCCTGGTCGCGATCGCCAAGGACGAGACGATGGCGGGGCAGCCTGCCAATGACGCGATCTCGCTGATCCGCGCCGCGGGCTCGCCGCAGTGCTTCGACCCGCTGCTCTCGATGGTCCGGCTGCCTCACCCCGACCCGCGGTTCCGCTACGCCACGGCCTACGCCGCCCTGTATTGCGGCGGGACCAAGACGATCGCCCAGGTCGTACGTGCGCTACCCGAGAGCGGCAACTATGTCCGCGACGAGATGCACGGTGCGGTCTCCGGGGAGATCGCCAAGATGAGCCCGCGCGATCAGGTGCTCGGCCAGCTCCGCGAGCTCCTGGCCGACAAGGGCAAGATTTCCAGGTGGGTTGCCGCCGAGGCCCTCGCGGCGATGAAGTCCGTCGAGGACGCGCCGCGGCTCGAGGCGCTGGCCGGGGACAAGGAGAAGCTGGTCGGGTATTTCGGCGACCAGAGCGGCCGCGAGCCGAAGAACCGCAAGACCGACCCGACCCTGGGGCAGCGCGCGAAGGAGCTTGCCGTTCAGCTGTCGGGTAGCGCTCCCAAATAATGGGCCGCAGTCGCGTGCGCCGGGGCGATGTAGTATCGTAGGAGCTAGCCGGGGAGAGAGGGAGAGACGGCCGTGCCGTCAATTCTCGGTGGCCGAGCGTTCGCGTTCCTAGGGAGTCATTTCGCGCATGGACCAGAGTAAGAAGACGATGCGCCACTTCTACTGCAGGGACGTCCTCTGGGAGACGTTCGAGCAGATGGCGAACGACTTCGACTGCTCCATCGACTACCTCGTCAACGAGGCGATGCGTTACTACGCACGCTCGAAGAACTACCAGTCGCCGGGTGCACCACCGATGACCGGCGGCGCGCCTTCGCCGGGCAACTCCTCCAGCGGCCCGACGTCGTATCCGCCGGCCGATCGCAGCAAGGGGCCGGGCGCCACCAATGCTCCTCCGATGCGCAACCAGGGCGGCACGCAGCCGCCTCCGCAGCCAGCGTCCGCGGGTGCCGGCACGATTCCCCAGCCTTCGCGCCGCGCGGCGCCGCCGACGCCTGGTTACATCGCTCCGCCGGCTCCGTCGGGCGTGGGCCGGGGTGGTGCGCCAGCCAGCAACGGCCATCCGCCGTCGCAGTCTCCGTCGCCGGCTCCTGCACCGATGCCGCAGATGGGCTCTGCGGGACCGACGCTGTTCCTCGTCTACAACGGCCAGCGTTATCCTGTGACCAAGGATCAGTTCATCATCGGTCGCGGCAGCAAGACGTCTGACCTTCCGATCAAGGACGGCAACATCTCGCGCAAGCATGCGGCTGTGATTCGCCGCAACGGGACCTTCTACATCAAGGATCTCGGGTCGACGAACGGCATCGACTACAAGGGGATGCGCATCGACAACAAGCGCATCGACGAGGGGGACGTGTTCCACCTCTGTGACTACGAGCTGCGGTTTACGTATCGGGCTGACTGAGCCGGCCCACGTGGGCTGAGCATCGCTTCGCTCGCGGTGACGGTGGCGGGTCGCTGCGCTCGCGGCTGGCGGGTCGCTGCGCTCGCGGCTGGCGGGTCCCTCGCTCTCGGGTCGCTTCGCTCACAACGAACGATGAGCTCCACGAATCGATTTCCGAAGCGCCGAGAGAACGGGTCGGTGGCTCTAGAATGGCCGCATGATGCGATCGGATCGGTCTACCTTGCTCGCGGCGTTGTCGATCGCGTCGCTTCTCGCGGCGTGTGCGGGGAGCTCTTCGTCGGAGTGTGCGCCGGGCGCGCCCGACGCGGTCGCCTCCGACGCGCCGGCCGGCGACCTCGGCCCGCCGGGGCCTTTCTTCGCGGGGACCACCTGTCACTGCGACGACACGACGAGCGGCGGCGACACCACGGTGTACATGCAGGACGGCTCGTACTTGATCGGGTCGCGGAGCTCCGACGCCACGACGTGCACGGTGCGCGCGACCGCGGAGGGCCAGCCGCCGCTCATGCTGCACTCGAACGGCGTGGCCGAGACCACGGCCGTCATGGGGAGCGGGATTGATTACAGCAGCGGCGGCACGTGGCGCTGCGACCGCGGTGCGTTTCGACTCGAGTTCCCGACGCACACGCAGGCCGGTGCGCTGAGCCGCCAGTTCCTCATCGCGCCGCCTCAGTGCCAGCTCTACCCGTGCGAGCCGGGCTTGCGTTGCTCGAAGAACCCCACCGACGCCGCGCGGAACGCGTGCATCGCGGACGGCTCCCTCCCTCGGGGCGTGAGCTGCAACGAGGACGTCAACTGCGCGAGCGGCACGTGCCAGAACACGTCCTTTGCGACCTTCAAGGTGTGCGGATGACGTCTTGATCCGGCCGGAGGCCAGCCCGCGATCGTTCCGTTCGCTTCAGCGCCGACGTTGTTCGCGGGCCCGCGTCGGCGTCGAGTAGCCTGCTCGAGGGATGACCGCCCGGCGTTCGTTGGTGATCGTCCTGTGGACGATCCTCGCTACCGTCTGGGGATGCGCGCGCGAGCCGACCCTCGAGTTGGTGGACGCTGCTGGGGCATCACGAGCTCCTGCGAGCTCTGAACGATCCTGGGCCGAGGTTGCTCACTCGCGATCGTGACATCCACCGGCCTGATCATGCCGTGTTGTGGACAGTGGTAGTGCGCCTCGTCGATCGACCGGCCTTATCCACACGCGCTCGACGACAGGGCTCGTCCTCGACGCACCCGCCGCCGGGTGATCCCGTGATCGTCGACGTTCGTCGCCGATCCTCCGGCGTCAGCGCGAAGTGCTAGTTTGCGACCGTGGATGCCGAGCTGATCCGTCGCGTCGACGCACTGCGCCGACCGCTCGAGCTCGCCGCCGCGGATAACTTCACGGGGGTGCGCAAGGTCGCGGGGCTCGGCGCTGCGCTGCTCGCCGCGTGCGACGGTGTGATGGAGCGGATCACGCCGCGCGATCGCTCGTCGCGTGGTGACGCCTCGATGCTGGCCGATGCCGAGCAGGCACTCGCGCAGTGGCGTGGAACGCTCGCGACCTGGGAT
This sequence comes from Myxococcales bacterium, assembly GCA_028287135.1. Lineage (GTDB taxonomy): Bacteria > Myxococcota_A > Polyangia > Haliangiales > Haliangiaceae > JABFXX01. The sequence goes on from JAQBQE010000067.1 coordinate 213,275, forward strand.
CAGCTGGACGAGAACCAGCAGGCGATCGTCGTCGCGAAGGGCATGCGGCTGATCGCGCGGTTCCCGCGTCCGACGCGCCCGGTGGTGCCGGTGTCGCGGACGTTCGCGCCGGGGCTCGGCGCATCACGCGTCCCGGGCGCTAGGATTCCTGCGCCCGCGCTTGCGCCGCTCGCCGCGCCTGCACCGGTGGCCAGCCCAGCGCGCGTGGTCGAACGTCCGCCGCGGTCGTCGTCGATCGAGGCGCCTCGCAGCGACACCACGGTGGCCCCGAAGGAGCTGGCCGCACGGCGCGCAACGTCGGCAGCCGCTCGCGCGAAAGGGACCGCATCCACTGACGCAACGATGGTGCCGACGATCGCGGTGAAGACGACCACGACGGCGAAGGCGACCGCATCGACTGCGAAGCCGACCGCCACGGCGACTGGGTCGACGGGCGCGACGAAGGCGAACAAGATCACGGCGGCTGCACCCGCGACTGCTCGGACAGGTACGACGATGCCCAAGCGGCGGGCTGGTGCGACTTCATCGACGGGCGCGATCGCGACCGCTGCGCCGACGACCGGGTCGACGGCCACTGGAACCGCGACGACGGGTACGGTCTCGACCGCATCGACGAGCACGGCTGCGAGGCCGGAGCTGATCGAGCACAGGCTCGACGCGACGCCAGCAAGCGAGGAAGCGGGGATGGCGCTGGTCGCGAGTGCGCTCGCGGCGGCGATCGCCGGACCGATCGTGCGAGGCGCGATCGCGACGATGCCAACGTCGACGCCGATGCCGATGCCGACGTCGACGTTCGATCGCGTCGCGCTGGACGGCGCGGGTTCGCTTACGCCTACGCCTACGCCGAACACCAGGACCAAGGCGAAGGCGCCGGCAGGCGAGGTCCCGACCGCGGATCCCTCGAACGTGGCGAGCGACACTGCGGTCGCGAAGCCCAAGCGTGCGCGCGCGGCGGCGCCCGCGGAACCGGCGGAGCCGATCGATCCGCTCGCCGCGCTGACCCACACGCTGCCCGGGATCGGGCCCGCGTTCGCAGAGCGCCTCGCCGAGAAGGGCCTCGTCACCGTCGAGGATCTGCTGTGGCTGGTCCCGCGTCGCTATGATGACGTTCGCGACGCGAAGACCCTGGCCGAGGTCGACGCGATGCCCGAGGGCACGCGCGTGACGTTCGCGGCGAAGGTGGTGTCCGCGCGGATGATCTTCGCGCGCGGGCGGCGGTGGGCCGAGGTCCGGCTCACGAGCATCGATCCGTCGGTGCAGCTGACCGCGTTCGGCGTCGCGCCGCCGGTGAGCGCGATCGTGCGGTGGTTCAACGTGTGGGCCGGGATCGACAAGCGGATGCCGGTCGATGCGGTCGTCGCGCTGTCGGGCGTGGTCAAGAAGCGCGGCGGTCGGCTCGAGCTCGCGAATCCCGACATCCTCGGGATCGAGATCGACGGTGTTGCCGGCAAGGCGATGCCGACGATCATCGCGCGCTACCCGGATGTCCCGGGCGTCCCCGCGGGACGGATGCGGTCCGCCTGCGCGTCCGCGTGCGCGCGCGTCGCGGGCAATGCGGATGACGGGGTGCCGGCGACGGTCGAGCAGGCAGCAGGGTTGCCAAGCCTCGCCGACACGCTCGGGCAGCTGCACTCGCCGAGCCCCGACATCCATCCCGACGCGATTGCCGCGCTCAACCGGGGCGACAGCGAGTGGCAGCGCCGGCTCGCGTTCGGTGAGCTGTTCGCGCTCGGCGTCGCGATCACGTTGCGCCGTCGCGAGCGCCGGGGAGATGCCGCGGTCCCGTGTGCGAAGACTCCGCGCATCCACCAGGACCTCGAGGCGGCGCTGCCGTTCAAGCTGACGGCTGCGCAGCGTCGATCGATCGACGAGCTCGGCGCGGATCTCTCGCGCGATGTCCCGATGAACCGGTTACTTCAGGGCGATGTCGGCGCGGGCAAGACGTGCGTCGCGTTCGCGGCGGCGCTGCAGGTCGCGCGGGCAGGGCGGCAGACGGCGGTGATGGCGCCGACCGAGCTGCTCGCCGAGCAGCACATGGAGACCTGGCGGGCGTGGGCGAAGGCGACCAAGCTGCGCGTCGAGGTGCTGACGGCGTCGACGCAGAAGGGCGTGCGCCAGTCGCTGCTCGCGCTGCTCGCCGGGGGCCAGATCGACGTGCTGATCGGAACGCACGCGCTGCTCGCCGAGGCGGTCGGCTTCCACGCGCTCGGGCTCGTCGTCATCGACGAGCAGCACCGGTTCGGCGTCGCTCAGCGCGCCAAGCTCCGCGACAAGGGTGACGGCAACGGTGCACCGCATCTGCTGGTGATGACCGCGACTCCGATCCCGCGCACGCTCGCGCTGACCGCGTTCGGCGATCTCGATGTGTCGGTCCTCGACGAGCTGCCACCGGGTCGCCTGCCGGTCGCGACGAAGCAGCTCAGTGGTTCGAAGGGCAGGTCGGCCGCGTACAAGATCGTCGCGGAGCGCGTGGCTGCTGGCGAGCGCGCGTATGTCGTGTGCCCCAAGGTCGAGCCGACCGAAGGTGACGAGGACGATGATCGCACGTGGAAGGACGCGACCACGACCGCGGCCGAGCTCGCGGCGGATCTGCCGCACGTGCGCGTCGGCCTGGTGCACGGTCGGCTCGATGGCCCGTCACGCGATCGCGTGATGCGCGCGTTCAAGAGCGGCGAGATCGAGGTGCTCGTCGCGACCACCGTGATCGAGGTCGGCGTCGACGTGCCGGCTGCGACCGTGATGGTGATCCACGACGCCGAGCGGTTCGGGCTCGCGCAACTCCACCAGCTCCGCGGGCGGGTCGGGCGCGGAGGCGGCGCGTCGCACTGCTTGCTGCTCGCCCAGGGACAGCTCGGTCCGGATGCCGAGCATCGGCTCGGCGCGATGGTCGAGACCCACGACGGGTTCAAGATCGCCGAGTACGACCTTTCACTACGTGGCCCTGGTGACCTGCTCGGTCCCAAGCAGGCCGGTGTGCCTCGCTTGCGGTTCGGCGACCTCGCGCAACACACCGCACTTCTTCTCGAAGCCCGCCGGTTTGCCGAGCAGGTCCTTGACGAGGACCCGACCCTGGTCCGGCCGCAGCACGCCGCACTGCGGCGAGCGATCGAGCGTCGGTTTGCACATCATGTGTACGGTGCGGAGAGCGGGTGATCCTACGTGCACCGCGGATTCTTGACGGGCACTCACGTTTGGCGTTGATCTCGCACTTCGAATTAGTAGGATGCGGCGCATGATGAGGATGACGTCAGCGCTGGTGTTCGTTTGTGCGTCGTTCCTGGCCGCATGCAGCTGGGGTGACGGCAGCGGAGAAGACGGCCCGAGCGGTGGCGGCGGCGGCGTCGACGCATCCGTGACCCAGAACGTCTGCGGTGATGGCGTCTGCGCCTCCAGCGAGATCGGTACCTGCAGCAACGACTGCGGCGCCATGACGACCCCGGTCTGCGGAAACTCGACCTGCGATACCGGCGAGACGACGTCGTCGTGCCCGAGCGATTGCGGCGGCGGTAGCGGTAGCGGCAGCGGCAGCGGCAGCGGCAGCGCCACCACGTGCCCGTCGGATCCGACCGGCTGCCTGCTCTGCGCGATCGCCGGCCAGATGTGTCCGTCGGGTCATGACATGACCAGCTGCACGGCATGCATCGGTGGTGGTGGCGGCGGCGGCCTCCCGACCGGCACGTGCAACAACGACATGGTCTGCGATGCGGCCGAGATGGCCGATCCGACCTGCGCGGACTGCTTCTAATCCGTAGCGGTCGAAGCGACGAGCCACGCCAGGTAGGGTGCGTGGACGTCGGTGGGCGAGAGGGCGATGAGCTCCGGCACCTCGTACGGGTGCAGTGAGATCAGCCGGGCAGCGAGCGCCTCGTAGCGCTCTGCCGTGGTCTTGATGATCGCGAGGGTCTCGGTGTCGTCGCTGACGGCACCCTGCCAGCGATAGATCGAGCGGACCTGCGGTAGGAGATTCACGCAGGCGCACAGCCGCTCTTCGACGAGGACCTTCGCGACCTCTGCGGCCTTCTCGGGAGCGGGAAAGGTCGAGAGGACGAGCCTCACGTCGGCCACACGCGTCTCGGACACGGGCGGGCTGTACCACGGTGCCCTCGCCGTGTAGGGTCCCTGGCCGTGTTGATCGTCCAGAAGTACGGCGGCACCTCCGTCGGTACTGTTGATCGAATGAAGAACGTCGCGGCGCGCTGCCTCGCGACCGCACGCCAGGGCCATCAGGTCGCCGTCGTCGTATCCGCGATGTCGGGCGAGACCAACCGGCTGCTCGGGCTCGTCAACCAGATCCAGGACGACCACTCCGACCGCGAGGTCGACGTGATCGTCTCGACCGGCGAGCAGGTCTCGGTCGGACTGGTCGCGCTCGCGATCCGTGCCGCCGGCGGCAAGGCCCGCTCGTTCCTCGGCCACCAGTGCAAGATCGTCACGGACAGCTCGTTCTCTCGCGCGCGCATCGTGTCGATCGAGAGCCAGCCGATCCAGGACGCGCTCGATGCCGGTGAGATCGCCGTGATCGCCGGGTTTCAGGGGGTCGACGAGAAGGGCTCCATCACCACGCTCGGTCGCGGCGGGTCGGATACCACCGGCGTCGCGATCGCGGCCGCGCTCAACGCGGATGTCTGCGAGATCTACACCGACGTCGACGGCGTCTACACGACCGACCCGAACGTGGTCGCGACCGCCCGCAAGATCGATCGGATCAGCTACGAGGAGATGCTCGAGCTCGCGTCCCTCGGTGCGAAGGTCCTGCAGATTCGCTCGGTCGAGCTGGGCATGAAGTACGGCGTGAAGATCCACGTCCGTTCGAGCTTCTCGGATGCAGAGGGGACGTGGGTCGTCCCCGAGGAGAGCGCCATGGAGAAAGTCGTTGTCTCGGGTGTCACCGTCGCCAAGGACGAGGCCAAGATCACCTGCGAGGATCTCCCGGATGCCTCGGGCGTGGCCGGTCGCCTGTTCGCGCCGCTCGCGGATGCGAACATCTCTGTCGACATGATCGTGCAGAACCAGGCGTACGACGGCACGACGGATCTGACGTTCACGGTGCCGCGGATCGACCGCAAGCGCACCGTCGAGATCCTGCGCGACAAGGTCCCGGACCTCGTCGGCAAGGAAGGCGAGCGCGTCACGTTCGATGACGAGATCTGCAAGGTCAGCGTCGTCGGCGTCGGCATGCGCTCGCACGCTGGTGTCGCCAAGACGATGTTCCAGCTGCTCGCCGCGGAGAACATCAACATCCAGCTGATCTCGACGAGCGAGATCAAAATCTCCGCGGTGATCGCGCGCAAGTATGCCGAGCTCGCGGTGCGCGCGCTACACGACGGATTCGGACTCTCGCTGCCGCCCTCCGAACGCACGAGCCTCTGAACCCAGACCGTGTAGAGTGGGGGGCACATGGGCGGCTGTACCAACTGCAAGGGCAAGGCAGGCTGCGACGACCACAAGGGCCAGATGATGGGCACGGTCGAACAGGCGCTCGAGAGCCTGTATCCGACCCGGATCTGGGGTGAGGCCGACGACTCGAGCCCCGAGGTGCTGCCGCCGGACGAGCTGGCGAGCCTCGCCGAGGAGCTCGCGACCGAGCTGTCCGCCGCCACGTTCGTCCGCCTCGGTGGCGAGGACGAGCCGTGTGACTTTATCTACGTCCTCTGCCTCGGCCGCGCTCCGTGCATCGTCCAGGTCCGCGATCACGGCGTCGCCGTCCCCGACGAGTGGCTGACCGCGGACTCGATCCAGGAGCAGTACCTGCGCGTCGTGGTGAGCCAGCGCACGCGCGTCGCCGCGGTCCAGCAGGTCGCGATCGACATGGTGCGCGGCGACGGTGGCTTCACCGTGCGCGAGCGGCCGCGTGCCGGCGTGTACGACGCACCGCTGCTGAGCCGGATGCAGAAGCTCGTCGCGATCCTGCCGGCGTACGAGCTGACCCACGTCGACTTCGGCGACATCGCGCATGCGCCTCCGGGCTTTCAGCCGGGCGTGTGGCCCGACGCGTACGGCCTCGGCACGGCGAAGCCGTCGATCGCGAACTACCTGTTCTATCCGCAGCCGACGACGATGGTCTCGACCTCGTTCGTCGCCACCGGAGATGGGGCGTGATCGAGACCGGACTCGAGGACGAGGTCCGGCAGGCGCTGCGGGAGCTCGTCGAGGAGATCGGTGCGATCTCCGCGCGGATCGTCGAGCACGACGATCTACGAAGCGGCGTTCCCGCGCGCACGCTCGCGCTCGGCGGTGGTGAGTACCTGCGCGTCGAGCTCGGGACGCGCACGAGCCACGAGCATCCGATCGAGCCGGCGTTCGAACGGATCACCCGCCAGCTCCGCGCGATCCGCCGGCGCTGGGAGGTCGCGCGCCTTCCGGAAGTCATCGTGTCGCCGGGCGTGCTGCCGTCGCAGGATCGCGTCACCGATCGGATCGGGACGTACCTGATCGGCCTCGCGAACATCGATCGCGCGAGCAACGCGTTCGTGACCCGCAGCAAGCACGGCAATCCGCCGGCGCTGATCGCATGCGCGCGCACGCCCGACGAGATGGAGTCGTCACGCTGGCCGTTCCTTGCGCGCCGCGCGCTGACCACGCATGCGCCGAACAGCTCGTACGGCGAGGTCATCGATCCCGACGCCTACGCGATGAGCTTCTGGTACGACTGCGCGCTGATCGTGCTGCTGTCGGAGCCGTACGGCATCGACTTCGTGCGGCACCGCTGCCGCCAGGTCGCGCGTGAGCTCGTCAACCTGCTGCCGATGCTCGATCCGGATCCCGAATCGCCCGCCGCCATCCGGCGCCGTCCGCCGACGATTCCGTGATCAGCTAGCGCTGCCGAGCAGGCTCTTGAGCACGCTGGCGTCGCCCTCGAGCGCCGTGCGCTGCATGTAGAAGTACATGCCGCGCTCGCCGCCGAGCTCCTCGCCACCACCGGCACGACCCGGACCGCCGTGCAGCAGCGAGGGCAGGGCGGTGCCCGGGCCCGGGCTCATCGCTGCCATCTTCGACGAGCCGAGATAGAGCCGGCCGGCCCACGGCGCGGCGGCACCGACGAACGTGGCGACCCAGTCGCGCTCGTCCGAGTACGCAGAGCTGACCAGGCAGCCGTCACCGCGTGCGACGAAGTCCGCCGCATACGACGCCTCGCCCGAATACGGGGCGACGGTGGTCACCGGGCCGAACACCTCGTGGTCGTTGAGCGGGGCGCACGCCATCGCGTCCTTGGCCTTGCGCACGACCGGCCCGACGAAGAAGCCCTTGCCGTCGGGCACGCCGACCGGCTTGACCTCGCCGGTTCCACCGAACACCGCCTCGGTGGCCTCGGCGAGCCGCGCGATGCCGGCGAGCACGTCCTTCTTCTGCTGGGCGGTCGCGACCGGTCCCATGCGGACGTCCTCGCGCGACGGATCACCGACGGCGATCCCACCGAGCCGCTCGCGCAGCGCCTCGAGCACGTCGGCCTCGCGCTCGGCGGGCACGAGCACGCGGCGGATCGCGGTGCACTTCTGCCCCGTCTTCTGCGTCATGTCGCGCACGACATCGGCGAGGAACAGGCTCCCGGTCTCGCTCGTCAGCTCGACGTCGGGTCCGAGGATCGCCGCGTTCAGGCTGTCGGCCTCGATGTTGAGCCGGACCGCGTGCTCGATGATCTTCGCGTGCGAGCGCAGCATCGCCGCGGTCGCGCTACCGCCGGTGAAGGCGACCGCATCGCCACGGTGCAGGTGATCGAGCAGCGAGCCTGCGGGTCCGACGAGCAGCTGCAGGGCACCCGGCGGGAGCAGAGGCGCGAACAGCTCGACCATGCGATGCGCGACGAGCCCGGTCGCCGTCGCCGGCTTGGTGATCGTCGGCATCCCGGCGAGCAGCGAGCACGCCAGCTTCTCGCACAGGCCCCAGCCCGGGAAGTTGAAGGCGTTGATGTGCACGGCGACGCCTCGGCGCGGGCCCCAGACATGCTGGCCACCCATCCGCGCCGTGCGGCCGACCTGGATTGGCTCCCCGTCGGCGAGCAGGCGGGTGGCGCCCAGGCGGGCTCCCAGCTCCGCGTAGTACGACAGGGTCGCCGAGCCCCCGTCGACGTCGAACTTGGCATCACCGCGCGTGTTGCCGCCATTGGCGACCGCGAGGCTGATCAGCTCCTCGCGCGCCCCGTGGATCGCCTTGGCGAGAGCCGCGAGGAGGGCTCCCCGCTGGGCGAACGTCAGGGTCGCGAGCTCCTTGGCCCCGACGGTGCGCGCGTACGTGAACGCGGCCTGAAGGTCGTGGCCCCCGTTGGAGACCTCGGCGAGAGGCGCTTCCGTCGCCGGATTGACGAGCGTCGTGCGCGGACCGGATCCCGGCGACCACGAACCCGACAGGTAGCTGGCGAGGAGCTGCATGCGCGGTTCATAGCAAACCTTTGCTATCGTCGCCCAGGGTCGATGTCACCGCTCGTCAAGCGTTTGCTACTCGGGGTCATCGGGCTCCTGATCGTCGTGGTCGGGGGTGCGCTCGGCTACCTGCTGATCGGCGAGGGTCGCTGGACGTTCGGCGACTGCATCTACATGACCGTCATCACGGTCACCACCGTCGGCTACGGCGAGACGCTCGTCGACATGGAGAAGGTCCAGTACGCCCGCGCGTTCACGATCGTCCTGCTCCTGTTCGGCACCGGCAGCATCGTGTATTTCGCCTCGACGATCACGGCGTTCATCGTCGAGGGTGATCTCAAGAATGTCCTGTTCTCCTCGAAGCTGAAGAAACGGATGAAACGCATGAAGGATCACGTCGTCGTCTGTGGTGCCGGCACGACCGGTCGGAACGTCATCGAAGAGATGCTGAAGACCGGCATCTCCGTGGTGGCCGTCGACATGGACGAGCACGAGCTCAAGGAGATCGCCGACGCGTACCCGAAGGCGGACTTCACGTACCTCGTCGGCGATGCCACCGACGACGACACGTTCAACGCGGTCAATCTTCCGGCGGCACGCGGCCTGGTCGCTGCGCTGGCCTCGGACAAGGACAACCTGTACCTCACCGTCTCGGCGCGGCAGGTCAACCCCGCGATCCGGATCGTCGCGCGCTGCGCGGAGCTCTCGCACGTCGAGAAGATCAAGCGTGCCGGCGCCGATGCCGTGGTGTCGCCGAACTACATCGGCGGCATGCGCCTGGTCTCCGAGATGGTGCGCCCGTCGACGGTGAAGTTCCTCGACGACATGCTGCGCGACAAGCGTGCCGCGTACCGGATCGAGGACGTCAAGCTCGGCAAGAAGGCCGAGGATCTCGGCGCCACCCTGCGCGCAGCGCGCGTGCACGAGCGGTTCGGGATGAACGTCCTCGCACTGCGGACCAGCGACGCCGGGACCTGGACGTACAACCCGACCGACGACGAGAAGATCGGGCCGGGAACCACCCTGGTGGTGCTCGGCTCCCCCGACCAGGTCAGTGCGCTCCGCGCCGCCGGCGGGGACTGACCAGAAATGGGGTCAGACCCCATTTCCGCCGGTCGCGTCGAATGTTGCCAGCTGGGATCTCGGCTCGCGTCGAGCCATCTTCATGCGTGGGCTCGCGACCTTGCGTGCAGGTGGTGAATTCTCAACAGGTTGAGCAAATCCAGACAGTTCCGGTCCGTGGGGACCTCGTGGTAGCTACTGATTCATGCACGCTGACCGCCGGGTGACTCAGCAGGATGCGCCGCCGCGCATTTCGGTCATCGTGCGCTCGTACAACCGGCTCGGCGCACTCGCGGAGCTGCTGACCCGGCTGCTCGCGCAGGACCACGACGACTTCGAGATCGTCGTGATCGAGCAGAGCACCGTGCGTCCCGTGGCCGAGCTCGCGCACGTCACGCGGCTCGCTCGCGACGCGCGCGTCCGCATCCTGCGCCACCCGCCGCTCGGTGGCCCGGGCGCTCGCAACGCAGGCGTCCGCGCGTCTCGCGGCGACCTGCTCGTGTTCATCGACGACGATGACCTGCCCGAGGGCAACGACTGGCTGCGTCTCCACGAGGCGAACTTCTCGGATCCGAAGTGCCTCGGCGTCACCGGTCGGTTCATCGATGACGAGGCGACGCCCTCCGCGCCGTACGTCAACCTCGCGCGTGCGCGACGCCACGTGCTGTCGTTCAACATCCTCAAGTGGCAGCGCGTCTACGCGCGCACCGACGAGCGCAAGCACGTCGAGAGTTTGATGGGCGGCAACGCGGCGATTCCGCGCACGACGCTCGAGCGCTTCGGCCTGTGGGACGAGTGCACTCCGATCGAGGACGAGCCGTCGCTCGCGTACCGGATCAACGAGGGCAAGCGCGACGACGAATACCTGCTGTTCGACCCGGTGCCGCGGATGATCCGTCGCCTCGACGTTCCCGGCGGCATGGCGAAGCGCACGCTGTCGGGGCCGGTCTACGCGAAGCGCGTGTTCACGTTCCTCCACAACGTGACGGGGCACTACTTCCCGCTGCGCTTCGTGCTGCTCTATCCCGCGTACCTGTATCTGGTCGCCTATCACGTGATCCAGTGGATCTGCAGCGACAGCAAGAAGCACGACACGCTCGCCCGGAAGATCTGGGCGACCTCGGGCATCGTCCTCTCGTTGATCCCGCTGTGGACCGTCTGGCTCGGCCAGTGGTGGTACCGCCGGATCCGGTTCGGCGAGCCGCCGCATCGCCCCGTGCTCGAGCGCCGGCAGGGAGCTCCTCGCGAGGGCCTGCGGATTCCCCTGCGGGAAGCCGAGCGGGCGCCGGCGCTGACCTCGCGCGTCGCGTAGTGCCGTCGGTGCGCGTCAGGGCGCTGGCCTCCCGCCTCGCGTAGTACCCTGCCGCCGTGCTCGGAGGTTCGACGCGGCTCGCGGTCCTCGTGCTCGCCGTCGCCGCGTGCGCCCGGCGGCCCGCGCCCGAGCTACCGAGCGAGCGCGCGCTGTTCCGTGACCTCGAGCGTCAGGTCACCGTGGCTGCGGCCACCGGCTGGAGCATCGACCGGCTCGAGGTCGAGGAGATCCTCGAGGGCTCGCTCGACTCGGTGTGTCGGGTCGACCCGCTCGATCGCCGTGCGCTCGCGGACTGGCTCGAGGCCGAGATCCGGCGCCAGGGTGGCCCCGCCGACGTGGCGTGGAAGCGGCGCGGCAGGGAGCTGTCGAAGGTCGGCGACCTGCTCGTGCTCGATCGGATCCGCCGCGTGCTCGCGCGCACCGAGGAGATGTCGCTCGACTGTCCGTTCTGGCTCGAGCCCGAACGGCCGTTTCGCGGTCGCCAGATCTCCGAGGGTCGCTGGCAGATCTCGTTCGGCGGCGGCGGCAAGGGCAGCATCGTGATCGAGGGCGAAAATGCCGACGTCAGCTTCGGTGGCGCGGGGCGCCTGCTGCTCGGTCGGATGTTCCACAACGGCAATGGTCTCTATCTCGGGGCCGAGATCGGGGGCAGCGCCGCGTTCCCGCGCGACGAGGCGGGCGAGCGCACCACGCTCCAGCTCGCCGCCGACGTTGTGGTCCCGCTCGTCTACCGCCGCACGCTGACCAATTCGTACGTCGAGTTCGAGGCGGGCTGGCTCGGCCGCTCGACCGAGGACGACTGGGGCGACATCGATCATGGCGTTCACGTCGGCGTGGCGCTCGGTGCGCGTGCCCTGAGGACGCGCTTCGTGTTCCCGGGTGCCGCGCTCGGTATCTCGTGGGAGCGAACGTTCGTGGATGGCGCCGACCGCACGACGATCAAGGTCGGCGCACGGGTCGCGTTCGATCTCGATCTCTAGCTAACGCCTGGGCTCGTACCAGCCGTCCTTGGGACGCCGGCCGTTGTGGCAGCGGGCGGTCGCGGCGGTCACGGACTTGCTCGCGCGCGAGCAGGCGAGGGCGATCGCACTCTGCGCGTTGGCCTCCGGCGGCGTCTTGCGGCCGGCCGTGAAGTCCTTGGTGGCGCGCTCGATCCACGCGTCGAGATCCTCGCGGTCCGGTTCGTCGAGGTTCGGGCACGCCTTGAAGGTCGTCAGCGCGACGATCAACGCATCGCATTCCTCGATCATGCTGCGCAGCTCGACGGGGGGATCGGCGGGGATCGGCGGGCCAGGTGCGACCGGCGGCTGCGATCCACCACACGCACCCACGAACGCCATCAGAAACGCGCCGAGAGCGATCCGGATCCTCGCCTGCCGCCACAATAAATCCCACAAGGGGCTCGGGAGTATCGGGCGCATGAGCTAATCAGATGGTCCTACCATGGCCGGGTTCTCTCATCTCCACGTCCATACCCAGTACAGCCTCCTCGACGGTGCCATCCGCGTAAAGGACCTGTATCCGCGGGTCAAGGAGCTCGGGATGGACTCGGTCGCCGTGACCGATCACGGCAACATGTTCGGCGCGATCGATCTGTATACCGAGGCCAAGGCACACGGCACCAAGCTGATCTTCGGGTGCGAGACGTACGTCGCCGCGACCGACCGCACCGACCGCACGAACCGCCGCAACTACCACCTGATCCTGCTGGCCAAGAACGAGGTCGGCTACAAGAACCTCAGCTACCTCAACTCGAAGGGCTACCTCGAGGGCTTCTACTACAACCCGCGCATCGACAAGACGATCCTGCGCGAGCGCAGCGAGGGCCTGATCGGCCTGTCCGCGTGTCTCGGCGGTGAGATCGCGCAGACGCTCGAGAAGAACGGGGTCGCTGCCGCCGAGGAGACCGCGAAAGAGTACGCGAGCATGTTCGCGGATGGCGACTTCTACCTCGAGCTGATGCCGACGCCGACCTCCGAGCAGGACACGCTCAACGGCGAGCTCGTGCGCATGGGCAGGAAGCTCGGCATTCCGCTCGTCGCCACCAACGACTGTCACTACGTCCAGCGCTCCGATGCGGCCGCGCACGACGTGCTGATGGCGATCCAGACCGGCAAGAGCCTGAAGGACGAGAAGCGGCTCAAGCACCAGGTCGACAGCTACTACCTGAAGTCGCCGGCGGAGATGGAGGCGCACTTCAAGGACGTCGAGGAGGCGATCGCGAACACCGAGAAGATCGCGGCGATGTGTAACGTCAAGCTCAAGCTCGACGAGACCTTCCTGCCGACCTACAAGGTCCCGCCCGACGAGACGCTCGACACGTACATCGCCAAGCTGATCGTCGGCGGTCTCGATCGCCGGTTCCGCGAGATGACCGAGCGCGGCGTGAAGTTCGATCCGGATCTCTATCGCGAGCGGTGCAGGACCGAGCTCGCGGTGATCACGAAGATGGGCTTCTCGGGCTACTTCCTGATCGTCTGGGACTTCATCAACTGGGCGAAGGAGCACGGCATCCCGGTCGGCCCCGGTCGCGGCTCCGGTGCAGGTTCGGCGGTCGCGTGGGCGCTGCGGATCACCGACATCGACCCGCTCGAGTTCAAGCTCCTGTTCGAGCGGTTCCTCAATCCCGAGCGCGTGTCGATGCCGGACTTCGACGTCGATTTCTGCATGAATCGACGCGGCGAGGTGATCACGTACGTCCAGGAGAAGTACGGCAAGGATCAGGTCGGCCAGATCGCGACGTTCCACCAGCTCAAGGCGCGCGGCGTGATCCGTGACATCGCGCGCGCGATGGAGATTCCGTTCGGCGAGGCCGACAAGCTGGCGAAGCTCGTCCCCGAGCCGGTCGCGGGCAAGAGCCCACCGGTCCGCGAGGCGATCGAGCAGACCCCCGAGCTCAAGCAGCTCTACAACGAGAGCCCGCTGCACCGCGAGCTCCTCGATCTCGCGGCCTCGCTCGAAGGCCTGAACCGCAACGCCGGCATGCACGCCGCCGGCATCGTGATCTCCGACAAGCCGCTGTGGGAGTACGTGCCGTGCTTCCGCGGGCAGAACGACGAGATCGTGACGCAGTTCGCGATGAAGGAGGTCGAGAAGGCCGGCCTCGTCAAGTTCGACTTCCTCGGGCTCAAGACACTGACGGTGATCCAGACCGCGGTGAAGCTGATCAACCAGCAGCGCACGCGCGAGGGCCTGGCGGACTTCGACATCGATCTGATCCGCAAGGACGACGCGGATACCTACAAGATGATCTCGCGCGCGGACACGACCGGCGTGTTCCAGCTCGAGTCGAGCGGCTTCCGCGAGATGCTGAAGAAGCTCAAGCCGGACTGCCTCGAAGACATCATCGCGGCCGTCGCGCTGTATCGCCCGGGGCCGCTCGAGGGCGGCATGGTCGATGACTTCATCGACCGCAAGCACGGCCGCAAGAAGGTCGAGTACCCGCATCCGCTGCTCGCCGAGATGCTCGCCGATACCTACGGCGTCATCGTCTACCAGGAGCAGGTGATGCAGATCGCCCAGATCATGGGCGGCTACTCGCTCGGCGGCGCCGATCTGCTGCGCCGCGCGATGGGCAAGAAGAAGCCCGAGGAGATGGAGAAGCAGAAGCAGACGTTCCTCGACGGAGCGAAGGCCAAGGCCATCGATCCGAAGATCGCCGCCGAGGTCTTCGACCTGATGGCGTTCTTCGCCGGGTACGGCTTCAACCGGTCGCACTCCGCCGCGTACGGCTGGATCACGTACCAGACCGCGTTTCTCAAGTGTCACTACCCGCACGAGTTCATGGCGGGCCTGATGTCGTGCGACGCCGACAACATCGACAACATCGTGAAGTTCATCGCCGAGGCGCGCGCGATGGGGCTCATCGTCGAGCGCCCGGACGTCAACGAGTCGCTGCAGGACTTCACGGTCACGCCGCGCGCCGATGCGTTGCGTGGCAAGGTGATCCGGTTCGGTCTCGGCGCCGTGAAGGGCGTCGGCACGAATGCAGTCGAGGCGATCATCGAGGCCCGCGCCGGCGACGGGAACTTCGACTCGATCTTCGAGCTGTGTCGCCGCGTCGATACCCAGAAGTGCAACCGGCGCGTCCTCGAGCAGCTCGTCAAGAGTGGCGCGGTCGACGGGCTGACCGGCAACCATCACCGCGCCAAGCTGCTCGCGTCACTCGATGGCGCGCTCGAGCGCGGTGCCTCGGAGCAGCGCGATCGCCGCAGCGGTCAGACCTCGCTGTTCGGGCTGCTCACCGCGGCGCCGACCGGTCCGTCGATCGTCAAGGGCGCGGAGCCCGCGCAGATGGGCGAGACGTACTCGGAGATCGAGGAGTGGAGCCACAAGCAGCTCCTCGCGTTCGAGAAGGAAGCCCTTGGCTTCTACGTCTCAGGCCATCCGCTCGATCGTTATCGCGGCGACCTGCAGCGCTACGCGACCGGCACCACGGCGGACTTCCTCCAGGGTCGGCGCAGCGTCGGTGCCAATGCGGTCGGTGGCATCGTCAGCCAGTACCGCGAGATGATCACGAAGAAGGGCGACAAGATGGCGCGCTTCATGCTCGAGGACTCGGAGGGCACGCTCGAGGTGATCGCGTTCCCGAAGACGTTCGAGAAGGTCCGCCACGTCCTCGTCAGTGACGAGCCGATCCTGTGCTCCGGCGACGTCAAGAACGAGGGCAACAGCGAGGCGCCCGAGTGGAAGATGTTCCTCGAGACCGCGGCGCCGCTCTCGGAGCTCCGCCAGGCCAAGACCTCCCGGGTCGACATCCATCTCAACTCGGACACCCTGACCCACGACATGGTCGACGAGCTGAAGACCATCCTCGCCAACGCGACCCGCGGTAACTGCGCCGCGTACCTCCGGCTCAAGATCCCGCAGCGGTCCGAGACGGTGGTGATGCTCCCGGAGGCCTGGGCGCTGTCGCCGACCGAGGACCTGCTGACCCGCCTCGAGCGGCTGTTCGGCGACCGGGTCGCGACCCTGGCCTGATCTCCACCCGGAGCTCGTCGCCGGATGTCGTCTATTGACGCCGTGCGGCACAGGCCGGACCGGTGCGTTGACTGTGCACCGGGAGGGCGGATCTGGCCCCGGCGCTTAGAAAACCGTTGCGGCCCGGATCTGCGCGGATAGGATGCGCGCAAGGGGTGTCGATGTCCGTTGCCATTCGAGGTCTCGCGTTCGCACTGCTGGCACTGTCAGCGGTGGGCTGTGCGACGGGCGGCAAGGACGGCAACCAGCAGCCGGCGGATGCGTCGCTGCCCAGGGACTCGAGTCAGGTCGCGATCGACGCGCCGCGCTCGGATGCGGGCGTGATGGTCGATGCCTTCGTGATGATCGACGCCGCGCCGGTGATGACGCCCGATGCAGGGCCCGGCGGCATCTGTGCCGACAACGCGGGCTGTACGTTCCCCGGCGAGTGCTGCTTCACGCTCGGTGGTGGCGCGGGCATCTGCACGCCCGGCGACGTCATCCTCGACGCCTGCTTCCCGTAGTAGCGGGCGCACGTGGCCCAGGTCCGTCGCGGATCGGAGGAGCCGCACGGATCGGAGGAGCCGCAAAGGCGATCATTGAACCGCAGAGTACGCGGAGCACGCCGAGCAGAGAGAAGTGTCGGCTTCGCCGATCGCTCTGCTCCGTGACGGGCCTGGGCGGTCCGATCCGGAACGAGGCCTGGCGCGCAGCGCCCAGAAATTCTTCTTTGCGTTCTTTGCGTCTTTGCGGCTCAGCTCAGGGATAGGGCGCACCCCGCCGGCACCACCCTCAATCCAGGCCGAGCTTCTCGAGGTCCTCTTCGTCGAGGCCGAAGTAGTGCGCGGTCTCGTGGAGCACGGTGATCCGGATCTCCTCGGCGAGGTGATCCTCGTCAGTCGCGGCGCGCTCGAGGTTCTTGCGGAACAGCAGGATCGTCGTCACGGCGGGCAGGGCAGAGCCCTCGTCGGGCATCGCGTTGCCCTGGAACAGGCCGAGCGCACGCGGGTCAAAGCCGTCCGCGACGAGATCGACCGACGGGAAGTCCTCGATCATGATCGGCACGTTCTCGAGGCGCGCCCGGATCTCGTCGGGGAGCTCGGCGAGGGTCTCGCGCGCGATCTGCTCGACCTCGTCCTCGGTGACCGTGATCGGCGCAGGGCCGGCGGCGATGTCGAGGGTACGGACCTGCTGCCACGCGGCGACCATGCCGGCGGCGTTCTCGGTCGCCTCGTGGATCCGCCCGAGCACGTGCAGTGCATCGGACTCGAACGCATCCTGCTCCTCCTTCGGGAGCTCGCTGGACTTGTTCGCGGCACGCGCGACCTCGACCCACTTGTGGGCCGCCTTCGGATCCTCGGCGGTCAGCGCGAGCTCGCCGAGGTCGAGCGCGAGCTCGGGATCCTCGATCACGGAGGTCGTCAGCTCGCCGAGTGCTTCGCGGGCCGCCTTGGGCTCTCCACGCGCGAGCAGCGCTTCGGTCTTCACGTAGATCGCCTCGATCAGGTCGGCTTCCTCGTCGATGAAGTCGAACACGGCTGCGAGCGTCTCGAGCGCGGCATCGGGGTCGCCGAGATCCTTGAGCTGCAGGCGCGCGATGCAGATCCGCGGCATCGGATCGTCGGGCTGCAGCTCCGACAGCGTGCGGTACTGCGCGAGCGCCTCGTCGGTGTCGCCCTGCGCGTCGGCCACGGCGGCCGCGAGGGTGACGACATCGGGGTTTTTGCGGTCGATGCGGCGGCAGCGCTCGAGCGCGGTGGCGGCGTCGTCGATCCGGCCTTCCTCGAGAGCCTCGAAGGCGCGCTCGAGGTCTTCATTCATTCGATCGGTCCGGGACATGATTATTCCCGCTTGATACTCCGAATTGGTTCCACGCGCTTGCCCGGGTGATTTGCGGTGGGGACCCGGGCTCGCTATCGTCGAGCCGTGCCATTCCTTTGCCGCGCGCTGACCCTGCTCACCCTGCTGGTGGCGCTCGCGGCGTGCCCGCGCGGGACACGCAAGACGCTCGTTCCCGATGTCCCGCAGAACGGCAGCACCGAGGCCCGGTCGCGGTTCGTCGAGGCCCGCGCCAAGTTCCTGCGTGATGGCAGGAACGTGGAGGAGTTCCGCCAGATCGCCGAGGAGTTTCCCGAGGACCCGATCGTGCCGTGGGCCGAGCTCTACGCCGGGATGGCGGCGATCAAGGCGCGGCAGTTCGAGGTGGCCATCAAGTCACTCGAAGGCGTGGTCGAGGCCAACCGGGAAGCGGGGCTGACCCTGCGCGCGCACCTGTTCCTCGGGATCGCGAAGAACTACGCCGGCGATGCCCCGGGTGCGTTGCGGCACCTCCGGCAAGGCGCGAGTGCGGTCGAGAACGACGATGAACGCACCGAGTACCTCGGAGCACTGGCCTATGCGACCGCGCAGAGCGAGCAGCCGCTCGGCTCGCTGGCTGCGTTCGACGAGCTGTATCGCCGCGTCACGCCGACCGAGCGCGCGCTGATCGTCACCCGCGTCGAGGAGGTCGTCGCGACCGCCGATCCGGACACCCTCGGTCGCCTGTTCGACCAGATCGCGGATCGCAAGGGGCCGAGCATCGCGGCCGTCGCGAGCCGGCTCGCCCTCGTCGCCGAGAATGCAGGCAACACGGCCGAGGCAGCGCGCCTGCGCGAGGCGGCCAGTCATGCCCGCGCGGCGGTCGGCCTGCCGCGGACGATCAGCTCCGACGCCACGGTCGGTGGCGGAACCGGAGATCCGACGCTCGTCGGCGCGGTGCTGCCGATCGGCGGCAAGCAGCAACGCGTGGCGGATGCTGCGATCGCAGGTCTGGGTCTCGCCGCGGGCGTCTCCGACGGCAAGGCGATCGCGCCGGTCGAGATCCGCTCGGCCAGTGATGCCGCGTCGGCCGAGCTCGCGGTCGAGGACCTCGCGCGCGCGAACGTGATCGCCGTCGTCGGGCCGATCGATTCAGCCTCGGTCGATGCGGCCGGCGCCCGCGCCGAGGGCCTCGGGGTGCCGTTGCTCAGCCTGTCGACCGCTGCCGAGAAGAACGCGAGCAGCCGGTTCGTGTTCCACATGGTCCACTCCGGTGAGGCGCGCAGCCGTGCCCTCGCGCAGCGTGCGCTCGCGAAGGGGGTCAAGAAGTTCGCGGTGCTCGCGGCCGACAACGGCTACGGCCGCGCGATGGTCGGTGCGTTCACCGACGAGGTGACGCGTGGCGGTGGGACGATCGTCACCACGCAGACGTACAAGGGCGACACCAAGTCGTTCGCGACGTTCGCGGCCAAGCTGACCGGCGACTGGGATGCGGTGTTCGCCCCGGCCCAAGCTGACGTGCTGGGGCTGATCGCGCCGGCGCTCGCGGCCACCGGCAAGATTCCCAGGCCGCTCGGCACCAAGAAGGTGCTCGGTGGGCGGCCGATCCTGCTGCTATCGACCGCCGAGAACCTGACCGCGGCGTACCTGACCAACGCCGGCCGCCACTCCGATGGCGCGTTCTTCGCCCCGGGCTACTACCCGGATGATCAAGATCCCACGAGCAAGGACTTCCTCGACCGGTTCATCTCGACGTTCGGCCGCGCCCCGGGGTTCCTCGAGGCGTACGCCTACGATGCCGCCCAGCTCGCGGTGGCGGCGGGGGCGAGCGGCCGGGTCGGGCTCGCCGCGATGCTCGCGCGGGGCGAGCTGCCGGGCCTCACCGGGACGATCCGGTTCGACGCGAAACATCGCCGTGCCGATCCAGGGGTCCTCTACACCGTCGCCGAGGAGACTGGCGGCGTGTTCGCGATCCGCGTCTCGAAGTAGTGGTACACCCCCGGACGTGACGAGCACGTCCTTCGTCGGAAACCGGTTGATCGCGGCGATCGATGCACCCGATCGCGGTGAGGCCGACAAGCTGATCGCACGCCTCGGTGACGTACCGAGCTGGATCAAGATCGGGCTCGAGCTGTTCTGCGCGGAAGGGCCGTCGATCGTCGGCGAGCACGTCGCGCGTGGCCGTTCGGTGATGCTCGACCTCAAGCTCCACGATATCCCGGAGACCGTCGCGCGTGCGACCGCGCGGATCGCGTCGCTCGGCGCGGGCCTGGTCACCGTGCACGCCGGTGGTGGGCGCGCGATGCTCGAGGCCGCGGTCAAGGCGGCCGGCAGCTCGACCAAGGTGCTCGCGGTCACCGTGCTGACGTCGCTCGACGATGCGGACCTCGCCGACATCGGTGCGGTCGGGCCCATCGGAGAGCTCGTGAAGCGGCGTGCGGAGCTCGCGATCGCAGCGGGCTGTGCGGGCGTGGTTGCGTCCCCGCACGAGGTCGCGGTGATCCGCGCGATCGCGCCGCACGACTTCCTGATCGTCACGCCCGGCGTGCGCCCTGCGGGGAGCGCGGCCGGTGACCAGAAGCGCGTGATGACGCCCGCGCAGGCGAGGCTGGCTGGCGCGGACCTCGTCGTGATCGGTCGCCCGCTGCGCGACGCAGCCGATCCTGCCGCCGCGGCACGCTCCATCGTGGCCGAGCTGTCATGAGCGGTCCTTCGCGCGGAGGTCCCCGCCGAGGCGGACCACGGCCCGGCGGTGATCGCGGCATGGGGCCGCGCACCCCGCGTCCCGACGAGCGTGGCCCGCGCCCGGCGTTTGGCGGCCCACGCCCCGATGACCGTGGCGCGCGCGTGACGCCGGACGATCGCGGCGCAGCCACCGAGGCGCGCGGACCGCGTCCCGACGCGGAGCGTCCGCGCCGCGATGCTCCGCTGCCGAGCGGGCCGGGCGAGCGCGTGGTCTACGGCGCAGGCCCGGTCGGCGAGCTGCTCGCGCGCAAGCCTCAGTCCGTGCGCGCGGTGTGGGTCGATCCACGCCGCGCCGATCGCACGACGAGTGATCCGGTCGCCGCGATCGTGATCGCTGCGCGCGCCGCCGGGATCAAGCTCGAGGATCGCGATCGCCCGACGCTCGACCGGATCGCAGGCGAGGGCGCTCTCCATCAAGGCGTGGTCGCGTGGCTCGGCCCGTTCGTCTATGCGGACCTCAACGACCTGATGACCACCGAGGGCGAGCCTGCGCTGCTGGTCGCGCTCGACGGCGTCGAGGATCCGCGCAACCTCGGTGCGATCCTGCGCTCCGCCTACCTGCTCGGTGCCGGTGGCGTGATCATCCCCGACCACCGCGCGGCGCAGGTCACCTCCCTGGTCGCCAAGACCTCGGCCGGTGCCAGCGAGCTGCTGCCGATCGCGCAGGTCGGGAACCTCGTGCGGACGCTCGACGAGCTGCGCGAGCACGGGCTGTGGCGAGTCGCCGTGCACGCGACCGAGACCGCGCAGGACATCAGCGCGATCGACGGCACGCTCGGGCTGTGCCTCGTGCTCGGCGCCGAGGGCACCGGCGTGCGCCCGCTGGTCGCCAAGAACTGCGATTTCCACGCCGTGATCCCGATGGCGCGCAGCGCGGTCGGTTCGTTCAATGTGTCGGTGGCGGCGTCGCTGGCTCTCTACGAGATCCGACGGCAGAGGCTGTCGCGATCGTGAATCACCAAGCACTCGAAAAGGACTGATGTATGGCTGCTGTTCGTTACTCGCTCCTCGTCTTCACCCTCGCTGCCTGCGGCGGTAGCTCGGCCACCCCGGCGAAGCCCGCCGAGCCGGCGCCGGCTGCTCCTTCCGCGTTCAAGGACATGAACGCCGACCAGCGCATGGCGTTCATGAAGGACGTCGTCATGCCGAAGATGGCGCCGCTGTGGGCCGCGTTCGATCCCAAGCTGCCAGCGCTCGAGTGCAAGACCTGCCACGGCAAGGGTGCCGACGACGGCAGCTTCGAGATGCCGAGCGCCGAGATCCCGGTGCTGCCGGGCACCGAGGAGGCGTTCATGGCGTACCTCGCGGACCCCGCACACCCCGATCACCCGGTGTGGGCGAAGTTCATGGGCGAGCAGGTCACGCCGACGATGGCGGGGCTGCTCCAGATGACGCCGTTCGATCCGAAGACGATGACGGGCGAGTTCGGCTGCGGCACCTGCCACACGACGAACCCTCCGCACCCCAAGCACTGATCCGCGCGTCGACGTGAACGCGCCCGCCGCGATGGCTATTTCGCGGCGATCGCAGGACCATTCGCGGATGTCTGCAGCTGAAGATGTCCTCGGCACTCTCGTGGCTCGCGCACCGAAACGGTTGCTCGAGGACCTCGCCGCCGTCGCCAGGAACCTGGCGGCCAACGATCGGCAGCGCCCCGAGCTCGAGGTCTGGTTGACCGGTGGCGGTCAGATCCGCGGTCGGATCATCAGCGTCACCGAGGACACCGCGGGTGCGGTGGCGATGCTCTACGTCGGCGGCCAGCCGCGCTCGCCGTCGGTGTCGTTCGTCCGCGTCGATCAGATCACCGCCGTCACCGTGATCGACGCGAGCCTGTTGATGCCCGCGCTCGTCGCCGACAAGCCGGCGTAGCTAGGCGTCGATCTTCTCGAGGAAGCTGGTCTTCAGCAGCTTCTCGCCGTGGACCGGGAAGAACGTGTAGACGCTGTCCCCGATCACGCGGACGACCTCGCCGTCGCCCCACGTCGCGTGGCGCACGATGTCGCCCTTCTCGAGCGGACCGAAGACGGGACGCTTCACGCGCTCGATCTTGAGCGCGCGACCGCGGCCACCACGGCCACGGCGCAGAGCCTCCTCGAGCAGCGCCTTGCGTGCGACCGGATCGGTGTTGCCGCGGCGAGCGGCGAGGGCCGCAGCCACGGTCTCGGCATCGCGACCTACCGTCGAGGCAGACTTCGCCGAGCGCAGGCAGTTGTCACAGCTTCCGCACGGCGGAGCATCGAGGTAGCCGAAGTACGTGACCAGCAGGCGGGTCCGGCACAGGTGCGACTGCGCATAGCGCAGCATCGAGGCAAGCCGGGCACGATCCTGCGCGCGCTTCTGCTCGTACCGGCTCGCAGCACGCGCGAGGTTCTCGATGCTCGGTGGCTCCTGCGCGAGCGGGGCGAACCGGGCGCCCGGGGCCTCGGCGGCGAACCCGACCTCCTTGAGGAACGAGAGCACGACGCGCGCTTTCTTCGCCGGCGCATCCGCGCGCTCGGCGATGTCCTTGACCGCCTTGAACACCTCGTAGTCGTGATCCTCGCCCGCGAGGTGCGCGGGGGTCGCGACCTTGCCGCCGGTGACGTGGAGCAGCGCCTCGGCGACCGCGCGCGTCTGCTCGGGGGTCGGGTAGCGTCCACCGAGGAAGAAGCTCTGGATACGCTTGTCCTCGGGCTGGTAGAGCAGCACGCAGTCCGCCGGCGCCCCATCACGACCGGCGCGGCCAGCCTCCTGGTAGTAGCTCTCGAGCGAGCCCGGGAAGTTGTAGTGGATGACGAAGCGGAGGTCCTGCTTGTCGACGCCAAGACCAAACGCGTTGGTCGCGACCATCAGCCGAGGATCGCTGTGCTCCATGAACGCGGTCTGGACGCGCTCGCGATCCTTGGCGCGCATCCGGCCGTGGTAACGACCGCACTCGACGCCCTGGGACCACAGGAAGTCCGCGAGCGAGTCGACGGTCTTTACCGTCGCGGCGTAGATGATGCCGCAGCCTTCCTGCTTCTCGATCAGACGGAGGAGGAGCGCCTGCTTCTTGCGCTCGCTGGACGCCTTGATCACGTGATAGCGGAGGTTCGGCCGGTCGAGGCCGATGTCGATCACGGACGCATCCGGGATCTGAAGCTGCGCGAGGATGTCGTCCTTGACCTTGGGCGGCGCCGTCGCGGTCAGCGCGAGGACGGGCGGCTTGCCGAGCGCGGTGACCGCCTCGCCGAGGCCGAGATACGCGGGGCGGAAGTCATGCCCCCACTGCGAGATGCAGTGCGCCTCGTCGACGACGAACAGCGAGACATTGACCGTGGTCAGCCGCTCGCGAAACTTCGAGTCGCCGAGCCGCTCGGGCGTGACGTACGCGATGCACGGGCGGTTCTCCGAGAGGCGCGCGAGTGCAGCCGCCTCGTCACGCGGAGACAGCGTCGAGTCGAGCCGCAGCACCTCCATGTGGAGATGGTCGAGCTTGTCGGTCTGATCCTTCATCAGCGCGATCAGCGGCGAGACGACGAGCGTGACGCCGGGGAGCTCGAGCGCGGGAAGCTGGTAGCACAGCGACTTGCCGGCACCGGTCGGCATGATCGCGAGGGTGTCGATGCCGGCGAGCACGTTGCGGATCGCGAGCGCCTGACCGGGACGGAAGCTCTCGAGGCCGAACCGGCGCTGCGCGATCTCGAGCATCTTGGCGTCGATCGAGGCAGCCTCGTGCGCCGCGTGGACATCGTTGCTGTCGGTGACGTCGCTGACGTCCGCGACGTCATGCGGATCGGTGACCAGCTCGTCGTCCACGACGACCGCGTCGACATCGTCGTCGAGCGACATCGGTGGCAGCGAGTCCCGGGTTCCGCGGGCGAGCTTCGCGCGAGCGGGCACGGGCTCTACCTCGGTACGCTTGCGCCGACGCTCAGGTGGTTGGCTCTTCGCCATCAACCGCTACGGTCGCCCGAAACCCTCGATCCGGCAAGGAGCAACTCGCGAGGAACTCGTGAGGAACGGGTGTGCGCCGGCGCTCGCAGCGAACTACGTACCCGCTGGCAAGCTTGCTGAATTGCTGATCTCCTCGGGAGAACGCCGATCTCGCCTACACGCGAGAGCAAGCTCGCTGACGCGCCTGTCATCGGGCTAGCAGATACTCTTCGCTACGTAGCAGCTCGGCGGTCAAAACTGCTCCACCTGCAGCACCCCGCACCGTGTTGTGCGACAGCGCGACGAACCGCCAGTCGAACATCGCATCGGGGCGCAGGCGCCCGATCGAGATCCCCTGGCCGTCACCGGCATCGCGATCGAGCCGGGTCTGCGGGCGGGTGTCGTCCTCGAAGTAGGTGAGGAACGGGGTCGGCGCGCTCGGCAGCTTGAGCTGCTGCGGCTTGCCGCTGAACTCCTTCCACGCCGACAGGATCTGGTCCCTGGACGGCCGGGTCTCGAACGCGACGAACACGGCGGCCATGTGGCCGTCGGAGACCGGCACGCGCAGGCACTGGGCGGTGATCACGGGCGTGGTCGCCGTGACGATCTTGCCGCCGTCGAGGGTGCCCCAGATCTTCAGCGGCTCCTGCTCGCTCTTCTCTTCCTCGCCCTTGATGAACGGGATCACGTTGTCGACCATCTCGGGCCAGCTCTCGAACGTCTTGCCGGCACCAGAGATCGCCTGATACGTGCAGACCGCGATCTTCGTCGGGCCGAACGCGCGCAGGGGGTGGATCGCCGGGACGTAGCTCTGGATCGAGCAGTTGGGCTTCACGGCCACGAACCCACGCTTGGTGCCGAGGCGGCGGCGCTGGGCCTCGATCACGCCGGCGTGCTCGGAGTTGATCTCGGGGATCATCATCGGGACGTCGGGCGTCCAGCGATGCGCCGAGTTGTTCGAGACCACGGGGACCTCGGCGCGCGCGTAGTCCTCCTCGAGCTTGGCGGTGGCAGCCTTGTCCATGTCGACCGCGCAGAACACGAAGTCGCAATGATCCGCGACCTGCTTGATCGCCGAGGCGTCGACGACCGTCAGCCGGGCCGTCGCCGCCGGGACCGGCCCGGCTAGCGTCCAGCGGCCCTCGACCGCCGCCGCGTAGGTCTTGCCCGCGGAGCTCGGGCTCGCGGCCACCACGCTGACCTCGAACCACGGGTGGTCCGCCAGGAGGGAGACGAAGCGCTGACCGACCATGCCGGTCGCGCCGAGGACGCCAACCTTGAGCTTGTTTGCCATGACGACGTCAATCTAACAAATCTGGTGAACACGTCGAGACGGGCTTGCAGTCCGCCTGCGGTTCATGAAGATTCGCCCCCGATGCCGTTGCTCGATGGTCTGCGTGTCGTCCTCTCGAAGATCCATGGATATGGCGTCGTCACGACGCGTCCGTTCAAGACGGGAGAGATCATCGTCTATGGCGACGGCGTCCTGTACGGAGCCGATGCGGACTTCGACGACACCTACGCGTTGATCCTGCCGGGTGAGGACGCAGGCAAGGGCGATCCGCTGTTCTGGGACCTCGCGGACCAGACCCGCTGGTTCAATCACTCGTGCGAGCCGAACTCCGAGGTGTTCTCGAAGTGGGACCACGAGGCTGACACCATGCGCGCGTGGTGGGTCGCTCTCCGCGACATCGAGGTCGGCGAGGAGATCCTCTACGACTACGCATTCACCGCCGAGGTCGCCGAGGCGTGCGCCTGTGGAGCGACGACATGCCGCGGCCTCATCGTCGACAGCGACCCGGACAACCTCGCGCAGGTTCCGGAGCACCTGCGGCACCTGCTGCGCGGGCCGTCGCGCGCTGCGTCCTGAGGTGTTAGCGTCGCGCCGCCATGAGCACGCGCATCGGGATCCTCACGGGCGGGGGTGACTGCCCCGGCCTCAACGGCGTGATTCGCGCCGTCACCCTCCACGCTCGCCAGACCTATGGCTGGGAGGTCGTCGGCATCCGCAATGGGTTCGATGGCCTGTACGAGGAGGAGTACGTCGACCTCACGATCGGTACGGTGCAGCACATCCTGCCGCGCGGCGGCACCATGCTCGGCTCGAGCAATCGCGCCAACCCGTTCGCGTACCCGGTCAAGCTCCCCGACGGTCGCGTCGAGGTCCACGACGTCTCCTCACGCTGCCTCGCGAACCTCGCGAAGCTCGACCTCCATGGCCTGATCGTCGTCGGTGGCGACGGCACGATGTCGTTCTCGCAGAAGTTCATCCAGCGCGGCGCCACCCGGATCGTCGGCGTGCCGAAGACGATCGACAACGATCTCGAGGCGACCGATTACACGGTTGGCTTCCAGACCGCCGTCGAGATCGTGACCGAGGCGATCGAGCGCCTGCACACGACGGGCGAGAGCCACGAACGCATCATGATCGTCGAGGTCATGGGGCGCTACGCGGGCTGGATCGCGCTGACGTCGGCGCTCGCCGGCGGTGCGCACGTCTGTCTGATCCCCGAGATCGAGTACGACGCCGACCGCGTGATCGACGCCTTCCATCGCCGGCACGGCCGCGGTGTCAGCTACTCGATCGTGGTGGTGGCCGAGGGCGCGCGGCAGAAGGGCGGCGCGCATTCCGTCGTGACCGCCGGTGACCCGACCAAGCAGGAGAAGCTCGGCGGGGCAGGGCAGCGGCTCGCGGACATGATCAGCGCGAAGTCCGACTACGAGGTCCGCACGACCGTCCTCGGGCACATCCAGCGCGGCGGCTCCCCGTGCGCCTTCGATCGGGAGCTGGCGACCCGGTTCGGGGTCAAGGCGGTCGAGCTCGTGGCGGAGGGCAAGTTCGGCCACGTGGCTGCCGTGGAGGGTGGGCACGTGGTTGCGAAGCCGATCGAGAAGGCCGTCAAGAAGCTCAAGCTCGTGGATCCGGCGGGCGAGCTCGTGCGCACCGCCAAGGGTGTCGGCATCGAGCTCGGCGGCTGACCAACTGTGCGAGGCTAGCGCGATGTCCGACCTCGTCGACCCAGGTGGTGGAAGCCCGATCATCGGGGCCTGGGATCATCCGCTCGCGAATCCAAACCTCGAGGATGCGCGGATCGTTCACTCGCTCGATCGGTTCGCAGGGATCCCCGGCCTCGGCCGCGCGGAGGCTGCGTATCGCCAGAAGCTGCGGCTCAAGAGCTGGCAGTACATGACGGCGGTGACCGACGAGCTGTTCATCGCGTTCGTCGTCGGAACCGCTGGCTTTGCGAGCAACGGCTTTGTCTACGCCGCGGAGCTGCCGGGTGGGGCCGTCCACACGAAGTTCGCGATCACGCCGCTGACGGTCGGCACGCACCTGGCGTCGTCGAGCACCGCTGGCAGCCACTCGTTCTCCACCCGCGGCCTCGGCATCACGATCGAGAACCTCGACGGCGGCCGGCGGTTTGCCGCGCATCTCGAGGCGAGGACCGAGAACGGAGGCCAGCTCGCGGCGGATCTCGCCTTCCGCAGCCGGGCCACCGACGATCATCTGTCGCTGTGCGTGCCGCTCCCGGGTGGCCGGTGGAACTACACCCACAAGTTCGCCGCGTTCGAGGTCTCGGGCCGCGTCACGATCGACGGCCGCACGATCGATCTCGCACCCGGTCGGTCCTACGGAACGATGGATTTCACCAAGATGTACGCGCTGCGGCACTCGGTATGGAAGTGGATCTCGCTCTCGGGCCGCACCAAGCACGGCAAGCTGATCGGCCTGAACCTCGTCGACCCGACGCCGGATGCCGCGGTCAGCGAGAACGCGCTGTGGATCGATGGCAAGCGCGAGCCGCTCGCGGACGTCCGCCTCGAGCAGGAACAGCCGACCGAGGCAGCGGGGCCGTGGCGGATCAGCGCCGAGAACCTCGACCTCGACATGCGCGCCGTCGCCCACGTCGAGCAACGGCTCGATCTCCCACTCGTCAAGCAGCGCCTCCGCCACGTCGTCGGCTCGTTCAGTGGACGCTTGCTCACGAAGAGCGGCCACATCCACGATCTCGAGAACGTCGTCGGGATCGCCGAGGACTACGACACCTGGTGGTGAGCTAGCCAGCAGCGGCAGCGTGCGACAGCATCGTCTCGCCGTCGCGAACGTAGGCGGAACCGGGGATCCCCTTGGCGGTGCGCTTGCCGACGGCAGCGAGCTCGGCGAGACCAGCATAGCTCTTCGCCCGCGCGAGCGAGATCGCAGCGATCGAGACGCTCATGATCGGGAACTTCCGCTGCACGCCGAACCGATCCTTGGTCTCGATGAAGCCCTTCGCGCGATCGCTCGGGCTGTAGTACAGCCGGATCAGCTGATCGAAGCGATCGCAGATGCCGCGACACACGGCGTCGGCGTTGGCGGCGGAGGTGACGAACACGAAGTCGTCGCCGGCGATGTGGCCGATGAAGTCTCCGGGCCCGCCAGCGCGCGTGATGACGTGGCGAATCACGTCGCCGGTCTGCCGGATCACGGCGTTGGCCTTCGCGTACCCGTAGTAGTCGTTGAACGCCTTGAGGTTGTCGAGATCGAGGTAGCAGGCGACCGCGCTGTCGTCGCCGACGTTGAGCCGCCGCTCGATCTCGCCCTGGATCGCATCGGCGCCCGGGAGCTGGGTCGTCGGTGAGGCGCCGAGCTCGCGGGCCTGGCGATCGAGGGCCTTGGCCACGCGAGCGAGCAGCTCCGCCGCGTCGAACGGCTTGACCATGTAGTCCTCGGCGCCCGAGCGAAACGCGCGCACCTTGTCGGCGGTGTCACCGCGGGCCGACAAGAACATGATCGGTGCCATGCCGATCGCGGCGTCCGCGCGGATCATCTCGGCGGCACGGTAGCCGTCGATCCCCGGCATCTGGACGTCCATCAGGATCATGTCAGGCCGGAACCGGCGCGCCTCGGCGAGCGCAGCGTTCGCGGACCCGGCATCGCGAACCTGATACCCACCGAGCTCGAGGACCTCGCGACAGATCTGCCGGATCGACGCATCGTCGTCGACGACCAGCACGCGCGGCGCTTCCCGGCGCCCGGACTCGACGAGCCGCATGCACGCGTCACGGAACACGGCCGGCTGGATCGGGAAGTCGAGCAGATCGTCGGCGCCGGCCTCGAGCAGGTCGGCACGGCGATCCGCGTCCCCGACGACCATCACCACCGTCTTGTGGGTGTCTGGATCGTGCTCGAGGATCGCGAGCAGCGGCAGCGCATCGGCCATCGCGCCGGCGATCACGGCGAGGGCAGGGTGCTCGGTGCGTGCGATCTGGAGCGCGGTGTCGACATCGTTCGCGACCAGGACGCGATCGGTCATCGACATCAACAGGCCCTTGAGCAGCAGCGCGCGGCGCGGATCGTCATCGACGACCAGCGCGCAGGAGTTCTCTCCGAGGCTGCGCCGCCGGGTTTGCTCGAGAGCACTCGGTTCCTGGACGGCCTTGTCGGACTTCGCGGACACCGGCAGCGTGAACACGAACTTCGTGCCCATCGCGCTCGACTCGACCCAGATCCGGCCACCATGGGCCTCGATGATCGTCCGTGAGATCGAGAGTCCGAGCGCGGTGCCTCCGACGCGGCGGCTCGAGGCCGAGAACGGCTCGAACACGCGCTCGCGATCCTCGGCAGGAATCGGCTCACCGGAGTTGTGCACTGAGACGCCGACCGCATCCTCGGAGAGCGGCGGGCCGAACACCTGGACGTCGATCACGCCGCCCGTCGGCGCGAACCGGATCCCGTTCGTGATCAGATTGCCGAGCACCTGCGAGAGCCGCTCGGGATCGCCGAGGATCGAGATGTCCTCCGCGGACGCACCGAGGACGATCGTCAGCTGCTTGCTCGCCGCTGCCCCGCGATAGCGATCGATGACCTCGCGCGCGAGTCGGTCGAGCTGCACCGGAGCTGCCGACACCGTGATCGTGCCGGCCTGCGCTCGCGCGAGGTCGAGCAGCTGATCGACGAGCTGGTTCATCCGGGTCGCCGCCTGCCGCGCCATGTCGACGTACCGGAGCTGCCGATCCGAGAGCGCACCGGCATAGCCGGAGAGCACGATGTCGAGCGCGCCCGCGATCGAGGTCAGCGGCGTTCGCAGCTCGTGCGACATCACCTGCGCGAACTCCGAGCGCCGCCGCACGACGTCCGCGGTATCGCCGAGGTCACGGAGGATCACGATCGCGCCGATCGATTCGGCGCCCTCGCGCAGGGGCGTCACGACCGAGTGGAGGACGCGGTCGCCGATCCTGACCTCCTCGCGGATCGGCTGGCCGTCGCCGCCGGTCGCGAGATCGAACGGATAGAAGCCGACCGAATCCTTGAGGTAGGTCGTGTCGACCTCCGTATCGATCGGGATGCCGAGCATCTCGCGGGCGGCGCGATTGACGAACACGTGGCCGCTCCGGGTGTCGGCGATGAGTGCGCCATCGGCCATGACATCCACGGCCGTCTGTAACGCACTCAGCCCCAGCGACATGTCGCGTAGATCATACCCAAATCGCGCGCCGGCGCGAGGTTCCTGGCATGACCTACCCTCAGCTATTCCGCTGCGGCAGCCTGCGCCACCGGCGATGGGGAAGGGGAAGGCTCAGCCGTCCTGCCGGCGGAAGGTGCGCTCCAGGGCAGCGTAGAAGCCCCCTCGGGCCACGAGCTCCTCGTGCTTGCCCTGCTCGATGACCTGGCCCTTGTCCATGACCACGATCAGGTCGGCATTGCGGATCGTCGATAGCCGGTGGGCGATCACGAGGGTGGTGCGCCCCTTCATCAGCTCGGTGACGCCGCGCTCGATCAGCTCCTCGGCCTCGGGATCGACGTGTGCGGTCGCCTCGTCGAGGATCAGGATCTCGGGGTCGCGGAGCAGCGCGCGGGCGAACGCCACGAGCTGGCGCTCGCCGGCCGAGAAGTTGGTGCCGCGCTCTGCGACCGGCGTGTCGAGGCCACTGTTGCGACGGACGAGCGCGCGATCGAGCCCGACCCGGCGCACGGCCTCCTCGATCTGAGCGCGCTCGTAGACCTCGCCGAGCGCGATGTTGTCGGCGAGCGTGCCCGCGAACAGGATCACGTCCTGCGAAACCACGGTGATCCGACGTCTGAGCTCGGCAAGCGGCAGATCGCGGAGGTCGATGCCGTCGAGGGCGATCGATCCACGGTCGCGCTCGTACAGCCGGGTCAGCATCTTGATCACGGTCGACTTGCCCGAGCCCGTGGCGCCGACGACGGCGACGGTCGCGCCGCGCGGCACCTTGAGGTCGACACCCTTCAGCACGGGCTCCGCGCCGTAGCTGAAGTGCACGTCGGCGAGCTCGAGCACGGGGCCGTCGACATCCGCGACCGACACCTTCTGGCCGCTCGCGCCCGGCGTGGACGGCGTCCCGCCATCGGGCTCGTTGGTGTCCAGCAGCTGGAAGATCCGCTCGCTCGCGGCCATCGCGCCCTGCATCACCGCGTACTTCTGCGACAGGTCGCGGACCGGGATGAAGAACTTGTTGATGTACTCGATGAACACCACGACCACGCCGATCGTCGCGATGTCCTCGGCGCGCCGACCCGACGCGTACCAGATCACGATGCCGACCGCGAGGGACCCGATCGCCTCGACGACGGCGTACATCGCCGAGTCCGCGCGGATCTGACCGAGGTAGGCATCGCGGTGACCCGCGTTGATGTCGTTGTACTCGCGCTGCGCCGCGACGCCACGGCCGAGGAGCTGGACGACCTTGATCCCCGACAGGTGCTCCTGCGCGAACGCGTTCATCGCGGCGAGCCGGACGCGGATCTGGCGGAACGAGGCGCGCATCAGCCGCCGCGAGTACTCCACGAGCACGATCAGCAGCGGGAGCGTTAGGAACACGAGCAGCGTGAGCTTGACGTCGATCAGCAGCATCACGACGATGATCGCGACCATCTTCACGAAGTCAGCGATCAGCGTGATCGCGCCCTGCGCGAACATCTCGTTCAGGCTCTCGATGTCGTTCGTCATGCGCGTCATCAGCCGGCCGACGGGGATCCGGTCGAAGAACGCCGCGCGCTGGCTGAGGACCTTGTCGAAGATCGCGATCCGCAGCGAGTGCATCGTGCGCTGGCCGGCGAGCTGGAGAAACCAGGTCTCGCAGAACGCCGATCCGCCCTGGGCGAGCACGAGGCCCATGTACGCGGCTGCGTCGAAGGGAAGCGCGCTGATGTCCCCGGTGAGGATGTGGGTCGTCAGCGCGTAGCGAAACAGCGCGGGCTGCGCGAGCTCGAGCGCGATCGTGATCGGCATGAACAGAGCCCACGCAACGAGCAGCTTCCAGTGCGGGCGGATGAACGGCCACAGCCGCCGCATCAACGCGACGTCGTACGCGCGGCCGAGGACTGCCTCCTCCGCCGGTCCCCGTCCCGGGCTCGGGATCGGCGACTGCGGATGAGACGTCGGCGTCGTGGCGATCACGGCCATTACGACGCCTCCTGCTTCACGACGTCGGTGTCGAGCTGCGTGCGATAGAGGTCAGAGTACGTGCCGCCCTGCGCGAGCAACTGCTCGTGGGTCCCACGAGCGACGATCTTGCCCTCGTCGAGCACGATGATCTGATCGGCGTCCTTGATCGCGGCGACCCGGTGGCTGATCAACACGGCGGTGCGGCCGTGCATCACGGCACGCAGGTTCTTCAGGATCACCCGCTCGGTCTCGGCATCGACCGACGACAGCGAGTCATCGAGCACGAGCAGGCGCGGGGCCGCCGCGAGTGCACGCGCGAGGGCGACGCGCTGACGCTGGCCACCGGACAGGGTGATGCCGCGCTCGCCCACAATCGTGGCGAGCCCCTCAGGCATCACCGCGAGGTCGCGCGACAGGCCGGCCGCCGTCGCCGCGCCCGTGACTTGCGGCTCGTCGCGGAGGTCCGCAGAGGCCGCCATGCCGACGACACGCTCGAGCTCCTTCGCACGCGCGGCGGGGATCGCCGTGCCCCCGCCGTATCCCATCGCGATGTTGTCCGCGATCGTCGTCGAGAACAGGAACGCCTCCTGCGGTGCGTACCCGATCTGGGCTCGCAGCGAGGCGAGGGGCAGGGTGGTGACGTCGCGGCCGTCGATGAACACCGTCCCGGCGGGAATGTTGATCAGCCGGCACATCGCGTCGACGAGCGTGCTCTTGCCGGATCCGGTGCGCCCGACGATCGCGGTGATCGTGCCGGGCTCGAGCTCGAGGTCGATGTGCTCGAGCAGCGCGCGATCGCCGATCGTGATCGTGAGGTCCTTGATCTCGACCCGGGCAGGTAGATCGCTGCTTTCGAGCGCGGGTCCCGCACCCTCCGGGATATCGGGCATGGTCTCCGAGAGCTGAACGAGGCGCACCCACGATGCCTTGCCGCGCTGCACGAGCGCGAGCATGAAGCCGAGCGTCAGCGTCGGCCACACGAGGCGCGCGAGGTAGCCGGAGAACGCGACGAGCTCGCCTCGCGTCATGTCGCCATGGATCAGCGCGCGTCCTCCGAACAGGATCAGCACCGCCATCCCGAGCGCGGCGAGCGTGTTGAGCACAGGGCCGAGCTGGATCCGGACCTTGGCGGCCTCCATGTTCTCGGCGAGCAGCTTCTCGGACGCGTCGATGAATC
>JAQBQE010000010.1 GCA_028287135.1 Myxococcales bacterium
CTTCGCGTACATCGCTGGCCACTACAATTCCAACCGACTCCACTCAACACTTGGCTACGTCTCACCGAACGACTATGAAGAGCGGCTCGCAGCGTAAAACCCTGTCCACGAAAACGGGGCCAGGCCACGACGAGAGTGCTGCACACGGAGCAGCTCCGGCACACGCCCGATCGGCGAAGCCGAAGAAGTTCTCTGCTTTGCGTCCTCTGCGTCTTTGCGGCTCCAGCTCCGAGCACACGTCGCGGCGGCACGCGCCTCGGGGGCACACGCCTGATCGGCGAAGCCGAAATTCGCTCCTCTTCTCTGCGCCCTCTGCGGCTCTGCGGTTCATCTCCGGGCACGCGCCCGATCGGCGAAGCCGAAAGATTTTTTCGCGGCTCCGACTTTGCGGCTCCGACTCTGCGGCTCCGACTCTGCGGCTCCGACATTGCGGCTCCGACATTGCGGCTCCGACTCCGCCGCTGCGACTCTGCGGCTCCGGCGACGAAGTCGCCGCCTAGAAGCGGCCGCTGACCGAGAAGCCGAGCTCTTCGTTTGTGATCACGGGCGCGAACGCCGTGCCGTCGGAGACCTGCTCCTTGCCCGGCGCCGTCATGTACAGGATCACGCCCGCGGCGACGGCGCTGACGCCGACCACGAACACCGTGGTGCCGATGTACTTGAGCCGATCGCGCGCGGCATTGGCCTCGTCGAGCGAGTTGTTGAGGTCCTCGTACGTCTTCTTCTCGACGTAGCCGAACACGCCGGTGAAGGCGAGGGCACCGATGCCGGCTGCGCCGAGGATCACGGCGCCGCGGCGACGACCTGCACCGCGATCGATGTAGACCGGGACGGCCGTCTCGGTCAGCGTGATCGACAGGACCTTGCTCTCGGCGTCCTGGAGCTCGACGGTCTGCACGACCTTCTTGCGGCCTGCCGCGCGACCCACGATCTCGTGCGTGCCCGGATCGGCCTCGACGCGGCCGTACGAGGTCGGGTCGACCTTCTCTCCATCGATCCGGATCTCGGTGTCCGCGGGGCCCTCGACCTGGAGCTTGAGGATCGGGACCTTCGAGATGATCTGCGTCGTGTGATCCTTCGCCGCGTTCTCGTACTCGGCGAGCTTGTTCTCGGCGGCCGCGGCCTGCGCCCTGCGGAACCACTTGAGAGACGTCGCGTACTTGCCGAGGTTCTCGTAGCAGAGGCCGAGGTTCAGCATCGTGCCGGTCGCGGTGACGTCGAGCTTGATCGCCGCCTCGAACTTCTCGCACGCCGCCTTGGAGTCCTTCTTGACCGTGAGCAGCTCGCGGCCCTCGGCGAACAGCTTGTCCGCTTCCTGTTGCGATGTGTCCGCGCTCGCCGTCGCCAGGGACGCACACACCAGGAGCAGAGCCGCGCGGAATCGCATCGTCGGATCATACCCCGAGGCGGGGAGCGATCAGAAGCGCCCGACCGCCACGAAGCCGGCGCTGTCCGGACCGACCTGCGGGACGACGCTCACGCGGCGGTTGCTCTCGTCCTTGGGACCGCGGAGCCACAGATATGCACCCACACCGACGGCCACGAGGCCGATTCCGCCGACCACGGTGCCGACGGTACCGAGGGTGTACGCGGTGCCAGTGGCCTCGAAGTCATCGGGGTCGCACTGGTAGACCATCGTCATCGGATCGTCGGCGCTCGGGATCTGGCGGCAGCGCGCGATCGCGTCGTCGTACCGGGACTTCGCGACGAGGCCGAGCACGACGCCCGTACCGAACGCGGCGACGCCGGTGGCAGTGACGATCTTGCCGATCGTGCGCCGCGAGCTCTTCACGGTGACCGAGCGCTCGAGCACCGGGATCGCGATGTCCTGGGCCTCGCCTTCGGAGACCTGGAACCGCGTCTTGTAGGGCAGGTGGCCCGGTGCGCTGACCGTGATGCCGTGCTCGCCCGGATCGATCGGATGATTGGAGATCGCGTCGAACGTGATCAGCTTCTCGTCGATCACGATCGTCGTCTCGGGCAGCGGAGGCACGCCGAACTTGATCGTCACGTGCGGCACCTTGCCGGCGAGCGCCGTGATGTGCTCCTCGGCCGCCTTGAGATGGACGCTCATCCCTTGCTCGTTGGCGCGGTCGCGGGCCTCCGTGAACTTCGCGACCGCCGATGCATAGCGACCGAGCTTCTCGTCGCACAGCGCGACGTTGAGCAGGGTGCCGATCGCCTGCGAGTTGAACTTCAGCGACTCCTCGAACTTCGCGCACGCGAGCGGGAGGTCCTTGTCCATCAGGGCCTTGCCCTCGGTGAACAGGGCGTCGGCACGTTCGGTCTTCTCGTCGGCGCTCGCCGTCCCCACGCTCGCGAGCGTCGTCAGTGCAAGCAACCACCCACGCGTCTGCATGGGCTCGATCGTATCAGCCCCTCGGACAACCGTGGGGATGGTCGAACGCGTTGCACTCCGGTTTCACGACCGGTTTGGTCTCCTTCGGATCCTTCGTGACCTTGGGATCGGGCTTCTTCACCTGGGTCACCGGCTTCTTGATCGTCTTGGTCGTCTTCGTCTTCGTCGTCTTGGTCGTCGTCACCGGCGTCTCGGCGACCGTGGGCTTGGTCTCGACGACGGGTGGCTTGGTCTCGACGACGGGCGGCTTGGCCTCGACGACGGGCGGCCTGGTCTCGACGACGGGAGGCGTCTCGACGACGGCAGGCTTGGTCGCAGCGGGTGTCCTGGTCCCGCCGGTTCCGACGGTGACGGCCACCGCGGTCGCCGTGATGCCGACGAGCGCGATGCCGAGCAGCACGAACGCCCAGCGCCGCCGGTTGGGGACCGGCAACACCGCGCTCGGTGCGATCGCCGGCGCCGACGCCTCGCGTCCGGAATGGCGCTGCGGGACCGCGCTGTGCTGCAGGCTGCCCGGGACGGGCGTGCGAAACATCGCCCCCGACGGATCGGATCCACCGTGCCACCGCGCGCCCGCCGGATCCGTGCCGCCGCTCCACGGGCTCTGGCTCTGCGAGCGAACCGGCGCGCTGCCGAGGTCACGCGCTTGATGCGGAACGCCGCGCTGGCCGACGCCGGTGACGCCGCCCTCCCAGTTGCCCTCGCCACGCGCGAGCATGCGCTGCATGCGCTCCACGAGCATCGACGACTGATGTGGATCCTGCGTGAACGGAACGAGGTCGCGCGCGAGCTCGGCCATCGACGAGTAGCGCTGCTCCGGTGACTTCGCGAGACAGCGCAGCACGACGTGCTGGAGCTCGGGCGGTGCCTTCGACATCTCCGCCGGCGGATCGACCGCGACCTTCACGCACATCTCGGAGAAGCTCTCCGCCTCGAACGGCTTTCTGCCCTCGAGCAGCTCGTAGAGCACGGTGCCGAGCGACCAGATATCGGTGCGCCCATCGACGAGGCGCGCCGATCGCATCTGCTCGGGAGACATGTACGCGGGCGTGCCGAGCAGCGACTGCGTCTGCGTCAGCCGCATGTCCGTTCCCATCGACGACTTCGAGATCCCGAAGTCGAGCACCTTGATCAGCGCGGTACCGTCGGGCCGCCAGGTGACGAACAGGTTGGTCGGCTTGACGTCGCGGTGGACGATGCCGAGCGAGTGCGCCTCCGACAGCGCCTCGCAGGTCTGCAGGATCAGCTCGGTGGCCCACGGCGAGGGCAGCGTGCCGCGCTCGGTGATCAGGACGCCGAGGTCCTGGCCATCGAGGTACTCCATCACCATGAACGGCGTGCCGCTCTCGAGCGTTCCGACGTCGCGAACGCGCGCGACGTACTCGCTCTTGAGCTTCGCCGCGGCCTGCGCCTCGCGCATGAACCGCTCGACCGCATCTGGATCGAGCAGCACGTCCTGCCGCAGCATCTTCAGCGCGACGCGCTCGTTGAGCTGGAGGTGCGTGCACTCGGCGACCACGCCCATGCCGCCCTGCCCAAGGATCGACTCCACCCGGTACTTACCGAGGAACACCTGACCGATGCCAAGTGCATCGGATGGCTTAGGAGTTTGACCCACCGCGCAAAATCGTAGCGTGGTCGGACCCCCCGCTCAACCTCTTGCAACGTGTGTGTGTTCGCCTACTGAAACCGGCGCCGATCCGGCGCCGATCGCGGGGAAGTTAGTGCTGGATCTGGTGGATCTTCAGCATGTTGGTCTGCATGCCTCCGCCGACCGGAACCGCCATGGTGATGAGCACGTTCTCGCCCGGCAGCGCGAGATTGCGCTCGATCAGCGTGGCCTCGACGCGATCGATCAATTCCTCGGTCGTCGCCGACGGTCCGATCAGCACCGGGGTGACGCCCCAGATCAGCGCGCTGCGCCGGTAGGTGACCTCGTCCGTGGTCAGCACGATGATGTTCGCCTCGGGCCGGTACTCGCTGAGGAGCCGCGCGGCGCCGCCGGAGTCGGACACCGCCACGATCGTGCGCAGCTTCATCGCCTTGGCCGCGGCGTAGGCCGCGTAGGCGATCGCGTTCGCGGAGACCGCGAGCTGGATATCCGGGACCTCGTGCTCGGCCTTGTAGTACGCGCTCTTCTCGATCTCGTCGATGATCCGCGCCATCGTGCGCACGGCCTCGATCGGATGCGCGCCCGACGCGGTCTCGCCCGACAGCATGAGCGCATCGGTGGCATCGAGCACGGCGTTCGCGACATCCGAGGCTTCGGCGCGGGTCGGCCGCGGCTGCGTGATCATCGACTCGAGCATCTGCGTGGCGGTGATCACGATCTTGCCGCGCTTGTTGGTCTCCTCGATGATCCGCTTCTGCCACAGCGGGACCTTCTCGGGTCCGAGCTCGACGCCGAGATCGCCGCGCGCGACCATGATGCCGTCCGAGACATCGATGATGTCGCCGAGCCGCTCGAGGGCCTGCGGCTTCTCGATCTTCGAGATCACCGGGATGCACACGTTGTCGACGGTGAGCAGGCGCTTGGCCTCGATCACGTCCTCGGGACGGCGCACGAACGACAGCGCGACATAGTCGACGCCGTGGCGCAGCGCGAACCCGATGTCGATCCGATCCTTGTCCGACAGCGCGGGCGCGGAGACCTCGACGCCGGGCAGGTTGATGCCCTTGTTGTTCTTGAGCATGCCGCCGGCGATCACGACCGTGTGGACCTCCTTGGCCTCGACCCGGGTCACCGCCAGCGACAGGTAGCCGTCGTCGAGCAGGATGTGATCTCCGATCTTCACGTCGAGCGGCAGCATCTGATACGAGGTCGACACCCGGTTGCCTTCACCGAGCATCGGTTCCGTCGTGATGATCAGCTCGGCCCCCGGCCGCAGCTCCATCTGGCCGTCCTTGATCTTGCCGACGCGGATCTTCGGCCCCTGCAGATCGAGCAGCGCCGCGACTGCCCTGCCGCGCTTGTCGGCCTCGCTGCGGACCGTCTGCAACATTTTCGCATGGTCCTCGTGGGTGCCATGGGAGAAGTTGAGGCGCGCGACGTTCATACCCGCGTCGATCAACTCGCCGATGCGTTCCGGGGACGCAGACGCAGGACCCAACGTACAGACGATCTTTGCGCGCGGCATGAGGGTGCGAAGTAGAGCACATCCTCGGTCGATCTCGCCTGCGGCGGCCGGCGTTATGCCTTGCTGAAAAACACGAGGTCGGGATATGACGCAGGCGATGAAACGTCGTCTGGCCGTCTCGGTGGGGCTGGCGATCGTCGTGAGTGCCGCGCTCGTTCTCGGCAGCTCGTGCACGGTCGAACAGCCCCAGCCAAATCTCACGGGACAGGACATCCGCCTGACGTTCATCCATACGTCAGACATTCACTCGCGGCTGTTCCCCTACAACTTCGTACCGAACGTGTTCGACAAGGCGGACGGGCTGCAGCAGGCGCCGTACGGCGGCATCGCGAAGATCGCGACGATCGCCAAGCGGATCCGCGCGAGCTCGAACCGGACGCTGTGGCTCGACTCGGGTGACTGCTTCCAGGGCGCGCCGGTGTTCAACCTGTTCAAGGGTGAAGCCGAGATGCGTGCGCTGTCGCTGGCCGGGATGGACGCCGCGGTGCTCGGCAACCACGAGTTCGATCTCGGCTCGAAGAACCTGTTCGACAAGATCGACAACTGGGCGACGTTCCCGGTCCTCGCCGCGAACTACGCGTGGGACGATCCGCCGGCTGGCGCAGTCAACCCGGACGGTCGCTCGCTGCGCGACGTGATCCCGCCGTTCGTGATGTACGACGTCAAGGGCATCAAGGTCGCCGTGATCGGCATGGGCAACACCAGCACGATCACCTCGATCTTCGAGGGTGGTAACTCGCTCGGGTTCCGGCCGATCTCCGACGAGGCAGCGCTGTCGAACTGGGTCCGCATCCTGCGGCCGGTCTCGGACGTGATCGTCGTCGTCAGCCACCTCGGCCTCGAGGAGGACGAGAACCTGACCGCGTCGCAGGTCAACGATCCGAACCAGGAGTTCAGCCAGGACACGCTGGCCGGCGTCGATCTGATCCTCGGCGGTCACCTCCACATCGTCACCGACCCGCCGAAGCTGATCCCGAACGACGCCGAGGGTCACAACACGATCCTCGTGCACTCGGGCGCGTTCGCGAAGTTCGTCGGCCGGCTCGATGTCGTGGTCCGCGTCGGCGACAACAACGCGGATCCCGCGCGCCGCAGCCGGATCACCTCGTTCACGTTCGACAACATCCCGGTCGACTCGAAGCTGTGCAGCGGCGTGCCGTGCATCACCGAGGATCCGGACGTCGCGAACTTGATGTGGCCGTACTCGGTCAAGATCAACCAGGAGATCGATCTCAACGGTGTGTTCGCGTACATCGATGCGCCCGAGGGCGAGAAGGTCACGCGTACCGATGCGTCCGGTGGTGACTCGCAGCTCGGCAACATGGTCGCGCGCTCGATGCAGCTCCAGGACGGCGTCGAGGCCGAGTTCGC
Organism: Myxococcales bacterium; assembly: GCA_028287135.1. Classification (GTDB taxonomy): domain Bacteria; phylum Myxococcota_A; class Polyangia; order Haliangiales; family Haliangiaceae; genus JABFXX01. The sequence continues at coordinate 6,868 of JAQBQE010000010.1, forward strand.
GATCACCAACTCGCTCGGCGTCCGCGCCGACTTCGAGCGCGGGCCGCTGACGATCGAGCAGATGTTCAACGTGTTCCCGTTCGAGAACTCGATCACGGTGATGTACCTGTCGGGTGCCGAGGTCCAGGAGACGCTCGACTTCGTCGCGCGCCGCTCGTCGAGCCGTGGCTGCCGGACCCAGGCGCAGGTCTCCGGCATCGCGTTCGACATGGTGTGCAACGGCGTGTGCGGCCCGAACGGCGAGCGTGGCGCGTGCGCGAAGAACATCGTGATCGGTGACGACTGCCGGCTCAACGACGCGACCGGCATGGTCAACCCCGATGGTCCGATCAACACCGGCAAGTGCGCGCCGCTGGTTCCGACCAGCCTGTATCGCGTCGCGGTCAACGACTACATCGCTTCGGGCGGCTCGGGGTTCGAGGTGCTGAAGCGCAACACGTCGAAGCAGGACACCGGCATCTCGCTGCGCGATGGTCTGCGCGTGTTCCTCAACGGTCGGAGCCCGTGCACGACCCAGATGGACGATACCCAGACGCCGCCGGTGCCGGTGACCGAGCGCTACGGTTCGATCTCGTGTCTCGACGCCACCATCGAGCGCCATGATGGTCGGATCCGGCCGGTCTTCGAGTGAAACGCGTGAGGTCATCCATGATCAAGTCATCTGCCCTCGCCGCGCTCCTCCTCGCCGGCTGCGTCTCCAAGACCGACGGGGTCAGCGGGACCCAGTCGCTCCGGGTCGAGATCGTCACGCCTGCCACGATCGGCGACGTCAACAACCGGCTGCCTGACACCCAGCGCAACCTGACCGTCAACCTGACCGCGCTCGATGCGGAGAACGAGGTCGACACCGGGTTCTCCGACAGCATCCGCGTCTACGCGCAGTTCCTCGGGACGCTGACGCCGGCGATCGAGCAGATGCCGCTCGTCACCATCCCGATGGCCAATGGCGTCGCGATGAACCAGACGATCACGCTGCCTGCGAGCGTGCTCGGACCGACGACCTTGTGGTTCGACAATGGCGTCGGGCTCGGCACCGACTACACGCACGGTGCGGTCGCCGGAACGTCGGACACGCTGTGGTACCGCGATCCGTTCATCTCGGATCTGCAGACGCCGCGGGTCGAGACCGCCGTCGATGCACTCTCGATCACGCCGCTGACGGACAAGCAGATCAGCGTCAGCCAGTCGCGCTACGGGGCGCGGGGGCGGCTGGTCGTGACGAGCGTGTTCTCGCAGGGCTACACGGTCGCCGACGTCGACTGCGCGAATGCAGCCGGCGCGCCGCCGTGCACCGCGGGTCCGTACGACCACGTGATGGTGTTCACGTTCTCGGCCGCACGCGATCAGTACGGCACGTTGCTCGAGGTCGGCCGGCTGATCTCGAAGTTCAACGGTGGGCTCTCCGAGTTCAACGGCCTGACCGAGGTCGGGTTCCCGCGGACCTACGCGCCGGAGATGGAAGGCGCGGCGCCCGACATCAACCTCGCGCGGTTGCCCGCCCCGGCGCTGTTCGACATCACGTGGTTCAACCCGCTGAGCGATCCGCAGGGCGTGATCAACTTCGAGCGCAACGAGGCCGGCCCGATCGAGATCCGCAACGCGAAGGTCTGCCCGACCGACGACGAGTACGACACCTACAAGCAGTGGAAGATCGATCCGACCGGGGTGGCGAGCCCGGCGATCTGTAACGGCAAGAACGTGATCAGCGTGATCACCTCGGGCACGGACTTCACGACGGATCCCAAGACGCTGGTGGGTCGTGTGCTGCCGCGGATCGTCGGGATCGTTCGGCCCGTCAATATCGGTTCGTTCAACGTGTGGATCATCTATCCACGCGGTACGAGTGACGTCACTTTGTAACTGAGAGGCCTCCGTGGCGAACTTTTCCAGATTCCTGTTTGCGGCGGTCGTGGTGGCCCCCGCGGTGATGGCCGTTCCTGCCTTCGCGCAGCCGGACGTTCCCGCTGATGCGACCGGTACGCCCGGCCCCGGCCCGACGGGCGCCGGACCCGTCATGGACGAGGCTCAGATCCGCGAGATCGTCGACCGCGAGGTCGCTCGCATCCTCGCCGAGCGCGGCGCCAAGGAAGCAGCCGACCGCGCGTCGAAGGAAGCGACCGAGAAGGACGCGGCGAGCACGTCGCAGGTCTCGGGCGATCTGAGCGGTGACAGCGGGTTCATGGACACCCGCCTCGCGTTCACGATCACGAACGAGAACGTGCTCGCGAAGCCGGGCGAGACCATCCCGAGCGTGCCGGGCTGGCGGTTCGGTACGCCGAACTCGCTCGGCGTGCTGTTCTTCGACAACTACGACACGCGGTTCTCGGGCTACGAGACGCTGTCTCACGCGACCCTGTATCGCAACTACCAGAAGGGCCACCTCCAGGCCGAGGGCGCGTTCGTCCTCCGGATCAACGAGCTGTCCGAGAACGTGATCTCGCTGTCGGATGCCGGCACGTACATCACGGTCTCGAACTGGAAGGATCCGACCCACAAGGATCCGACCCGGATCAGCCTGACCGCGTTCCCGGTCTCGGCCGATCGGTTCCGGCTCGGCTACAGCTACCGCCTGTCGTGGGGTGGTAACCCCGAGTACAAGCGCGCGCGGTCGTCCACGCCGGGCATGAAGCTCCAGTACGACGGCAAGGGCGTCTACGCGTTCGTCGGCGCCAAGAGCGGCGTGATCGTCGACCCGAATGACGGCGAGCAGAAGTCGGCGCTCGCCGGCCTCGCGGGCGCCGGTATCGATCCGCACCCGATGGTCCGGCTCGAGCTCAACGGCGGCTACTTCGATCGCGGGTACAACGAGCTCCAGGACGTCCAGCAGGAGAAGGTCCAGCTGTTCGGCGTCTCGGCCCAGGCCTCGATCAACAAGGGCATGCCGATCCGGTCGTCGGTCGACTACCGGCTCTACAAGTTCAACAACGAGCAGGTCACCCAGCTGTTCGCGCCGGAGAAGTACCCGGGCGGCCTGTCGTGGCAGGCGAGCACCGAGTTCACGATGCTCGGTCAGACCCTCAAGCACCCCGAGAAGACCGGTACGACGACGGTTCAGAAGGGGTTCGCAGGCGACCTCAACGTCCGCGTCAAGATCGACCGGGTCCGGCTGCGGCTCGACCTCAGCTACCGCGATCTCGCGTTCATCCTCCACTCGCAGCCGAGCCTGCCGCCGTACTCGGACTTCCCGGCCAGCTACGAGATCCAGCCGAACCTGTTCGCCGCGATCGGGTTCGACAAGAACTGGGGCGACTGGCTGACCCTCGGGCTGATCGGCGGCGTCGAGCGGCCGGCGACCCTCAGCACGGACAAGGGCATCCCGGGCGCGACCACGACCGGCAAGTCGACCGCGGTCATCCGTAACAACAACATCGACACCCTGATCACGATCTTGCCGCCGGACGAGTCCGCGGTTCCCCAGATCGCGGTGAAGGGCACCAGCAAGATCGACTTCGGTCGGATCTTCAGCGCCGTGCTCGAGGTGTTCTACAGCTACGACGGCAACCAGAGCACCTACGAGCGGGTGTGCTCGGACCCCGACCAGTGCCAGTTCAAGTACAAGTTCGGCGAGTTCAACCAGCTCGGCATCAACGCGACGCTGCAAGCTCGGTTCTAACGAACGCGGAGCGGAGCCCGGCGGTCCGCCGGATCGCTACCGTCGTGGGAAGCTCACCCGCCAAGGTCGGGGAAAGGTGGCCTGACCCCATTTCCGCGCCGGCGCGCCGCCCCCGTCCCAGGAAAGGTGGCCTGACCCCATTTTCGGGCCCTTTCGGGCCGGTCCAAGGGTCCGGATTAACTCAGGCTGTAGAAATCAGCCCAAGGTGAGTTTTCCTGGGCCACCGCCCTGGTGGCGAAGGGATCAGGGCTAGACTCGTTCCCGCCTGGCGGCAGACGCCCGGCGGCCATGCCGAACGAGACCAACCACGAGACGACGGGCCTCATCGACTATCTCGGGTCGATGATCACGGACGGTGCCGGCTACCTCGCCGCGCTGGTCCGTGGATTGGTCAACGGAATCAAAGGCATTGCGCCGCTGATGCTCGGGCTGGCGGGCTGCCAGTCCGGTTCGGTGGACGCCTCGGTGCAGACGCCGCCGGAAGCGCGCGAGCTTCTGCGGACCGGGCCGGTGATCGACACCGAGCCGCAGCAGATCGGCAAGTTCAACATCACCTTCTACTATGTGGTGGGTGAAGAGGAGGTCGCGGCCAAGGCCGCGGCCAAGGCAGCGAAGGTTGCCAAGGCGGCAGCCGCGGCGGCAGAGGCCGAGCTCGGTTCGGCCGCAAACGACAACCAGCTCGATCCCCAAGCCACGCCCGACCTCGCTGCGATCGTCCCGCCCGAGATGGTGACGATCTACAACAGCGAGAACGGGTGCGAACCGATTACCGAGGTCACGCGCGACTTTGCAGCGCAGCTCGCGCTCCAGGGAACCGGCAAGCTCCGCGACGGTCGGGTGATCAACATCTGGGGTCAGTGCCGCTGCGAGCACACGCCGTGCTTCAAGGTGACCGACCAGAAGTGGGGCACCGCGGGTAACGGCCGGCCGCTGCAGCCGTTCCGGACGGTCGCGGTCGATCCCAAGGTCGTGAAGCTCGGATCGCTGATCCATGTGCCGCTGCTCGAGGGCCGCACGATGCCGGGCCGCGCGCCGTGGGGCGGCTTTGTCCACGACGGCTGCCTGGTCGCCGATGACACGGGCGGTGGCATCGACGGCCACCAGCTCGATCTGTTCGTGGGCCGCAAGGCGTACTACCTCGGGATCTCGGGCAGCCAGGGCAGCCATGCCTGGGCACGCCACGTGCCAGTGTTCGACGGCAGCAAGATCTGCGAGCGCAAGGGCCGGCGGGTCTCCCGCAAGTCCGGCGCGATCTAGCCGTTCGCGAGCGAGGAAGGCCGAGCTCGGCCGGGGCTCAGGGCGTCGGCGGCGTCGCCGTCGTGTCGGCCGGAGGCGTCGTCGGATCGGCTGGCGGCGTGGGCTCGGTCGGCGGGGTCGGCTCGGGCGTCGGCGCGGGGGCCGGCTCGGGCGTCGGCGCGGGCGCGATCGGGGTGAGGGCCGGTGGCGTGGTGCTGGTGGAGGCCGTGGTGGTCGTGCTGTCGTCCCCTGAGGTCGACACGGTCACGATGAAGCCGATCAGCCCCGTGAGCACGAGTCCGAGGCCCACATTACCCACGAGGGACGCCTTGTCCTCGCAGTCGGTGTCCGGCAGGCCCGAGACCTGGGTCATGCAGTCGGCGCCCGTGTTGGTCACGAACAGCAGGGCGATGCCAGCGAGCAGGGTGCCACCCTCGGCGATCTTGGCGTACGTCTGGTGACGCGGGTTGTTGGGAAAGCATGCCCCGCACAGCAACGACACGGAGAGGGCCAGGGCAACAGGGCGCATCTCACTTTTGTATCAGAACGGCGAACCGGGATCAGCGCGGCAGGAGGGCCGAGGCGACGATCTTGCCATCGGTTCGTTGCGCGAAGGCAACGGCGCCCACAGCTCGCCAGGTCGGATCGATCGTCACCGTGATCATGCCACGCGTGCCGGCCATCGCGACCCGCTGCAGCCGCCGTGCGACCCGGTCGTTGCCGAGCGTCTCGCCCGCGTTTTCTCCGCGCTTGACCTTGGTGGCCGGCGCGTCCTCCCAGACCACGACGATCACATCGGCGTCCGCGGGAGCGGTGGCCGTGACCTCGAGGGCCTCCGTGGACCACGCGACGGTCGCCGGCAGGAGTGCAGGGCGCGGTGCCTTCGCGATCGCGGTCGTGATCGCGAGCAGGTTCGAGCCGACCATGCCGGCGCTGCCGCCGACCACGAGCTCGGGTGTGTAGACCCGGTTGTCACCGAGCGATGCGGCGTACTCGCGCTGGCGCTGGGTCCACGCGGGGGACGCGTGGGGATCGGGCCAGCCAAGATCATCCCAGTAGTCGACGTGGAACGAGATCGGAGCGAGCGTGCGGCCGTCGACGCCTTGCTTCGCGAGCTTTGCGAGCAGGCGATCGGCGGGTGGACACGAGCTGCAGCCTTGCGAGGTGAACAGCTCGAGAACGAGCGGTCCTTGGGGCTTTGCCTGACCTTCGGCGGTCGAGCACGCGAACAACGCAAGGACAGACCACAGGGCGCGCATGGGAGGTCTACGCACCCGGCCACTCGCGGTTACATCCCGACGAGGAGCTACGACTTGCGCAGCGCTGCGATGATCTCTTCGCGGATCAGCGCGGAGAGGTCGTGAGGTGTGCCGCCCGGAGACATCGTGGGGACGTTCGAGTGCGGCGCCGGTGCGCATGCAACCACCGGGCGAGCGCCCTCGGTCGTGCTCGAACCGGGCGAGCGGCCCATCAGCTGCGAGGCGGTGTCGACGGCGCGATCGGCGGCGCGGCCGATGTTGGCCTTGGCGCGTGCGGCGAGCAGCGGAGCGATCGCGGAATCGGGCAGCGGCTCGACGCCACCGATCGCGGCGGCGGCGATCGCGATCGTCGCGAGGTGCTCGACCAGCTCGAGGCGAAGCAGTGCCTGCTCGGGATCCGCGCCCCACGCGAACACGCCGTGGTTTCCAACGAGCACGGCGTCGACCAGCTCGCACCACGGCGCGAGCGCCAGGCGCGCCGGCTCGCCGGGCTGCGCGTACGGGATCCTGGGGATCCGCGGTCCGAGCGAGACCACGGCCTCGGCGATGAACGGCTGCTCGATCGGATTGCTGCGCGCCGCGCTGATCGCGGTGGCGTTCGGCGGATGGGCGTGGACGACGCAGTGGATGTCGGGGCGACGCTCGTAGATCACGAGGTGCAGACCGATCTCGCCGAACACCTTGCCCTGGCCCATCACCTGGCCCTTGCCATCGACCTCGATCAGCTCGCGATCGGAGATCAACCGCTTCGAGGTGGCCGTCGGCGTGGCGAGGAAGCGCGAGCCATCGCGCGCGGTGACGTTGCCATCGTGGTTCGCGACCCAGCCGCGCGCGTGCAGCGTGCGGGCGACCTCGGCGACCTGGTGACGCAGCGGCATGCCGCCCTTCACGAGCCGGTCTCCACGTGGTCGACGATGCCGACGATCATCGAACGGATCGGCACCTGATCGCCCATCTTGAGGATCTGGCGGACGCCGTTGCCCTCGGTGAGCACGATCACCTTGTCACCGACGCCGGCCTGCACGTTATCGATCGCGACGAAGCTCGTCCCTGCGTCCATGCCGTGCTCGTCGAGCGGCTGCACCACGAACAGCGTGCGACCGGCGAACGCCGGGTGCTTGACCGTGGCCCACATCGGGCCGACCACGCGACAGCACTTCACGTCGCAGGCCTCGGCGTGTCGAGGCCGTCGACGATGCCGACGATCGCAGCATCGACCGGCACGAACCACGGGTCACAGGCGAGCGCGGCCTCGCGCGACCCGACCAGGTACACGAGGTCACCTTCGCCGGCCTGCACACGATCGACCGCGGCCTGGACGTCACCGACGGCAGCGCCATGCTCGTCGACCGGCTGCACGAGCAGGAGCTTCGTGCCTTCGAGGCCGGCGGCCTTGCGGTCGGCGACGACGGTGCCCTTGACGATGCCGAGGTACATCGGACGTGAGCCTACCACCGACGGTGGCGTGCCGTCAGCGAACGCCGACGCCGAGCTTCGTGCGAAGCGGCAGCCAGCCCGGCTGACCGATCGAGGCGATCAGGTGCGTCAGCGTGGCGCCGCGGGAGATCGCGACATCGACGATCGTCTTCGGGTCGCCGCCGAGGAGCAGTGCCGCGCGATCCGCGGTGCGTTCGCACGCAGCGAGGTGACGCCGCACGTCGAGCACCGACGACGATGCCTGCGCGAGGACCTGCTCGAGCCGCGTGCGGATCTTGACCGACAGCGCCGCCTTGACCATCTCGTCGTGGCCGCGCTGGACGTCTGGATCGTCGACGAGCGTGGTCGCCGCTTCCTTGAGGGGCACGGGGCCGAACAGCCGGATCACCGAGACCAGGAGGCGGGTGGCTTCCAGCTGCGGCATGCCCGCGAACACGACATGCTCGGGGCGGGTCAGCTCGACGGCGCGAGCAAGCTGGGCACGGACGATCTCGGCCGGGACGCCGCTCTCCGTCGAGAACCGGGGACCGAGCACGATCGTCGGGGTGGCTGCGCTGACGACGGTGACATCGGGGCCGTCATCGCGCTGGTACAGCATCACCGCGCCGGTCCCGAGCACGGTGGTCAGGCGCGAGAACATCGCGGTGGCGGGCGTGTGCTGCGTCGCGGGGACGCGGCGTGCACCGGCGGCGCCCGCGCGCGCGAGTGCCTCCTCGAGGTCGGGCCACAGCAGCGCGGCGGCTTCGGCGAGCGCCGCCGCGACCGCACCGAGGTCGGCCTCTTCCGCATCGGTGATCAGCGCGCGGTCGCTGGCGTCGAACACCGCTCGATACGACTCGTCGTCGCGCATCGCGTACGGCTTGTGGATCGAGAGGAACGCGCTCTGGTGGACGTCGGGCGTGTGGCCCGAAGCGACCGCGAGATCGAGCGTCGCGCGGCCGGCGTCGGGCTTGTCGGTGCGGCGCAGCTCCTCGGCCCACGCCACGAGATCGGGCAGGGCGCCGGTCGCTGCGGTAATCGCCTGGAGGTGGCCGACGATGCCCTCGCGGCGCGCCGGCTCGTCACTGGAGCGCGCGAGCTCGACGAGACCACGCCGCGCCTGGGTCGCGCCTTCGGATTCGGGCGCCATCTGGATCGCGCGCTCGTAGGCCTGGACGGCCTGGCGGCTATCGCCACGCTGATGTCGCGCGTGACCGAGGCGGAACGAGAGCAGCGCGCGCCGGCCCATCTGTGCGGCGCCGGTACCGGTGCGGTCGTCCTTCGCGGTCAGCAGCCGGGTCAACATCGCGGCCGCGGCCTCGACGTCGGCCTGATCGATCGCGAGCCCGGACGCGAGGTCGACCGCGTCGACGTCGTACGGATCGCTCTCGACCGCGCGCTCAGCCGCCGCGCGTGCGCGCACGCGATCACCGGCACCGAGGTAGTCGCGTGCCGCGCGCAGGTAGCGGGAGCAGCGATCGGCCGGCGTCGAACCAAACGCTGCCATCAGCTCGGACGTGCGCGCGGAGCCCGCATGATCCTGCGCGAGCCGCTGGCGCTCGATCAGCTTCTCGAGCAGCGGGACGTGCTTCGCTTCGATCGGCTGCGCCGCCGCGACCGCCGCGGAGAAGCACGTCAGTGCGCGTTCCTCGTCGTGCAGCATCAGCAGCGCCATGTCGCCGAGCGCCTCGAACAGCCGCATCCGCTCGACCGGCTCCTCGGTCGCCGTTGCCTGGCGCGTCAGGAGATCGGCCGCCTTGCGGTGATCGCCTTGCTCCATCGCGATCTCGGCGAGCGCCTGCAACGCGGGCGCGTAGTTCGGCTTGAGCTCGAGGGCGCGCGCGTACAGCGGCGGCGCCTTCTCGGGACGCAGGCTGCGAATCTCGGCGAGTGCAGCGTGAAAGAGACCCTGCGCGACCTCGCTGGGATAGCGCGCCGCATCCTCGTGGGAGGCCAGGGGCGACAGGTGCAGCGCAGCCTCGCGCCAGCGCCGCGCCTTGTAGCGGTTCTCGCCGAGCGCGAGCTTGATCAGGAGGTGGCCGCGGTGGAGGCGATCGGCAGCGACCAGCGTCTGGTAGGCATCCTCGTCGCGACCGAGCTTCTCGTGCGCGTTTGCCATCCGACGATGCAGATCGGCGATCAGCGCGGCCGGCGCGGCAGCGAGCAGCTCGTCGCCGAGGACCTCACGGAGGAATGCCTCGAGGTCGCTCCATCGCTCGGCATCGGCGTAGAAGTCCGCGAGCGCGACGATCGCGGGGATGTGGTCGGGGACGCAGCCGAGCGCCTCGAGCAGGCGACGCTCCGCGGCAGGCTCGACGCCGGCGGCGCGCGACAGCGCCGCGAGCTGGGTCATGATCCGCGCCTTCTCCGGCGGGACCAGCGATTCGTCCTCGAGCCGGTGCTCGAGCAAGCGGGCGGCGGTCTCAGGATCGCCGCCCTTCTCGACGAGACCCGCGAGCGCCCACGTCGCCTCGGAGTGGTACGGGCGCTGGGCGAGCACGCGCTCGTACGCGGCGCGGGCACCGGCGGTGTCGCCGACGCGCATCGTCAGCACCTCGCCCGCGGCCATCAGCGCCGCGATCCGGACGTCGTCGTCCTTGGCGCTGTCTGCCTCGCGCAGCTTCGCATCCGCGAACGCGCGCGGATCGTCGTCGGGAGAAGCGACGCCCGCGAGGACGGCGAGCGCGGTCGGATGCTCGGGCACGAGCGCGAGCGCGGCGTCGATCGCGATCCGTGCACCGGCGCGATCATCGAGCTTGTCGAGCCGGATCTGTGCGAGCCGGATGTGGAGCGCGGCGAGGTCACCGCGCGGAAGGCTCGCGCTCGGATCCTCGGGATCGAGCGAGGACATCGCGTCGATCCGGCCTTCGAGGATCGCGGCGGCTTCGCGGTCCCGGTCTGCCTTGACGAGCGCGGTCACGAGCTGATCCGCGAGCGCGGGATCGTCGGGCGCGACCGTGCGTGCATGGCGCAGCGTCGCCGCCGCCTCTTCGGGGAGATGGAGCCCGTCGAGCAGGACGTGGGCGCGCCGCGAGAGCAGCTGCGCGCGCGCTGCCGGGTCACGCTCGAGTGCCGCGCGACGACGCAGGACGTCGGCGAGATCACTCCAGCGCGCGTTGGTCTGGTACAGCGCATCGAGCGCGGCCCATGCGTCGACGTCGTCGGGCCAGCCGGTGACGATCTGGTTGTACGCATCGAGCGCGCGCTCCGGCAGCTCGAGCTCCTTCTCGTAGATCGCGGCGATCCGGCGCAGCGCATCGCGTGCCTCCGGGCTGCCCTCGGCCACCTCGCCGACACGCACGAGCGTCTCGATCACCTTGGACCACCGCGCGACCGAGACGTAGAGATCGGCGAGCTGGAACAGCACGCTGGTATCGGCGGGTGCGAGCAGACGCAGGCGCTCGAACGCGTCGATCGCGTCGTGCGGGCGGTGCAGCTTCTCGACGTACATCGACGCGAGCTCGCGCAACAGCTGCGGGCGCTCGGCCTCGGGCGCGGCGGTGCCGAGCCGTGGATCGGTGCGCTCCTCGAGCGACGCCGCGAGCTCGACCCAGCGGCCCTCCGCTCGATACAGCTCCTCGATCCGGGCGCGCGCGGCCGCGTCGTTCGGCAGCATGCCGAGGATCCGCCGGAGCTGGGCCTCGGCCTCGCGGGGCTTCTTCTGCTCGCTGCGGATCGTGGCGACCTCCATCAGGAGATCGGCGGCATTCGCGGCGGTGTCGGCCTGCTCGGCCATGCCCTCGTACAGATCAGCGAGCCGGTCCCACGCCTTGTGGTCCTGCGCGATCCGATGGAGGCGCGCCCGAACCTCGGTGTCACCACTAGTCGACCGACGCGCGTGGGTGAACGCGCGAGCGAGCGCATCGAACGCGCGAACGATGTCCTTGGCGCCGGACTCCCAGACCTCCGCCGCGCGGTACAGCCAGCGCAGCCGTGACGAAGGATCGGTGACCGGCATGCTCTCGTACGCGACCGCGAGCTCCTCCCACGGAGACTCGAACGAGCGGTTCGGCAGCGTCGGCAGCGGTGCGCGACGCACGACCGCCTGCGCCTTGCGCATCGGTGGCGCACCGGGGAGCGGCGGCGCGTTGGTGCCGGACCGCGCGCGCGGCGGCGGCGTGGGTGGACCCTTGATCGACGGCGGGCGCGGCGGCGCCCCCCGCGGTGGAACCGCGGGCCTTGACGGTGGCGGAGGAGACTTGGCGCCGGCGGGGATCCGCGGCGGGACGAGCATCTTCGACAGCTCGCTCTGATCGAGCGCCATCGTGCGGTTCTCCTGCACGAACTCGTCGCGCGGGACCACGGGCTTCATCGCGAGCGAGCGGCCCGACGCCATCTCGAGCTCGGTGAGGTCGAGCGGCTGGGTCGAATCACCGACGCTGAGGTTCGCCTCGGGATCGACCGCTTGCAGCGTCAGGTCGGTATCCGCGAGCGGCTCGGTCTGCAGGCGACGCGGGATGTGCGCGCGCCCCGGCGCTGCTCGCGTCGAGAACGCGACGGCCTCGGCGATCGCGGCCTCGGCCTGGATCGTCGCGGACGGTGGCTCGCTGTGCGGGGTCTTGTCGGTGTCGCGGTACTTGCCGATCACGCGCGCGAGCCGCCACAGGTGCGAGGCGGTGTCGGCGTCGTCGGGCTGGAGCAGCAGCGCGATCAGGTGCGTGCGGAAGGCGCGCGGGGCGTCCTTGAGCTGCTCCTCGATCACCTGCGCCTTGCGACGGATCAGCTCGACGCGGCGAGCGGCCGTGGGAGCGCGCTCGATCAGTGCGGTATCGACGGCGACGACATCGTTCCAGGCGCGCGCCTTGCTCGACAGGTTGACGAGCACCTCGCGCGTGTCCTCGCGATCCGGTGCCCACGAGAACGCCGCGAGCACGTCGGCGACCGCGCCCTTCGGATCGTTGACGCGCTCGTCGAGGATCTTGGCGCGACGCAGGTAGAGGTCGACACGCTCGAGCGGAGCCGCCGCGAGCAGCGCGACATCGTACGAGTCGAGCAACGACTTCCAGCACGGCCGCTGATCGATCTCGGTGGCGAGGCGGTCGAGCTCGGCGAGCAGCGAACCCTCGCGCGGCGCCACGGCGAGTGCTTCGGCGGTGACCGCCATCGCGCGTGGCTTGTCGTTGAGCCGGCGCTCCGCGAGACCTGCGAGCTCGCGCGACAGGGCGACGAACCGGCCCGGCTCCGCGGGAACGCCCGACGTGCCGAGCGCGACCAGGCGCTTGCGCTCGTCGGTCAGGACCTCGGCGAGCTCCCGCCACAGCCCGTAGGCTTCACCGGCGCGACGGACGTCGGCGAGCGTCTGCTCGTCGGGCGCCTCGTCGTGCGCGCGGCGCCACCAGCGGAACGCGCCCTTGGGATCGGCGAGCTTGTCGGCGGTCGCTGCGGCGATCCGCTGGACGATCGCGCGCCGATCCTCGGCGTACGCGGCAGCCTCCGGAGAGTCACGTCCGGGGAGCACCTGGAGCGAGCGCTCCAGCATGACGACGTATTCCTTCCAGCGGCCGAGCCGTGCGAGCAGCTCGGCGGTCGCCGCCAGCGCTTCGTCCTGGTCTGGATCGAGCTCGAGCACGCGCTTGAACGCCTGCAGCGCGCGGGTCGGGTTGTTGAGCCGGTCGCGGCAGGTCGCTCCGATCTCGAGACCGCGCGCGACCTTCCGCTCCGGCTCGGGCGACAGGTACATCTCGCGCTCGGCGATCCGGACCGCGGCATCGAAGTCGCCGCGCGCCTCGTGCAGCCGGCGCAGCGCGGTGTGCGCCTCGAGGTGATTCGGATTGAGCTCGCGGATCAGCTGGTCGAGGACCTTGATCGCCTCGGCAGGTGCGCCGAGCCGCTCCTCGAGGATCTCGGCGCGCTCCATCGCTGCGGCACACGCACGCTCGCGATCGTCAGGCGCGACCAGTTGCGAGAACGAGACGATCTGCGCACCGAGGACGTCGGCGAGCTCGCGCCACTTCGTCGCCGCGCGATACAGGGTGACGAGCGCATCGAGTGCGGTGCGGTTGCGCGGCGTCAGCTCGAGCAGGCGATGCCACGCCTTGATCGCGCGCGGGCCGTCCTGGAGGTGCGTGTCGACGATCGTCGCGTAGCGCTCGAGCTCGAGCGCGCGCATCGCAGCCTCGGTCGTGCCCGGTGCGGGCAGGGGACGGCCGCCGTCCATGCGCTCGATCACCTGGGCGAGCTCGGGCCAGCGCTGGAACTTCTCGTACAGCTCGGAGAGCGCTGCGAGCGCATCGGGATCCGACGGCGAGGCCTTGATGGTCTGCTCCCAGCGGTCGAGCGCGGCGACATCGTCCTGCCGCGCGGTCGCGAGCTTGGCGAGCCGCTTGAGCAGCTTCGCGCGCTCCGCGGGAGAGCCCGACGCAGCGGCGTGATACTCGAGCGTCTGCTCGAGCCGTGGATCGCCGGCCTTCTCGAGGACGCGCTCCATCCGCTCGAGCGCGTCGCGATCGCCGCTCAGCAGCTCGAGCACCGCACTCGACGCGTAGACCACGCCGTCGACGTCGGCGAGCCGCGTTTCATAGAGCTGCGCGAGCCGGCGGAGCTGGGTCAGGCGCTCGCTGCGCTTGGCGACCGGCCACTCCTTCGGTGCGTCCTTGGGTCGTCCCGCGGCCTGCATGGTCTGGACGACGCGGCGCTCCTCGAGATCGAGCGTGCGGCGCAGCGAGTGCGCGAGCCCGGCATCATCACCTTCACGCTCGTACAGCTCGGCGAGCGCCTTGAGCGTCGCATCGTCACCGGGATTCTCGGTGAGGATCTGCTCGTACAGCTCGATCGCGCGGCGCGGATCGATCTGCCGCTCGCGATACGTCTGCGCCATCTTCTTGAGGATCGAAATCCGCTGGATCGGATCGTTGGCCGTCGCGAGCTCGTGCTCGAGGCTGGCGACCAGCTGCTGCCACATCTTCGAGCGCGCGGTCAGCCGGCGCATCGCCTCGGCGACCTTCGGGCTGTTGGGCTCGAGCTCGGCGATCCGGTTCCATGCTTCGAGACAGCGATCGATGTCGCCGAGCCGGAGCTCTGCGAGCTGCGCGATCTCCTCGAGCCGGCGCACGAGATCGTCGGGGGGCGCGCCGGCCTCGCGGGCGTTGTCGAGCGCGAACTCGTAGAGGTCGATCAGCCCGCGCCAGTCGCGACGCTCCCGGAAGTGATCGACGTACCGCGCGAGGGCTTCCTCGTGCATCGGATCGACGCCGAGCGCCTGGTGCAGGAGCTCGGCGGCGCGATCGCGATCACCCATGTGCTCGCGCGCGACGGTGGCGAGCTCGAGGATCTCGGCGACGATCTGATCCGCGGGCGTCTGCGGGTTCTGCGCGAGCGCATTGATCTCCGCTTCCATCAGGCGGGACATCGCTTCCCAGTCCTGATCGTCGCGCAGCAGCTCGCGGAGCTCGCGCGCCGCCTTGCTGCCCGGTTGCTCGTACGCGACGAGCTCGGTCAGCACCTCGATCAGGCCGGGCCGATCGGGCATCTGGTTGCGATACAGCGCGGCGCGCCGGCGCAGCACCTCGGCACGCTCGGCGGGGTCGGTGACGACCGCACTGCGATGCCGAAGCGCGCGATCGAGCTCCTCCCACTGCGACGTGTCCGACAGCGCGGCCTGCAGCGCATCCGACGAGCCCTTCGAGTACGGGTCGATGCCGACGGCCCGCCGGAGATAGTTGATGCCGGTCGCATCGTCGCGGGTCTTCATCCGCTGCCGGCCGAGCTCGACGAACAGCTCGCCGGCCTTCTTCTGGGTCTGACCCTGGCGGAACCCAGGGCTCGAGTAGACCTCGGCGAGCTTCTCGGCGACATCGAGCGCCGTCGGATCGAGCTTGCTTGCTTCCTCGAGGTGGTTCGCCGCGGCCTCGAGATCGCGCGCACGCAGCGCGAGCTTGCCGAGCTCGAACCGGACGGCTGCACGCCGTGCCGCGCTGTCGCGGTGATTGCCGAGGACCTCGAGCTCGGCCTGATAGAGCTTGGCGACCATCCCCTCGTCGCCGAGGGAGATGTAGAGCCGGCGTGCGGCCTCGAGGGCCTCGGTGCGCTGCGGCTCGAGCTTCCACGCCTGCTGCCAGTGCCACAGCGCGCGGTCGACGCGGCCGAGGTGATCGTTCCACAGCTCCGCGGCCCGGCGGTGATGCGCCGCGCGCCGCTGCGTGACCTCGGCCTTCTGCCGCGCGCCCGCGCCGCCCTGACGCTTCGCTAGCTCGGTCAGCTCCTGCTCGATGATCTCGACCGCCGCGGCGGGATCCGTGGGCTCGACGATCTCGAGCAGGCGATCCGATGCCCGATCGTTGGTCGGATCAAGATCGAGCGCGGTGCGCAGGTATTCGATCGCGGTCGCGGTCTCGCCGAGCACGGCCATCGCCTCGCCGGCCTCGGACCATGCATCTGCGGCGCGCACCGGATCGCGCTCGTGCTGGCCCCAGGTCGCGCACAGCTCTGCGAGCAGCTCACCGCGGCCTGCATCGCGCAGCTCCTGGCGAAGTTGCGCGAAGCCCTTGGCTTCCGGCTGCTGCCGGAACACCACGACTCGCTCTTCGAGCGCGTCGATCAACGGCGTTTGTGCGGTGTCGTCAGCCATCCCCGCTCGGCGGCGACGATACCACGATGCTCCCGGGATTCCGCGACCCGGGCGCCGAGTTGCGGGCTCGCCGGGAGGTACCATCGCCGGCCGGGGCACCACGATGGCGAAGCCGACGAAGAAGTCAGCCACTGCGAAGCCGGTTACCAGGCCGGCATCCAAGAAAGCCGCACTGGCCAGCGCCCGGAAGGCGGCGGCCCCCGCACCCGCCAAGGCGAAGGCCACGGCGATCGCGGGCAAGGTCGGGTCGAAGGCATCGGCCAAGGCGGACGCACGAGCCGACGCGCAGGCAGCCAAGCGCGAAGCCAAGGCGGAGCAGGCCCGCGCCGCGGCACATGCCCCGACGGCGGCGGTCACCGATGAGGCAGGGCTTGGCTGGACGGAGGCCGAGAAGGGCTACTTCCTGACGCTCGACGGCGGCAAGCTCGCCGCGAAGAACCCGGCGGGCAAGCGACTGACGTCGGTTCCCAAGGAGCTCAAGGACGGCGAGGTCGCCGATCAGCTCGAGGCGTTGCGCGACTGGCTCGCCGACCACGACCGCGAGTGCATCGCGACCGTCGATCAATGGATGCTGCGCTCGCTCGCCGTCCCCCGCAGCGTGCTCGAGGCGGTCTGGGACGATCCGGCGTGGCGACGCCCTCTCGAGAATGCGGTGATCGTCGCGGTACGCGCAGATGGCAGTCACGATCCTGCGACCGCCGGACTGTTCCGCGGCGTCGATCGCACGAAGGGGGTGGGTGTCGTCGATCTCGATGGCGAGACCGTGTGGCTCGACACCGAACGCGTCGCGATCCCTCATCCGATCCTGGTCCCCGAGCTCGATGCCTGGCGCGAGCTCGTCACCCAGCTCGGCGTCTCGCAGGGGATCTCGCAGCTGCATCGCGAGACCCACGCCAAGCCCGAGGGGCTGACCGCGACGAGCATCGATCAGTTCGAGGACGGCAAGTTCGCGATGCTGATGCACGCGGTCGGCAAGGCGCGCGCGCTCGGCTTCAAGGTCAGCGGCGGGTTCGCGACGTGCAAGGTGTGGGACGGCGGTGGCGTCAGCGAGGCGCGATTCTGGATCGGTGCGGATAGCCCCGAGGCCGAGACGCTGACCGGCGAGCTGTCCTGGGTCGATGATCGCGAGCGTGGGCTCAAGCTGTCCGAGGTCGGCCCGGTCGCGTTCAGTGAAGGGATGCGGATGGCGTCCTCGATCTACGCGGCCCGCGTCGTCGAGAAGCTGGAGGAGGCAGCGTGAGTGCGGACCAGGCGCAGCTGCGGGCAGGTGGGCTGGTGCCGACCTCGGCGAAGCTAGGTGCGGACGACGCCGTCGATGTGGTCGTTGCGCGCGCGTATCGCCACGCGGTGGTGCCGGGGCGCACCGTGATCCGGTTGACCGCCGCGAACATCGCTGCGGGCGACGATCTCGAGATGGCAACGCTGGGCTTCGGGCCCGGCGAACATCGCGGCGAGGTCGCGAAGGAGCGCAAGCGACCGCTCGGCTTCCCGGGCTGGGCACTCGTCCACGATCCGAAGAACGCGCGCTACGCACTCGACGTCGTCAAGGAGATGAAGAAGCACGCGCGGCGTGCGAAATCCAAGCCCGGACACGCGAAGGACGGGTTCGACGCGATCGCCGAGAAGCTCGGCAAGACGGTGCCGCAGTTTCTACCCTCGTTCTACGAGGAGGCGGGGCGCGCGTTCATCGAGCATGGTGCGCCATCGTTCGCGGCCGCGATGTTCGGCAAGGCGCGCGAGGCCGAGGCTGTGCATGCGCTCGAGGTCGACGAGCAGCATCGCGTTGACGGGTTCCTCGAGTTCGCGCTCGCGGGTGCGGTCTCGACCAAGTCGCTGACCCAGTACGCGAAGGAGCTCGCCGAGCACCATAAGCCCGAGGTCGCGTATGCGCACTTCCGGCAGCTCTGCGTGCACCGCACGCTCGGCGGGATGCCGCCGTGGTCCGGGATGGCGAAGGAGCTGCGCCGGCTCGCGAAGGCGGCGAAGCGCAACGTCGAGGACGAGGATCGCGCGTTCATCCGCGAGATCATCGAGTCGCCGGCGCTCGGCAAGGCGGCGGGTGAGTTCTGGCGCGCGTACGCGGGACCGATCACCGAGCTCGCCAAGGCCTCACCGTCCGCGCGCGGCGCGCTGCTCAACCTGTTCCCGACGGGCTCGACCTCGAGTGCGGACCTCGACGAGACCTGGCTCGATCTGGTGGACGCGACCGGCGCGGTCCAGGGGCTGATCAGCGGCGACGCGCCACCCGAAGCACGACCGAGCGGTGGCCGTGCGGCGTGGTTCGACAAGCTCGTGATTCACCTCTCGCGCCACTGGCGCGACCGGAACGTCGGCGATCGCGCGTTCGCGCTGCTGCGCCGGATGGCACCGATGCTGATCGCCGATGGCGCGTCGATCACGTGTACCGCCCGTTACCACCGGATCGATCTCGATCTGTGCGAGCTCGCGCTCGAGCTCGCCGTCCCCGTCGCCCCGACCGCGGAGCACGCGCGGATCGATCTCGATCGGTGGGCCAAGCGCGCGACCGAGCCGGGCCATGGATGCGATCCGGTGCGCACTGCCGCGCATCCGGTGATGGGACCCAAGCTCGCGCTGGCCGTCGCGACCGAGATCGGTGACGAGCCGTTCGATGCGGTCTCGCGCGGCAAGCGTGGCTTGGTGGCGGCCAAGCGCGCCTGGCTCGAGGGCGTGATCGCGGATGCCGAGAAGGGCGCGCTCGTCGGGCTGGGCGAGGCGATCGCGCTCGTGCAGACCAAGGTCAAGGCCGAGACGTTCTCCGACGTCCCGGATCTCCACGCGCGATTCGCCGCTCTGGATCCCGTGCCCGCGCTCGCACGCAGCTTGCGGACCGGGATCATCGACGAGCTCGGCTGGCCGGCCCTCGAGGAAGCCGATCGCGAGCTCAGCCCCGATGGCATGACGGAGATCTCGGTGCACGGTGGGCCGCCAGCGGCTGTCCTCGTCACGAAGACCAGGATGATCGCGGTCGGGCCGACCGGGCGTCTCGGAGTGCACGATCTCGTGCTGCCCCTCAAGCACGAGCTCGTCACCGCGCGGTTCATCGGCGGCCAGTTCCTCGTCGTGATCAAGTCCGGCTACAAGGTGCGCGGCTACTGGAGCGGCTCGCCGCACGACGTGTTCGATTCCGAAGCGAGTGTGTGGGGAATCGTGCCGCTCGCAGCGCGTGCCGCCGTCTCGGCAGACGGGGCGTGGTTCGAGGGCACCCGTCCGATCCGCGTCGGCGATCGGCGGATCCCCGAGGGCCAGGCGCTCGCCGCGTACGACGGCGTGACCGCGTGGACCGCCGAGTGGAAGGACGGGCAGCACCGCTGGCGCGAGCTCTCGGCGACGGGCGAGCCGGGCCGCTACAGCTGGCCGTCGTTCATCGAGGGTGACGCGGATCCCGACTGGCGGATCGATGCGGTCGCGTCCTATCTGCTGCCGGTCCCGGGCGTCACGAGCTCGCCGCTCGGGATCGCGAACGGGCTCGCGGGGACCCGCGTCCGGTACCGGGGCGGCAGCGAGCACAAGCAGGCGGAGCGCATGGTCGAGACGATCGATGGCAAGCGTCACGTCGCGACCGCAGCGCCGTGGCCTCATCACCTGCTGACGCTGCCAGGGCTCGCCACGCCGCGACCCGTCGCGGACGAGACGCAGTATCGCGTCGGCGTGACGTCGACGATTCTCGACCCGGACGGGGTTCGTGGCTCGCAGGTCGGGTTCGCCGACCGCCGGTACTGCCTCGGTCAAGTCGCGCCGCTGCCGCCGACGTTCTGGCATGCGATGGTGACGCGCGACGAGGCGGGCTCGCGGAAGCTCCACGCGATCACCGACCACGAGGCGCGCGCGCTGATCGCGCTCGTCCCCGTGCAGGGAGCGGCGATCGTGCCCGGGAGTCGGGTCGACAACGCCGCGATCATGGCGGTGCTGCCGGAGGTCACGGATCCGCGGCTCCACAACGGAGTGTTCGGGCTCGCGATGATCGCGGCACAGCAGAAGGCCGACCTCGACCGGCTCGCCGCAGACCGCGCGCCGGGCGCCGTGGTGGCGAAGGACGCCGCACAGCCCGGGCAGGACGACGCGACGCTAATCGCTGCGCTCTCCGGCTGGATCGAGCGCACTTACTCGCAAGACGGACGTGCGTGGACACAGCTCGAACGTGTCGCCGAGCTGTTCGGCAGCACCGATCACCGTGATCGTTACGTCCATGACGTGGCGCCCTCCACGCTCGACTGGATGACGTTCGCGGTCGCGCGCTCGTCGCTCGCGTGGATCGCGCTCGCGATCGGAACGCCCGCGGAATCGCGCAAGCCTCTCGGCGAGCTGTTCGCGAAGATCGTGGAGTCGCTTCCACCGGCCGACAAGCTGCGCAGCTATCACGCGAACGGCACGCTCGGGATCAGCGGAGGCGGCGTGGGCTTCCGGATCTACTGGCATCGCGGCAACGCCTACGCGGTCCGAAAGATGGGCTGGGGCGGAGATACGCACCAGGTGCTCGAGTACGCGCCGGACGGAGCGTTCCAGCCGTTGCCGGGCCTCACCATCGACCAGGAGCTGCGCGGTCGTCCGGGGCTCGGCGCCGACGATGCTCGCACACTGCTTGCTGCGATCGCCGACGGAAAGACGAGCTGGAGCGAAGAAGCTCCCGACCGGCTCGCCGCGCTGACCGGACTGACGCGCTCGGAATCCGCGTTCCTGTGGGCGGGGTGTCCGAACGCGAGTGACCAGAGCGCGAACTTCCTCGACAAGGATCTGCGCGAGCAGCTCGGGCTCAAGGCCGCGCAGGCGCAGATCGCACGCGATGGGATGAACGCCATCCCGCTCGCGAAGCGGCTCGCGGTGATCGATGAAACCGCACGTGTCGGCGTGCCTGCGCTCCTCGATGGCAGCGGTGTCGATGCGCTCGCGGCTGCATGGAAGCGGCTGATCGGAGCGCGGGTCGCGGTGCCCGAGGAGCTGGTGGCCGAGGCGGATCGTCAGCTGCACGCGCCCATCGCTCCGGCCACCGCGCTCGCGATGTTTGCTGCAGGCGCGGACGCACCGGAGCTGTCGGGCGACGGCATCTGGGCGCTCGGCAAGACCGGCGACGTCATCCGGGTGAGCAGATCTGAACCTCTGGTCGGTCAGGACCAGGCTGCCAGCGATGCTGCGGTGTTCACCGATCAGGTGCTCCACACGGCCAACGCGTACCTGCCGTTCCTCTATGCCGAGCTTCCGGTCGGTCACGAGCTCCGACACAAGGCAGCGCTCGCCTACGACCTGATCAGCAGCCGGCTCGCGAACCCATCGTTGTGGTGCGAGGCCGGTCACCTCTACATGGACGAGGCCACCTCCAAGGCGCTTGACCGCACCCTCGACAGCTTCGGCGGCGAGGTGCTCGCGGGCTTCGACGACGGGATCACGGGCCGCCATGCGCCAGGCGCAGTCGTGGTCCGGAATCACATGCGCGCCGCGCTGAAGCTTCGTCCTGCGATGATCGACGCGAAGGCCCGGGTGTTGATCGGGCCGCTCGCCACCCAGATCTCGCAGTGGGGACATTCGGTGTGGAAGTCGCTCGAGTACGTCCGCTCTCCCGGTCTCGCTCAGATCGTCGCGCGGATCCGGTCGACCCCGGTGCCGGCCGGCGGCTGGGAACAGAACCCGCTCGCGAGCGCGCCACAGCTCGTCGACCGAGTGGCCACGCACCTCGGGGTGAGCAAGGACGCCGCAGCGCTCTACCTCCAGTACCTCGCCTTGCTGTTGCCGACGGCGAAACATCTCCAGCGCTGGAACGCCTGGAAGCCGAAGCATCTCGAGGCGGCCACCCGCGAGCTGTTTGACAAGGAGCTGATCCTCGAGGCCAAGCGCGAGCGCGCGCAGCGCAGTCACTTCCTCCCCGGCGGCTGGGAAGCCCTGAAGGCGCCCGATACGCCGATGGAGACCTGGAAGGCTCCCATGTACGGCGCCCGCAATGCGGAGGGCCGCCTGGTAGCGCCGCTCGGACGGTTCCTTGCGCTCGCTCCGTTTCATGTTCTGTTCGAGGTCGCATGGGAGCGGATCGAGAGCGGTGATGTCCCGCGGTACGACGAGGTCAAGCGATGAGCAAGAAGAAGCCTGAGGCAACGAACGCTTCGCAGGGCACGGTGCAGGCACCACCCCCGGAGGAGATCTGGGCCGAGGAGCTCGCGTTCCTTGCAACGTTCGATACCGGACCGCGGCCGCCGAGCTGGCGACTCACGCCGAAGGCGGTCGTGACCTTCATCATCGGGTCACGCGGCGAAGCGCTGCGCCAGACCGGCGCGTCGATGGTGATCAGCGAGAAGTTCGTCGGTGAGCGATCGCTCGTGGAGCGCTGCGTGGTCACGCTCGCTGGAGAGCGCGGCCTGCTCCTCGTCGGCGAGCCCGGTACTGCGAAGTCGATGCTGTCCGAGCTGCTCGCCGCGGCGATCAGCAACGACTCGTCGCTGACCGTGCAGGGCACCGCCGGCACGGCCGAGGAGCACTTCCGGTTCGGCTGGAACTACAGCCTGCTGATCGCGAAGGGCCCGCACCCCGAGGCGCTGGTGCCCTCGCCGGTGCTGACCGCGATGCGGCGCGGCGCGATCGCGCGCGTCGAGGAGATCACGCGATGTCTGCCCGAGGTGCAGGATGCGCTGGTCTCGATCATGAGCGATCGGCGGCTCAGCGTTCCCGAGCTCGGCGCGATCGAGCCGGCGCAGCGTGGGTTCAACGTGATCGCGACGGCAAACCTCCGGGACAAGGGCGTCTCCGAGATGTCGGCCGCGCTCAAGCGCCGGTTCAACTTCGAGACGATCGCGCCGATCGGTGATCTCGCACGCGAGACCGAGCTCGTGCGCCGTCGCGCGAAGCAGATCGTGTCCGAGGCCGGGGCACCGCTGGCCGTCGACGATGCGGTGCTCGAGGCACTGGTCACCGTGTTCCGCGACCTCCGGCTCGGTCGTACCGTCGAGGGCTGGTCGGTCGAGAGACCGTCGTCGGTGATGTCGACGGCAGAGGCCGTCGCGGTGGCATCCTCGATCGGCCTCGCGGCGACGTACTTTCCCGGCGACCGCGACGTCGCGCGCCTGCTGCCCGAATACCTGCTCGGCGTGGTGATGAAGGACGAGCCCAAGGACCGCGGCAAGCTGCTCGCGTACTGGGATGCGACGGTCAAGCGCCGCGCGGAGGGCGAGGCCCGACTGTGGAAGTCGCTGCACGAGCTGCGCCGCGTGCTCGAGGCGTAGTGGCCCCGAGCGCGGCCTACACGCTCGATCCCGCCGACGATCCGGTCGCCGCGATCGAGGAGCTCGCGGGCGCGCGGACTCCGTGGCTGTACGGCGTGCGTCACCATTCGCCCGCGTGCTCGATCGCGTTGCCGTCGCTGCTCGACGCGCTGGCACCCACGGTGATCGCCGTCGAGATGCCGGCGGACCTCGGGCACTGGATCGAGTGGCTCGGCCACCCCGACGCCGACGCGCCCCTCGCGATCGCGGCGGTGTCGGCGCGCGGAGAACAGCTCGGGTTCTATCCGTTTGCCGACTTCTCGCCCGAGCTGGTCGCGATCCGGTGGGCGCGCGAGCGCGGGATCCCCGTGCACGCGATCGACCTGCCTGCGTCGCGGCGATCGCCGCGCGATCGTCGCGGTGAGACCCTCGGGCCCGAGATGGAGAGGGGCGGGTTTACCCCGACCCTCGGGCCCGAGATGGAGAGGGGCGGGTTTACCCCGACCCTCGGGATCGAGACGCGCCTGCGTGGCGCCGATGACGATAGCTGGGAGCACGTCGTCGAGGCGCCGGGCACGCTCGGCGAGCCCGAACGTGTGCGTCGCGCGGCACTGCTCTATGGCTGGGCGCTGCGCCTCGATGCGGCGCGCGGCGAGGGGGTGAGCGCGCTCGATCGCGCGCGCGAGGCGTACATGCGCGAGGCGCTGGCTGCGCTGACGGCGACCCGGGGCTCGCGCGTGGCCGCGATCATCGGGTCATTCCACGCGGCGGCGCTGGTCGAGACGCCACGCCTGTGGACCGCGCCTGCTCGCTCGGACAGCGTGACGACCGAGCTGGTGTCGTCGCTGATCCCGTACGCCTTCGAGCTGCTCGATGCGCGCTCGGGGTATCCGGCGGGGATCCGTGATCCGATGTGGCAGCAGCGGCTGTGGCAGACGCAGCGCGACCACGGCAGCGTCGGGACGCTGGTCGCGGCGTGCCTCGTCGAGATCACGCGCGCGGTGCGAGCGCGCGGGCTGACGGCGAGCATGCCGGATGCACATGCGGCAGCGGAGGTCGCGGCAGCGCTCGCGTCGTTGCGCGGGTTGGCGGCCCCGGGGCGGCGCGAGCTCGTCGAGGCGGTGCAGACCGCGCTGACGCACGGTGAGCTGCTCGGGCGCGGTCGCGTGGTCGCGCGGGCGATGGAGCAGGTGCTGGTCGGGCGCAAGCGCGGGCATCTCGCGCCCGGCACGCCGCGCTCGGGCCTCGGGCCTCACGTCGCCGCCCTGTTCGAGGAGCTCAGGCTTCCATTCTCCGCGCAGGCCTCGGCCGAGCCCACGGATCTGCGGCTCGATCCTCTGCGCAGCAAGATCGATCGCCGGCGTCATGTCGCGCTGTGCCGGCTGCGCGCGTGTGGCGTGCCGTATGGCACCGAGGCGGTGTCGGTCGCCGCCGGTGGCCTCGAGAGTCTGACCGTCGGGTGGCGGGTCCAGCTCACGCCCGCGACCGAGGCGATGATCGAGCTCGCGGGGCTGCGTGGCGTGACGCTGCGCCAGGCGTCGGCGGGTTCGCTCCGCGCCGAGCGCGCGCGGCTCGATGCCGACGGCAAGCTGTCGGCGCTCACCCTCGTCGCGTTGACCGAGGCCGCGGCGGAGGCAGGTGCTGGCGAGCTGGTAGGCGAGCTGCTCTCCGAGCTGACCGGACCGCGGCTCGCCGAGGCCACGCTCGCGGAGCTGATCTCGGTCCTCGCGCTGATCGACCGGATCGTCGCGGGTCATGTAGTCGCGCTGCCTGCCACCGACGACGACGCGGTGCCCGGCGAGATCGACCGGTTCCGCGCGCCCCCGATCGATCGCGATGCGGTGCTGTCGACGGCGGTCGCCTCCGTGCTCGGGCTCGCCGGCTCGGAGTCGCTCGAGGATGCGAAGGCGCTCGCCGAGCTCGTGCGCGTGCTCGAGCGCCCGGAGCACGCGACGCTCGGGGACAGCCGGCTGCGGTGGTCGATCGATCAGCTGGTTGCCACGGGATCGCCGGTGATCGTCGGTGCGGCGTCCGTGGTCCAGGTGCTGATCGCGAGTGTGCTCGCGGAGTCGCTGTCGATCACTCTCGGGGGCTGGCTCGACGGCGCGGTCGACCTCGATAGCCGCCGGACGCTCGCGAACCGGTTGCGAGGTGCGCTCGCGATCGCCGCTCCCCTGTTCGAGTCCGCGCCGGTGTTCCTCGCGGGCCTGATCGAGCGCGTCGAGCAGCAGTCCGACGAGGACTTCCTGTCACGGGTCGCGGCACTGCGCGAGGGATTCGAGGTGATGTCGAATGCGTCGCGTCGCCGGTTGCTCCGCGTCCTCGGTGATCGGCTCGGCGACGACGATGCGCGCGGGCAGGGGCTCGATGTCGTCACCTCGATCGCACCCGAGCTGATGGTCGCAGCCGCCGAGGCGGATCGTGCCGGCCGAGCCGCGATCGCTGACCTTGCGCGACCCGTGCTGGTCGCGCCGCCGGCGGTGCTCGTCCCGGTGCGGGCCGCTCGTGCGGTCCCTGGTCATGACATCCCGGTCCGCGATCGGTGGCGGATGATCCTCGGTCACGAGCGCGACCAGATGAAGCCGCGCTCGGCGCGAGCGATGCGTGCGCTCGACGAGCTGTACGGCCATGGTCATGGCGAGGGCTCGCGCGACGAGCTCGGAGGTGGCGGTCAGGAGGCCGGGTTCCCGACGGTTCGCGCGTGGCGCGAGGAGATCGAGGCGCTGTTCGGGTCCGCTGTGTACGAGGAGGTCGCCGCCCACGCGGCGACGCACGGGCGGCTCGAGGCCTTGCTCGAGCTCGATCCCGAGCTCGTGACTCCATCGGTCGAGTTGCTCGAGCAGGTGCTCTCGCTCAAGGGCGGACTCGGCGAGGTCCACCTCGGCCGGCTGCGGACGCTGATCCGCCGGATCGTCGACGATCTGGTGCGCGAGCTGGCGGTTCGCGTGCGCCCGGCGCTGATCGGCGCGAGCAGCCCGCGCGCGACGCGGCGACCGACGAGCGTGCTCCACCTCGCGAAGACCGTATCCGCGAACCTCGGCCAGGTGCGGAGGTTCGAGGACCAGCTCCGCATGGTGCCCGAGCGTCTGTACTTCAAGCGGAAGGCGCGGCGGCACATGGACTGGAACATCGTGCTCGTGGTCGACGTGTCGGGCTCGATGGAGCCGAGCGTGATCTACAGCGCGATGATGGCGGCGATCCTGTCGGGCGTTCCGTGGATCTCCGTCAAGTTCATCGCGTTCTCGACCGAGGTCGTCGATCTCTCGGATCACGCCGGCGATCCACTCGCGCTGCTCCTCGAGGTCTCTGTCGGCGGCGGTACGGAGATCGCTCGCGCGCTGCGCTACGCGCGCAGCCTGGTCCAGGTCCCGCAGCGCACGATCGTGATCACGGTCAGTGACTTCGAGGAGGGTGGTGCGGTCGAGCGTCTGCTCGCCGAGGTCCGGTCGCTCGTCGAGGCCGGCGTGACCTGCCTCGGGCTCGCGGCGCTCGATGATCGCGGGGCACCGCGCTACGCGGTTCCGATCGCCGAGCAGATCGCCGGTGCCGGCATGCCGATCGCTGCGCTGACGCCACTCGAGCTCGCGCGCTGGGTCGGAGACAAGATCAAATGACCCGCCCGACGATCGCACCCGAGATCGCCGCGGCACTCACCGCGCAGATCCCACCTCGGCTGCTCAAGAAGCTCGATGCCGAGCCGCGGCTTGCCGAGCGCTGGGCCTGGACCGCGTCGACGGTCACCACCGACAAGGGCGAGGTCGTCACGCTCGATCTCGCGGACGGCATCGTGCGCGGGGTGACGTGCTCGTGCCTGCTCCAGCCCAGGTGCCTGCACGTCGCTGCCGTGGCCGCGGTGCTCGAGCCTGCCGAGGCCACCCCGACCGCGCCCGTTGCGACGGTGCCGGCGATTCCGAGCGCGTCGACCGAGGTCCACGCGTCGACCTCCGCGGTCGCGGCCCAGGCGGTTCGCGTGATCTCCGACGTGCTCGCCGGAGGCGCCGAGACCAGCGGTGCGTTCGTGCAGGCGGAGCTGCTGCGCTCGATCCATGCGTGTCGAACGATCGGACTCCATCGGCTCGCGACGACGCAGACCCGGATCCTGCGCTCGGTGCGCGAGCTCCGCGCGGACAAGCCCGAGTTCTCGCTCGCGGCCCTGAGCGCGGATGTTCGCGAGGCGCTCGCCGTCGCGCATGCGCTCGCGGCGGGCGAGGCGAGCAGTGCGTTGCTCGGTACCGCCCGGCGCGACTACGAGACGATCGGCAACGTGCGGCTGCGTGGTGTGTTCACCGAAGCGGTCGTCGCCCGTAGCGGGTACGCGGGCGCGATCACGTACCTCGTCGACGACAAGGGCGTGCTCTACACGCGCGCCGACATCGCACCCGGGGACGCGGGGCGCGCGGCCGGCGCGTACGATGCGCCCGCCAACCTCGGCGACGCGGTGCTGCCGCATCGCGAGCTGTGCCGGTCGGGGCTGTTCCTCTCCGACGCGACG
Organism: Myxococcales bacterium; assembly: GCA_028287135.1. Taxonomy (GTDB): domain Bacteria; phylum Myxococcota_A; class Polyangia; order Haliangiales; family Haliangiaceae; genus JABFXX01. The sequence continues at coordinate 34,652 of JAQBQE010000010.1, forward strand.
CGGTCCGCGGATGGCCGGCTCGGGGCAGGGCAGAAGGTCCGCGCCGTGCGGGCGAGCGAGCCGTCGCTGTGGAGTCACGACGGGCTCGCGTCGCGCTGGCAGGCTCCGCTCCCCGAGCAGCTCGCACGGATCGCGGCGCACGATGCAACGCCCGAGGACGCCAAGCCCGCCGGCTGGGACCTGGTGTTCGTCGAGGGGATGCTCCTCGGCGGCGGACCCGGCGGGGTGGGCCTCCACACGAACGGCACCGTCCTCCGGCTGACCACCGCGCACGATCACCGCGTGCTGCCCGCGCGTGACAACCTCGCCGTGCTCGCGAACGCGGCCGGCCTCCACGTGCGCGCGATCGGGCGGGCGCGGCTCGGTGCGCCTCGCCGGCTCGAGCTGCTTGCGATCGGACCCGCGCCCGACGAGACGCGGTTCGCGATGGCCGACGCCTGGCACGGTCGCGCGAACCTCCACTACGATCGGCTCTCGGTCCTCGCGCTCGGTGATGCGCCACCCCTGGAGGTCAGCGCCGCCCCGCCGCCGGTCGACCTGCTCGAGCCACTGCGGCGACGCGTCGAGCGGGTCGTCCAGGGCGGCCTCGGTACGCTGCCGACCCACGCGATCGCCGAGCTCGATCGAGAGGCTGCCCGGCTCGCCGAGCGCTCGCTGCGCGGCGGCGCCGAGGTGCTGCGTGACCTCGCCGCGATCGCCCACGATGCAGGCCGCGCAATGACCGGCTCTCGCCGCGCGGTCGACCGGCCGAGCTTTGCCCGGGCCTGGCTCCGGGCCGCAGTCTACGAGGACACCGCGAGGCGACGGCTCAGCGTCGCGAGCTGGTAGCGGGCTAGCGGAGGCGGCCCTGGAACGGGCGCGTCAGGTTGATCTCGGTCACCAGCGGCGTCGTCGGGCGGCGGTGCAGACCCGAGCCCTCGGCGAGGGCAGGCGCGGGGACCGCGGACGGCGCAGCTACCGGGGCGACCGTACGTGCCTGCTCACCCGTCGTCGGGCGGAGGCGGCGGCGGTTGCGAACGATGTACTGCATGACGAGTCCGCCCTCTGTCTACAGCTCACGCGTCCCGCGCGCAATGGCTACTCGAGGAGCCAGCCATCCAGGCGTGACGTCGCGGTCACGCGTCGTGATCGCCGCCGTCGACGAGCGAGTACGGCCACGACTCGATGCTCGCCCTGAGGATGTCGGGAGCCGCCGGGACCGGCGGGATCGTACGAGCGCGCGACCGCGGCTTGGTCTCCGGCATCCCGAGGCCGCAGCGAGAGAGCACGAACTCGACGGCGCGAACGCGTTCCTGCATCGAGACACTCTCGATCGGCAGGTAGCTGATCCGGTGCTGCTCGAGCATCAGCTTGACCATGCCGTCGATGCGGAGCACCGAGTCCCACGACACGCCGGCGCGGACGCCGTCGTCCTTGAGCAGCGACTGGTGCGGGCGGAGGAAGAACACGATGCCCTCGCGGACCCACTTCATGTAGTCGAGGAACCGCTGGTCGTTCATCATCGACGCGGCGTTGGTCGTGTGCTCGGCCACGTACGCGAGGTTGTCGAACGCGCGGTCCGAGACGAACCGACCCTCGTGGAGCTTCTCGACCGCGACCTGGCGCGCGAACACGCGCTCCTGGTACTCGGCGACCAGGTCCATGTCGGTACGCAGCGCATCGAGGCCGGTCTCCATCTCGGCGAGCACGGCGCGGGCGACCTCGCTGATCATCGGCAGCCCGTAACGGCGGCTGACGTACCTGCAGAGGGTGGTCTTCCCGGTCGCGTGACTGCCCACGAAGTAGATGCGCACGCCTTCGATCTACGGGATCCCCCTGACAGTCAGGGGACCCCGTCCCGGCTAGTGACTGACCGCGGTGTAGATGTCGCCGTTCACTCCCGGCGCGGTCCGGAAGTCGGTCCACGCGGTCATGGTTCCCGGTTCGGCACCGACGGTGGCCCCGACGATGACCGGCAGGACCGCCGAGCCACTCCCGCCGTCGAGCCGCGCGTGCGTGAACGTCCACGTCGCGCCGGAGTCGATCGAGGAGGCGACGAACACGTGGACCCGGTCGTTGGTCAGCTGGTTCTGGTAGGCCACCGAGAGCACCCCGCCGCCCGCTGCGGCGATCATCGGCAAGCTCGTCTGGCCCGCGATCACACCGCCGGCATCGCTCGACGCGCGGATCGGGGCTGCGAACGTGGTGCCACCATCGACGGAGGTGGAGGCGAAGATCTGCGTGCCCTGGCGGCGATCCTCCCAGGCGATCGCGACGAGGTCATCGGCGGCACCGGCCGCACGCGGGTCGACCGCGAGCGTCGGCGTGAACGAGGACGAGACCTCGGTGGCCGGGTCATCGATGATGACCTCGGCGCCCCACGTCGCTCCACCGTCGAGCGAGCGCGTGTAGATCACGTCGGAGCCGCCACTGGCGACCGTGGAGACGTCCTGCCACACCAGGTAGGCGCTCTGCTCCGCGACCGCGAGCACCGGGAAGTCGCTGTCGCGGTTATCCGCGGTGTCATTGTCGATCCGGGTGTCGGTGGCCGGAGCGGTGGTCGCCGTCGCTGCGGACGCCGCGAACAGGTCGCGCGTCTGCCGGGTCCCACGCTGTTCGCGCCATGCCCAGATCACGCGGCCGGTGCTGGTGATCGCGACCTGGGGCCGACCGGCGAACCGGGTCGCCGGGCTGCCGACGTTGACCTTGATCTCGGCGGTGAACGTCGTGCCGCCGTTGGTCGAGGTCGCGCTCATCACATCGCGGATCAGCGTGCCGGTGTCGAGCTTCTCCCACGCGACGACGACGGTCGTGCCGCTGATCGCCACCGAGTGGTGGAACGAGTCGCCGGCAGTATCGAGCCGCGCGGTCGCGGTGCCGAACGTGGCACCGCCATCGGTCGAGGCCGAGACGCGAATATCGCGCACGCTACTGGTGAACGTCTGGTACGCGACGACCACGCGATCGGTGGTGCCGGGCGCGACCGCGAGCACGGGCTTGACTGCATTCTCGTTGACCGCGGCGGTCACGTTGATGATGGTTCCCCAGGTCAGACCACCGTCGGTCGACTTGCGGAAGTAGACCTCGGTGGTCGAGACGCGCTCGCTCCACGCCGCGTACACGTTGCCGCCCGAGCCACGCGCGAGCACGACGTCGAACGAGTGTGCGGCGCCGAGCATGGCTTCGCCGAGCGTCCCGCCCGGTGCTTCGAGCCGCTGCTCGGCCTCGAGCGCGAGGCAGCCTTCCTGCGTGTCATTGAGCGCATCGCAGTCGGAGTCGAGGTTGTCGCCGCAGACGTCCGCGCGCGGGCGAACCTCGCCGGCGCAGGTTCCGAACGCACCGAACGCACAGGTCTGGGTGCCCGAGCGACACGTGCCAATGCCGGCGGTGCCCATCGGTCCGCCGTAGCAGGTCTGGCTGATCGGCATGCCGTTCGGGCCGTTGTCGATCACGCTGTTGCAGTCGTCGTCGAGGTTGTTGCAGATCTCGTTCATCGGGAGGACCTGGCCCACGCATCCGCCGAACGTTCCGCCCGCGCAGGTCGAGCTGCCGGGACGGCACACGCCGATCCCACTCGTGCCCATCGCGCCGGTGTAGCAGCTCTGGCTGATCCCATCGTCGGGGGCGCCGTCGCAGTCATTGTCGAGGGCATCGCAGGTCTCCGCCGTCGCCTCGGTGGCGCCGCTGCAGATCAGCATGCCGGCAGCACACACGGTCGTGCCGTTCGCGATGCAGACGCCGCGAGGAGGCGACGTGCTCGCGCACGAGCCGCCAGCGTTGATCACGTTGTCGTCGGCCGTTCCGTCGCAATCGTTGTCAGCGCCGTCGCACAGCTCCATGCCGGTCGGCGTGCACTGGTACTCGCAGCCGTCGATCCGCACGCCGTTCACGTCGACGAAGCCGGCCGCGCAATCGGTCGCGGGGTTGAACGTGCACATGCTCGCCGCGCACGACGCACTCGCGTGCGGGAACTGGCAGGTCAGACCGCAGCGGCCGCAGTTGTTCGGATCCGAGGACAGCGTGAACGTCTCGTCGACGCGACCATCGCAGTCGTTGTCGATCACGTCGCATGCCTCCACGCCACCATTGCTCGGGGTGCACTGGTACTCGCAGCCGTCGGCCTGCATGCCGTTCGCGTCGGAGTACCCCGTGGCGCAATCGACCGCGCCATTGAACGTGCAGGTGCTGAGCGTGCAATGGCCGGTGGCCTGGAAGAAGTCGCACACGCGGCCGCAGGCGCCGCAGTTCATCGGATCGCTCACCTTGTCGAACGTCTCGTCGGTCATGCCGTTGCAGTTGTTGTCGAGCGCATCACAGGCCTCGATGCCCGCGTTGCTGGTGAAGCACATGTACTCGCAGCCATCGGACGCCGCGTACGGCCCGGCCAGGTCGCCGTTGCGGTCGTTGAAGCCGGGGAAGCAGCCGGTGATCGTGCACGCGCCCGACTGACACGTGGTCTGGGCGCCTGGCTTGTTGCACTGGACGCCGCAGGCACCGCAGTTCATCTCGTCGTTCTGGGTGTCGATCGCTTCGTCGATCGCGCCGTCGCAATCGTCGTCGGCGAGGTTGCAGGTCTCCGGCCGGACCTGATTCGGATCGCACGAGGGGACGCCGCCGTCTCCGCCGTCTCCGCCGCCGTCGCCGCTGTCATCGACGCCACCGTCACCGGTCGCCACCTCACACGCGATGCAGTACTCGTTCACGCTGCAGGCCGGGGCCGCCGCCGCGATGGCGACCGCGAGCACCGCCGCGCGGCGCCGGCGCAGGAGCAGCGCGCCAACGATCAGGACGAGCCCGATCGCGCCGTCACCACCGCTCGAGTTACAGCCGCCGCCACCACCCGTGGTCACGAGCTCGCCGGCCTTGCCGACGCCGCACTGGCCGAAGTCGCACACCTGGTTGCCGGGGCAGGTCACGCCCTGACATGGATCGGCGACGCACGAGGCGCTCGCAGGGTCACAGACCTGGGTCGGCGGGCACTGCACCGGCTGACACGGATCCTCCTCGCACATGCCGGTCATCGGGTTGCAGTAGGCATCGCCGCAATTCATCGAGCAGCCGGTCGGAACACACGTCCCGTCGCGGCACACGGTGTTGCCACCGCACTGGATGCCCTGGCAGCTCGCGACGCAGGTGCCTTCCCGGCAGAACTGATCGCCCGGGCAGGTCACGCCCGCGCACGGGTTCGACGTGCACATCTTGTCGATGCAGATCTCGTTGGCCGCGCACTTCGGCAGGTACTCGCAGGTGTCGGGCACGCAGACGCCATCGACGCCGCGGCACACGAGGCCGTTCGGGCACGTGATCGTCGGGCACAGCGGCGCGCACACGCCGTCCTGACAGCTCTGCAGATCACCCTCGGCCGACGCGGGACACGAGATGCCGAAGCACGGATCGGCGACACAGAAGCCGGCCTCGCACTTCTTGCCCTGTGGGCACGGGAACTCGCCGGGGATGCACGGCGACGCGCACGAGCCGTTGTCGCAGGTGCCGCCGTTGCACAGATCGCCGTCGTCGATCATACCGTCGCAATCGTCGTCGATCGCATTGCACGTCTCGGTGCCGCCGCTCGTGCCGCCGACGCACTCCATCGTGCCGTTGATGCACTTGGTCGCGCCGCCGGTGCACGGGCCCATGCCCGACCCGCAGGCAACGCCCTCGCCGGGCACCATCTCGTCGACGGTCCCGTCGCAGTCATCGTCAATCGCGTTGCAGATCTCGCCGCTCGGGCCCGTGCCGCCGGTGCACGTCAGGCCACCCATCACGCACTGGAAGGCGCCGGGGTTACACGCGCCGATCGAGCTGCCACACGGCTGACCTGCGTCGACCGGGTTGTTGTCGATCACGCCGTTACAGTCGTCATCGAGGTTGTTGCACAGCTCGGTCTGCGGGCCGGTCTCGCCGGCGCACTGCACGCTGCCGTTCGCGCAGATCGTCGTGCCGAAGCCGCACTCGCCGACGTCGGTCATGCCGCACGTCATGCCGATGTCGGTCGGGCTGTTGTCGACCACGCCGTTGCAATCGTCATCGACGCCATTGCACAGCTCGGCGCCGCCAGCGTTGCCGCCGAGGCACATCAGGCTGCCGCCGGTGCACGCGAGGGTGCCGGGCGTGCACACGCCGATCGCGCTGCCGCAGCTGCCGCCGCCACCGGGATTGCCCTCGTCGGTCTGGCCGTTGCAGTTGTCGTCGAAGTTGTTGCAGATCTCGTCGTTCGGGCCGGAGCTGTCGTTGCACGCGAGCATGCCGTTGGTGCACTGGATCGTGCCCTCGGGACACGCGTCGGAATCCGCGCCGTCGCACGCCGCGCCCGTTCCCGACGGATTGTCGTCGACCATGTTGTTGCAGTTGTTGTCAGCGCCGTCGCAGACCTCGGGAGATGACACCCCGGTGCCATGACACGTGATCGCACCGGCCGTGCACGCGGTGACGCCGGTCTGGCACTGTCCGAACCGCGGACCGTTATCGCAGGACAGGCTGATGTCGTCGCACGTGCACACGTTGCCCGTGCCGGTGAGGTCGGGATCGAGACCGTCGACGAGCCCGTCGCAGTCGTTGTCGATGCTGTCGCAGACCTCGGCCTGCGGAACGCACGGCGGCGTCAGGCCAACGGTCTGGATCAGCATGTCCTCGAAGTCGTTGTCGCCGCCGCGGAACAGATCCTCGAACCCGAAGTAGAACCGGTTCGCGACCAGCTTCGAGCGATAGACGAGGTGGTGGACGAAGTCGCCGTCGCTGTTGAGATCCTTCTGCGTGTAATAGATGCGGCCGAGCAGCGAGAGGTTGTCGGTCCCGTTCTTGAAATCGCCGCACGCGTTATCGTTCGCCGACGGATTGCCCTCGGGCGTGATCAGGTAGAACCCGATGAAGCCGCCCTTGTAGCGGTTCGCGGTGCGCTCCATGGCGAAGTCGACGGTCGCCATCGAGCCCGGCTCGGCGTTCTGCACGTAGAACGCGGGATTGCCGGCGTGCGTCGTCGCATTGCCGGTCGCTGCCATCGGTCGCCCGCAGCCGAGCACCGGATGGAGGTTCGCGGTCATGCCGGCCGCGGTGACCACGTCGTCGCCGATGTTGTACCAGCCGAAGCTGTTCTCGTACCCGGCTCCTTCGGAGATGTCGCGGAACGTCACCGGCATCGCGGTGTTGGGAAGGAAGATCTCCGGAAGCTGCGCGGCATCGAGCGTCTGATCGATCGCGTTGACGTTCGGCGGCGACACGCCTTCGAGCGTGTTGAAGCAGATCTGCAGGTTGTCGCCACCCGCGCCGTCGCACTCGTTCGTGCCGTTGGGGCGCGGCAAGATCTCGCCGTCGACCTGGGTCACCGTGGCAGACGCGAAGTGCGCGACGATCGTGATCGCGAGGAGGGCAACGACCCAGCCTCCGCGGCGGAAACTACTCATCCGCGCATCCTAGACTCCCGTCGCCAACCATGGTGGCTTCGATGGGTTAATCCCGGGTGAGCTGACTCAGAGGACCGAGACCGGGACGACCTGGCCCTCGAACAGCTTCTCGCCGATGGTCAGGTACAGGGATCCGCCGGTGACCGAGAGGTCCCAGGTGTTGTTCCGATCGAGCGTCTGTGCGACGGCGTCGAGGAGCTCGGCGGGGAGCTGGCGGAGGACAAGCTCGCCGGCCCGGTGGATCTTGCGCTCGGTGATCGAGGCAGCGAGCGCCTCGACGTTCTTGAACGCGTAGACCACGACCCGGGGAGCCAGCTTGCTCGCCTTGTGGAGCCGGTCCGGCGTCGGCGAGCCGACCTCGATCCAGGCCATCCACTCGCCGCGGAGGTTCTTCTGGACGAGCGCCGGCTCCTCGTCATCGGAGACGCCGCCCTTGGAGAACTCGAGGCCCTCGGCGTGCTCGAGGCAGCGTGCGAGCAGCCGGGCGACCAGGTAGCGCTCGCTCTCGGAGGGGTGCTGGGGCACGCGCCAGTCGAGTTGCTCGTAGATGCCGCGGTCGGAATCAGCGAGCGAGATCGTGAAGCGTCGGAGTGTCGCGGGCAGAGCCACGCGCGCATGCTCGCACGAATCGGGACGACTACGGGACCGGGTTCTGCGCGAGGCGCTGCGCCTTCGCGTAGCCGCCGCCGTTGACGAACGCGACGGTCGCGACGTAGTCGGTGGTGCGGGTCGCGGTGTCGCCCATCGCCTGGACGAGGAACGTCGTCGGCGAGTAGTTGTTCGGCATGTTCGCGGACAGCATCTCGGCGACCGGCGCCGTGTCCTCGACCGAGAGGCCCTGTGCGCGCGCTCCGTAGAACTGCGACAGCGGACCCATCAGCGGGGCAACCTGCTCGGAGACCGCGCGGTGACCCGACGAGAGGCGCGTCGCGTTCCCGGTGGTGAAGACCTTCGCGATCAACTCGGCGCGACCCGCGGGCGGCGTCGCCATCAGGCTGACGAGCGGGCCCTCGGCCATGCCGACTTCCTCGGCATTCTTCGCTACGAGCGGCATCGGAGCGAACACCTCGTCGACACACGATGCACCGGAGGCCGGCGCGTTGCGGATCTCGGCGGCGGTGCAGCTCGACAGCGCGAGCATGTGCCACGCGAACTCCGAACAGTACATCGGCAGCTTGGTCGTCGTGTCGGTCTCGAGGATGATCTTGCCGAGCAGGGTCACCGTCTGGCGCGTCGTCATCTGCTTGCTGACGTAGCTCGGAACGAGGTAGTCAGACTGGAACTTGATCTGCTGGCGGTCGCCGTTGATCCGGGACAGGCCACGCTTCAGGTCGCCGACCCAGGTGCGGAGTTGAACGCGCCGCGCATCGGTGATCCGCGGACGGACGATGTGGAGAGCGTCGGTGCCGGCGTCGGAGCCACCATTGCCGGCGTAGTGCGAGGTGTCGAACTGGCCGACGTACTCGGTGTCGAGCGGGCTGTCGATGTTAAAGGCGACGCCGCCTTCCGTGTAGACGAGACCGGCGTGGGTCGTGCCCATCTGGATGTGCGGATACGCCATCGTGCCGGCGAGCTCGGGCCGGAACGTCAGCACGATGTCGCCGTCCTGAAGGACGCCAGCGCGCGCGAGCTTCGCGGCCATCTCCCGGCGAGCGGTCTTGCGCTCGGTGAGGCTGATGCCTTGCTTGATCGCGATCACGCGAAGCCCGACGTCCTTGGACTCGACCGAATCGTTCCACAGGGTCGGGTACGGATACGCGGGGCGGTTCAGCGTGGTGGTGACGGCGCCCTTGGGCACCGAGAAGTAGAACGGAGCATCGAGCAGGCGGCTCGGGTCCTGGCTACTGACGCCGTCGCCCTTGCCTTCGCCATCCTGGTCGAGCTGGTCGGGCGCCTCGTCGGCGTCGGTCGCGCAACCGATGGCGACGTTCTGGACGGCGAGGAGGAGGAGGACCGAGCGGAGCTTCGATGACAGCATGCGGGGTCATTCAGCAAGGTGCACGCCAAGTGCAAAAGCTACCGAAGTGCCCGTGATCGCTGGGGGACAACCCGGTTGCCGGCTCGTCGATCCGCCGGGATCCGCGGAGACAACTGACCCGGCTCGCCGGCTCGCCGAGTGGCCACCGTACCCGGTCACGGAGCGATCAGGTCGCGCGTCACGCTCGCCACATCGGGGCAGCCGCACAGCGCCATCGCCAGATCGAGCTCGCGGCGCAGCATCGCCAGCAGCCCGGCGACGCCCTCGCGACCACCCGCCGCGAGCCCCCACAGCACCGGGCGGCCGACGAACACGGCGCGCGCACCGAGGGCGAGAGCCTTGATCACGTCGGCGCCCCGTCGCAGGCCACCGTCGATCATCACCTCGCCGCGACCGGCGAGCGCATCGACGATCCGTGGCAGCACATCGATCGTCGCGGGGGACGCATCGAGCTGGCGCCCCCCGTGGTTCGACACGATCACGCCGGCCGCACCTTGCTCGATCGCGCGCACCGCATCGTCGGCGCGGACCAGGCCCTTGACGATCACCGGCAGCGTCGTGATCGACCGGAGCCAGCCGATCGCATCCCAGGTCAGGCTCGGGTCGAGCAGGTCGGCGAAGTACGCGGCGAGCCCGGAGTCACCCGTCGCCATCGGAATGTGGGCGTAGCCGGCCGCGTGCATGTTCTCGATCCCGAGACCCGCAGGCAGCGCGAACCGGTTGCGCACGTCGCGCTCGCGTCGGCCGAGCAGCGGTGCGTCGACGGTGACCACGAGCGCATGACAGCCCGCGGCCTCGACGCGCCTGACCAGCGCCTCGGTCGCCGCGCGATCCTTGTAGATGTACAGCTGGAACCACACCGGGCCGCTCGCCGCCGCGACCACCTCCTCGACGGCGGTGTTGGACAGCGTCGACAGGATGAACAGCGTGCCCGCATCGCCGGCGCCGCGAACCGCTGCGAGCTCACCGTCGGGATGAGCGAGCCGATGGAACGCGGTGGGGGCGACCGCGATCGGCATCGCGATCCGCTGGCCGAGCACCGTCGTCGACAGCTCGCGGCGCGCGACATCGACCAGCACGCGGTAGTGCAGCAGCACCTTGTCCCACGCGTCGACATTGCGGCGCAGGCAGCGCTCGTCGTCGGCGCCCGACGCGTAGTAGTCCCACGCGATCTGGGAGACCGCCGCCTTCGCGACCGCCTCGAGCTCGTGGAGGTTGAGGAGGTCCTTCACAGACCGACCCTGAACACGCCGCTGTAGTTGAGCGAGGTCGCGGAGATGCCGTCGCCGCCGACGACGGTGCCGAGATCGCCGGTGGCTGCGTGCGGGTAGCCGAGATGCGCCTCGATGGTGATCACGTACTCCTTGGCGGGGTCGAACTGTTCGAGCGGGATGAGCAGCTCGGGGACGGTCGTCACGTATCGGCGCGGCTCCGGCACGAGATAGGTGAACCCAGGATCGCGATGGCCAGCCCGCGCATTCGACGATAATACCTTGCGCGCCGGCTAGGTGGCGGTCGCGCCGAGGTGCGGCTCGACGCGCACCTCGACGGCAAGGGTCTCACCACCGCCACCGACGAAGATCGTGCCACTCGTGGGCGTGGCATCGAGGTAGTTGCGACCGACCGCGACGCGCACGTGATCGGTCTGCGTCAGAATCCCGTTCGTCGGATCGAAGCCCTTCCACCCGACCTGCGGCAGGTAGAGCTGGACCCACGCATGCGACGCCTCGCCCTGTCGCTGATTTGGGTTCTTGGGGCCGGTGTAGATGTAGCCGCACACGTAACGCGCCGGCACGCCGAGCAGGCGCGCGAGGCAGATCATCAAGTTCGTGAAGTCCTGGCACACGCCGCGTCGATGGACGTAGACGTCGAACGCACTGGTCAACACGTTGGTCGCGCCCTGCTTGTACGCGTACTCGCGATAGATCGTGTGGTTGATGTCGAGCAGCGTGTCGAGCAGGTCGTAGTCGTTGCGCTTGACGAAGCTCATCGCGTACTCGCCGAGCTCCGCGAGCTCGGTCTCGGGCAGCTCGAACGGCAACAGGTAGGGATCGAGGATCTGCCGCTGCCACGGCATCCACACCAGCGGGATCGTCGAGCGCACGCGCAGCGGCTCGTAGCCGAGCGGGTCGACATCGAGGACCTCGACCGTGCTGCGTGACTCGATCACCATCTCGGAGAACGGCGTCTCGATCGCGAGCCGGCGCACGCGATTGCCGAACACGTCCTCGTAGTCGCGGCTCTGCGTTGGTACCGAGATCGTCAGCTTCGTCGCGCGGACGTTCTGCAGGTGATCATGAACCGGCGTGAGGCGGAGCAGGTGCGTCGATCGCTCGACCGCCTTCTCGTACCTGTACGTCGTGCGGTGAACGACATCGAACACCCGGGTCTCCGAGCGTGCCGGCCGCCAGCGCTCGCGCGGCGTGTCGAGCGGACCGCCCGTCGACCGTTCGTGAATCACCGCGCCTTCGCGGATCACCATCAGGTGGCCCGGTGGAAGCTGGCGCCAGGTCACGGCGGTCGCCGCATCACCATCGCGCGGCTTGAGCTCGGTGGTGCACACGATCATGCCCTTGCGGCTCTTCGCACCACGGCGCGTCAGATCGACGTCCAGATCGTCGTCGCCAAACGAGATCCGCTCGTACGGTGGCATCAGCGTCCCGAGCCACAGCGGCTCGCCGCGACGATCCGCGTGCACCAGCAGGTCGCGCCCGTCGGTAAGACACATCGTCAGCTCGCCGACCTCGTTGAGTGCGGCGAGCCATCCGAGCATGACGTCGAGATCCACCTCGGCGAGGCTCTTCCACCCGCGCTCGACGAACCGGTTGAGCAGGCCGCAGAAGATCTGCTCGGTATCCGTCGATCCGACCGGCTCGAACGGGCCGGGGACGTCGGGCTCCTTGCGATCGAGGCTGCCTGCGTGGGCCATCAGCCAGTCGCGGCGACCCCACGTGCGCGAGAACGGCTGCGTGTTCGCATCCGACAGAGCGCCCCACGTGGCGTGGCGGATGTGGAGCACGAACACGTTCGACGCGACCTGCTCCCACGCGAGCGCGATCTGGCTGCGAATCGACGCCTGCGGCGGCGCGGGCTCCTTGAGGATCGCGGCCGACGGCTCGCCGGCAGGGTAGTAACCGAGGCCCCAGCCATCGGGGAGCGTGCGACCGGCATCGAGGCAGTGCAGCGTGAACGATGGCGCGAGCTCACCCTCGAAGGACATCGCGAGGAGGTTCGGCACGGCGCGACTGTAGCAGCCTACTCGTCGGAAACGACGTACGTGACCTCGACCTTATCGACGGTGGGGAACTGCCAGCCATTCGTGAGAATGCTGAATCGATATTGCACGACGTCGCCGGCTGCGAGTGATGGCGGTGCATCGGCAGGCGCGGGCACCCACGTCGCCTGTGCGAGCGAGGCAGCGTCCGCCGCGGCTCGGATTTCGACGTTGATCGAGGCGCCCCGGAGGTCGGCAGTGACCTTGATCGGTGCATAGCTGATCGCCCCGGGCGTCGGGTGCGGCTTCGACATGAAGGTGATCGCGGTCGCGAACGGACGGCGATCGCCGCCGCTGTAGGTCGCCACCAGGACCGGCAGTGCGATCACGGGTGTCCCGAGCCCGATCCCGTTGCCGGGGACGCTGTCGGTGACGCGCCACGCCCACGGTGCGGCGGGCATCACCGGCATCCCGGCGCAGCTCGGATCTGCCGCGTAGTAGTAGTACGGGACGCCTGCCGCGAGCGGCGACACCGTCATTGCACCATGACAGTCGAGGAGGTCGACCGTCAGATCGGAGAGCCGCTGGTTCGCGATCGCGAAGCCGTAGTCGACCGCTGCGATCTTCGCGCCCGCCGGAGCGACCAGCGGCATGTTGACCTGGGTCACCCCGGGCGCGGTGCTGGTCGCGTCCGCGAGCGGGTAGGTGGTCAGCGCGACATAGGGAGCGGTGAGCCCGAACGCGACCGCCGGGCGCAGGCGCTGGGGATCGATCGGTCCGCTCGGGATCCCGGGCCCCGACATCACCAGCTGGATCTTCGCGCTGAGGTCCTCCTCGCCGAAATCGACCAGCAGGTCGTGCCATCCCGGCTCCAGCGCGAGCGTCACCATGGGGACGTCGGGTGTCGGAGGCCAGCGCTGTGCAACCAGCTTGTCGTCGATCCAGATCCGGTACAGATCGCCGGCCTCGGTCCCGATATCGGCGGTGAACGTGTACATCCCCGGCTCGTCGATCTTCAGCTGGCCGGCGAACCGCATCGAGTAGCGATCGACCGTCGACACGCCGACGTCATGTGCCGGGGCGCCGAATGCGTAGTCCTCGTCGATCGTCCGCACGGCACTCTCCTGGGCCGCCGCCAGCAGGCCCTTGCCGTCGAACGCACTGGCCACGAGGCCACGATCCTCGGTCACGCGAGCGCGCAGCCGATCGCCATCGACCGCGACGCGCGCCATGCCGGACGGCGTGATCGCGAACGATAACTTCTGCACGCCGCCGGCCTGACCGTAGGCAGCGCGGATCGGGTACCAGCCCGCGGCCGGAACGTTCAGCGTGATCGTCGCGCTCGCGTTGTGCGCGAACAGACGCTCCCCGAACGTGGTGCCGTCGAGCGCGACCTGGGCGACGACGCGATCATCGGCGAGCGCCTCGAGCGTGACCATGCCCTGAGGCAATGCGATCTCGCCGGTGTAGAGCAGCGTGAAGGTGCTCGAGCTCGTGAGCCCGAGCCCGCGCGGCCGGGGAACGGAATCCGCGCTCCAGTCGCGCGGTACCTGGCGATAGCCAAAGCCGAGCTCGGGGCCGACCGCGGCGACCACGGTGTCGTACGTGCTGGCGTCGGTGACCAGGTTGCCGTCGAAGGCGCGCGCGCGCAAACCGCCGATCACGAACGCGGCGGGCTCGATGACGCCTCGCGGTGCGATCGCGCCGTCGGTGAGACCCTGGTTCGCCGCGAAGTCGGTCGCCGTGTCATCGACGATCGTGACCTGACGGCCCTCGGGAACGCTGTCATCCCCGCCTCCGCCGGAGGTGATCGAGAACCCGCATCCAGCGAGCATGACGAGGGTCGTGAGGGTGAGCTTCATCATCCGCCTGCGAGCAATTCCTTGCCGAGCGTGCCGCAGATTTCGTGGACCTCGTCGACGACATGCGTCAGCACGTCATGGACGGCGGTGCCGGTGAGTGGATCGTTCTCGCGTGCACGGACCCAGACATCGAGCACGCGCAGCCGCTCGAGCGAGATCCCGCCGGGCAGCGTGTGATGGTCGGGAGGCCGGATGTTGCACAGCCGGTCATAGGCGGAATGCACGCAGTACGCGATCGAGCGCGGGAAGGCGGACTCCGAGAGCAGGAAGCGCGCGACGCCCTCCGAGCTGACGCGGCCCGCGGCGCGCTTGAGAAACGCCTCGCTCCCCGACAGCGCCCGGAGCATCGACAACCACAGCGCGGTCTCGACGACCTCGTGGCGACGCGGCAGGTTCGTGAATGCGTGGTGATGGACGTCGAGCATGCGAGCGGTCTGGCTGACGCGCTCGAGCAGGACCCCGAGCCACATGAAGTCGAGGGGCTCGTCGTGGAGCATGGTCGAGCGCACGAGACCGAGTGTGAGCTGGGTCGCGCGTCGGACGTGCTGGTAGAAGGCATCGCGATGCTGCGCGTAGATCGCGGGCGCGGCGTCGCTGCGCATCCACAGGTGCAGCTCGTTGACCGCCTCCCAGGATTCGAGCGAGAGGACCTCGCGGATCGAGCGCGCGTTCCACCGCATGCCGGTGACCGAGCGGGCGAGCGAGACGCCGTTCGCCTCGTCCCACACCATGAAGCGCTGGACGATCTCGCCGTCGCCCCACGCGCCGGCGTCGTCATCGCCGCCGGTGATCCGCGTGCGGAACTCGTCCTCCTCGCCCGAGACCACGAGCATCGGGCGCCAGACCTGCGCGGCGGGGAGCTCGGCATCGAGCGCGAGCGAGACCGACGCCGCGAGCATCCGGGCGGTCGACTCGGCGCGCTCGACGTAGCGACCGAACCAGAAGCAGTGATCGGCGACGCGCGAGATCATCCGCCGGTGGTCTCCTTCATCACCCAGGTGTCCTTGCTGCCGCCGCCTTGCGACGAGTTGACGACGTAGCTGCCGCGCGCGAGCGCGACGCGGGTGAGCCCGCCGGGCAGAACCCACGGTCCTTCGCGCGACGTCAGGATGTACGGCCGGAGGTCGACGCGTCGCGGCTCGATCGTGCCGCGCTCGGCGATCCAGGTCGGGCACGCGGAGAGCTCGATCCGATGCTGCGCGATGTACCGGCGCGGCTCGGCGATGATCTTGCGACGGAACTCCTCGCGCTCGGCCTCGGTCGATTGCGGTCCCATCAGCATGCCGTAGCCGCCCGCCTCGTCGACCGCCTTGACCACCAGCTCGCCGAGGTGCTCGAGGACGTACCTGCGGTCCTCGTCGAACAGGCAGACGTACGTGTGGACCTGCTCGAGCAGCGGTTGCTCGCCGAGATAGAACTCGATCATCTTCGGGACGAACGGATAGACCGCCTTGTCATCGGCGACGCCATTGCCGGGTGCATTGGCGAGCGCCACGTTGCCGGCCGCGTACGCGCGCATCAGGCCGGGGATCCCGAGCACGCTGTCGGGACGAAACACCTCGGGGTCGAGGAACGACTCGTCGGTCCGGCGATAGATGACGTCGACGCGGCGCGGTCCGCGCGTCGTGCGGCAGTACACCTTGTCGCCATCGACCACGAGATCCGGCGCTTGCACGAGCTCGAGCCCCATCGTGCGCGCGAGGAAGCTGTGCTCGAAGTACGCCGAGTTGTACGGACCCGGCGTGAGTACGACCGCGTTGGCTTCCTCGACCGGTGACACGGAGCGCAGCGCCTCGGCGAGCCGGGTCGGGTAGTGATCGACGCGGTGCACGCGCGCTGCATCGAACACGCGAGGGAACAGGCGCTTGCTGATCAGCCGGTTCTCGACGACATACGACACGCCCGAGGGCGTTCGCAGGTTGTCCTCGAGCACGCGCCAGGTGCCGTCGTGATCGCGGATCAGATCGACGCCCGAGATATGGATCCGCACGCCACCCGGCGGCCGCAGCCCGCGCAGCATCGGCCGGTAGCCCGCCGCGCCGAGGATCATCTCTGCGGGGATCACGCCCGCGGTGAGGATCTTCTGTTCTCCGTAGATGTCGTCGAGAAACGCGCCGAGCGCGCGCAGTCGTTGCTGCAGACCGCGCTCGAGCCGCGCGAAGTCCGACGCCGCGATCAGCCGCGGCAACAGACAGAACGGGAAGATCTTCTCCGTGCCGCGCGCGTCGCCGTAGACCGAGAACGTCACGCCTTGCTGGAGCAGCGCCGTCTCCGCGAGCGCCTGCGCGCGCGACAGCTCGTCCGGCGTCATCTTCGCGAGGAGCTGGGCGACCCGCGCGAACGGTGTGCGCGGCGTGATGCCGTCGAACATCTCGTCGAACGTTCCCGGCAATGCGGCCGCGGGATAGTGGTCGAACAGCCCGCCCGCGGCGACCGGTCCCTGTGACTGGGACTGGCTCTGCATCATGCGGACATCGTATCGCGCTAAGCTGAGGCGTGACCACCTGGTTCCGACGCCGTCTCGACTGGTTCCGCTCGCAAGATCTGATCCTGATGGCGGCGCTCTCGGCGATCGGAATCCTGGTAACAGCGTTCATCAAGCTCGCGGGCGAGGTCAGCGAGCAAGAGACCGACGCGTTCGATCGCGCGATCTTGATGTTCTTCCGCAACTCGCCGACCGATCCGGTGGGCTCGCCGAGCATCGAGGCGGCGGTGATGCACATCTCGGCGCTCGGTTCGGTCGCGGTGACAACGCTGATCGTGGTGCTCGTGATCGGGTTCTGTTTCCTCGCCGGCCACTGGCGCTACGGCCTGCTCGTGTTCGCATGCTCGGTCGGCACCGGCATCATCATGTCGCTACTCAAGGGGTTCTATGGCCGCGAGCGGCCGGACTACGTGACCCACCTCGATCCACCTGGCGGCCTGTCGTTTCCGAGCGGGCACTCGATGATCTCCGCGGCGCTCTACATGACGCTCGCGGCGCTGGTCGCGCGGACCATGGAGCGGCGACGGTTGAAAATCTTCGTGATCGGCACGGGCGCGTTCTTGACCGTGCTGATCGGAGTCAGCCGGATGTACCTCGGTGTTCACTATCCGACGGACGTGATCGCCGGCTGGACCGCGGGCGGCACGTGGGCGCTGGTGTGTGGCCTGATCGCACGCAAGCTCGGGCACCGTGGCGACGTGCCGACGCCCCACGCGGATACCGGTTCAGTCGAGCCCGAACACCACGAGGCTTGATTCCCTGTGGGCCACGAGCTGGGCACAGCCTACTGCCGCGAACCGTCGCTCGCGCGCAGGTCGATCGTGAACGGTCGCATCTCGGTCCAGTGACCGATGCCACTGACGTTCCCTGGGATCGTGGTGACCTTGATCCGCTCCTGTCGGCGAGCGATGGCATCGGCCTCGTCGCGGGGGAGCCCGGCATACGGGCCGCCGTCGGGGCGCCACGCCCACAGCTCGATGCGCTGCAGACGCCCCGCCCACGCCCACTCGATCACCAGAGGGTCGGCGGGAGGCAAGCCCGGATGGAGTCCCGGCGTCGGCAGGTAGACGCGGCGTCGGACGCCGACGGAACGCACCCCTTCACCGACGACGTGGAGATGCGCCCATCGGCCGGCGACGACGATCCGATCCGGACCGGGACCCTCGAGCGAGATCTCGATCCGTTGCGTCGAGGCATCGACGAGCCGGGCGCCGGCACGCTCCTGCGATGCAACATCCCCGACCAGCGGCCAGAACTCGAGCGCAGGCCGCAGCGTCATCGTTGCATCGCCGAGGCGGCACGTGATGCCGGGCGCCCGCCAGACGTCGAGCTCGCGGCGTAGTGGTGCGGGAATGCCGAGGCCGTGCTCGTCGAGGTCACCGAGGACCATCCGCAGATCGCGCGACAGCACCGCGGGCAGGGCGAACCGATCGTGAAGCTCGTCATGCCAGTCGATCAGGGGAGAGCGATAGTGCGAGACGATCAGGCGGGCCACGATCGAGCGGAACAGGACCGCGAGCGCGGCGAGCATCATCGGCCGGTCGGGCATCCGCACCGAGCGCAGCTCGATGATGCCCATCTTGCCGTGCCGAACCCCATGCGGCGCGATGTGCGGGTTCCAGAGCTTCTCGACGTTGATCTCGGCCCGATGCGAGTTCCCGGCCGAATCGACGAGCAACGGTCCGAGTGCATGCCACAGCGTCTCGGGCGGCAGCTCGCCGCGATCCGCCAGTCGCTCGAGCCAGCCGAGCGCGATGCCCAGCTCGTCCCAGCGCTCGCGCGTTCCCTCGTCGGGACGCGGTCCCTGCGATGCGGATCCGACACACTCGTTCGCGAACCAGTACGACAGCGCGGGATGGTTGTTGAAGTAGCGGATCAGCGCCGGCAGCACGTGCGGGTAACGGACGAACGGGCTCGCCTGCGGGCGCGATCCGCCGATCGAGATCTGACCACCACCACCCGAATCGACGAGGTCGCCGTTGAACCGGTAGCGGATCGCGGACAGTCCCGCGCTGGAGGCAGCCGCCCACACGCGCTGTGCCTGCCGTGCAAAGGCAAGCGCGCTCGACGACGGCGCCATGTTGACCTCGACGACACCGGGATCCGGCGTCACGGTGAGCCAGTGATCGCCGCCGAGCTCGCTCGGAGGTGACAGTGGCGCGGCATCGCGCAGGGCCCGCGCGCCCGGTGCCTCGACGTCGTCGCGCCAGCGCACGCCGTACGAGAACCGCGGGTCCGGCTCGCCGGGGAACTGCCGTCCGACGATCCGGGTGAGCGCGGCGCCGGGCGTCGCGTTCGCGAAGTCGGTCGCGAGCAGATAAGCGCGCTCGAGCTTGTCGTCACCTTCGGACTCGGAGGTCCACGCGGCCTCGACGGAATCGGCACGCGTGAATGTCGGCTCCGCGCCGATCCAGACGTCGACGCCTCGGCGCTCGAGCAGGTCGTCGTGGATCGCGAGCGAGGCTTCGAGCTCGTCCTTCATGGCACCCAGTCCTCGGTCTTCGGCATCGGAGCCCCGACCGAGTAGCGGCGGAGATCGAGCGTGTACGCGTGGTCCGCGTGCGCTGTCGCGACGCGCGCCTCGATCGGCCACGACGACGCACCCTCGACGGTGAACCGGCGCGCTCGGCGGGCGGCGGCCTCGACGCGCGTCAACGGCGGAGCATCGAACGCGCGGCCCTCGGGATGCCACACGTGATACGCGCCCGACGCGACGCCGCGGCGCGACCAGGTGTCGAGCACGTCGAGCTTGAGCGGGTGATGGATCCCGATGTGCGGCTGCAGCGAGTGCGGCGGGGCCCACGCCCGGAACCGAACACCGCCGACCCGGACGTCGCGTCCCCCGGCGGCGCGCAGCGGAACGCCGATCCCGTTGACCACGACCTGGTAGCGCTCGACGTCGAGGCCGATCGTGCGGATCTCGATCCGCTCCATCGACGAGTCGACATAGCGGGCGGTCCCGGTCTGCGTGGCTTCCTCGCCGAGGACGTTCCACGGCTCGATCGCGTTGCGGACCTCGATCCGCGCGGCGCCTGTCTCGAGCGTCCCGACCAGCGGACACCGGAGCTCGACGAACGGAAGATACGCCGCGTTCGGCAGCGTCACGCCGTTCGCGGCGAGGTGCTCGAGGACCTCCTCGAAGTCCCGCCACATCCAGCAGGGCAGGAGGTACTTGTCGTGGAGCGTCTCGCCCCAGCGGACGAGCGGACGGTCGTAGCGCTCCCTGGCGAACGAGGCGACGAGCGCGCGCACGAGGATCGCCTGCGCCGCGAGCATCCGCGGATGAGGCGGCATCTCGAAGGCTCGGAATTCGACCAGACCTTGCCGGCCGTGCGGCGTCTGTGGATCGAACAGCTTGTCGATCGAGATCTCCGCCCGGTGCGTCGAGCCACTGACGTCGACGAGCAGGTGACGGAGCAGCGCATCGAGCATCCACGGCTGCTTGCTGTCCGCGACGGCAGGCAACGCGAGCTCGAGCTCGTAGAGCGCATCGTGGCGCGCCTCGTCGATCCGCGGTGCCTGGGACGTCGCTCCGACGAACAGACCGGTCATCATGTACGACAGCGAGGGGTGGTGCTGCGTGAACGTGATCAGGCTCGACAGCAGATCCGGACGCACCAGCCACGGAGAGCGCACCGGCGTCGGTCCACCGATCGTGATGTGATTGCCGCCGCCGGAACCTGCGAGGCGGCCATCGAGCAGGTAGCGCTCCGCGGTGAGGCCGGTGGCGAGCGCGGCCTCGAACACGGTGGCATGCAGCGCGGCGGCCTCGGCGCAGCTCGTCACCGGCGGGAGGTTGACCTCGAGCACACCGGGATCCGGGGTCACCGCGAACCGCATCCGCTGCGGCGACGGTGGCGGCGTGTAGCCCTCGAGGTGGACGTCGACGCCGGTGGTCTGCCGCGCCTGATCGATCGCGGAGACCAGCATACAGAAGTCGTCGAACCGCGGCAGGGGAGGGAGGAACACCCAGAGCTGCCCGTCGCGCGGCTGGATCGTGAGTGCGGTGCGAACGCCTGCGCCTGCCTCGTCACGCGCCGCGGCGGCCTTCGCGGTGACGCCGGTGCCGGTGGCGCGCGCTTCCTGGGCTGGTTCGTCGGGCTCGTCGCGGCGCGGATCCGGCAGATCCGGCGCATCGGCCCACACTGGTGGCGGAAGCCCAGGTCCAAGGCTCGCGAGCGGAAGCCGCAATCCGATCGGCGAATCACCGGGCACGAGGAACAAGTGGCCGCGGCGAAACTGCCAGTGATCCGTCAGCCAGCCGGTCGCGTCGCGCGCGAGCGGCATCACGTAGCCCACGGCGCTACCGATGCCACGATCGAGGATCGTGACGAGCCGGCGGCGCTCCTCGGGATCGTCGAGCCCTGCCTTGCGCGGATCGAGATCGACAGGGAGCTGCGCCTCGGTGCGCAGGACCCCCCACGGATCCTCGAACGCCGCGTGCAGCGATGCGGACAGCCCGAGTGCGGTTGCGAGCGCCTCGCCGAGCTCCTCCGCTGCTTCTGCCGTTCCGCGCTGGAACAAGCTGCGAGCGGGCCACAGCGGTGTGGCATCGCGACGCCCGATCACGTCGAGCGCCCAGCGCGGCAGGCTCTCGCCGGGATACTGCTTGCCCATCCGGTGCAGCACGACGCCACCGGGCGCGAGTCGATCGCGCAACGTAGCCGCGAGCTCGCGGCCGCGCTTCCACTTGTCGGGCCCGAGCGCGCCGCCCTGCCACTCCTCGAGCGCTTGCTGCTCGCGCGACGTGAAGGTCGGCTCGCCGCCGGTCCACACCTCGAGCTTCTCGTCGGCGAGCACCGCGTCGACGACGGCGCCGGCCGCGAGCAGCTCGGTCCACACCTCGTCGGTGTACGGAGCCGTCGGGCGCGCTTCGTGACCGAGCCGGCCGATCATCGTCGAGAACGTGACATCGGTTGCCGCGACGTCGCTGGTGCCGTCGAGCGGCGCGGCGTGCGACGGCGAGGCGGTCGACGCGAGCGGGATGTGGCCCTCGCCGCACAGCAGGCCGCTGGTCCCGTCGAAGCCGATCCAGCCGGCACCGGGGACGTATGCCTCGGCCCACGCATGGAGGTCGACGACGTCGCGCGCCACGCCCTTGGGCTCGTTCGGGATCATGCCCTCGTCGGTGAGCTGCACGAGGTAGCCCGAGACGAACCGGGCCGCGATCCCACGCTGGCGCATCAGCGCGACCAGCAGCACCGCCGCGTCGCGACAGCTGCCGCGCTCGTGGACGAGCGTCTCTTCCGGTGTCCACACACCGGGCTCGTCACGGATCACGTACGCGATCCTCTCGCGCACCGCCGCGTTGAGCTTGATCAACACGTCGATCGTCTCGCCGCTCCAGGGCAGCGAGGTCAGGAGCTCGGTCGCCTTGCGACCCATGCGATAGGCCGGATCATGGGTGTCGAGGTACGGCCCGAGCTCGGCGTCCTGGCCGTCCGGATACTTGAACGGCAGCTGCTTCGCGCGGTCGTCGATGAAGAAGTCGAACGGGTTGACCGGGTTGATCTCGACCGCCATCTCGACGAGCAGCTCGAGCGCGCTGACGTCCTGCCCGGCCTTGAACGTCACGCGGGCGACGTGGTTGCCGTGTGGATCGCGCTGCCAGAGCACCCGGTGCTCCGGCGCGATCTCGAGGCGGTAGCTCTCGATCCGCGCGCGCGTGTGATCCGTCGGACGCAGACGGATGGTGTGCGGACCGAGCAGGGCCGGTCGCGGATAGGCGTAGCGACTGCGATGCTGGATCAGGACACGCACGGCGGCTTCATACCTTCTACCACCCGCGGGATGTGCCGCAGGGGAGGAAGTCTTCACGAACCGACGCGATGCGTGCGCTGATGACTCAGCGGCGCTGCGCCCGGGTGATTTCCTGGGCGAGGTGCTTGTTCCGCTCGAGCCAGCGGTTGAGGTCGCGCGCGATCACATCCGATGGATGAACCAGGTCGCCGGTCATCAGGGAATAGACGGTCGCAAGCGCGGTCTCGATCGCCTGACGCAGCAGGACCTCGCGCGGAGCGAGATCGGCGAGCGCATCCTCGAGCTCGTCCTTGCGGGCGAGCACCCGAGCGGCGAGCGGTTGACCACGCGTTGCGTCGGTCGTGTTCTTGATCTCGAGATTGAGGATCGCGCTCATGGCCGGCTCCTTATGATTCCGCGACCGGAGAGGTCTTCCACTCGCGCATGGCTTCGGCGCCCGGGCGATCGATGTGGACCTTGTCGTCCACCGACGACACCCACGCGAGCGGGATGTAGTGGTGCTGACCCTTGTCGTCCTTGGCCAGCTTGATGAAGTCGGTGCCTTCGAGGTGGTCGACCACCGCAAACTGGCCATTGTTCGAGCACACGACAGGCATGTGCGGCTTGATAAGGCCTTCGGCCGTTACTGAATCGAGCATGACCGGGGATAGAGCATCCTCCGTGCCAGCGCCAAACCGCCGGAATACGCGGTACGGCAGTTCCCGGTCGAGCGCTTTCGCGCATCGGGCGGTGCGGTTCCGCCGCTGACGCTACTTCTTCTCAGGCGCGCCGAGACCGAGCCGCTGATGGTCCGCGAGCGTGCACCGATTCTGGACCACGGTGATCCCCGCCGCCTCGAGCGTGCGCGCGGCGTCCTCGTTCTTGATCCCGAGCTGGAACCACACGACCTTGGGCCGCGGCTTCATCGCGAGGATGTCCTCGACGTGCGCGGGGATCGCATCCGGCCTGCGGAACACGTCGACGATATCGATCGGCACCCCGATCTCCGCGAGCGTTGCGCGCACGGGCTCGCCGAACAGCGTCTCTCCGACGAACTGCGGGTTCACTCCAATGATCTTGTACCCCTCGTCGTGGAGGTACTCCGGGACGTAGAACGCTGCCTTCTCGGGCTCGTGATGGATGCCGAGCACCGCGACGGTCGGAGACATCGTCAAGATCTCCCGGATCCGGGTGTCGTTGATCGAAGCCATAACCCGAGCTTACCGTGGGCTCCGACCGCGGGCTTCTGCTAGACGTGAAGGATGTCCTCACGCGCCGTGTGGGTGCTGCTCGTCGCGGCAACCGCCGTCACGGCGACGATCGGCCCGCCCGTGAGCGCCTCCTTGCGCGGATCGCGGCGGACTCCGCGGTGGTGATCACGGCAGCGGGACCCACGCTGACGCAGCCGCGTATGCGTGCGGTCATCGACGTACTGCGGCCGCACGGGCCTGCGCGCATGGGCTGCGCGATCGACCTCGCGGCCGATCACGTCGCGCTGGGCGTCACCGAGGCGCGCTCCGCGGTGCTCGTGATCGAGAGCCGGCGCGACCCCACGCCGACGGACCTCGTGCTGGTCGAGCACTGAGCACGGGCATATAGTCCGGGGTCGATGCGCCACCCCGTCCTCGCTCTCGTGCTCGTGCTCGCTGTCTCCGCCCCGACCGCTGCGGCGCCGCCACAGCAAGGTCATGACTTCACCGCCGAGGGCCGTGCGCTCCTGCGGGTCGGCGCGTGTGGCGACGGGCCCGCACCCGCCGAGTTTCTCGAGCGGTACGTGACCAAGCACTGCACGATCATCGACCGCGCGCAGGAGGACTACCGCACGAAATGGGTGAGCAAGGCGCGCCCGTTCTTCGCGGATCACGTGCCGGCCGACGTGCCGAAGAAGGTCGTCTATCCGTTCTCGGGAGGCGATCTCTCGACGGCGCTGACCGTGTATCCCGACGCCGACGAGATCACGACGCTGTCGCTCGAGCCCGCGGGCGACCCGCGCACGCTGGCCGCGCTCTCCACGCCGGTCCAGAAGGCGAAGAGCCAGATGATCGCTCCGGGGCTCGAGCGGGCCCTCGGCACGATCCGCGACGAGCTGCGGTTTCTCTACACGGTGAACTTCAGCAACACGATGAACATGATCAACGCGATGCGCAGCGGCATGCTGCCGACGCAGCTCGTGTTCGGGCTGTCTGCGCTCAAGATCCACGGCTTCGAGGTCGTGGCGCTGCGCTACTTCTCGCTCGACGAGGCGGGCACGATCCGGTACCTGAGCGATGCCGAGGTCGCGGCCGCGCCCGACGTGCTGAAGGGCAAGGCCGACACGCGCAATCGCGTGTTCGCCAACGCCGAGGTCCAGTTCCGGAAGCCGGGCGGTCGCGTCCAGATCTATCGCCATCTCCAGGTCAACCTCGACGACGCGCACATGAAGAAGGACCCGCGCGTGATCAAGCACCTCGCCGCCAAGGGCCCGGTCGCCGCGATGACGAAGGCGGCGAGCTACCTGCTGTCGTGGCCAGGGTTCTCGACGATCCGGACGTACCTGACCGACCACGCGGTGTGGATGGTGTCGGATGCGACCGGCGTTCCGCCGAAGATCGGCAAGGCGGCAGGGTTCGAGTACGAGACCTACGGACGCTACGAGCTCTCTCACATGGACGGCGGCAAGGGGGTCGAGAAGGAGTGGCGCGAGGAATGGGCCCAGCAGCCGCGCCGGGATCTGCCGTTTCGGTTCGGCTACTACGACGGGACGAAGAGCCATTCGAACCACCTCGTGATCATGAGGAAGAAGAAGAGCTGATCCGTCGGTGACGTCCACGTGTAGGGCACGTTGCGACAGTCAGAACGGTGGCGCGGTCGAGAGATCACGAGCGCGCGTTGCGTTAGCGTGATCGCATGGTGGCTGTCGGGTGTCCGCGCTGTCGCGGTGTGGTGGCGCTCCACGAGGGGCGTCCCAGCGTGACGTCCTCCGGGACGGTGGAGCTCTGGCATCGCGGATGCTGGGAGCACCGTGACGTCCCGATCGTCGTCGCAGCGACCCCGGTCGTCACCGTCATCGCTCCTCCTCGGTTCGCGCAGCGGTCGGTGCAGCGCGGCCTGGCGGCTGCTGCGATCGCCACGACGGCGCTCGTCGGCGTCGGCTTCGCGCACTGGTCGCAGCCGGCGACGACCACGACGTCGCTCGCCAACGTCGATCTCGGATCGGCGGAGGACGTCGGCCTCCCCGATGCGCGGACGACGCGCGAGATCGCACCGCCACCGTCGACGCACATCGATTCGCCGCTCGAGACCCGGTATCCGCTCGCCGAACGCGACGGTGAACGGCTCGATGTCACGTTCACGTCGCTCGGCGGCTGGATCCATCCGGTGACCGATAGCGCCGAGCTGATGCCGGAGCGCCACTCGCGCCTGTTCGGCTCGCAGCGGATCGGGATCGAGCGGGCGGAGTGTGGAGCCGGTCATTGCGGTGTCGATCTCGATGGTCCGCGTGGCCGCCCGATCGTCGCGGTCGCCGATGGCAAGGTCGTCCGAGTCGAGCGCAAGGAGCTCGGTGCCGATGGTCGCAGCGGTCGCTACGTCCGCATCCAGCACGACGACAGCACGCTGACCGCGTACATGCACATGGACGATGTCGCGGAGGCCCTGCAGGTCGGCGACTACGTCCGCGGTGGCCAGTACATCGGCACGCTCGGTGCGACCGCGGTGTACTCGGCGGCCCCCCACCTCCACTTCAGCCTCGAGGTGCCACAGCACCCCGGCCTCCACGGCGACACCATCAACACGACGTACGTCGACCCGGCGCCGTTCCTCGTGCGCGCGAAGATCGTCCCGTCGCCCGAGCGGCGGCACGCGATCAAGCCAGCGTCGTAGCTCAGCGCGCGCACTCGACAACGAAGGTGTCGATGCTGCCCTCGTTCCAGAATCCGACCAGGACGTCGAACGGCCCGGGCACCCGCGTATCGGGCCCGGTCGTCAGGTACGCGACGCGATCGAGCTCGACGTAGATCGACCGGTCTGCTCCGAGCGTCACCGCGAGGTGATGCCAGATATTCGGCAGCGCGGAGCTCGGCCGGCTCGCGCGCGGGATGCTCGTGGTCGGCGTCTCGATCGAGATCAGGTCCTCCGTGTTGTCGCCACCGCGCGGAAAGATCCCGACGGAGTACTGGAGGTCGTCGTACGCGGTCCAGCCAGGACTCATGAACTGGAGGTAGAAGTCCCCGGCGATCGGCTCCTCGATCCGGAACTCGAGCTCGATCCGGGCCGCCCGGATGCCCTGGAGATCGAGGTTTGCGACCGTGTGCTCCGACCCCGGTGCCGCGCTGAACCCCGCGCCGCCACCGAAGCCATTGCCGGGTGTCACCGCCCACGCCGGATTCACCACGCTCCAGCGGTCCGAGCTCCCGGTCTCGAAGGACTCCTCCGAGCAGCGCGTGAATTGCAGTGGGGCATCGGCGGCATCGCTCGTGTCTCCGGCATCCGAGTGGGGGTCGAACCCGAGCCGACCGCAGCCGAGCGCACCGCCTGCGATCACAGCGATGACGGCCCCATGCACCGTCGTCCACGCTATCACGAGCTACTCGAGCGGTGGCTCCCGCTCTCCGGTCTCGGGCTCGAGCCGCTCGCGCTCGATCGCACGAACGCAGCAGTTCCAGCGCAGCACCGCGTCGACGCTGCTGTGCGGGCGCAGCGCCTCCGCACGCTCGTACCACTCCATCGCTTGCCGGAAGCCGTCGTACGCGTCGGAGCGGATCACGGTCGTCCTCCCCAGGTAGGCGCGGGTCTCGCGCTCGTGGATGATCCCGCTGAAGTAGGCGCGATCGTATTCGTCGTCGAGCTGCGCGACGACGGCGCGCGCCTCGTTCGGCGCGCCGGCAGCGCCGGAGCTGCCGAACTGATCGGTCAGCGCGAGGATCAACGCGCGCAGCGCGATCTGGTTGTCGTCATCGACCACGAGGACGTCGCGACAGATGCTCTCGGCCTGCGCCGGGTCGTTGAGGAGCCGGTAGCGCTCGGCCTTCTCGAGCGCCTGCGGAACCCCGTCGGATGGAATGCGCTTGAGGGTCAGATCATCCATCACGATCCTCGCTTCCCGCCCCCTGTGCTGCTTCCTCGGAGCGCGTCTTCGTACGCTTGCGGATGCCCAGCAGCTTGCGGCCGATGATCGCGACCGGATCGTAGAACCGATCGACGATGCGCTCCTTCAACGGGATGATGCCGTTGTCGGTGATCTGGATGTGCTCGGGGCAGACCTCGGTGCAGCACCGGGTGATGTTGCACAGGCCCGCTCCGAGCTCCTTCTTGAGCTCGGGGATCCGGTCCTCGGTGTCGAGCGGATGCATCTCGAGGCTCGCCACGCGGATCATGAAGCGCGGTCCGATGAACGACTGGGTCTCACGGCCCTCGCGGTCGCGGAGCACGTGGCAGACGTCCTGGCAGAGGAAGCACTCGATGCACTTCCTGAATTCCTGAACTCGATCGACGTCCTCCTGGTACATCCGGTACTGGCCGTCGGCGTCGCGCGGCCTGGGCTTGAACGGCGCGATCCGCTTGTTCTGCTCGTAGTTGAACGAGACGTCGGTGACGAGATCCTTGATCACCGGAAACGTCTTCAGCGGCTGACACGTGATGGTCTCGGTCTCGGAGAACGAGTTCATCCGGGTCATGCAGGCGAGCTTGGGCTGGCCGTTGATCTCCATGCTGCACGAGCCGCACTTGCCGGCCTTGCAGTTCCAGCGCAGCGCGAGGTCGTTCGCCTGGGTGGCCTGGATGCGATGGAGGACGTCGAGCACGACCATCCCCGGATCGACGGGGATCTGGAAGTCCGTGAGCTCCCCGCCCCCTGCGTCGCCGCGCCAGACCTTGAACCGTCGGATTGCCATGGCGTGTCCTCCTCAGGTGCTGGGGGCTGCGGTGCCGAGCTTACCGGCCTCGAGATCTTCGATCTTCGCGTTCGCGATCGCGACCAGGTGCGGTGGCCCGTCCGGCCTGCGCCGCTTCTCGGTCTCCATCCTGCCGTCGGCGGCCTTCTTGACGATCACGTTGTACGTGAGCCCCTCGGGGTTCTCGTCCGGATGATCGAGTCGGGTATGCGCACCGCGGCTCTCCTCGCGCATCAGCGCCGCGCGGGTGACGGCCTCGGACGTGACGAGCAGGGAGCGCATCGCGAGCGCCTCGTGCCAGCCCGGGTTGTACTGGCTCGCACCGGGCGCCTTCATGGTCCTCGCCCTGACCTTCAGGTCCTCGAGCTCTGCGACCGCGGTCTCGAGCTCGTTCTTCGTGCGGACGATGCCGACGCCCCTGGCCATTGTCTCCTCGAGCCTGGCGTGGAGGAGGTAGGGATTCTCACCCTCGGCCCGGTTGAGGATCTCGGTCGCGCGGCGAATCGCCGACGTGATCTGATCGCCGTCTACCCTCGGCGTGGTGGGGAGCGCCTGGATGTATGCCTTCGCGCCATCCCCGGCGAGCTTGCCGAAGACGATCAGATCGGACAGCGAGTTGCCGCCGAGACGGTTCGCACCGTGGAGGCCCGCGGCGCACTCACCGCACGCGAACA
Source organism: Myxococcales bacterium (assembly GCA_028287135.1). Lineage (GTDB taxonomy): Bacteria > Myxococcota_A > Polyangia > Haliangiales > Haliangiaceae > JABFXX01. The sequence goes on from JAQBQE010000010.1 coordinate 63,853, forward strand.
GGCCCGGCACCGTGGTCTGCTGCGAGTCGGCGTCGACGCGGATGCCGCCCATGAAGTAGTGCAGGGTGGGGCCGACTTCCATCGGCTCGCGGGTGATGTCGACCTCGGCCAGCTCCTTGAACTGGTGATACATCGACGGAAGCTTCCGCTTGATGAAGTCGGCGGGGCGGCGCGACGCGATGTCGAGGAACACGCCGCCGTGCGGTGAACCGCGGCCGGCCTTGACCTCGGCGGTGATCGCACGAGCGACCTCGTCGCGCGTCAGGAGCTCTGGCGGACGGCGGGCGTTCTTGTCGCCCTCGAGCCAGCGATGCGCTTCCTCCACGGTGGCGGCGGTCTCCGGCGCGAAGCGCTCGGAGATGTAGTTGAACATGAACCGCTCGCCCTGGTTGTTCTTCAGGATTCCGCCGTCACCGCGAACGCCTTCGGTGACGAGGATGCCGCGCACCGACAGCGGCCACACCATGCCGGTGGGATGGAACTGGGTGAACTCGAGATCCATCAGCTCCGCGCCTGCGTCGTACGCCATCGCGATGCCGTCGCCCGTGTACTCCCACGAGTTCGACGTCACCGGCCACGCCTTCCCACCCCCACCGGTGGAGAGGATGACGGCCTTGCACCTGAACACGACGAACCGGCCGGTCTCGCGGCGATACGCGAGCACGCCCGAGATCCGATCGCCGTCCTTCAGCAGCTCGAGAGCGGTGACCTCCATGTGGAAGTCGATGCCCTGGTGGATGCCGTGGTCCTGCAGCGAGCGGATCAGCTCGAGGCCGGTGCGATCACCGACGTGCGCGAGCCGCGGATAGCGGTGGCCGCCGAAGTTGCGCTGCGAGATCAGACCGTCCTTGGTGCGATCGAACACCGCGCCCCAGTCCTCGAGCTCGCGAACACGATCGGGCGCCTGCTTCGCATGCAGCTCGGCCATCCGCCAGACGTTGAGGAACTTGCCGCCGCGCATCGTGTCGCGGAAGTGGATCTTCCAGTTGTCGCGCGGATCGACGTTGCCCATCGCCGCCGCCATGCCTCCCTCGGCCATGACCGTGTGCGCCTTGCCGAGCAGCGACTTCGAGATGACCCCGGTATCGAGCTTCTGCCCACTGCACGCGATCGCCGCGCGCAGACCCGCGCCACCCGCACCGATGACCAGGACGTCGTGTTCGATCGTCTGGAGCTCTGACACATCAAGGGCCATGGATCACCGGGGGTGTTAGTTGGACCAGGTCGAGAGGTCGTGGATCACGCCCATCGAGCACAGGCGCACGTAGAGATCGGTGAGCATCACCCACAGCAGGCTCGCCCACGCGAACTCCGTGTGGCGGGCGTTGAACCAGCTCGCCTGCTTGAACGACACCGACGCCACCGTCGGCTTGCCGCACGCCGACAGGCAGTCCTTGCGGCCGCCGATCAGGTGGCGGAACGAGTGACAGCCAAACGTGTAGCTCGCGATCAGGACGACGTTGATCGTCAAGATCACGCTGCCGACGCCGATGCCGGGAACGCCGTCCTTGAAGTACGCGAGGACCGCGTCGTAGCCGAGGATCAAGATGAACAGCAGCGCGAAGTACAGCGCGAACCGGTGCAGGTTCTGGAACAGCAGCACGTACGACTCACCGCGATACTTCCTGATCTGCGCCAGCGGTCCGACGGCGCACGCCGGAGGGGAGCCCGCGAACGAGCGGTAGTACGCCTTGCGGTAGTAGTAACAGGTGAACCGGAAGCTCCCCGGGAACACGAGGATCAGGATCGCGGGCGACAGCGGCACGAAGCTCGGCCACCACGACGGGAAGGTGCCGAACCAGGCGTGGCTCACCGGCGCGCTGCCGGCGACCATCCCCGCGGGTGTCGTGAACAACACCGGCGAGTAGAACGGCGAGAGATACGGATCCGAGTAGTAGTGCTTACCCTGGAGCGCGGCCCACGTCGTGTATCCGATGAACGTCAGGAAGACGATCAGCGTGATCAGCGGACCACGCCTCCAACCATCCGTCCGCTGCGTTCTCCCGAACCCGTCCGCGTGCCCACCAATCACCGGGAGATGCGTGGCCATGCCGCACGAAGTATGGAGAGCGCATTTTGCTCCCGCTATCGCGCAGTCCCCGTATCCCGAACGTGGGAGCGAGCCGCGGGATCAGGGCTGCTGCGCGTGCGCGGCGAGCACGTCGGCGACGCACAGCGTGAGCTTCTTCGCGGTCGGCACGTGGAGGAACTCGTTCGGGCCGTGCGCATTCGAGCCAGGTCCAAGGACGCCGGTGATGCAGAACTGCGCCTTCGGGAACTTCTCGCCGAGCATGTACATGAACGGGATCGTGCCGCCTTCGCCCATGAACATCGACGGCTTGCCGAAGTGCCGCTTCGATGCGGCGTCGAGCGCCTGCTCGAGCCAGGGTGCCAGCTCCGGAGCGTCCCAGCCCGGGCTCGCGGTGCCGCCGGTGAACGTCACCTTCGCGCCGTACGGCGGATCCTTCTCGAGGGCTTCCTTGACCGCCTGCTGCGCCTTGACCGCATCGACGCGCGGCGGGATCCGGATCGACAGCTTCAGCGTGGTGGTTGGACGGAGCACGTTGCCCGCGTTGCCGATCGGCGGCCAGCCTTCGGCGCCCGTGATCGCCAGGCCGGGCCGCCACGTGCGGTTCAGGATCAGCTCGACGTTGCTGTCGGTCACCGGCTTGACGCCGGGCTGCAGCGGGAACTTGTTGAACACCTCGTCGCCGATCACCTCGGCGGTGCGCTCGGCCTGGAGGACGCGCTGCTTCGGGATCTGGGTAGCGAGAGCCGACAGCTTGATCACGCCGGTGTGGCTGTCGTCGATCCGATCGAGCAGCATGCGCATCACGCGCTCGCTCGCGGCGATCACGCCGGTGCCGTCGCCCGAGTGGACGCCCTCGGTCAGCAGCGAGACCTCGAGGTTGCCGATCACGAGGCCGCGCAGCGACGTCGTCGACCACAGCTGATCGTAGTTCGCACAGCCCGAGTCGAGACAGACCACGAGGGATAGATCACCGATGCGGGGGGCGAGGTGATCGATGTACGCGGGCAGATCGTAGCTGCCCGACTCCTCGCACGCCTCGATCAGCACGACGCAGCGCGCGTGCGGGATTCCGTCCTTGCGCAGCGCATTGATCGCCGTCAGCGACGCAAAGATCGCGTAGCCATCGTCGGCGCCGCCGCGGCCGTAGAGCTTGTCGCCCTCGATCACCGGCGTCCACGGACCGAGGCCCTCGCGCCAGCCGGTCATCTCCGGCTGCTTGTCGAGGTGGCCGTACAGCATCACGGTGTCGCCGGCCTTGCCGCCGGTGCCCGGGATGTCAATGAAGATCACGGGGGTGCGATCCTTGGCCCCGTCCTTCAGGCGAACGACCTCGAGCTTGGCGCCCTCCGGGAGCTGCTCCTTGGCCCAGCCCGCGAGCAGGTCGACGGCCTTGTGCATGTGTCCGGACGCGACCCACTCGGGATCGAACATCGGAGACTTGTTCGGGATCTTGATGTACTCGACCAGGGTCGGGACGATCGAGGCTGCGAATTTCTCGTGGACCCAGGCCGTGGTGCTGTCTGCGACGGGCATGGGCGGACCATACCTAGGACAGGCGCCCACCTCTACCGATTCCGACTCCGGTCGATTCACGGATTCGTGCCCGACCCGCTCCCGACGCCTGAACACGAGCGGCTCGCCAACCTCCAGGCGTACGGGATTCTCGACACCGCCCCCGAGCAGGTATTCGACGATCTGGCCGAGCTCGCTGCCCAGATCTGCAGCACCCCGATCGCCATGATCAGCCTGGTCGACGCGGACCGCCAGTGGTTCAAGGCCCGCGTCGGGATGCCCCTCCTCGAGACCGCGCGGAATGCCTCGTTCTGCACGCATGCGATCGCAGCAGGTCCGGACCTGATGATCGTGACCGACGCGCACGCGGATCCGCGGTTCGCCGATGGTCCGCTGGTCACCGGGGAGTCACTTCGGTTCTATGCCGGTGCACCGCTGATCAGCCCGGAGGGTCATGCCCTGGGAACGTTGTGTGTGGCAGACGTGCTGCCGCGCGAGATCACCTCGTCACAACAGCGTGCGTTGCGCGCGCTGGCCCGGCAGGTGATGACGCAGCTCGCCCTGCGCCGGCGCGGGCAGGAGCTGCACCAGGCCAACGAGCTCATCCGCGAGCACGAGCGTCTCGATCGAGCGCTGCGCGCGAGCGAGCACCGATGGCGCACGATCTTCGCGACCGAGCCGGAATGCGTGAAGCTGGTCGGTCGCGAGGGCGAGTTGCTCGACATGAATCCCGCGGGGCTCGCGATGATCGAGGCCGAGTCGTTAGAGCAGGTCGCCGGGTGCTGTGTCTACGATCTGGTCGATCCACAGCATCGGTCGAGCTTCCGCACGCTCCATGAACGCGTGTTTCTCGGTGAATCGGGGATGCTGACGTTCGAGATCACCGGGCTCAAGGGGACCCGGCGATGGATGGAGACCCGGTCCGTGCCGATGCGCGACGACGCCGGGAGGGTGACCGGCTCGCTCTCGGTGACTCGCGACATCACGGGCCGCAAGCACTCCGAGGACGCGCTCCGCTCGGCCGATCAGGACCGCGCCAAGCTGATCGATGCGATCGACGGCATCGTCTGGGAGGCGAACGCCGAGACGCTCGAGTTTTTATTCGTCAGCCATCAGGCAGAGCGTCTTCTCGGTTATCCGATCGCGCAGTGGTTGACCGAACCCTCCTTCTGGTCCTCACACCTGCATCCCGACGATCGGGTATGGGCGGTGGACAGTTGCGTCGCGTCGACCCAGGCCCGGCTCGGCCACGTGCTGGAGTACCGCATGATCGCGGCGAACGGCGATGTGGTCTGGCTGCACGACATCGTCCGCATTGTCGAAGCCGGCGATGGCGAGCTCAAGCTGCAAGGATTGATGGTCGACGTCACCGAGCGGCGGACGGCCGAGGACGCGCTGCGGGCGAGCAGCGAGCGCAACGCGAGACAGCGCACTGCGATCATCGAATTGACCCGGAGCCCGGTGCTTCAGGCGGTCGATCTGGAAGCTGCTCTGAGGATCATCACCGAGACGGCCGCGAGGACCCTGGGGGTCGAGCGCGTGAGCATCTGGCGGTTCAATCAGAGCCGCAGCGCGATCGTCTGCCGCGACCTGTTCGAGTTGACGGCGGAGCGCCACTCGTCGGGAACCGCGCTCGCGCGCGAGACGTACCCCGCCTACTTCTCGGCGATCTCGACCAGCGAGGTGATGTCCGTCGATGATGCGCTCACCGATCCGCGGACGTGCGAGTTGGCTGCCGGCTACCTCCGGCCGCTCGGAATCGCGTCGATGCTTGATGCCGTGATCCAGGTCGACGGCGAGATCGATGGTGTCCTGTGTCACCAGCACGTCGGTCACGTTCGCGCCTGGACGCCCGACGAGCTGACCTTCGTGGTCTCGATCGCAAACCTGGTCTCGCTTGCGATCGCGCAATCGGAACGCCGGCAGATGGAGCAGCGGTTTCGTCAGTCGCAGAAGATGGAGGCGTTCGGGCAGCTCGCCGGGGGAGTCGCGCACGACTTTAACAACATCCTCGCCGGGGTGGTGCTCGCGGCCAACGAAGCGGCCGAGGTCGAGGGCCTGCCGGACACCGTCAAGGATGCCCTGAACGAGATCGAGGTGGCGACCACCCGCGGCGCGAGCCTCACGCGGCAACTACTCGCGTTCAGCCGGCGTCAGGTCATGCAGCGCAAGCAGATGGATCTGAACACGGTCGTTACCAGCCTCACCCAGATGCTGCGGCGGATTCTCGGAGCGGACGTCGACGTCGAGGTGAACTTGCACCCGTCACCACTGCTCACACTTGCAGACGCCGGCATGGTCGATCAGGTGCTGATGAACCTCGCGGTCAACGCACGCGACGCGATGCCCAACGGTGGTCGTCTGCTGATCGAAACCGCCGAGCGAACGATCGACAGCGACGAGGCGCGGTCGATGGCGGATACGGCGCCTGGCCGCTACGTCAGCCTGCGAGTCACCGACAGCGGGTGCGGGATCAGCCCCGAGCACATGCAGCGACTGTTCGAGCCATTCTTCACGACGAAGGAGCCCGGAAAGGGGACGGGCCTCGGCCTGGCGACCGTGTTCGGGATCGTCAAGCAGCATCGCGGTGTGGTGAACGTGTTCAGTCATCCCGGGCGCGGCGCCACGTTCTCGGTGCTATTTCCTGCGAGCGGGCGTGCGGTCTCGGCGTCGGAGCCTCCCGCGACGATCACCCGGCGCGGCGGTGGCGAGACGATCCTGGTGGCCGAGGACGAGCCGGCCGTGCGGAAGTTGACGCGCATCGTACTGCAGCGGCGCGGCTATCGTGTGCTGGAGGCGGCGAGTGGTGATGAGGCGCTGCGAATCTGGGAGCAGCACGGTAACGTCGACATGTTGCTGACCGACCTGGTGATGCCCGGCGGCATGACCGGCCGCGAGCTGGCGTTGCGGCTCCAGCAGCGCGACGCGAACCTCAAGGTGATCTTCACGAGCGGCTACAGCGCCGAGCTCGCGGGGCGTGACCTCGCGCTCCAGGAAGGTGAGAACTTCCTCCAAAAGCCGTGTCCCGCCAGCCGGATCGTCGATGCGGTGTGGCGTTGCCTGAACGATGGCTGACGGCACCGCGCTGGTGGATACTACAGCCGCATGCAGCTGTCGTACGTCGAGGGCATGGAGCGGCTGGTTCTGGTGGTCCAGCAACTGGCGACCGCACGGACCCTCGAAGCGGTGATGGTGATCGTGCGCAGCGCGGCGCGCGAGCTCAGCGGTGCGGATGGCGCGACCTTCGTGCTGCGCGATGACGACCACTGTCACTACGCGGACGAGGAGGCGATCGGTCCGCTGTGGAAGGGCAAGCGCTTCCCGCTGCACACCTGTATCAGCGGCTGGGCCATGCTGCATCGCGAGCCGGTGGTGATCGCGAACATCTATGCGGACCCACGGATCCCGCATGATGCGTATCGCCCGACGTTCGTGAAGAGCCTCGCGATGACGCCGATCCGGAGGATCGATCCGGTCGGAGCGATCGGTACGTACTGGGCGACGCAATACACGCCGACGCCGGAGCAGCTGCGTCTCCTCCAGGGACTCGCGGACGCGGTCTCGGTCGCGCTCGAGAACGTGGATCTGCTGGCGAACCTCGAGCGTCGCGTCGAGGAGCGCACCGCTCAGCTCCAGATGATCAATGACGAGCTCGAGTCGTTCTCGTCGGCGGTGTCCCACGATCTTCGCGCACCGCTGCGCGCGATCGATGCCTTCACGGCCCAGCTCGCGGAGGATCATGGCGAGGCGCTCGGCAGTGTGGGGCTCGCGGTGCTCAAGCGCGTGCACGGTGCGACGAGCCGGATGCAGGCGCTGGTCGAGGATCTGCTCGCACTCTCGAAGGCCTCGCGCGGCGTGCTCGCGCGGGACCAGGTCGATCTCGCAGCACTTGCGCGCGAGATCCTCGGTGAGCTCCAGCGCGCCGATCCGCAGCGCGAGGTCCAGGTCGTGATCGCGCCCGACCTGCGTGTCGATGGCGATCCGCGCCTGCTGCGCGCCGTGCTCGACAACCTGCTCGGCAACGCGTGGAAGTTCACGCGCAAGCGACCGCGCGGCCGGATCGAGGTCGGCCATGGCGCCGACGACTGCGTGTTCGTGCGCGACAACGGCGCAGGCTTCGATCCGACCTATCAGGACAAGCTGTTCCGGCCCTTCCAGCGGCTGCACTCGTCGACCGAGTTCGAGGGCACCGGGATCGGGCTCGCGACCGTCCACCGGATCATCCATCGCCATGGTGGGAGGATCTGGGCCGAGAGCGCACCCGGCGAGGGCGCCACGTTCTCGTTCACCCTCGACGGGTGAGGGCTACCACCCGGCCCCCGGCCCGGCGGCCCCTACGGTCGAACCCTGATCGACCTGAAGTCCGCGTAACCTGCCCGAAATCGTGGGCTGCTTCGGCGTCCCCGGAGCACTACACATCAGGCCTGGGTCTCGTACTATGGCTGCCATGGTGATCCGACTTTCGGATGAAAAGAAGCCCCCCGCGAAGGGGGACCGCCAGACCGGGCTGGTGCTCGATGAGCGCACCCGCACGAAGAAGCCGCCCATGTACAAGGTGCTGCTTCACAACGACGACTACACGACGAGAGAGTTTGTCGTCTGGGTTCTGCAGACCGTGTTCCACAAGAGCGAGAGCGACGCGATCTCGATCATGAGTCACGTCCACAACAATGGCGTCGGTGTAGCCGGCGTCTACACCTTCGAAGTCGCGGAGACCAAGGTCACCAAGACCCTGCACCTCGCGAAGGCCCAGCAGTTTCCCCTTCAACTCTCGATCGAACCCACGGACTAAGAGGTTCACTCATGCTGTCGCCCGAGCTCCAAGCCACCCTGCAACGCGCCGTCGATGACGTGCGCGCACGCCATCACGAATACCTGACGCTCGAGCACCTGTTGCTCTCGATCCTCGATGACCCGAGCGGCGCCGATATCGTCACCAAGTGCGGTGGCGATCCGGAGAAGCTGCGCGGTGACCTCGAGCGCTTCCTCGACGAGGAAGTCGACGAGCTGCCGGAGGGCGAGGAGTCGGGTCCCGATCAGACCCTCGCGTTCCAGCGCGTGCTCCAGCGTGCTGCGATGCACGTCCAGGCCGCAGGTCGGTCGCAGATGACGACCGGCAACGTGATCGCGTCGATGTTCCGCGAGCGTGACTCGCATGCGGTGTTCCTGCTCGAGAAGCAGGGTGTCTCGCGCTTTGACGTGATCAACTACATCTCCCACGGCGTGTCGAAGGTCGACACCGGCGGGGGCCAGATCCAGCCACGCACGCGTGGTGTCGAGGACAACGGCGAGGAGGAGGGCAAGGTCGCGAACCCGCTCGAGAGCTTCTGCGTCGATCTCACGCAGCGCGCTCGCGAGGGCAAGATCGATCCGCTGATCGGCCGCGCCGACGAGCTCGAGCGGATGATCCAGGTGCTGTCGCGCCGGCGGAAGAACAACCCGCTGCTGATCGGCGAGCCCGGCGTCGGCAAGACCGCGCTCGCGGAAGGTCTCGCGCTGCGGATCATCGACAACAAGGTCCCCGAGTCGCTCAAGGACGCCAAGCTCTACTCACTCGACATGACCGCCGTGCTCGCGGGCACGCGCTATCGCGGTGACTTCGAGGAGCGCCTCAAGGCCGTGATGAAGGTCCTGATCGGCGATCCGAAGTCGATCCTGTTCATCGACGAGATCCACAACATCATCGGTGCGGGCGCCACCAGCGGCGGCACGATGGATGCGGCGAACATCCTCAAGCCACCCCTGTCGAACGGCGAGCTGCGCTGCATCGGCTCGACGACGTTCAAGGATTATCGCCAGGCGTTCGAGAAGGACCGCGCGCTCGCGCGTCGATTCCAGCGGATCGACGTCGGCGAGCCGACCGTTCCCGAGGCAATCGAGATCCTCAAGGGGCTCAAGAGCCGCTACGAGGAGCACCACAACGTGAAGTACACCGACCAGGCGCTCGAGGCCGCGGTCGAGCTGTCGGCGCGTCACATCTCCGGGGCTCAGCTCCCTGACAAGGCGATCGACGTGATCGACGAGGCGGGCGCGAAGGTCCGGCTGATGCTGCCGGAGAACCGGCCCGACGAGATCCGGCCGTCCCTGATCGAGGAGGTGATCGCCAAGATCGCCCGGATCCCGACGCGCTCGGTCTCGAGCGCCGACAAGAAGAAGCTCGGAGACCTCGAGGGCGAGCTGAAGCGGCTGATCTTCGGTCAGGATGCTGCGATCGCGCAGCTCGCGACCGTGATCAAGCTGTCGCGCGCGGGCCTCGGTGCTCACGACAAGCCGACCGGTAGCTTCCTGTTCGCAGGCCCGACCGGCGTCGGCAAGACCGAGCTCGCCAAGCAGCTGGCGGCGGTGCTCGGCGTGGAGTTCCTCCGGTTCGACATGTCGGAGTACATGGAGAAGCACACGGTCTCGCGGTTGATCGGCGCGCCTCCGGGCTACGTCGGCTTCGACCAGGGCGGTCAGCTGACGGATGCGATCAACAAGCACCCGTACTCGGTGGTCCTCCTCGACGAGATCGAGAAGGCGCACCCCGACATCTACAACATCCTGCTCCAGGTCATGGACCACGCGACGTTGACCGACAACAACGGTCGCAAGAGCGACTTCAGGAACGTCATCCTGATCATGTCGTCGAACGCAGGTAGCCGCGAGATGGCGCTCGGCAAGATCGGCTTCGGTGATTCGATCGCCGATTCGAAGGATGGCAAGAAGGCGCTCGAGCGTGTGTTCACGCCCGAGTTCCGCAACCGCCTCGACGCAACCGTGTTCTTCGGCGCTCTCCCGCTCGACGTGATCAAGAAGGTCGCGCGGAAGTTCCTCGACGAGCTCGATGGACAGCTCGGCGAGAAGAAGGTCGAGCTCGAGGTCTCTGACGCCGCGCTCAACTGGTTCGTCGAGCACGGCTACGACAAGGCGATGGGAGCACGTCCGATGGCGCGACTCGTCCAGAGCACGCTCAAGGCTCCGCTCGCGAACGAGATCCTGTTCGGCAAGCTGACGAATGGCGGCATCGCCTTCGTCGATGCGAAGAACGGCGAGATCGTGATCAAGTACGAGTCGACCCCCGCGGAGACCGACGTCGAAGAGCCGATCGGCGCGAGCTGAGCCCTGCGCGGTCGGGTAGTTGCGCATCCGGCCGATCGGCACGACATTTGGATCACCTACGGGAGAGGTGATGATGTTCGAACAGCGCGACCCCACGTGGAGCCAGGACGACCCGACCGCCGAGGCCGAGGTCGATCCTGCGGAGTCTTCGCAGAAGCCGGATCGGTCGTCGATGCTGAGGGCCTTGCGTGAGCTCGAGGCGGCGAAGGGCCGCGTGCACCGCGATGCACAGCGAGCTTCGGACGAGATGCGCGAGAAGCTCGTCATCCAGCTGCTGCCCGTGCTCGACAACCTCGACCGCACGATCCGCGCCGCGACCGAGCAGGGTGACGCACCGGCGGTCGTCGAAGGCGTTCAGCTGGTGCGCGCGCAGCTCGAGAATGTCCTGCGCGGGTACGGGGCCGAGCGGATCGATGCGCACGGACGCCTGTTCGATCCCGCGATCCACGAGGCCGTCAGCATGATCCCCGTCAACGATCCTCGCAGCCATGGCGCGGTGATCGATCAGACGGAGCCTGGGTATCGGTTCGGCGACAGGCTGCTGCGGCCGGCGAAGGTCGTCGTGGGTCGGATGGTTCCGGCGCCGGCGGTGACGCACCCGCCACCGTGGCACTAGACGCCGGAACGGATCGTCGGGATCGCGAAGGGCGTCCGCTAGCACCAATGCTGGTCAGTTAGCGGGTTCCGTCGTCGTGCACGTGCACGTGTCACGTGCTCGTCCACGTCCACGGACTCGGTAGCAACCGGGCTGAAGCACGGCCGATACGTCCGGCATGCTCGACTACG
>JAQBQE010000011.1 GCA_028287135.1 Myxococcales bacterium
CGTAGTCGAGCATGCCGGACGTATCGGCCGTGCTTCAGCCCGGTTGCTACCGAGTCCGTGGACGTGGACGAGCACGTGACACGTGCACGTGCACGACGACGGAACCCGCTAACTGACCAGCATTGCCTTTAGTGCCCTTTAGTGCAGCGAGCATCTCCAGCGCGTTGTGCAGAAATGGTGGCCTGACCGGCCTGACCCCATTTCTGCGCGCACGGATGTCCTGCGTCGTGCACCAGCACGACCTCCGCGTGAGCGCGGCAGCCGCGGGATCGTCGGTGGCCGTTCGCATCGGTACGCCGGTTGCTGTGCACGTCCTCATGCGGATTCGATTCGATCGTGGAACGCTGGTCCTCGAGGCGGAGCACGCGGGGGAAGATCCTCGGCGAATTCCAGGAGCTACCTGGGATGACCAGCTACTCGCATGGCGGTTTCCCGCCGAGGACCACACGCGGCTGATTGGCCGGCTCGCGGACCAAGGTGTCCGGATCACGGACGAAACCCGGCCACCACGGCTCGCCGGAAGCTGGCAGCTTCCACCGCTGCGCTGGTATCAGCAGGAAGCGCTCGAGCACTGGGAATCACGCGGTGGCCGGGGTGTGCTCGCGCTCCCGACCGGCTCGGGCAAGACGCTCACGGCGATCGCGGCGATCGCAAAGCTCGGCGTCGCGACCCTCGTGCTCGTGCCGACGCGCGTCCTGCTCGATCAATGGGCGCGCTCGCTCGCCGCATGCTGGCCGCATCCGATCGGTCGCCTCGGCGATGGTGACCACCAGGTCCTGCCGATCACGGTCGCGACGTACGCGAGCGCGGTCGCGTGGGCGCCGCGGATCGGGGATCGATTCGGGCTGGTCGTCGTCGATGAAGCGCACCACGTCGGCGCCTGGTGCGCATCCGAGATCCTCGAGATGCTCGTCGCACCGGCGCGGCTCGGTCTGACCGCCACCCCGCCCGAGGATCCCGCCACCCTGATCCGGCACGTCGGTCCGATCGCGTACTCGCGCCGGATCGACGAGCTCACCGGCGACGGCCTGTCCGAGTACGACCTGATCACGATCCCGATCCCGCTGACCCGCGCCGAGCGAACGCGCTATCGCGAGGACCGGGCGAAGTTCTCGTCGGTCTACGCGCCGTTCCAGCGCGACTCCGCCGGCGCCTCGTGGAGCGAGTTCGTCCGCGCGGCGCGCCAGACCCGGAGTGGACGCGAGGCGCTCGCAGCATGGCGGAGTTACCGCGCGCTGCTCGCGTATCCCGAGGGCAAGCGGACGGCGCTCCGCGAGCTGCTCGCGCGTCACCGCGGGCAGCGCACGCTGGTGTTCACCAGCGACAACGCCACGGCGTACGCGATCGCGCGCGAGCTGCTCGTCATGCCGATCACGCACGAGATCAGCCGCGCCGAGCGGACCCTCGCCCTCGGCCGGTTCCGCTCCGGCGAGATCTCGGTGCTGGTGTCGTCGCAGGTGCTCGACGAGGGGCTCGACGTTCCCGACGCGGACATCGCGATCGTGGTCGGTGGCTCCGCCAGCAAGCGGCGTCACATCCAGCGCATCGGTCGCGTGCTCCGGCCCCGCGAGGCCAAGCGCGCGCGGGTCTACGAGCTCGCGGTCGAGGAGACCACCGAGGTCGGATACGTCAAGCGCCGCCGCGAGGGCCTCGTCGAGGACGGAGCTCGGCCACGCAGCGACGGCCCGAGGATCTCGCCCCTGGGCGAGCTCGGAGGTGTCCTGTGATCGACCTGGTCCCCGAACGTCGTGACCTCCCGCTGTTCGATGCGACGGACACGCCGTGGATCGCGACGGTCGTCGACCAGGTGGTCGACTGCCGCGGCGAGCCATGGCGCGTGCTCCGCGAGCGGCTCGAGCATTCGCCGATCCGCGCCAACCGGGTCGCCGCGATCCTCGGTGCGCTGCGCCGCGTCCTCGGCGGGCGCGCCGAGCGCGCGCGGATCGCACGCCGGGTCCGTTCGCTCGTGCTCGGTCACCCCGCACTCGAGGGCACCACCCGCAGCGAGCGGCTCGCCGCCGCGAGTGCCGAGCTCGGCATCGCCGTCGAAGAGGTGGATGGCTTGATGTGGATCGATCTCGCGAACGAACGGCCGGTGACGCTGCCCGAAGGTCGCCCCGACGAGCGCCGGCTCGCCGCGTTCGCGAACCTCGATCGGATCCAGCGCGCCGTGCGCCGGGCGCGGACACTGCGCCTCACCGTGTGGGAGCACGCGCACGAGCTGATCCGCACCGCGAAGCGCTACGGCTTGCTCGTGGCGGTCCGCAGCGAGGGTGCCGCCACGATCCTCGACGTGCTCGGCCCGCTCTCGTTGTTCCATGCGACCGGCGTGTACGGAACCGCGCTCGCGGCGCTCGTCCCCCTGCTCGCGGACCACGCACGGTTCGAGCTCGCGATCGACTGCGATTTCGGGTACGGGTCCACCGCGCTGCGCGTCGCGCCGCCGGTGCTCCTCCCGCCGGTCGTCACCCGTGGCTCCCCGAGCCTGACCGCACGCCTGGTCCGCGAGCTCGGCAAGACCGCGCCCGATCTCCCCGTCGAACGCGATCCACCCCCGCTCGTCAGGGGCCGCGATCTGCTGTTCCCCGATCTCGCGATCGATCACCGCGGCACCCGCACATATGTCGAGCTGATCGGCTTCGCGACCCAGGCGTTCGTCGCCTCGCACCTCGAGCGCTACGCCGCCGCTGGCATCACGAACGTCCTGCTCTGCATCGACGACAAGCGCGCGAGCGAGGACCTCGGCCTCATCGAAACCCGGCTGCTGCGGTTCTCCGGCCGGCTCACCGCCGCCGCGCTGCTCTCGAGGCTCTCGGAGCTCCGATGACCTCGCGTGCTATTCTGGGAGCGATGAAGCTCAAGGGCACGGTCAAAAACGGCGTCGTCGCCGTCGATCTGCCCGATGGCACGCCGGTCACGGTACTCGTCGAGGAGATGCCGCTTCCGACGTATCAGCTCGACGACCACGGACGCCTGATCATCACGCCCGACCTCGAAGCGGACATCGCCGCAGGCGAGGCAGAGGCCGACCGTGGTGGGGGCATGACCATCGACGAGCTCCGCACGTACCTTCGGCAGCGATAGCTGAGCCGTGCGCTACACCGTACGTGTCCTGGCGCGACCATCGCGGCAGCTGAAAACCATTGCCCAATGGTGGCGCGCCAATCGGCCTGAAGCCCCAACCCTGGCCGAGGACGAAGTGCTGGCATTGATCGCGAGCCTCGACGAACACCCCGAACGTGGACATCTCGCGGAGGACGGAGCGATGCGTGTGCTGGTCGCGAGACAGACCAAGCTACTGATTGTGTATCGAGTTCGCACCCGCGCGAAGCGAGTCGACGTCTTTGCCATCAGGCGTCCCTAGCCCGACGGAAGCGACCGTCGCCGAGGAGCGATCCGGATCCGCATTGCCGGTTGCCGGTCGCCGGTCGCCTGCCGCCTGTTTCTGAGTGATCTGAAGTAGCCGGTTAACAGGTTTCCCGGTTTCTCGGTTTCCCGGTTCGCCGGTTCGCCGGTCCTCAGTTAGCCGCCGCCCGCCGTCCCGATCGCAAGCCTCGTGAGTCCGACCTGCTTCGCGCGCTCCATCAGATTCACGACGCGGCCGTGCTGGACGCCCTGGTCGGCCTTGAGCACGACCTGGGTCTGCTTGTCGCGCGCGAACGCGGCGCGGAACAGGTTGTCGAGCTCGGTGTCCTTCATCGGCTTGCCGCCGACGACGACGTCACCCTGGATGGGGATGACCAGCACGAGCGACGCCTTTGATGGATCGATCTCCTGCGCCGCACCGGACGGCAGGTTGACCTTGATCCCCGAGCGCTTCTCGGCCTCGTCCTGCTTCTGCTGCTCGGTCTCCTGCTTCTTCTCGACGTTGCGTTCGACCTGCACGGCGAGCGCGCTCACCATGAAGATGATCACCATCACCAGGAAGACGTCGGTCAGCGGGGTGATGTTGATCTCGGCGAAGATCGCGTCTCCGCCTTCCTCGTCCGCGTCGTCGCTGACGTCAGGCTGCTTCCCGATCGCCATCGCCGTCCCCCTTCGCGCGCTTCGAGTCCTTTGTGTCCTTGGTGTCCTTCACGTCCTTGGCGTCCTTGGACTCGTCGCGCTTGGCGGCGCGGGGCTGCGAATCGCTCGGCGTCTCGAGCAGGAGCTCGAGGAACTCGTCGGTCAGGAGCTTCATCTCCATCGCGATCCGGTTCGCACGCTGGCTGAAGAAGTTGAACAGGATGACGGCCTCGACGGCGACGAGAATACCGGCCGCCGTGACGATCAGAGCGGCGGAGATCGGACCGGAGATCTCGCCGAGCCGCACCGTGGCCTCGGGGTCGAGATCATCCATCGCGGTCATGATGCCGACGACGGTTCCGAACAGACCGACGAACGGCGCCGTGGCGCCGACCGTTCCGAGCATCCACAGCCGCGACCGGAGATCCGAGTTGACCCGCAACCGCTCACGGTGGACCGCGGTGGCGACGTGCTCGGGCTTGGCGCGACCGAGTCGCTCGTAGCCGACCAGGAAGACATCCGCGACCGGCGATGGGGAGCGCTCGCAGGCCGAGCGACCTTCCTCGAGGGCGCCGCGGGCCAGGCAGCGAGTCACCGTCTCACCGAGACTGCGCGCCCGTGACACGAACTTCCACTGCGCGATTGCCCGTTCGATGGCGACGGCGAGGGCGATCACGGAGAACGCGACCACCACCCACATCGCGCCACCACCGTGGCTCATCAGCTCCCAGACCGACTGATTCATGATGCCTTCCGAGTGTGATAGCACGGCCCAAGGAGGGTGATCCGTGAGCCCTGACGAACACTAGCGCGCGAACGGCGCTCGGTACCCGTTGCTGTCGAAGTCGACGAACACCGGCGTCGTCAGGGCCGTTGCCGATACGCCCTTGCCCGTCAGCGCAGTTCTGATCGTCGCAAAATCGCCACTCATGACCGCTGCCCGGGTCGTGTCGTCGGCCGCACCGCCGGCGAGCAACAAGGGGAAGATCGCGCGATCGCCGCGCGCCCGGAATACGAGCCAGGCGTCGCCACTCCGCGCTCCTGGCCGGGTGACGATGTCCTGCGCATCGAGCGTCACGGTGACCGTGGCCTCGTAGCGCTTGTAGCTTCCCGGCCCGCCGAGGGTCGCGAGCTGCACATTCATGGCCTGGGGTGCCATCGGAGCACGCTTGCAGGGATCCTCGGTGTCGAGGGTCGCGATCGTCCGCGTGGTCCAGCACGTCAGCGGGGTCAGGCTCGTGTCTCCCCCGACCGGCGCATCGGGAGTCGAGTTCGCGAACACCTCGAGCGTGTCGAACTCCGCCCAGTCCGGCGCCGTGATCGTCACCGTCAGCGTGATCGCGCCGCCGGTCGCGACCGGGAACACGCGGCCGAGTGCGGCGACCGTGCCGACCTTGACGTCGATCAGCGGACCGTTGGTGACCACGATATCGCGCGGCGTGTTGTTGGTCCCGAGCTGGGTCTGCAGCACGGCGTCCCAGGCAGTGCCGTCGGCGAGCGCGGCGGGCGAGTCGTCACCGACGCGGACGTACGTCCGAGGCATGCCGACGGGGTCGGCGACCGAGACGTGGGTATCGCTGTTGCCGGTCGGCGTCACGAACAGGCCGAGCGACAGCATCGACAGCCAGTCGCGCATCACCGCATCGAGCGACTTGTTCTCGCGCAGACCGTCGCCGTTGCTGTCGGCCATCGAGAACCCGTTCCAGACCTCGAGGACGTTGAACTGATCGCTCCACAGCGACTCGCCCGGCAGGCGCAGCCAGTCGTTGGGCACGCTCGAGTCCATGTAGTCGCCGAAGATCGTCCCGGCCTCGTAGTCGTACTTGACGTTGGCGCGCGACCACGCGGCCTGGAACTCGGTGAACCCGCTGCCGCGCGGGTGGTTGACCTGGACGAGCTGGCCGCCGCGCTCGCGCATCGCGGCGTAGACCTCGCTCGGCAGCATGCCAAACCCGTTGGCACCGCGCGCCCAGTCGATCGCCCCCTTGTTCGGCGAATCGCCGTCGGGGACGAGCGGCCAGCTGTTGTAGTGGCCATACGCAAACGGGGTGACCTCGATGCCCGGAATCACGCGCAGCAAGCGCGACAGGCCGAGCCGCTCGACGATCGGCTGCAGATCCGCGACGTAGTCGTGGTCGGTGACGGCGAACATCTCGGTGCCCGCAGAGATCGCGGAGCGAATGCGCTCGTCGCTGGTGACGTTCGAGTCCGGCGAGCCGATCTGGTGGACATGCCAGTCGGTGCTCAGGTAGCCCGGCGCCGGATTGACCTGGCGCAGGGTGAACGTCACCGTCCCGCTCGCCGTGACCGGCTGCGAATCGACGGACCACTCGGTGCCGCGCGACGCATAGATCCGGTAGGTGCCGCCTGCCGGCAGATAGAGCGGCGCATCGACACCATCGCCGAGCTCGACCGTGGTGCCGCGGACCGCGTGGGTCTGGGTGACGACGAGCGGCAGCCGGTCATAGGTCTCGAACACGCGCTGATCCGGAAATGCGGCGTGATCACCGAACACGAGCAACCGGCCCGGCATCGGCAGGTTGGTCGCCTGGTCGAGGATCTGGAAGTCGACCTTGATCGGGGATGGCACGGTCAGGGTGACGGTGTCGGCGACCGCAACGGCCGGCGAGCGTCCGACGTTCTTGACCTCGGCGCGGAGCAACAGGTTGCCTGCGGTGGTCGCGACCTCGCCCGAGAACGTCCCGTCGGCCCGGACGTCGAGGTACGAGATCACCGGGTCGTCGGCGATGCCGTCATTGTTGGCATCGAGCTCGGTCGGATCGAGCTGCCCGTTGCTGTTGCCGTCGACGTAGACCCCGACGCGCGCGCCGACCGCCGGTCCGCCACCGGACATGTCGACCCGCCCAGACACCGTGCGCAGCGCCTCGCCGTTGCCCGTGCGATAAACCCGGTCGATGTCCGCGGCGTCGCGGCCGACCACGACGTCGTAGCTCTGCAGATAGCCGCCGCCCGGCGGGATCGAGAGGAAGTAGTTCTCGGGCTTGAGGATGTCGAGCACCGAGGCATTGCCGTCGAGCAAGATCGACACGCCGGCGATCACGGTCTGCGTGTGGACGGTCGGGACCGCGTGCCGCGGGATCACGCCGTACGCGACGTCCGGGCCCTGGTAGATCACGAAGTCGATCGGCTGCGGCTTGGCGAGCGAGATCAGCGCCGAGATATCCGCGCGCTGGAACCCGCGCGAGTTGGTCCAGCCCTCGGTGAACCCACCGGTATCGGCGAGCGTCCCGAGCGGGCCTGCGACCTTGTCGGGCCCGGCGTTGAACAGCGAGTGATGGACCTCGAGCGTCGACGATCCGGGCTCGAGGACATACGTCGTCGCGCACGTCACGCCGTCGTCGATGTCCGGGTCGACATCGGGGCCGACCGGGAACACACCGATCGCCTTGATGTTGATGAAGTCGTTGTTGCCGCTCTTGCCGATCGCGCGGAGCACCGCGGGGCCGCCCTTGGAGCCGTCGCGCACGATCTCGATCCGGTCGGGCTCGCACGTGCGGCCGAACCGGTAGAACAGGCTGAGCTCCCCGAAGTGATCCTCGACCGTCTGGGTGGTCCCGTCGGTCAGTGCCGCATCGACCAGGTTTCCACCCTGCGGGATCACACCGATCACGCGCGTCGGCGCCTGGACGATGAACGAGACCTTGTCGTTCTTGATGAAGAAGTCGCCGACCAGGCCGCTCTGCGCCGGGCCGGTGATCAGCTGCCCCGGGTCGGTGACCTCACCCGCGAACGCGACCTGCGCGCCGCCGGTCGGTGGCAGCTCGGGATAGAAGTCGCCGAGGCCAGCATCGTCGCCACAGGCAGCGAACAGCATCAGGATGGTGACGGCGCCGGGGCGGAACGAACGCATCCGCGCATCGTAAACGAAGCTAGACCGCCAGATCGCTGGCAATTCCTTCGCATGTGCTCGGAACCACGCAGCCCTTGCCCTGCCGGGCGAAACGCGCTCGAATGCGCCGCATGAGCCGGATGGTCAAGTGCGCGAAGCTCGGCGAGACGCTACCAGGTCTCCCCTACAAGCCGTTTGCCGACGCCCTCGGCCAGCGGATCTACGACTCCGTGTCCCAGCAGGCATGGCAGCAGTGGATCGAGCACTCGAAGAAGATCGTCAACGAGTACCGGCTCGACCTGACGCAGAAGAAGGCCCACGAGACGCTCAAGGAGCAGTGCGAAGCCTTTCTGTTCGGTGATGGCGGGACCGCTCCGCCCGACTACGTGCCCGAGAAGCACTGACCGGTAGCGGCCGTGCGCGCGCTGGCACGTCACCTCCCGACGCTCGCCACGAAGGTCCCCTGGGTCGACCTCGGGACCTGGCCGACGCCACTGACCCCGCTGACGATCGCCGGTCGCCCCGTATGGATCAAGCACGAGGGCGACTCCGACCCGGTCTACGGCGGCAACAAGATCCGCACGCTCGAGCTCTGGTTCGGTCACGCGCGCGAGCGCGGCGCCCGGCGGATCTGGACGATCGGCGCGTATGGCTCGAACCACGCGATCGCGACGATCGTGCACGCGCCGCGCGCCGGGCTCGAGGTCTCCGCGCTGCTGTTCCCTCAACCGTTCTCGGAGTGGGCGGTCGAGAACTGCGGCGCGATGATCGCGGCGGAGATCCCAATCGTGCGTGTGCGATCGGTGATCGAGATGCCGTTCGTCGCGATGGCGATCGCCCGCCGCGAGCGTGACTCGGTCGTGATGCCCCCGGGTGGCGCGACGCCGATCGGCACGTTCGGCGCGATGTCCGCCGCGTTCGAGCTCGCCGACCAGATCGACGCGGGCATCGCACCCCCGCCGAAGCGGATCGTCCTCGCGATCGGCAGCACGTGCACCACCGCCGGCTTGCTCGCGGGACTGTCGCTCGCCCACGCGGTCGGCGTGTGGCGGTGGCCGGTCCCGATCGTCCATGGCGTTCGCGTCACGCCGTGGCCGGTGACGTCACGCCTGCGGATCGCAGAGCTCGCGCATCGCACGCTGAAGCGGGTCGCTGCGCTCGGTGGCCCGCGGGTCGCGATCGGCCTCCGCGAGCTGGTGTCGCGACTCGTCGTCGACGGCCGCGAGCTCGGCGACGGCTACGGACGGCCCACGCCGCGCAGCACGACCGCGATCGAGACGCTGCACGGACCCCGGCTCGACGGCGTGTACTCGGCCAAGGCCGCCGCCGCGATGTTGCGGCTCCATCGCGAGGGGGTCGGACCGCTCGTGTTCTGGGCGACCAAGTCGACCGCGACGCTCGAGCCACCGTCGGTCGACCAGCTTGGTGGCGCGCCGCGCCCGCTCGTCGACTGGCTACGCTGACTACTTGGTCGAGTCGGCCGACGTGGGCTTCGAGGTCGTGGCCTTCGCCGGCGGCGACGCCTTGGCGGGCTCGTTCGTGCGCTTCTGAGCAGCACGCGCGCGCTCGGCACGCTGCTCGGCCTCACGCTCGCGCTCGGTGTTGATGTACGCGATGCAGTCCTTGACCGAGCGATCGGTCTCGACGTTCTGCTGGTAGTACGCCGGCGAGCGGTTCGACAGTGTGGTCGCGATGCCCGCCGCCTTGCGGCAATCACCGGCACGCACCTGGTTGATCAGCGCGACGTGCTGTTCACGCGCCCACGCGAGCTGCGGATCGGAGGCCTTGTCCTCGGCCGGTGCGGCCGCCTTGGCACGCGGGACCGTCTTGGTCGTCGCCGTCGTCGTCACGGCTTCCCGCTTGGGCTCGGACTTCGGGGGCGCGACCGGAGGCGGGGGCGGTGGCGCGCTGGGCGCCGTCGTGGTCATCGGCTGCGGCGCGCCGCCAACGGCGACACCACTGCGATCATTGCGCGAGAGCTCGCCATCGGCGACTCCGCCGAACGCATCCCGCGCGGCCTCTGCCTGCTCTTCCTTCGCGAGCTTCGGGGGCGCCTTGCGGACCTGCGCGTCATCGAAGTCCTTGGGGGCGTACTGCTGCGACCGCAGCTCGATCCCGGCCGTGCCCTTCTTGGCAGCGTCGGGCTTGGTGGCGAAGCCGCCCTCGGTGGTGACCCGGTTCTTGGCGGGCCTGTTCTCGGCGAGCGGCGTCGTCGGCGCCGGCGTCATCACCTTCGCGACGTCCTTGCCGCCGCCGGTGCGCTTGTCCTGATCGAGCTTCTCGCCGGTCGCCGCGGCGACGCCGTCA
The DNA here is from genome assembly GCA_028287135.1 of Myxococcales bacterium. GTDB lineage: Bacteria > Myxococcota_A > Polyangia > Haliangiales > Haliangiaceae > JABFXX01. The sequence continues at coordinate 10,163 of JAQBQE010000011.1, forward strand.
TCGAGCATGACGGGATACGAGTCCGCGGACCCGCTGCCCTGTGCGGCCTCACCACGCGGCGCCTCGAGGTTGCTCTCGACCGAGGCCGCCGAGCCCGACGCCACGCCGTTCGCAGCGGGCGAATTCTCCTGCTCGTGCGCGACGGACATCGACGGCGCGGTGCTGTCGGCGAAGTGATCGCCCTTCTCGCGCGTCACCATGGTGGCGACGCCGACCACGATGACGAGCATCGCTGCGGCGGCCATCGCGGGGTGCGCCATGAACGAGCGCACGAACCGAGCAAACCAGCTCTCCTGCTGCTCCGGGTCGCGCAGGCCCTTGGGGGCGCGGCGCGCAGCCTCCTGCATCAGCATCGCCGACACCGACTGCGGGGGCTCGAGCTGGACCTGGAGGATCCGGCTGTCTCGTACGATCTGCCGGGCATGGGTCAGGTCGGCGAGCGCCGTCCGGTCGGCCGGATGGGATTCGAGGTGCGTCGCCAGACGCGTCTCTTCAGCGGGCGTGAGCTCGCCGTAGAGGGCGCTGATCAGCAGCGCATCGATGTCCTGGCGTTCGACCATGGTCCTGCGTCCTTATACTACGTGTGTACTCGACGAGCGACGAACGAACAAACCTGGGAGTTCAAGCGCTTGGCACCCACTTGGTGACGCGCTGACCGCCTTCCAGACGTTCGTTTTGTCGCTCGTTGATTACAGACGCAGGAGCAGGGCCGACGATCTAACGAGGTGCTGCAACGACCTGACGGGGTGTGTCGCAGGGCACAACACCCGAAAATCGCTCAGTCCTTGTTGGGCTGGCAGGACCATTCGATCGACCGGAGCTCCCAGGCGTCGTCCCCGCAGACCTCGGCGCTGACCTCCGCCGATCCCGCCCCGGCATCCGTCAGCGCGAGCTTGGCCGAGCCCGCGTGGGACGTCTTGCGCTTCTTGGAGTCCGGCGCACAGACCAGGCGCCACGAGATCGAGCAGTCGACGGGCACCGTGCAGGTGTTGTGGATCGTGAACTGGACGGTGTCCTCGTCCTTGTCGATCTGGTCGAACGCCGTGCACTCGGCGAGGGACCTCCGGGCACGGTCGGCAGTGGCAGCAGGAATTGCGATCGAGATGGCGAGGGCGCACGTCGCCCATCGCGCCCAGGTAGTGGCACGCATGACAGACCTCCGGTGACGGCGCACGTGGATCGATCCCGGTGCACGCAGAGCGCGACGCGACGGAGCCATCTCCGCGCATCCGCAGCGCGCCGCATCGTCTGCAGCGGCGCCGTCGGTTCAAGAGCTGAGACAGCGGATCCGCGGTTCGGTTCCGGGTTTTTTCGCCCGGGTTCCCAGGCTCGGGCATGATCCGCCGATGCTCAGTCCTCTCGATGTGTTCCGCGACAACGCGCTCGCTGGCCATGTCGCCCTCGTCACCGGTGGCGGCACCGGGATCTGCCGCGGGATCGCGGCTGCCTATGCGCGGCTCGGCGCGGAGGTGTGCATCGTCAGCCGCAAGCAGGACGTGCTCGACGCGTCCGCGAAGGAGCTGTCCGCCGAGACCGGACGCGAGATCCTCGCCGTGGCAGCGGACGTCCGGAATCCGGACGCGATCGCGGCCGCGATCAAGGCCACCGTCGATCGGTTCGGCAAGCTCGACACGCTGGTCAACGGCGCCGCCGGCAACTTCCTCGCTCCCGCCGCTGCGCTATCGCCGAACGGGTTTCGCACGGTGATCGACATCGATCTCAACGGGACGTTCTTCGCGGCACGCGCCGCGTTCGAGCACCTGCAGAAGTCGCGCGATGCGCTGATCCTCAACATCAGCGCGACGCTCCACTATCACGGCACGCCGCTTCAAGTGCACGCATCCGCCGCCAAGGCCGGGATCGATGCGGTGACGAAGAACCTCGCCGTCGAGTGGGGGCAGTTCGGGATCCGCGTGTGTGGGATCGCGCCGGGTCCGATCGCGGAGACCGAGGGCATGAAGCGGCTCGCCCCCGGCGACATGAGCACGAAGATGGCAGCGTCGATTCCGGCCGGTCGGTTCGGCGCGATCGACGAGATCGCGGCGGCGGCGGTGTTCCTGCGCTCGCCGGCTGCCGCCTACGTCACCGGTCACGTGCTCGTCGTCGATGGCGGGCAGTGCATCGCGACGCCGCCGCTCGGCATGAGCTTCTGATGCCACGTCGCGCACGCGCGGCCGAGCCGCTCGAGAACGTGGCCGCGGCCGAATCGCTGGCGAAGCTCGCGAAGCAACTCGCGCGCGCGCCGCGCCGCGCCGCGAAGGGCACGCGGCCGCCGCCGTCCGCCGATGCATCGGCGCGCGAGGCGATCGAGGCGCGCGAGGCCGGCCCGTTCGATCTCGCGACCTCGCCGCGTCAGGTCTCGCTCGAGCTGATCGGCGGGCGTGGGCATTACGAGCGCGTGATCGCCGCGGTCCTCGCCGCACACACGAGCGTGTGGATCGCGACCGCGAACGTGAAGGGCCTGATGGTCGAGGACCACCGCGCCGCACCCGGCCGCCGGCGCAGCATGCGGCGCTCGAGCTACGTCTCGATCCTGTCGCTGCTCGACGATCTCGCGGCGCGTGGGGTCGAGCTCCGGCTGCTCCACGCCGAGCTGCCGTCGGGTCCGTTCCGCGAGGAGATCGCGAATCATCCGCGGCTCGTCGCAGGTGGTCTCGCGCTCGCGCGCTGCCCGCGCGTCCACATGAAGGCCGTGATCGTCGATGGCGCCCTGCTCTATCTCGGCAGCGCGAACTGGACCGGGGCCGGCCTCGGCGCGAAGGGCACCGGCCGCCGCAACTTCGAGCTCGGCATCGTCACCGAGGACGGACCGCTGCTCGATCAGGTCCAGGGCCTGTTCGAGCAGATCTGGAGCGGCGGCGAGTGCGACGGCTGCAAGGTCCGCGAGCTGTGCCCGGGCCCGCTGGACGAGGTCCGGGCGATCGAGGGCCGCGCCCCTGCCGTTCTCCGCCCGCGCCGCAAGCCGGCCAGGACCGCAGTAACCACCGACACTTGAACGATTGTTCGGAAACCTGTAACCGCGACCGGGTCGTCGTTCACTATCCAGTCACGTGACCGCCGCGGCGTATGTGGAAGACGTCCTGCTCGTCGACCGGTGTCTCACCGGCGAGCCGGCTGCCACACGCGAGCTGTTCCGGCGCCATCGCAGCCGCGTTCACGCGTGCCTGTTCCGCGTGCTCGGCACCAACCGCGACATGGATGATCTACTGCAAGAGGCATTTCTCCAGGTGTTCCAGTCGCTCCGCGGCTGGCGCGCCGAGGCGAGCCTCGCGACCTGGGTCGATCGGGTCTCCGTGCGCGTCGCGTATCGTTACCTCTCGCAGCGCGGTCGCCGCGTGCAGACCGAGGTGCTCGTCGATGACGAGGCGGGCCCTGCGATCGAGGCGGGTCCCGGCGCGCGCCGCCAGCTCGCGCGCGATGGCGTGAAGCGGCTGTACGCCGTGCTCGACGAGCTGTCGCCCGCAGCGCGCCTCGCCTTCACGCTGCACGAGATCGATGGCCGCACGCTCGCCGAGACCGCGCAGCTCGTCGGCTCGAGCGTGACCGCGACCAAGCTCCGGGTGTGGCGCGCTCGCAAGAAGATCGAGACCGCAGCCGCGGCGGATCCGGTGCTCAGCGAGTTCCTCGAGCCGAGTGGCGCAGCCGTGATCCCGTTCGACGACAGCAGCAAGGAGGCCCCGTGAAGCTGGTCGGACGAGTCCCGGTCGAGCCGCTCGATGAGGAGCGGATGACCCAGATCGAGCGGCGCGTCGTGTCAGGCGCGGCGGATGCTTCGGCGGTCGCGCAGCCGATGCGTGTGTCTCGAGGGTTCACGGGCGTTGCGCTCGCGGCGATGACCGCGGTCGCTGCGGCAGTGATCGGCTGGAAGCTCGGCAGCCGCCCGGCCCCCGTGGTCGTCGGCGCCAGCACGCCGGTGAGGATCCACACCGAGGCGCAGCGTTCGACGCTCGACATCGGCGACGCGACGATCGAGAGCGATCCGGCGACCGTGTTCGTGGTGACCCGCCCGGCGGGTGGCGTGCTGGTCGAGATGACGCGCGGCAAGGTCGAGCTCGAGGTCGGCAAGCGCGGTGATCGCGCGCCGCTCGTCGTGCGCGCCGGCGACACCGACGTGATCGTGGTCGGCACGCACTTCACCGTCGATTACGGCGACGGTACCGGCGATGTCGAGGTCCGCGTCACCGAGGGGGTGGTCAAGGTCGTGCGCACCCAGCACGAGGTCCGGGTCGCCGCCGGTCAGGCGTGGCAGACCCGGCGCGGCGTGCTCGCACGGGCGGAGGCCCGCACGGCAGATGGCCTGAGCGGTCCCGGTCCGAGCGGCTCCGGCACGACCACGACCGCTACGAGCACCACCGGCGTCACCGACACGGCCGAGGGCTCGACCCAGGTCGTCGCGTCGACCGATCCGGTACGCGCGGGCAGCGGGTTCGAGGTCGACCTGCTGCACGGCCGCACCTCGCTGGTCCCCGACAAGCGCGTCGCCGGCAACACCACGACCGTCGTGGCGAGCACCGGCACGACCGCGACCACCCAGCCGGGAACCGGCGGCTCGGGCGCGTCCACGACCCGCGGCGACGGCACCGGTGCAGCGGCCGGCACTGGCAGCGGTGCACGCCCAGCGCCGCGTCCCGTCGAGGATCCCAGCGATCCGATGCGCGATCTCAAGAAGCTCGTCCGGTCCCAGCCGCTCGAGCCCGCCCTCGATGTCGGCGAGTCCAGCGCGGCGTCGGCGATCTCGGCGTATTACACGATCATCCGTGACCCCGAGAAGCGGGGCGCCGACGAGTCGCGCGCGTACTACAGCATCGCCGTCACCCAGCTCAAGGCGGAGCGCACCGGCGATGCGTTGAGCACGCTCGAGCGCTACTTCCGTCGGTTCTCTCGCGAGGTCTATCCCGAGCGCACGCCAGCGCTCTGGCTGCGCGTCCGGATCCTGTGCACGCGCAGCATCGACGATGTCTGCCGCCAGGCGGCCTACAAGTACGCGCACGAGGCACCCGGAACCCCGGCCGCGGCGGTCGCCGAGCGCATCACGCTGACCGACTAAGCGATACACTCGCTCGTCGATCATGCGAAGCACCTCCGAGTACCTGCTCCCTCGCACCACCGGCGAGGCGCGCCGGTTGCAGATCCAGTCGGAGCTGCTCCACGAGGCGACCGAGTCACTGCTCGGTGCCCTCGACGTCGGCGCTCCGCAGACCTGCCTCGACATCGGTTGCGGCACCGGTGACGTGATGCTGCTGATGGCGCAGCTGTTCGGGGATGCACCGCGGATCGTCGGCCTCGATCTCGACACCCGACCTGCCCGCGCCCGGTTCACGGAGGCCGCTGGAGCGACCATCGATCCGGCGCGGTTCGAGCTCGTCGAGCGCGACCTGTTCGGGCCGACGCCGCTGCCCGGCGCGCCGTTCGATCTGGTGTTCTCGCGCTACATGCTCCACCACCTCTCCGATCCGGCCGCTGCGCTCGCCCGGATGTGGGAGCTCACGCGCGAAGGCGGGACGCTCGCGATCCTCGATCTCGATTCACGCGCCACCACGACGTATCCGGTGTGGGAGCCGTACGAGCAGATCGAGCGCTGGGTCCGCGACCTCTACAGAAAGACGGGGATTGACAATCACATCGGCCACAAGCTGCCGCATCTGTTCGACCGCGCCGGGATCGGCCGGCCGGACGGCACGCGGGTCGTCGGCCTGGTGCGCACGATCCCGGAGCTCGCCGAGTTCTTACCGCTGCTGCTCGATATGATCCGCGGCAAGCTCGTCGAGCACGCGATCGCAACGCAGCCCGAGATCGATCGGCTCGAGGCCGGGCTGGCCACCGCGCCGCAGATGACGGCGACGTATTGCTACCGGCCGGCGGCCGTGGGCGTCTGGAAGCGCAAGGTCTCGCGATAGGGAGACTTGACCTCACGGACCCGACGCGTTCAGCTAGCAGCACGTGTCGGACCACCAGCGACGGCGCTTCCTCCAGTTCCTCCTCGCGTCCCCAGTTCTCCCGCTGCTCGGGGCATGCCGGGACAAGTCGAGCTCGCTCGCGTCCTCGCTGCCCGCGGACGCTCGCGCCGCCGACGCGATCGAACAGGCGCTGATCTCCTCGCCGCAGGACGCGCTCGATCTGTTCGATCTGGCCGCGGTGGGCGAGCGCAACATCCCGCCCGCGCACTGGGGCTCGTTGATGAGCGGCTCCGACGACGACCGCACGATGCAGCTCAACTCCGAGGCATTCGCGCGCCTGCAGATCCGTGCGCGTCGATTCGTCGATACCTCCAAGGTGGACGCGTCCATCGAGCTCCTCGGCTCGAAGCTCACGAGCCCGATCGTGCTATCGCCGCTCTCCGGTCAGGAGGCCTACCATCCCGAGGGCGAGGTGGGGACCGCGACCGCGGCGCGCAAGCGCGGTCACCTGATGACGCTGTCATCGTTCGCATCCCGTTCGCTCGCCTCGGTCGCCGATGCAATCGGTGATCGCTCGAAGCTGTGGTTCCAGTGCTACCCGACCGATCAGCTCGCGGTCGCGCTCGACGTGATCAAGCGAGCCGAGGACCTCGGCATCAAGACGCTGATCCTGACCGCCGACATGCCGGCACGCGGAAATCGCATCTCGCTGATCCGCAGTGCGCGCAAGGATCCGCGGCCGTGCGAGAGCTGCCACGGGGACAACCCCGGGTCGACGAAGCCGCGCAACCCGCAGGTCTTCCTCCGCTCGTTCCCGATGTACGAGGGGCTCGAGCTCGGTCAGGTCACATCCTTCCTGCGCCCGATCACCCTCGACTTCATCGGCAAGGTCCGCGCCGCGACCAGGATGAAGATCGCGGTCAAGGGCATCGTCACGGCAGAGGACGCGCGGATCTGCGTCGACCACGGAATCGACGCGGTGTGGGTGTCGAATCACGGCGGCCGCCAGGAGAACAGCGGGGTGGCGACGATCGAGACTCTGCAGGAAGTGGTGACCGCCGTCGCTGGCAAGCTGCCGATCGTGTTCGACGGTGGTGTGCGCCGGGGCACCGACGTGTTCAAGGCGCTGGCGCTCGGCGCGACCGCGGTCGGCATCGGTCGGCCCCAGGCGTGGGCCCTCGGCGCCTTCGGAGCCGCCGGCGTCGAGCGCGCACTCGAGCTCCTCCAGCTCGAGCTCACGAAGACGATGCAGATCGTCGGCACGCCCTCGATCGCCGCGATCACGCCCGCGCACGTGCGCTGGCGCTGACCAGGTGGGGCTGCGCGATCAGAAGCTCATCACGAGATCGCCGATCGCACCGAGCATCGTGCCCGTCCCGAGATCCGGATACGTGGTGCGGAACTGGTGGACCTGGAGTCCGAGCTTGAGGCCCGGACCAAACGTCCGCGACACCGATCCTGCCAGGAACCGGTTCGATTCGATCCGCGCCGCGCCATCGACGGCGATGCCAAAGCCGAGGCCGCTGTGGACCCGGTCCATGCCGCCGAGCACGAGCAGCGTCCACGCCTTGGTCGGAGCGTACGAGAGCTGCGCGTAACCGCCGGTGGTGCCGAGCGCCTTGTGACGACCCGTCATCGGATCGATCCGTGGGCGCTGCCGGAATCCACCGAGGTACAGGTTGGTGCCGCGGCCCGTGTAGGCCTCGCTGAGAAGCACGAACCCGCCGACCGGGATGATCAGCTCCGCACTCGCGACGTACGAGTTCAGATCTTCGGTCACCGGATCCACCGCCGTCGGTTGCTGGACGACGACGCCGGCCCGTTCCCCAGGCCCGACACGGAGCTTGCCGACGGCACCCGAGACGCTGAGCGTGAAGGGAGCTTGCACGGGCCCCGAGAGAGCCGAGCCAGGGACTTCACCCTTGAGCTTGGGGTTGCGATAGACGAGGCGGCCCTCGAAGAACGGCAACGGCGGATTGGCCTGCGGCAGCGGCGTGATCTCCTGCGCAATGAACGGGAAGTCGGGCCGCCCTGCACCGACCTCCGCTGTGATCGGTCCCAGCGCCTTCGAGATCTTGGCGCCGGTGCTCGAGTACGCGAGGTTGCCGTAAAACCCCGGATACTGGAACGAGCCTGGAAAGGACGTGTTGATCGTCGGCACGATCATCTTTCCGACCGTGATCTTGAGGCCCCGATCGGCGTTCTCGAGCTCGATGATCGCCTGCGAGACGGAGAGGATCCGGCGGATATACACGCCGACGCCGAACATCCCCTTGATCGTGAATCCCGCGATCGGCTTCGGCACGGTAAACGCAGCGCCGAGTGCTCCGTTCACCATGAACGAGCTGTTCCACTCGCGCTTCAGCACGGACTCGGGGGGGGCCACGAACTCGGGCACGTCGCCCTGGTTCAGCGGATCGACGCCGACGCTCAGCTGCACTCGACCGAACACCTTGACCACCGGCTTCGCGGGATCCGGTGATGCGGGGGCCGACGGCGGTGTCGCCGGTACCGGCGCTGCCGCGACCGGTAGCGAGGAGACCGGCGCTGCATCGATCGGCGCCGCATCAGTGGCGGGTGGGTCGGCAGGGGGGGGCGTGGGCGTGGTTTGCGCAGGTTGTCCCCACGCGACGGCCGACGCGAACGAGACGACCGAGACCAGTGCTGTCGACAGCAAGAAACGCAAATCCATGTTGATACTTCTCATGACGGGACGATCATCGTGTGCCCGTGACCTTGGTTCCAGTTCATGCCGGTCTCATCGTCACTCGCGCCTGGCGGCGGCGCCCCGGCCCCCGGGGCGGGACGCGACGCCAGAGGTCGACCGAGAACACCGCGAGTCCGATCCAGATCAGGACGAACGCAGCGAGCTGCGCATTCGCCAGTGGCTCGCGGAACATAAATGTCGCCACCAGGAACTGGCCGGTCGGCGCGAGGTACTGGAGAAAGCCCACCATGGTCAGCGGAAGCTCGCGCGCTGCGCTGGTGAACAGCACGAGGGGCACGGCGGTGACCACGCCGGTTCCGATCAGCAGGAGATGCGTCGCCGCGTCGGCGTGGCCGAACGCACCCTGCGAGCCGAGCACGCCCAAGTATACCACCGCGACCGGCGCCAGCAGGATCGTCTCGATCGCGGAGCCGACGAGGGCTTTGACCTTGGCGACCTTGCGGATCAGGCCATAGGTGCCGAACGTGAACGCGAGCACGAGAGCCGTCCAGGGGACGCGGCCGACGCGCCACGTGAGGACGGCAACGCCCATCATGGCGAGAGCGATCGCGATCCACTGCAGGGGTCGCAACCGCTCGCGCAGGACCAGGGTTCCGAGCGCGATCGAGACCAGTGGATTGATGAAGTAGCCAAGGCTTGCATCGAGCAGATGCCCCGACGTCGTCGCCCACACGAACACGCCCCAGTTGATCGCGAGCACCGTACCCGAGAGTCCCATCACCGCGACGAGCCTTGCCTGACGGAGCGCAGCGAGCAGCGTGCTCGATTGCCCGGCGGCCACGACGAAGATCAGCAACGCGCCAACACCCCACAGCACGCGATGCGCGACGAGCTCGGCGGCAGACACGCGATCGAGCGACTTCCAGTACAGCGGAACGATGCCCCACAGCGCGTACGCGAGGACGCCCTGAAGGACCCCTCTGATCGGCACCCCCGTCGTCGCACGCGCAAACGTCTTCTTCACCACCCTTCCCCGCGCTCGACCGTACAGGGACGTGATGTGCCCACATCCAAACCCGGCATCCGATCATCGACGATCAACATCGTTCGAACGCACGCTATCAACGAGAGATCCAGATCGCGACTGGCGGAAAATGCAATGAACTGCACGCAACGTGCACACGGGGGCTGCACGCATCGTGCACGGTGGGGTTCAACACGTGCATCGCAGGTGCGTTTCGACGCGCTGAGGGCGCTTCTCGTTATAGAACGAGCCGCGCGCGTTGCGAAACGAAACAGTCATTCTCGCCGGCTGCACTTTCCTCACATCAGCAATGCGTGTCGGTGCCGTGCTCGTCGGATCAGCTGTGGATTGAAGTTGCTGATTCCATGGCGGAGCCGGTAAGCTCGACCGCTGATGCGTCGACGATCGCTCCTGAAGCACCTTGCAACTCTCCCAGCAGCCGCCGGCCTTGCCGCCTGTACCAAAAGCGCCACCTCGGCAGTCGCGCAAGCGCCCGTCGCGCCGCCGCCGCCACCGCCAAGGCCGGTCGTGCCGACGACGACCGAGATCCTCGTCGACGATGTCACCGGACGACAGCGACAGTGGCCGATCAAGTCGCTGACCTCGTACACGACGAAGGAAGCCGAGGGCAGCTTGGATGCGATGCCGGCGAAGCCCACGTTGCAGGACTTCATCACGCATCGCTTCCTCCTCGCGCAGCATCTGCTCTATGCAGCGGACTGGGCGATGAAGCAGAAGCTGCCCGAGCCGATCATTCTCGCGTGCCTGCTCCATGACATCGGCCACAGCGTCGCGCGCCCCGACCATGCGTACTGGAGCGCGCAGCTCGTACGACCGTACGTCAGCGAGCACGTTGTCTGGGTGATCGAGAATCACCAGTCGTGCCGGTTCTTTGCGGACGAGGCGAACGGCTACAAGGGGCCGCCGGAGTTCTACAAGGTGTACTTCGGCGAGAACTACAAACCGGACGCGTTCACCGAGGCCACCTACAAGGCCGCGCGCAACCACAAGTGGTACATGGGCGCGCGGCTCGTCACGATGGCTGACCAGGAGACGCCCGAGCCCAAGGCCCTCTATGTCGGGGATGCAAAGCACCGCCACCTGACGCCCGATGAGCTCACGGACATCATCGGTCGCAACTTCAAGCAGCCCCGGGAAGGGCTCGGCAACGACGGCTCGCCCGTCGCGCATATGTGGCGGACGATCATCAATCCTACAAGGATGCTCTGATCGGACACCGCTGCGATGTCGTCGCAACGCCCGATGAACCGGCGGACAGCCAGCAAGCTGCTCGTTCTCCTGCCCGTCGCCGCCTGCGCGCATCGCAGGACCGCGGTCTCCGCTCCGGCTGGGCCCGCGTTCGACGCTGGTCCGGTCGAGGACTACCCACCGAGCTCGGCGGTTCGCTTCCGCATCCGCGGGGTGATCGTCGTTCGGGACCAGATCGGCGTGATGGCGGTCTCGGCGATCTGCACCCACGAGGGCTGCGTGGTGTCCCTGCAGTCCGATTCGCTGGTCTGCGAGTGCCACCACTCGGTGTTCACCATGGAAGGTGACGTGATCCAGGGTCCCGCGACCCGCCCCCTCCCCCACTTCAAGGTGACGCTCTTGGGTACCAGAATCTACGTAGACCCGGGCCAGGTCGTCCCAGCAACGGATCGCCTGATCGTGTGAGCAGGGCGTAAACTCGTGGGCGGATGGGCCGGCCCAAGGTCGTCATCGATCTCGCAGAGGATGATGCGACGCGCGCGCGCGATCTCGCGGCGGGCGGGCTGTTTGTCGACCATGACGTGATCACGAGCGCGGGCTGCGACCTGGCGTTCAACGCCGAGTGCGAGCTGGTCGTGCGGGGCACCCGCGGGGAGCTCAGCGTGCCGGCACGGGTGGTGTTCGTCGATCCGGCGAAGGGTGCCGGGCTCGAGATCGTCGGCTTTGGACCTGCGATCAAGGAGCAGCTCGCGCAGCTGGTCCAGGTGCCCCCGGCGGCCGAGGGCGCGGACGCAAGGACCGCCGAGGATGCGGGTGATGCGGGTGATGCGGGTGATGCCGATGATGCCGATGATGCCGCTGACGCCGCTGATGCCGGCGGCGCGGACGCTGAGCAGAAGAAGAAGTTCGCGCTCAACATCCACGAGCGGCTGCGCGGGATGACGCTCGCCGATCAGATCAAGACCGCGAGCAGCTCCGATCCGACGACGCGGATGACGCTCGAGCGGCTGTACGGCAAGAACGTGTGGGAGGCGCTGCTGCGCAACCCGCGCCTGACCGCGCCCGAGGTCGCGCGGCTCGCGCGGATGGGGACGATGCCGCGCATCCTGATGGAGACGATCGTCAGCAACGGCGCATGGCTGCAGATCGCGGAGGTCCGGCGGGCACTGCTCAGCAATCCGCGGCTCGGCGTCGACCAGATCGTGCGCGTGTTGCGGATGCTGACCAAGAACGAGCTCAAGGTCGCCTCGACGTTGATGGCGTACCCGCACGCCGTGCGCGATGCGGCGAAGCGGATCCTGAAGACGACCTGACCGCTCGCGCGCGGATGGGGTAGCCTGCCGCCATCATGCGCCCCGATGGCCGTCGTCCCGACCAGCTCCGCCCGCTCGAGATCATCCCGCACTACCAGAAGCACGCCGAGGGATCGGCGCTGATCAAGCTCGGTGATACGTGGGTGCTGTGCGCCGCGAGCGTCGAGGAGACCGTCCCCGCGTGGATGACCGGCAAGGGCAAGGGCTGGCTGACCGCGGAGTACGCCATGCTCCCCCGCTCGACGCACACGCGCAGCAAGCGCGACCCCGGTGGACGCGGCAAGGAGATCCAGCGGCTGATCGGTCGGTCGCTGCGTGCGGCGGTCGATCTCAAGGCGCTCGGTGAGCGCACGATCGCTGTCGATTGCGATGTGCTGTCGGCGGATGGCGGCACGCGCTGTGCCTCGATCACCGGCGCGTGGGTCGCGCTCGCGCTCGCGATCGGCAAGCTCGTCGAGACGGGCAAGCTCCCCAACATGAACGCGCTCAAGCCTCCGGTCGCCGCGGTCTCGGTCGGCGTCGTCGGTGGCGTGGTCGTCCTCGACCTGCCGTACATCGAGGACTCGAAGGCCGAGGTCGACACCAATGTCGTCGGCTCCGAGGACGGATCGTTGATCGAGATCCAGGGCACCGCCGAGAAGGGGACGTTCGATCGCAAGCAGCTCGACGCGATGCTCGATCTGTCGGCGATCGGCCTTCGCCAGCTCGTGGCCGCCCAGCGCAAGGTCCTGGGATGAAGCAACGACCTCTCGTGTTCGCGACCCGCAACAAGGGCAAGCTCGTCGAGCTGCGCCAGCTGCTGCCCGGGGTCGATGTGCTCAGCGTCGACGAGGCCGCGCAGCGTCTCGGTCGCGAGATTCCCGAGGTGATCGAGGATGCCGACACGTTCGCGGGCAATGCGATCAAGAAGGCGCGCGAGGTGTCCCAGGTGACCGGCTTGCCCGCGCTCGCCGATGACAGTGGCCTCGAGGTCGATGCACTCGGCGGTGCGCCCGGCGTGTACAGCGCGCGCTACGCCGGCGAAGGTGCGGGCGACGCGGCGAACAACGCAAAGCTGCTGGCCGCCCTCGCTGGCGTCCCCGCCGCCGAGCGCACCGCACGGTTCCGCTGCGTGCTCGCCCTCGCCGACGTTGCGGGCGCGCTTGGCACCGAGACCCTGACCGCGGATGGCGTGTGCGAAGGAACGTTGCTCGACGAGGCCCGCGGCACCGGCGGGTTTGGCTACGACCCGCTGTTTCTGTTCCCCGAGCTCGGCAAGACGTTCGCGGAGCTCGGCGTCGGAACCAAGGGCGACCTCTCGCACCGCGCGCGAGCGATGCGCGCGATCAAGCCCCGCTTGCTGTCGTACCTGCAGCAAGCCAACGGCCAGTAGCTGCGAAGTTCTCACAGTCGCGGGCGGGCTGCCTGATCGGCCATTCCCGCGTACCGGCGCGCTGGTACGGCGTTTGAAAAAAGGCAACGCATGCCCGCCGATCGGATCCTTGCTCGCGCGATTGTCGATACCGCGACCCCGCTCACCGGGTCGTGGTCCGATTTCGATCTCCTCGTCGACCGGATCGGAGATGCCCGGTTCGTGTTGCTCGGCGAGGCGTCGCACGGCACGCACGAGTTCTACCGGATCCGTGCCGAGCTCACGAAGCGCCTGATCCGCGAAAAGGGCTTCATCGCCGTCGCCGCGGAGGCCGACTGGCCCGACGCCTATCGCATCCATCGCTACGTGCGTGGCGTAGGCAAGGACCCCGACGCGACCGAGGCGCTGGCTGACTTCAAGCGGTTTCCGCAGTGGATGTGGCGCAATGCAGACATCCTCGATCTCGTCGGCTGGCTGCGAGCCCACAACGACCACGTGATCGACCTGAGTCGCAAGGTCGGCTTCTATGGGCTCGACGTGTACTCGCTCCACGGGTCGATCCAGGCCGTGCTCGCGTATCTCGCGCGCACGGATCCAGACGCCGAACGCGAGGCCCGCTCGCGCTACGCATGCTTCGACACGCTCGCTGCCGAACCGCAGCTCTACGGGCAGGTCACGGCGCTCGGCATCCGCAAGGATTGCGAGCAAGAGGCGGTCGATCAGCTCGTGGATCTGCAGCGCCGGCGAGCGGACCTGCTCCGCAGGCATGGCGTCCTCGCCGAGGACGAGCAGTTCGAGGCCGAGCAAAATGCGCGCGTCGTGGCGCGGGCCGAGGAGTACTACCGAGCGATGTACCTCGGCGGCGTGTCGACCTGGAATCTGCGAGACACGCACATGATGGACACGCTCGACGCGCTGGCGCTCCATCTCGAGCGACACGGCACCCGCGCGAAGATCGTCGTGTGGGCTCACAACTCGCACATCGGCGACGCCAGCGCGACCGACCGCGGCGAACACGGCGAGCTCAACATCGGTCAGCTCTGCCGCGCGCGCCATCCGGGCGAGACGGTGCTCGTCGGCTTCAGCACGTATCACGGCACCGTGACTGCCGCATCGGACTGGGGCCAGGCCGCGGAGCGGAAGCGGGTCCGGCCCGCGCTGCCCCACAGCTACGAGTCGCTCTTCCACGCCACTGGCGTCCCGAGCTTCTTGTTGCTGCTCGAACAGCTCGGGGAGGCTGCGGGCGCGCTCCACGAGCCTCGACTGCAGCGCGCGATCGGGGTCGTGTACCGACCGCAGACCGAGCGTGCGAGCCATTACTACCACGTCCACCTCCCCGACCAGTTCGACGCGATCTTTCACCTCGACGAGACGCGAGCCCTCGAACCGCTCGAGAGAACGGCTGAGTGGGAACGCGGCGAGCTGCCGGAGACGTTCCCGACGGGGTTGTAGTGCATCCTCAACGACGTCCGTGCGGCAGCACGGGCCTGGGCGCACGGCGCGATACCGGCGCTCGCGCAAACCGTCGTCCATCAGCTCCGCCCGCCGCGATCGCGGTCCTCATCTTGCGACGGGTTTCTGGAGGGAGCGCCGATCCATGGTTTCTCGTAGCTGTTCGACGGTCAGCCTGGTGCTTGCCATCCTCGGTGGCTGCCAGGAGCGCACGCCGGACTGCACGCAGCAGGCCCCGCAACCGACCGGCTGTCCACCCTCCTCGTCAGCGGCGCTCCTCCCCGGTCACCGTTCGATCGCGGATGTCGCGGACCAGGTCACGCCTTCGGTCGTGAGCATCATCTCGGAACAACCTCCGCGAGGAGCTCGCGACCCGTTCTGGCGCCGCCAGTTCGGACCGTCGGATCGTGGGATCGAATACAGCCTTGGCTCGGGCGTGATCGTCTCTTCCGATGGCGTCATCGTGACCAGCAGTCACGTGGTTGCTCATGGGGAATCGATCCGCGTCGCGCTCAAGAACGGCCAGACGCTCGACGCGAAGGTCGTCGGGATCGATCCCGACAGCGACGTCGCCGTGATCCGGGTCGACGCGAAGGACCTCACACCGATCCGCATCGCGGATTCATCGAAGCTGCGCACCGGAGACGTCGTGCTCGCGGTCGGTAACCCATTCGGTGTCGGGCAGACGGTCACCATGGGAATCGTGAGCGCGGTCGGGCGCTCGAACATGGGGATCACGTCCTACGACGACTTCATCCAGACCGATGCCGCCATCAATCCCGGGAACTCCGGGGGCGCGCTCGTCGACATGGAGGGCCAGCTCGTCGGCATCAACACCGCCATCATCTCGCGCACGGGAGGCTATGAGGGGATCGGGTTCGCGATCCCGAGCCGCACGGCGATGCTGATCAAGGACTCGCTGCTGAAGGACGGAAAGGTCATTCGGGGCTGGCTCGGTATCACCATCCAGGATCTGACGGACGAGCTGGCCCGATCGCTCGGCGTGGAGCCGCGGACCGGTGTGCTGATCTCGGACGTCGCACCCGATGGTCCCGCGGCGAACGCGGGGTTGCGACGTGGCGACGTCATCACGGCCATCAACGGCGCGCAGATGACGAGTGCGGCGCAGCTCCGGAATCTCATCGCGTTGACCGCACGGGGCACCCGCGCACGCCTGGAGATCGTGCGGAACGACACGCCACGATCGATCCAGGTCATCGTGGGTGAGCAGCCGAGCGAGACCGCGGGCGCGAATCCGTTGCAGCCCGACGAAGCCGGCCTGTTCGCAGGTGTCGTGGTTCAGGATCTCGATCCGAGCCTTCGCGCGCGGCTTCGCGTACCTGCCGAGCTGCAAGGTGTCGTGGTGCGGGCGATCGAGCCTGACAGCCCGGCCGCCCTCATGGGCCTTCGCGTGGGCGACCTGATCATGGAGGTCAACCGGGCCCCAACGCCGTCGACGAGCGCGTTCACCAAGGCCGTGCGCGCGAACCGACGGCGCGCCCTGGCGCTGGTCTACCGCGATGGCGCGACCATCTTCATCTCGGTCGCGGCGCAGGACGAGTGAGCCGGGCGCCCGCGGAAGGCCGAGAATTTAAGCCGCTGAAACGTTGGGGTGATCAACGGGGGTCGAACCCGCGACATCCAGGACCACAACCTGGCGCTCTGCCAACTGAGCTATGACCACCGTGAGAGCCGTTTTTCTACATGAACCGCCTGGCGTCCGCAACGTTCATGGTCGATTGCTCGGCAGTACGTGAAATTCCGTATTTTACTACGGATTTAGTTCATCGTTAGGCGCTCCGGACGTTGGTACCTGTTTGTGACGTAGCATCACAGCGTGATCTACGCGAGCATCACCGAGACCATCGGTAAGACCCCGATCGTCCGGATCCACCGGCTCTCGCCGCCGGGCGTCACGATGTACGTGAAGGTCGAGTCCTTCAATCCGGGTGGCTCGGTGAAGGATCGCCTGGCCCTCGCGATCATCACCGACGCCGAGCGGCGAGGGGTGCTGTGTCCCGGGCAGACCGTGATCGAAGCCACCTCCGGCAACACCGGCATCGCGCTCGCCATGGTGTGCGCAGCGCGGGGCTATCCATTCGTCGCGGTGATGCTGGATAGCTTCTCGATCGAGCGACGGCTGATCATGCGCGCGTTCGGGGCACGGGTGATCCTCACGCCGGCCGTCGAATGCGCGAGTGGCATGGTCCGCAAGGCGGAGGAGCTCGCCCGCAAGCACGGCTGGTTCGTCGCTCGTCAGTTCGAGAACCGGGCGAACCCGGCGTTCCATCGCAGCACGACGGGGCCCGAGATCCTTCAGGACTTCGCGACCGCGCGCCTCGACTACTTCGTCACCGGCTGGGGTACCGGCGGGACGCTGACCGGCACCGGACAGTCGCTGAAGTTCGCGCGACCTGACATCCAGGTCGTGGCCGCAGAGCCCGCGGAGGCCCAGCTGCTCGCCGGTCACGAGTTCCATCGGCACCAGATCCAGGGCTGGGTGCCAGACCTCATCCCCGAGGTCCTCGATCGCACGATCTTCGATCGGACGATTCCGATCACGGCCGAACAGGCGGTGGTCAGCGCGCAATCGCTCGCGCGCCACGAAGGCATTTTCGTCGGGATCTCGGCGGGGGCCACGTTCGCGGCGGCAAGCCGGGTCGCGCGCGAGGCGCCGGAGGGGTCCGTCCTCCTCGCGATGCTTCCGGATACCGGCGAACGCTACCTCTCGTCGATGTTGTTCGAGGGAGTGAATCAGGGCTCCGATCCGGAATGACGACCGCCGTCGGAGCACGCTGGTTCCGCCCGAGCCGCGGCATCCTCTTCATGGCCGCGAGCGCCTTCGCGCTGTCGACGATGACCGTGCTGGTCAAGCTCGCGAGTGCGAGCTTGCCGACGGGACAGATCGTGTTCGTGCGCTCGACGGTGATGCTGGCGGTGTCGTGGGCGATGGTGCGACGCGCGGGTGTCTCGCCATGGGGCCACAACAAGCGCGGCCTGATGACGCGTGGACTGGTCGGGTTCGGCGCGCTCGCCGCGTTCTATGTCTCGGTCGCGCACCTCCCGGTGTCCGAAGCGACC
Organism: Myxococcales bacterium; assembly: GCA_028287135.1. Classification (GTDB taxonomy): domain Bacteria; phylum Myxococcota_A; class Polyangia; order Haliangiales; family Haliangiaceae; genus JABFXX01. The sequence continues at coordinate 28,158 of JAQBQE010000011.1, forward strand.
ACGCTCCGCAATACGATCCCGCTGTTCACCGCGCTGCTCGCCTGGTGGATCTTGCGCGAGCGCGTGGGCTGGCCGACCGCGATCGCGATCGCGTGCGGCATCGGTGGCGTGCTGATGATCGCGCATCCCGGTGGGGCGGGCGTGGATCCGGTCGGCGTCGGCGTCGGGCTCGGTTCGGCCCTGCTCACCGCGCTGGCGTATGTCGGTGTTCGGCAGCTCGCGAGGACCGACCACGCGTCCGTGATCGTGTTCTGGTACGTGCTGGTCGGTGCGCCGCTCGCGCTGCCGTGGGCGCTCGCGGTATGGGTCACCCCCTCGCCGACCGAGTGCCTGCTGCTGCTCATGATCGGACTGACGACCCAGATCGGGCAGGTGTTGCTGACGATGGGCCTCGCGCTCGAAGGAGCGGGACGGGCCACGGCTGTCGGTTACATCCAGGTCGCGTTCGCGCTGCTCTGGCAATGGACCGTGTTCGACGACGTACCGACGACCTGGACGATCGCCGGGGCCGCGCTGATCATCGGTGGCACGGTGGTCACCACGCTCGGCGATCGGGTTACGCGGGGACCGCTGTCTCGCTGATCCGGCCCGGGCGCCGGTGATGGAGGAGCTTCGCGAATCCCTCGATCCGGCGCGCGCTGCGCTTCGAGTACTTCATCCACAGCGTCCCGACGACCGCCGCGATCGCGCCGCCGATCGAGTCGAGCATCAGGTCGACCATGGTGTCGGGGAACGGGCCGAGCTGCGGCGAGCCCTGGGTCTCGCGGCCGAGCAACTGGTCGGCGCCGAACTCGGCGATCTCCCACAACGCACCGAGCCCCGCGGTGATCAGGAAGATCATCACCGCGTCGATGATCGTGTGGCGCTGCGTGCGTCCCGTGAAGTGCAGGAGGTAGACGAACAGGAACGCGAGCATCGCGATCGCGAACGACGCGCCGAAGTGCAGCGCCTTGTCGTACCAGGGGATCAGCTCGTAGAGGCCACCGAGCCGGCCGGCGGTGACATCGAGCATCAAGAACATCAGCAGGACGATGTCGAGCTCGGCCGGCAGCACCGCTCGCCGGGTCCGTGCGATCAGGCCCGGCAGCGAAACCACCACCACGCCGACGAAGCAGAACAGCGCGTAGGGGATGTCGCCCATCACGACGTTGACGATCCCGTTGATCACGATCATCGCGCGCATCGTCCACACGACCGCGGTCTCGAGCTTCGAGGGCTCCTCTGCGGGCTGCGCGTTGCGATGCACGAGCACCAGCAGAGCAACCCGCATGCCCGCGCAACTCAGCGAACCGACTCGCCCTGGCCGTGCGGCCACGCTCATCACGCCCTCCGGCGTCAGGCGTGAAATGGAATGCTCCCCTCACGCGTTGGAGGGCCGATGCGCTGGTTGCCCGCCCTGGTCCTCGTTGCCTGCACTCGCTCCGAAGCACCTGCCCCGCCTGCCCCCGGCGCACCGGTCCCGGTCGCCTCGCCCCCGACCGCGATCGTCCCGACCGATGCGCCGCCGGACCTCGCACGCGTGTGGCCCGACGGCTGCTTCATGTTCCGTGATGCGGGCGGGACCGTCCGCGAGAGCGATTCACGACGGTGCGCGGAGCCACGCCGGCCGTACTCGACGTTCAAGATCCCGAACGCGCTGATCGGCGTCGACGCTGGCGTGCTCGCAGGTCCCGACGCGCCGATGACCTGGGACAAGCAGCGCGTCCCCGACGAGGACTGGTACTTCGACTCGTGGCGCAAGGAGCACACGCTGCGCTCGGCGATCAAGGTCTCGGCGGTGCCGCACTTTCGCACACTCGCGCTGCTGATCGGCGCCGACCGGATGAAGGCCGGGCTCGCGAAGCTCGGCTACGGCAACCAGGACATGACCGCCGGGCTCGATGTGTTCTGGCTTCGCGGCGGGCTGCGGATCACGGCGGCACAACAGCTCGCGCTCGTCGAGGATCTGGCGCGTGGCAAGCTCGCGGTCTCGGCACCCGCACAGGCGGCGGTCCGCGAGGTGATCGAGCTCGCGCGCTCCGGCGACGCGGTGCTCTACGGCAAGACCGGCACCGGGCGGACCGAGGACGAGCGCGGCGACTGGCTCGCCTGGCAGGTCGGCTGGGTCGAGCGCGCCGGCGTCATCACACCGTACGCGGTGTGGTTCGAGGCCAAGGGCAGCGAGGAGATGTCCGCGATCCGAGCCACCCGCGAGGACCGGCTGCGGGGAGCGCTCGATGCGCTGGGCATCTTTCCCAGCACCTAGGCCGAGGAGCTAGGCCTTCGAGCGGCGCGCGGCCATGATCTTGACGAACGACTTGCTGCGGATCTCCTCGAGCGAGAGCCCGGTCGCGAGCGCCTCCTCCTCGGTGACCGCGCCGCACGCGATGCCGCGGAGGAAGTAGTTGAGCAGGCCCTGCCCGGTCGCAGCGTCGTCGAACACGTCACCGACCAGGGTCGCCTGCGCCGCCTTGTCGACGAAGTTCTTCAGCCGCTCCGACGCGGGTGCGAGCCCGTCGAGGAAGAACGCGTAGACCGCGCCGTAGCGGGTCGGCAGCTGGCCGGGATGGAGATCCCAGCCCTGGTAGAAGCCGTTGACCAGCGAGTGGCGAACGTCGTCGGCGTGCAGCCGCCACGCCGAGAACACGGCGGCCTTGTTCTCGCGCTTCTGCTCCTCGCTCAGGTCTTTTCCCTTGTGCGGAGGGATCGGCATGATGTTGGTCGCGCCATCGGAGAGCGCCACGCCGGTGCCGGCGAACGACACCTTCATCACGTGCTTCGCGAAGTCGCACGCCGGGTGGCGCATCTTCTGGTGCGCCGCGGTGATGTCGCAGTTCGCCGTGTAGTCGTAGGTGCCGAAGTGCGCGCCGGTCAGGCGGCCCTCCGCAGCACGGTGGAGCCGCGGCAACGCGGTGCGCCCCTCCATGTCGAAGATGCTCTGCGTCGTCTCGACCATGAACTCGACCTTGAGCGCGCCGGTGTCGAGCCCGAGCCGATCCTCGAGGATCTCGAACGCCGAGACGAGGGTCTCGACATCGACCTTGCTCATGATCTTCGGCAGCGTGACGACGAAGTTCTCCGGCAGCTTGCCGCCACTCTTGTCGAGCAGCTCGGTCAGGAAGATGTCGAGCGTGCGCAGCGAGCGGCCGGCGAGCTCGCGGGTCAGCGGCTTGATCCGGATCCCGATGAACGGCGGCAGCGTGCCCGCAGCCATGCCTGCGGCTACCTGCTGCGCAGCGGCCACCGCGTGGCCATCCTCCTCGTCATCGGGACGGTTGCCGTAGCCGTCCTCGAAGTCGATCCGGAAGTCCTCGACGGCCTCGCGGCCCAGCTTCTCGCGAACGCGCTCGTAGACCTTCGGTGCGAGGTCACCCTTGATCCCGATCGCCTCGGCGAACGTCGCCGCATCCGGGGCGTAGGTATCGAGCGACCGGATCGACAGCTCCCCGAGCTTCTTCGCGGTCTCGGCCGTGAACAGGTGAGCTCCGCCGTAGACGGTGTGCACGGGCTGACGTGCACCGGAGTCACCGGGGTAACGCGTCAGGACGCGCGTCTGCGCCCGGTGCACGCGATCGAGGGCCTTCGTGAGCTTCTTCTCGGGGAGAGTCGTGCGAACCGTCATGGTGAGCGGGTTTGTAGCTCAGCTCGGACGACCCGCGCTACCATGTGGTCGTGCGTGTCGTGGGTCGACGCGACGATGCAGGCCGGCGTTCAACGGCCACACCCGCAGCGCGCGGGTCAGCTCCCGCGATACGTCGAGTAGCCAAACGGCGAGAGCAGCAGCGGCACGTGGTAGTGCTCCGCGCCCGCATCGACCGTGAACTGGATCTCGACGACCGGGAAGAAGCTCGGGGTTCCGAGACCCTCGAAGTAGAGCCCGGTCTGGAACCGGATCCGGTAACGCGCGGCGAGCAGCGGCCCCGGCTGGGTCAGGGTCTTGAGCCGGCCATCGTCGTCGGTGATGCCGGCGCCGATCAGGTGCCAGACGCCGGCATCGGCGCGCTCGAGCTCGATCGCGATGCCCTTGCCGGGTCGGCCTCGTGCGGTGTCGAGAACATGCGTGGTGATCATCCGAGCTCTCCGATCAGCTTGGTCAGACGCAGTCGCGTGATCTTGATCTGCTCCTCGGCGGCGGTGCGCAGCTCGTTGGCCGTCGTCGAGCGGAGGCGGACGCGGAGATCCGCGAGCATCGAGTCGGCGGTGCGGCCGCTCGCGCACACGATGAAGATGAAGCCGAACTTGGCATCGTACGCGCGATTGGCCTCGGCGAGATCGGCGAGGGTCTGCGCCGCTGCCGCCGCTGCATGCTTCTGCTCGTCGGTCGACCACGTCACGTCGCCGGTGACCGGCACCTTCGCTTCCCCGATCTTCGGGTGCGCGGCGAAGGCTTCGCGATGGTCGGCCTCGGACAGCGACCACCACGTTCGTTCAGCCACACGCAGGAGCGCCGGCAGATCCTCGAACGGGCCCGCGGCGGTCATCGCCTCGACCCACGCCCGCGAACCGCAGCACCGGCGGAGCACCGTGCGGGCCTCGTCGGCGCCGAGCGCGTTGAGCGCCGCGATCCCCATCGAGCTCTCGGGCGCGAGCGTGCCCCACGCCCGCAACCGCGCGACTCCGCCGCACGGATACGACGACAGCCGGAGGTGGGTGACCGGACCGATGCGGCGCAGCTCGTCATCGAACACGTGACGGGTGTGGGCCTGCAGCGGCGTCGACAGCATCGTGCGCCAGCCGGTGAGCTCGGCGGCCGCGACGCCGGGCGCGTGGACGCCCTCGATCGACGCGCGTGCCGGCGCGTTGCCTTTGAAGTGGGAGGTATCGATCAGCAGCCGGTCGACCGTGCCGGCGGCGGCGAGCCGCACGATCGCCCAGTCATTGCCGGGTCCGCGCCGGCGCCGGGTCTCCCAGCCATCGGCCATCGACAGCGAGGGACCGGGCTTGATCAGGTTGTTACGCGAGCCGAAGAACATGTCGCTGCAGGTCTCGACGACCGCGCCGTTCTCGAGCGCCGCGAGGTCGATCGCACCGCCGAGTGCACGCAGCTTCGACCACTCGGGGACCGCATCGCCGTGAACGCGAAGCCGGGCGACGCCACCATCGGGAAAGATCTCGAGGCGGAGGTGAGTGAACCGCTGAGCGTGATCGACCGCGAACGTGTTCTTGGTGTCACCCTGCAGCGGCGAGCGCGGCAGGATCTCCGTCCACGTCGCCGTCTCGAGCGCACGCAGATCGAGCGGATCGGCGATCTCGGTCGCGTGGATCGCACACGATGCGGGGTAGTTGCCGCGGAAGAACGCGGTGTCGACCACGACACCGCGGATCACGCCGGGCAGCCCGAGCCGGATCAGGCACCAGTCGTGGACCGTGCTGTCCTCGCCCGGCGCGACGCCGTCGATCGGACGGAACCGGCGGGTCTCCCAGCCGTCCATCCACTTGCCGCGATCGGTGTACAGGTGGTCCTTCCACACCGCGGCGGCAGGCTTCAGCAAGTTCTCCTTCTCGGCGAAGAACTCGTCGTTGCACGCGATCGCGGCGCCACCGACGGTTTCGCTCGCGAGATCCGGAAGGTCGAGAAAGGCAGGCTCGGTCATAGCAACGCTCCCAGATCATCCGCGAGCGTCCGGCCCGCTTCGGCAACGCGACGTCCGCGCAGATAGGTCGCATGAACCGCACCGCGCAGGGTCTCGCCGGCATACGGCGTGACCTTGTGACGGTGATGCACGGTCTCCGGCGTGACCTGTGTGCGGCCGTCCTCGTCGAAGATCACCAGATCCGCATCGGCACCCGCCACGATCGCGCCCTTCCGTCCTGTGAAGCCGGCGAGCCGCGCAGGGCCCGCACACATCCAGCGCACGATGTCGGTCAGGTCGTGACCGCGCCGCGACGCCTCGGTCCAGATCACCGGTAACGCGAGCTGCAGGCCGGAGACCCCGCCCCATGCGGACACGAAGTCACCGACCTCGATCGCCTTGAGCGCGGGGCTGCATGGCGAGTGATCCGAGGCGACGAAGTCGAGCACGCCCTCGGCAAGCGCGGCCCACAGCTCCTCGCGATTGGCCGCGCTGCGGATCGGCGGTGCGCACTTGAACGGCGTCGCACCGTCGGGAATCGTCTCCGCGGTGAAGTGCAGGTAGTGCGGGCAGGTCTCCGCCGTCAGCGGCAGCCCGAGTGCCTTGGCCTCACGCAGCAGCGGAATCGCGTGCGCCGCCGAGTGATGAACGATGTGCGTGCGCGCGCCGGTCGCCCGGCACAGGCCGGTGACCATCGCGATCGCTTGCTCCTCGGCGCTCTCCGGTCGCGACGCCAGGTACGTGGCGTACTTGCGCGGATCGGCGTTCGCGAGCTGCAGCGTCGCCGCGTCGATCGGGCCCGCGACCTCGGCATGGACGAGCAGCGGCACGCCGAGCCCCGCGAGGATCTGCATCGCCGGGGTCAGCTCGCGCTCGCCGACCCAGCCGAACTCCTCGACGCCGGAATCGATCAGGAAGCACTTGAAGCCGCGAACTCCGTCGGTGACGAGGCCCGCGAGCTCGCTCGCATTGCCGGGCACGACGCCACCCCAGAAGCCGACATCGACCGCGCACTGGCCGCGCGCGGCGGCGCGCTTGGCCGCGAACGCCTCGCGCGTGGTGGTCGGCGGGATCGAGTTGAGCGGCATGTCGACGAGCGTGGTCACCCCGCCGATCGCCGCCGCGCGGGTCGCGGTCGCAAACCCCTCCCACTCGGCGCGACCGGGCTCGTTGAGGTGGACGTGGGTGTCCACGATCCCGGGCATCACCGCGAGCTCGCCGGCGTCCTCGAGCGTGGCGCGCGCGGGAACGTCATCCCACGCAGCGACGCGCTCGATCGTTCCGCCTCGCACGTGGATCGCGGCAGGGGCGATCCCACTCGCGGTGACGACGCGCTGCGATCGCACGACCAGGAGCTGCTCGGACATCGCCGCGCAGTATAGAGCGTCAGAGCGCCGCGAGGGCGGCGTCGAGCCACCCGTACCAGCCGGCGGCGGCGAGTGCGGTCGCGATCAGGACGAGGGCAAGCTGCGGCGCCGCGCTCCGGGGGCTCGGCGGCCGGATGACCATGGTTCGCTGCGGCATCGCCCCACCGTGGAGCTCGTCGACGATCGTCGGCGTCGAGTCGCGCGACGGCCTGGTCTGGGCGATGCGGAGGATGGGGGCGGACTCGCGGGGCGTGGCGCCGCGCAGTCGCTCGACCCGCAGCGTCGGGGCATGCGCGCGCCGCGGTGAGGCGACGACGGTGGGTGTGGTCCGCGGAGCGATCGGCGCACGGTCGACGACCAGGATCGGCGCGGACTCGCGTGGGGCCACGAGGGTCTCGACCAGGCGGACGACGATCGAGTCCCGCCACGGCTCGCGGGTGAACGCCCAGCTCACCCACTCGCGGATCACGTTTGCATCGGCGGTTCCGATCGCGGCCCTCGCCCCGACCAGCGCTGCCCGCATCGCCGCGGCGTTCTGCCACCGCTTGTTCGGATCGCGCTGCAGCGCGGTCATCACGATGTCGTCGAGGTCGGGGGTCACCTGCGAGCTCGTCCGCGACGGCGGCTGGATCGGCTTCTCGCGGATGTTGTGCACGGTCTCGATGTCGGTGTCCGCGAGGAACAGCCGGCGGCCCGACAGCATCTCGTGTGCGATCACGCCGACCGCGAACAGGTCGGCGCGTCGATCGAGCTGGCCCAGCGTGTACTCGGGCGCGACGTAGCTGAGCTTGCCCTTGATGAAGCCGTGCTGGGTGTGGACGTTCGAGCGCGCAGCCTTTGCGACGCCGAAGTCGATCAGCTTGACGACGCCGGAGCTCGAGACGATCACGTTGGCAGGCGAGACATCGCGATGGATGATCTCGAGCGCACGGCCGTGCTCGTCGTGGAGGTTGTGCGCGTGGTCGAGCGCATCACAGAGCTGGATCAAGATCTCGACGACGATCGGCAGCGGCATCGCGCCGGCGGCCGTGCGCGACTGGATCATCACGTCGTTCAGTGTCGGGCCCGGAACGAGCTCCATCGCGATGTAGTAGGTGTCGTCGACCTTTCCGAGCTCGTACGCCTGCGCCACGTTCGGATGACGGAGCAGGCTCGCGAGCCGTGCCTCCTGGATGAACGACTCGACGAAGTCGCGATCCTCGCTGAGGTGCTCCCACATCCGCTTGAGCGCCACCGTCCTGCGCGTGCCGTCGGGCCCCACGCGCTCGGCGCGGTGGACGCGGGCCATGCCGCCCTCGCCCATCGGCTCGTACACGGTGTACGCGCCGAACGTCTCGGTCTCGAGGAGTTTCGCCTTGCCGGTCGTCCGCCCGAGTGCCTTCTTCGGAATCGGCGGCGGCGACGCGGGCATCGCCGGGTGCGAGGACGACGCGCGAGCACGCACCCGGATCGGCGCGTCGTGGACGAGCTCGCGAGCAGACGAGCGCTCGCCATGTCCGTCCTGACGATTCGCTCGCCGAGGTGCACGTGCGCTGGGCGCTGGCATCTAGCTTCACGGTTACAGCAATCCACGCCGACCACCACTGACCACAACTGTCAGCAGTTATGGGTACTTGATCGTGCGGAACCCGCACAGTACGGAGCTTGCGCAGCGCTTCAGCGTGGCGCGCTGGCGGGGCCTGGAGCGTCGAGCTTCGCACCGTCGCGGTACCACCGACCGAGCTCGCCGCGCTCTTCGGGAGTGATCTGGGTCTTGTTGTTGAACGGCATGTTCTGCTGTTCGACCGCACGCAGGTGGATCCGCGCGGCCATCACCTTGATCTGCGCAGGCGTATCGAACAGCACGCCGGCCGGCGGCGAACGGAACACATCGTCGGACGGCTGCGCGCTGTGGCAGGTGATGCAGCGGGTCGCGACGATCTCCTGGACGCGCGAGAACGCGACCGGTCCGGTGCTGTCGACCACGCCCTTGGGAACGATCCGGCTGACGACCATCAGACCCGCGATCGCGAACGCGCCCATCCCGAACGCCGGGAGCAGCCACGCAGCCTTCGCGAGCTCGCGGCCACCACCGCGGTAGCGAATGTTCATGAAGTGGCGGATGCCCGCGCCGCCGATCATCACGAGGATCAGGATCAGCCAGTTCAGCGGATGGCTGGTCGCCGAACCGAAGTGGTTCGACACCATGATGAACAGCAGCGGGAACGTCAGGTAGTTGTTGTGGATGCTGCGCTGCTTCGCGCGGATCGACAGCCGCGGGTCCTGCTCCCGCTTGGCCTTGGTCGCGTTGATCAGCTCGTGCTGCGACGGCACGATGCACATCCACACGTTGCCGGTCATCAGCGTGCCGATCAGTACGCCGGTCTGCATGTAGGCCGCGCGCCCGCTGAACAGCTGCGAGAACGCGAAGATCGAAGCGAACAGCAGGACGATCGAGACCACCGTCGCCACGCGCGGATTGTTCTCGCCGACGATCCGCCACAGCCCGTCGTAGATCAGCCAGCCCACGAACAGCGCGCTGATCGACAGCGTGACCGCGACGGTCTTGTCGATGTCATGCACGCTCGGATCGACGAGGAACCCGGCGCCGTTGAGGTAGTAGACGACGACGAACAGACAGATGCCGGTCGCCCAGGTGGAGAAGTTCTGCCACTTGAACCAGTGCATCATCGCCGGCATCTCGCCGGGCTCGAGCAGCTTCTTCTCGACGTCGTAGAACGCGCCGGAGTGGACCATGAAGATCTTGCCCTGCGACAACCGCGAGAGCTCCGCCGACTTCTCGAGGTTGCGATCGAGCCAGTTGAACAACATCGAGTTGCCGACCCACATGATCCCAGCGATCAGGTGTGCCCACCGGAAGATGACGTCGAACAGCTCGTTCAGGTGCAAGGCGCGCTGACTATACGGCGAGCGCGATCTAGTGTGGAGGTGCCCATGCACAAGCTCACCATGACCACGATGTGCGTCCTGCTCGCTGGTTGCCCGGAGAAGGAGGACTACACGAAGCAGAAGCCGGAGGAGGTCGCCGCCACGACCCGCGACAATGCGCCGCCCCCGCCCCAGCGGCCGAAGAAGAACCCGCCTCCCGCGGATCTCGGCTCGTGTAACCTTTCGGTCACCGGCGGCATCACGGCCGAGCAAACGACCCCGGGTGGCAAGGAGGCGACCAACGTCGCGTACTGGTTCCTGCCCGAGGAGCGCAAGAACATGATGGGCGTCGATGGCTACGTCGTGAACTGCAAGGGCGACAAGTTCCGGTTCTCGCTACTCCCGGGTGGCGGCAAGCTCGATGGGATGCCGTTCGGTCCGAAGAAGTTCACGTTCGTGAAGGGCAAGAGCGATGGCGCGAACGTGATGATGGCGTTTGGCCAGGCAACGCTCGCGGATCCGAACGGTACGGTCGAGATCACCGCACTCGACAACCGTCACATCGCCGGCACGATCGACCTCGCAGGCAAGGTCGTCCCGGGCAACAAGCCGATCAAGGTCACCGGCAAGTTCGATCTCGTGTGCCCTGGATTCAGCGCGTGCGACTTCGGCGACGCCCCGCAGTGACCTAGCTCCGCTCCCGCGCGACCAGGACAGCGAGCCCCGGCGTCACGATGAGGGTAACCAGCGTGGCGAGAGCGAGACCGCCGATCACCGCGATCGCGAGCGGGGTCTGCAGCTCCGCCCCGGCGCCGATACCGACGGCAAGCGGTGCGAGCCCGGCGAGCGTCGCCGCGGTTGTCATCAGGATCGGGCGCAAGCGGCGCCGGGCCGCGGCGACGAGCGCGTCTTCCAGCGACCTCCCCTCCGCGACCCGCCGCTGCGCGTACTCGAGGAGCAGGATGCCGTTCTTGACCACGATGCCGACCAGCAGGATCAGGCCGGTGAGCGACGAGATGTTGAGCGGAGTACCCGTCAGGTCGAGTACGAGCAGCCCACCGACCGTCGAGAGCGGAGCACTGATCAGCACCACCAGCGCGATCCGCAGCGAGCGCAGCTGGAGGATCAGCACGAGCAGGACGAGGATCAGCGCGATGCCTGCGACCTTCATCAGCTCGCGTCGCGATGCGGCGCCCGACGCCGCCTGGCCACCGATCTCGACCTGGGTGCCGCGCGGCGGCCGCTGCTCTAGCAGAACCTCGCGAACCGCGGCCTCCGCAGCACCGAGGTCTCCACCGGGCGTTGCCGCGTGCATGACCAGCACCGAGCGCAGGCTGTCGCGGCGCAGCACCGCGGGAGACAGCGGCCGATCGAACGTCACGAGCTGGCCGACCGGCAGTGCCTGCGGACCGTACGCGATCAGCGATCCGGCGAGCGCCGTCGCCGAATAGCGAGTCGCATCTGGGTAGCGCACGCGCACCGCGATCACGCGCTCCGGCCTCACGATCTCGGCGACCTGACGACCGCCGACCGCCATCTCGAGGTCCCCGCCGACGGTGGCCGCATCGATCCCGAGCTGCGCGAGCTGCCGATGATCGACCGTCGAGCGCAGGGTCGGGGTGAGGCCCTCGCGACCGTCGAACACGTCGACGAGCTCGGGGCGATTCGCCAGTGCCTCGCCGGCGTGCTCGGCCCACGCATCGAGCACGCGCGGGTCATCGCCGAACACGCGGATCTCGATCGGCTCGGGATTGCCCGCGAGATCAGCGAGCACGTCCTGCAGTACCTGAATGTACTCGAACCGAGCCTCGGGGATCTTGCCGTGCAGCTGTTCGCGCACGTGATCGATCACGACGTCGATCGGGGCGCGATCGCCGGGCGCGACCAGCTTGACCATGACGTCACCGGTGCTCTGCATCGTCGCCGTCGCGGGCCCAAGCTCGGTGCCCGTGCGGCGGGTGAACGCCACGACCTCCGGCATCGCGGCGAGCACGTGGTCGATCACGAGGTTGATGCGGTCGGTCTCCTCGAGCGAGGTCCCGGCGGGGAGCGCGAAGTCGATCACGAATGCGCCCTCGTCCATCGCGGGGAGAAACCCGGTCGCGAGGTCGCGCTGTGCGAGATAGCCAGCACCGAGCAGCACGACCATCACGACCACCGCGATCCACCTGCGGCGGACGAGCCAGCGGATCATCCTGCCGAGTCGGTCGCTCGGCGCGGGCGCGTGCTTGCGGGTCCGGCGCCGGAGATGCGTCGCGAGCAGTGGGATCAGCGTCAGCGACGTGATCATCGAGAGGAGAACGGCGATCGCGAGCGTGACGGCGAACGCCCCCAGGAAGCTACCGGTGACGCCGGTCAGCATCGCGAGCGGTGCGAACACCACGACCGTCGTGAACGTCGTGCCGATCACCGCGGCCAACATGTCCTTGGTGCCGAGCTCCACCGCCTCCGGCACGGGGTGGCCCTCTTCGACGCGCGCGACGATGCCCTCGGCGACGACGATCGCATCGTCGACGACCAGGCCGATCGCGACGGCGAGCCCGCCGAGTGACATCAGGTTCAACGTCACCCCGAACCACCGCATGAACGCGAACGTGCCGAGCAGCGTGATCGGAACCGGCAGCGCGGCGATCAGCCCGGCGCGCCAGTCGCGCAGCGAGCAGGCGATCACGATCAGCGACAGCGCGATGCCGAGCAGGATCGCATCGCGCACGCTCCTCATGGATTCGGTCACCAGCTCGGCCTGGTCGTAGACCGCGGTCAGCGTGACATCCGCAGGGAGCGTGTGGGCCGCGCGCAGGCCATCCGCGACCGCAAGGATCCGGTCGACGACCGCCACCGTGCTCGCGCCCGACAGCCGCGCGACGGATAGCGCGACGACCTCGCCCTGGGGTCCGCGGACGATCACGTCCGGATCGGCGGCACCCTCGATGACGTCCGCGACCGCCGAGAGCAAGATGGGCCCCGACGGGCCACTGGCGATCGGGAGGTTCTTCAGGCTCGCGAGATCCGGCGCCTGCGCATCGAGCACGACCGGTAGTGTCTGGTGCTGATCGGACACGCGGCCCGCCGCGACCAGCACATCGGATGCCTCGAGCTTCGCCGCGAGCTGCGACGGCGTGATGTGGAGGGCCGCGAGCTCGGTTGGCTTGATCTGGATCACGACCTCGCGGACGCGGCCGCCCTGGAGCTCCACGCCACCGACCCCTGCCACCCGAACGAACGCGGGGCGCACGATCCGCTCGGCGACATCCCGCAGCCGGCGCGGGTCGGTGGTCGTCCCCTTGGCGGCACCGAGGTTGAACGTGATCACCGGAACAGCGGTCGGCAGGACGCGCTCGACGATCGTGGTCGTGCCCTTCGGCAGGGTGACCTGATCGACCGCGGTCTGGCACGCGTTCTGTGCCTGCAGCGGATCGGTGTCATCGGTGAGCTGGAGCGAGAGCTCGACCGCACCGCGGATCGTCTTCGCGCGCACGTGGCTAACACCGGGAACGGTCGCGAGCTCCTCCTCGAGGGGCCGCGTGACCTGGGCTTCCACCAGCTCAGGTGCGAGCTGGCCGACGTGCGCGACGACGACGACGCGCGGGAACGTCATCTCGGGATAGATCCCGCTCGGCAACGTGAACATCGAGAACGCGCCGAGGATCACCAGCGCGAGCGCGCCGAGCCACACGACGGCAGCATTTCGGCGAAGGAGCGCGACCATGGTTCACTTCGTTCCCGGGGGCGCCGCGGTGAGCGGTTGACCCTCTTCGAGTCCAAGGACGCGGTCCGTCACGATCTGCTCGCCGGCCACGATGCCATGCGCGATCTCGACGGTCGCCTCGCGACGCTGGCCGATCGTGACGCCGCGGATGCGCGCCACGCCCTGGTCACACACGACCACCTCGTCGGCGCCCACCATCGAACGGCGGAGCGCAGATGCGGGGACCAGCAAGCCCGGCCGATGAGCCACCACGATCTGACCGGTCGCGGCGCTGCCGACCGCGATCGGGTGCGTGCCCTCGATCTCGATCCGCACGCCACCGAGGAGCGTCGTCGCATCGACGGCCGGAGCGACCCGGGCGACCTTCGCAGAGAGCACACCCTCGATGCCGAGGATCTTCACCGTCGCCGGCATCCCCTCACGCACCGGCATCAACGCCGCGGGTGGGACCTGGGCGCGAAGCTCGAGCGTCGTGAGATCCGCGACCTCGGCGACCGGCGTCGCCGTGGTGCCATCGACACTCTCACCGATCCGCTTCCACAGATGGAGCACCACGCCGGCGTGCGGGGCTCGCAGCTCGCGCCGCGCGTTGTTCTTGCTCGCGAGACCCGAGCGCGCGTTCGCGGCCTCGAGCTCCGCATCCGCCGCCGCGGCCTTGGCACGCGCTTCGTCGAGATCACGACGTGCGCCGATCCCGGTCTCGACCAGACGCTGCTGGCGCACGACATCCTGATCGGCGGCGAGCTTCGTGGCGCGCGCGCCGGCGACCGCGGCCTTGGCCTCGATCGTCCCTGCGGGCAGCGACGGATCCTCGATCGTCGCGAGCAGAGCTCCGGCCGCGACGCGATCGCCTTCCTCGACGGCGACCTGCGAGACCCTGCCCGCGATCGGCGAGCTGACGACCGCGTCGAACCTCGGCGGTGGTGCGATCACGCCAGCGACCTCGACGACCTCCTCGACGGAGGTCTCGATCGCCGGCTTGCACGTCACGGCGGCGGTCGGCAGCTCTTTCTCGGGCGCGGGCGCCTCGGTCTTCTTGCAGCCGACCGCGCACGCAGCCGCGAGCGCGATGGAGACCCAGCTAGTTCGCACCGAGTCCTCCGAGGTCATCGCCCGCCGCATCCTGGAGCGCGGCCCACGCCGTGGCTACGTCGGCGCGGGCCGTGATCACCTCGGCACGGACGGCCGAGAGATCTCGATCGGCCTGAAGTGCTGACACCAGGTCGCGAGCACCCTCGCGATACGCCTGCCTCGACAAGGCGGCCGCTCGTTCCTGCGCCGGGATGACGTCGTTCTCGAGTGCGGCGAGGGTCTCCGCTGCAGCTTGCCAGCGTCGGTAGGCGGCGACCAGGCCACCTGCGAGCTGGGTCTCGGTCACGGCGAGGCGAGCGCGTTCCGCCGTGGCCGTTGCCCGCGCAGACCGCGCACGATCGCCGGTGCGGGCGAACAGCGGCAGAGCGAGCGAGAGAGCGACGAACACATCGGTTCCGGGTGTCGTGGGATCGAACGCGGAGACCTGGGCCTCGACGGCGAGGCTCGGCAGGGCCTGCCGACGAACCTGCCGGATCGTGGCGTCGGCGGCGGCGACCTTGCGCTGCGCGAGGGTTCGTTCCGGATGTGCCGGAAGCCGCGCGCGAAGCTCCTCGAACGTGATCGACGTGCTCCCCGGCAAGTCGCCGGCAGAGACCATCGCCGTCATCGGATCCCAGCCAAGCACACCGGCGAGGTCAGCCGACGCAGCTTGCTGTGCTCGCTTCGCACTGGCCGCAGCTCGCTCTGCGCGCGCGCGCGCGGCTCGTGCCGTCGTGACATCGACCTCCGCGCCCACACCTGCGTCGAGCCGCCCGACGGCCACACGCTCGAGCTCCGCCGCCTGGGTCGCGGCGAGCGCGGTGGCCACGATCTCACCGTCCGCACGGGCGAGCGAGATCCACGCAGCGATCGCGCGCCGACGGACATCGCGATCGCTGACGATCGCCTCCGAGCGGACGGCTCGCGCCTGCGCAGCTGCCACGCGGCGTGCCGCACCGACGGTGCCGAACACCGGTAGCGGAACGACCGCGCCAGCGACCAGACGCGCCGTCAGGCGATTGGTCTCGACGCGCAGCGAGGGATCCGGCCATGCGCTCGCCGCGTCGACCAGGGCATCGGCGGCCTCGATCTCGTGACGCCAGACCTGCGACGCCGGTGCCGTCCCTGTGGCGGCGAGCACGTCGGCGAGGGTCACCGCCACCGGGGCGTCCTCGGCATGCGCGATCGCTGCCGCGAACGCCGTGAACGCGACGACGACTACCGACCGCACTCGTCACTCTTCTTCGACGAAAGTTCCATCGTCTTTGAACGTCGCCTCCTTCAGCGTCTTTCCGGACTTGAACGCGACCTCGAATGTGATCGTCTTGTCGGACCTGGTCTGCTTCTCAATCTTGAGCAGCGTGGCCTTGGGGTACCTGGCCGCGAATGCCTTCGTCACCGCGGCAGGTACCGAGGACACCGGCACGACCTCCTCGATCTGTTCGATGTCGCCCTTGGCGGAGATGTCGAGCTCGACGATCGACTTGTCGGACTTCTGCATCTTGACCTCGAAAAACGTGTTCTCGGCGATGCACTTCGTGATCGTGGCCTGGGGGTATGCCTTCTTCGCGGCGTCGGTGACTGCGCTCGGGCATGTGGTGTCGGCTCCTGCGATGCAAGGAAACGATAGCAGCGCGGCGACCAGCATGATTCGGCTGTCTCGGGGATTGGTCATTGGGTTCCTCCGCTGCGAACCGTAGCGCCATGCCGCCCGCACGCAGGTGAAGTCATGATGAAGATGGTGTGGACTACCGACGTTTGCGGCCGGACGCTGGCACTGGCTCCATGCGTCGCGCCCACGCACACGGAAACCGGGAGTGACGGTCCTCGTCGTCGAGGACGAACCTCGCCTCGCGGCCAGCCTGATCAAGGGTCTGACCGAGGAGGGCTTCGCCGCCATCTCCGTCGGTACCGCGGACCAGGCACTCGCTCGCGCCGCGGCCGGTGGGCTACGCGCGATCGTCCTCGACCTCGGACTTCCGGATCGCGATGGTCAGCTCGTCATCACGCAGCTCCGGCATGGCAGCGAGGTTCCGATCCTGGTCCTGACCGCACGCGACGCGATCGAGCAGCGCGTCCAGGCCCTCGACACATTCACGCTCACCGTTCCACGCGTGAGCTAGCCCCACGCGCGACGGATCGCCTCGGCGATGCCGCCGCCACTGCCTGCCGGCCGCAGCAGCACGTCACTCGCCTTGGCGCGCACCGACTCGGGCGCGGTGCCCATCGCAAACGAGCGTCCCGCCACCTCGAACATCGGGATGTCGTTCACCCAGTCGCCGACGCAGACCGCCTCGGCGGTCGAGCATCCGATCATCCGGCACAGCTCGGTCAGCGCGGTGCCCTTCGTCGGCCCCGCGGCACGGACGAGGATCGCGTACTTGCCCGGGCACTGACTGACCGCGAAGCTGACGGAGAACAACCGGTCCGCCTGCTCGGCGAGGACGGCTGCGGCTGCGAGCACCGCGTCCTGATCTCCGATCGCGACGGCGGCCAGCGGCAGGGTCTGCCACGCGAGCTCTTCCTCGACCATCCGCAGGTTCGGGGACCAGGTCGAGACGTACCCCGCGAACGGCGCACCCGCGTGATCGTGATGAATGCCCTGGGCATCGAACACGAACGTCGAGAGCCCATGCGCACCCACGGTCGTGCGCAGCAGCGTGCACACGTCGGTGGCGATCGGATGGTGATGCAGCGTCGTGTTGGATGCGAGCTCGACGAGGTGACTGCCCTCGCAGCACGCGATCGCACCCTCGATCGCACAGGCGGCGGCCGCCCCCACCGCGCCCGACTGCAGGCGCCCCGTGACGATGGTGACGGTGACGCCCGACGCCTGGAGCTCCGCGATCGCCGCGACATCGTCGTCGTCGACGCGCTGATCGCTTCGCAGCAGGGTCCCATCCAGGTCGAGAGCGAGCAGCCGGTACATGAACCGTCACTCTAGCGCGGGCCCTGCGGGTTGGCGCGGCTCAGCTGCTCCGGGTTGCTCGTAGGGCTCAGGCGTTCGGGCCGAGCTCGGCGAGCGCGGTGTGATCAATCGTGACGTGCAGCGCGCCGACGTTCTCGTCGAGGTGAGCGACCTTGCTGGTGCCGGGGATCGGCAGCATCACCGGGGACCGCGCGAGCAGCCACGCGAGCGCGAGCTGGGCCGGCGTGCAGTTGTGACGCTTCGCGGCCGCCGCGAGCGCACCACCGGCACTGGTCAAGCTGCCGATCGCGAGCGGGAAGAACGGGAGGAACGCGATGCCACGCTCCTCGCAGGCTGCCAGCACGGCCTCGGGACGCGCGGTGTCGAGCTGGTGCCCGGGCCCGCCCATGTTGAACAGATTCTGCACGCACGCGATCGGGGTGCGCGCCACCGCGATCTCGAGCTGCTCGAACGTGATCCCGCTGAGCCCGATATGCCGGATCTTTCCGGTCGCCTGGATCGCGATCAGCGCATCGAGCGCCTCCTCGAACGTGACCTCGGTTTGCTCGACCCAGCGCAGGTGCACGAGCGGCAACTGCTCGAGTCGCAGCGTGCGCAGGTCGTGCTCGACGCCTTCCAGCAATGCCTCGGCCGTCAGTGCCGGGACCCAGCTCTTGTCGGGGTTGCGCCGCGCACCGAGCTTGGTCGCGATCACGAGATCACTCGGGTACGGATGCAGCGCCTCGGCGATCAACCGGTTCGCCACGAACGGACCGTAGTACCAGGCGGTGTCGATCAGGTTGATGCCGTGCTCGATCGCGCGGCGGAGCACCGCATGCGCGCGCGCCGGATCGTCGGGCTCGCCCCACACCTCTTTGCCCGGCAAGCGCATCGCTCCGAAGCCAAACCGGCGGACCTTGAAGTCGCCGACCCGGATCGTCTCGGGACCGTGGGCGAAGCGCAGCGGCATGAAGTCACCATGCCCGATCGGTCCTGGACCTGCACGAGCGATGTCCGACGCTCACGCTGACCTACCGGCGCGCGAGCCGGATCGCGAGCGGCCAGCGGATCGTTCGCCGCTCCCCGTCGGGCCAGCATCGTGCGAGCTGGTCGTGCAGCGCGTTCACCGCCGCGGGTCCTTCGCGTTCGAGAAGCTTGACCGTCGCAGACCAGGTCTGGACGTAGCCGAGGAGCTCGTCGCGCGCCCAGCTTGCGGTCATCTCGATCGCGGGTGCCTCGACGGCTGGCCACGGCAACGCGAGATTCCGATAGCCGTCCTCCACGTGCTCGCGCCCCTTGGGCCAGTACGGCCCGACGGCGTCGCGATAGAGCTCCATGAGGCTGCCGACCTGTTCGTCGACGACGAGGTTCCCATAGCTGACCAGCGCGAGCAGCGCACCGGGCTTTGCGACACGCTCGAGCTCGGCGACAAAGCGTGGCCAGTCGAACCAGTGTGCAGCCTGCGCGGCGACCGCGAGCTCGATGCTCGCATCCGGTAAACCGCTGACCTCGGCCGATGCGCACCGGTACTCGACGCGTGGATGCGACGGCGCCTGATCCAGCAAGGCTTGCGCGGGATCCGTGGCGATCACACGCGCGAACCGATCTGCGAGCGCGACCGAGAGCTGGCCTGTGCCGCACCCGATGTCCCACGCGGTTCCCTGCGGTGAGCGATCCGCGAGCGCGTCGACGAGGGCGGCCGGATAGTGCGGGCGGCAAGCGGCGTAGCGCGCCGCGACGGTCGAGAAGTGATCGGCGAAGGTCACGGCGATCAGATGCTCCGAGTGGCCTATCGGTATCGTCCGGAGATGCCGATGCCGGCCTCGAGCTCGAACCGCAGCCAGCGCGCGAACGTCGCGGTCTCACCGACGTACGCGTAGATTCCGTAGGAGCGCTGGAGGTCGAGCCAGATCCCGTTGAGGTTGCGGACCCCGACGTCGGTCCCGCGCGATGCGCCGCTCTGGTCCTGGTAGCCGGAGAAGTCGAACACGAGCTGCGCCGTCGTGAACAGCTTGCTCGATTTCGCATCGCTGAAGAAGAATCGCGCTCCGGGCGAGACGTGAAACACCCGCGGCCCCGCCATGCCGGAGACCCGATACGCCGGGAAGTCACTCTCGAGCCCGATCCGGAGCTCGACGAACGTGTCGATCCGCCGAGCCACGCCGTAGCCGAGCTCGAGATCCATGCTGAACGGAGCGCGTCCGCTGCACACCGGAGCATTGCCGCTCCCCGTGCTCGAATCCGACGCTCCGCAGAACTCACCTTTCTCGTAGGGCACGATCGCGCGCATCCCGACCCCGAGACGCACCGATGCCTGGAACTGACCCTTGTGCGAGAAGCTGACCGCGGGCTCGACGACCGCGGGACGAACCACCGCCGGTGCGGGATCGCTCGGCGCCGGGGCCGGCTCCTCGGGTAGGGCCGCAAGCTCGGCGGTCGCCGGACCCGCGAGGACGGAGAGCGCGAGGAGGGCGCCACACAGAAGTCTGCCGATCACGCCCGCACGCTAACAAGCACGGGGCGAAGCTGCTAGCGCGCCGTGCACCCACGTGTGCGGCCTCGAGCGCGCGCGTCAGCGGGATCAGGATCGCGATCGCCTCGTCGTACGAGAACTCGCGCGTTCGATCCATCCGGCGCTGCAGCGTCTCGCCGTCGAGCCACTCCAGGATCAGGTACGAGCGGCCGTCCAGCAGCTTCCCGAACGCGAAGATGTCGACGATGTTCGGATGCCCGATCCGGTTGACCGCCTGCGCCTCGTGGACGAAGCGTTCGACCGCGACCGGATCCGCGCAGTACGTCGCGTTCAGCACCTTGATCGCGGCGCGCTTGCCGATCACCGGATGGATGCCGCGATAGACGATGCCCATGCCGCCTCGACCGATCAGCTTCTCGATCCGGTACTGGCCGACGTTGGTGCCGACCGGCAGCTGTGCTTCGAGCTGCTCCTCGACGACGACCGTCGGATCCGGGGTCGCGGCGCCCCGGTGCGGACACGCACCGAGCGTGGCATCCCAGGTGTCGGCGCACGACGAGCAAACCAGCATCGGTTCAGGGCGAAGACACCATCGCCGAGCGAGCCCACAGCGACCTAGCACTGACCTCGCCATGCGGGCGAATACGCACGGTTGCCCCGACACCCGCGAAATCCCCACGAAATTCCTCGCCGCTTGGCCCGCAGGCCGCTGGCCGAGGGCTGGGGGTGGCGCTACCTTCCGCCGGTGACGAGAACGAAGGGCGGGATGACCCGGCGCCGGCTGCTCGGCGGTGGACTCGCTGCCGCCGGCTTGCTCCTGACCCGCCCCGCGCACGCTCTCGGGCCGTCCTCGAAGTTCCGGTTCGGCCAGCTCAAGCTCGGTCCCGCGAGCGCGCCCCGACCGAACGCGCTGCGCCGGCTCGGCTGGGAGATCGAGAAGCGGACGTCGATCGACGTCGACCTCGAGCCCGCGAACGTTGCGCCGACGGCGGACACGCTGCACGAGACGCCATTCCTCTACCTCGCCGGCGAGCGCGAGATCGAGCTGCCGAGCGCCGCGGGGATCGAGGCGCTGCGCCGGTTCCTCACGTTCGGCGGCTTCCTGCTGATCGATTCGGCCGAAGGCTCGACCGACGGCGCGTTCGATGGCTCGGTCCGCAAGCTGATGGCCGCGGTGTTCCCGACGACCGGCTCGACCAAGGGCCTCGAGATCATCCCGAGCGATCACGTCGTCTACAAATCGTTCTACCTCCTCGACAAGCCCGCCGGTCGGCTGTCGATCGCGCCTGCGATGGAAGGCGTGATCCGCGATGGCCGTCTGGTCGCCGCGTACATCGCGAACGACCTCGGCGGTGCATGGTCGCGCGACGACTTCGGCAACTATGAATTTCGCTGCGAGCCCGGCGGCGAGCGCCAGCGCGAGCTCGCGTTCCGCATGGGCGTCAACCTCGTTATGTACGCGCTGTGCCTCGACTACAAGGCCGACCAGGTCCACGTGCCCTTCATCATGAAGCGGCGGCGCTGGAAGCCGGATGACGGCGCGCTCACCCCCACGCCGACACCGCCGTCGCCGCCGAAGCCACCGACCAACAAGCCGTGAACATCGTCCTGTTTCCCTCGCTGGTGCGCTATGCGCTCGCAGCCACCTGCCTCGTGCTGATGGTCGCGACCGTGCTCGCCGTCCGTCGCGGCAAGGGCGGGCTCGGTGCGGCGCTCGGCGTGCTCTCGCTGCTCTCCGGTGGTGCGCTCGCGGCCGAGGCGCTCGTCGCGTTGACGGTGCGGCTCGCCGCGCCCGGCGCCACCGAGTTCAACGAGTACCGCTGGGTGATGCTGGCGCCGTGGGGCCGCCTCGGGCTCGCGCTCGGCGGGGGTGCGGTGATCGCGATCGTGGCGCTGTCGTGGCGAGCGAGCCGCGGTGCGCCAGCGTGGCGACGCGCGACGATGATCGGGCTGCGCGCCGGAGCGGCGGTCGGTGCACTCGTCGTGTTCCTCGAGCCGGCGGTCGAGCTTCGCCAGGTCGCACGCGAGCCCAACCGGATCGCGGTGCTGATCGACGACTCGAAATCGATGGCGCTGTCCGAGTCGACGACGGGACCGACCCGGATCGAGCGTGCGCGACAGCTACTCACCGCGTCAGGTGGTGCACTCGCCGCGTGGGAAGCGAACCACAAGGTCGACTACTACACGTTCTCCGAGACGATCAGCCCGACCAGCCTCGCGGCACTCGCGTCGAACCAGGCCCAGGGCAAGGCCACGCTGTTCCGCAAGGCGCTCGAGCTCGTGCGTGCTCGCTACGAGGGCCGCGATCTCGCAGGCGTCGTGATGATCTCCGACGGGGTGTCGACCGGCGGCTTCACCGAGGACTCGGGCGACGGTGCGATGCGCGACTTCCTGCGCTCGCTCGAGACCCGCGTCCACACGGTGTGGGCGGCACGCAAGGGCCTCAAGGACATCGCGGTCGCGAAGGTCATGGCCGACGAGTTCGCGTTCGTTCGCACCGTGGTCCGCATCGATGCGGTGATCCGGACGACCGGTCTCCCCGCGCGCCAGGTGCCGGTGACGCTGTCGACCGACGGCCAGCCCCTGCGTCAGAAGATGGTCGACTTTCCCGGCGGCGATCACGATGTCACCGTGACGTTCGAGGTCACGCCGCCGCGCGTCGGCCGCTACGTCTACGAGGTCTCGGTCCCGATCGCCCCGAACGAGGCGGTGACCTCGAACAACACGCGCAGCTTCGTGATCCGTGTGATCCGCGACAAGATCCGCGTGCTCCAGGTCGCGGGTCAGCCGGGCTGGGACGTCCGCTCGCTGCGCCAGATGCTGAAGAGCAACTCGAACGTCGACTTGATCAGCTTCTTCATCCTGCGCACGCAGGACGACATCTCGCTCGTCCCGAACGACGAGATGTCGCTGATCCCGTTCCCGACCCGCGAGCTGTTCGAGCACCAGCTGCCGTCGTTCGATCTGATCATCCTGCAGGACTTCGAGTACCTGCCGTACGGCATCGGGGACTACCTCGAGAACATCCGGAGCTATGTCGAGGGTGGCGGTGGGCTCGTGATGCTCGGCGGCGCGGCCTCGTTCACCTCGGGCGGGTACTACGGCACGCCGGTCGCGGCCGCCCTGCCCGTCGAGCTCTATGGTCCGTTCGACTCGGGTCCGGTGGTCGACACCCAGAAGTTCTCCCCGCAGCTCACCGAGGCCGGGCAGATGCACCCGGTCACCTCGCTCCGCTACTCCGCCGACGACAACGTCGCGGCGTGGAAGACCCTGCCGCAGCTCGAGGGCGTCAATCTGGTCGCGTCCGTGAAGCCCGAGGGAACCGTCCTCGCGCAGCATCCACGGTTGCGGACCAAGGCCGGCAAGCCGATGCCGGTGATCATCGCCGCTGAGTACGGCAAGGGCCGGTCGCTCGCGGTCACCACGGACACGCTGTGGAAGTGGGGCTTTGGCGCCGCCGCACGCCCGGGCGACAACGGCCGCCAGTACACCAAGTTCTGGGAAAACGCGATGAGCTGGTTGATCCAGGATCCGGTGCTCCGCAACCTCCACGTCGACAGCGATGCCGTGGAGTACGGACCCAATGCGCCGGTCCGGGTCACCGTGCGGCTGCTCGGGCGTGACTACCAGCCGCTGGCCGGCGGCGTCGTCTCCCTGACCGTCCGGCGGGGCGCGGATCCGAGCTCGGCCGAGGAGGTCTCGGCGGCCAAGCTCGCGGTCGGCGAGGACGGCACGGTGGTCCACGAGCTCGGCGGGCTCGCTCCCGGCGTCTACCGGATCGAGGGCCATGCCGCGATTGCCGGCCGCCAGGTCGACGCCAACGACATCTTCCTCGTCCGTGAGGGCGGCAGCGAGCTCGACCGCCCCGTCGGCGACGCGGCGACGCTCGAGTCGATCGCCAAGGCCAGCGGCGGCCAGGCCCTCGGTGCCGTCGACACGCTCCCGTCGGATCTCGCGTTCGATCCACCCCGGATCGTCCGGGTCGATCGCCGGACCGACGTCGAGCTGTGGAGCCGTCCGGGGCTCCTCCTCCTGATCATCGGGCTGCTCGGTCTCGAGTGGCTCTTGCGCCAGCGAAGCGGCTACTTGTAGAAGGAACCACGCATGTCACTGCAGCTCGACAGCCTCGTATTTGACCTGATGTTCCAGGGCTCCGCGGCGATCGATCAGAAGACTCTGATCGACGGCCTCGGAGGACAGGAAGCGCTCGAGTCCAAGCAGTTGCTGGACGTGGATCGCCTCGATCCGCGTGCCGAGATGGAGCTCTCGCCGTCGATGCCGTTCCGCCGCCGCGGCGAGCGCCGGCTGATGATCATCGACGACAAGACGATCACGCCTCGCGAGGATCCGCAGGCCGATCCATTGATCACCGCCGACCTGCGCCCCGCGAAGGAGCAGCTGATCGCCACCGCGCAGGCGCTGCCGATCCGGCTCGGTCGCCTGTTCTCGCTCGGGACCTGGGGTGACGCCGTGCTCGTCGCGCGCAGCATGCGCGACCTCCGCGGCATCTGCCTCCTGCCCTACGCGCTCGACCCGCAGGTCGACATCGACGGCAAGCGCCGCGGAACTCCGCTGTCGCAGAAGGAGTTCGAGGCGAAGATCCTCGCGTACGAGAAACGCCTCGAGGAGCTCGACGACGAGCAGATCCTCGCCGGGCTCTCCGGCGTCACGTTCGAGCGCCGCGGCGACCTCGTCGTGGTCGATGTGCTCGAAGCCGATGGCACCTGGGATCAGCGCAAGTCGATCATGATGGAGATGCAGCTCGCGGCGATGGATCGGTTCTCGATCCTCCCCGGCGCGCCGTCCGCCACCCGGGTCGCCGCACCGGATCGGCCGACGATGAAGATGGATACGGATGCCGCGGTTGCCGCGAGCCGGTCCTCGCAGCCGAGCGTGGCGCCTGCCGCCGCGAAGGCCGCACCCCCGGCGGCCGCCGCCAAGATGCCCGAGCCCCCGAAGCCCGAGCCCAAGCCCGAGCCCAAGGGCCCGCCGCTGTCCGCGCGCGAGATCGAGGGTGCGATCGTCCTCGTGTTCCCGACCGAGCGCTTCGATCTCGATGTTGCCGCCGCGCTCGGCAAGCGCGACTGGGACCAGGTGGTCCGCCGCACCGACAACCTGACCGGCGCGATGCGCGACAAGCTGCAGCGCGATGGCGCCACGTGGATCGCCCCGATCGAGTTCCTCTCCGAGGTGTTCCTCGAAGGCAAGCCGCTCACCAAGCAGGACTTCGAGCGCGACTCGCAGAAGACCGATGGCGTGAAATCGCTCGACGTTCACCTGCCCCGGTTCGGTGACGTCACGCTGCTCGAGATCGCCGGCAAGGGTCGGTTCGTGACCACGGTCTCGGACCCCTCCGCCGCCGCGAAGCTCCTCGGATGATGATGCGCGCCGCGATCGCCGCCGGTGTGTTGCTGCTCCTTGTGGGCCCCACCCACGCCGACGACGATTACGGCGGCGGCAGCGTCATCTTCGTCCGCGGCTCGGCGCTCTACCGCACCGACCCGCGCGGCCGGGGCGAGACCGAGGTCGCGCAGCTCCCGGCCCAGGTCGCCGTCCGTGCCCTGCGCACCGACGCGCGCGGAAAGGTCCTGCTCGCGGATCTCGGTGGCCGGTGGTCGTGGATGAAGCTCGATGGCTCGACGACCACGCTCACCGAGCTACCGTGCGCCGACGGGCCCGCGCAGCTCGCCGTCGATGGCGCGTGTGTGCTGTGTCGATCGACGACCAGCGCGACCGGCTCCGTGATCGTGAACCTCGCGACCGCCAGGACGACGCCAATCGAGATCCCCGCACCCGGGGCGCGGCTCGTCGGTGAAGGCGCCAACCGCCGGCTGATCTGGGCCGACGCAAGTGGCGTGTGGTCGTCGCCGCCCGGTGATGCGAAGAAGAAGCAGCAGGTTGCGCCGGAGCCACCGCTGCGCAGCTTCCTGCCGAGCCCGGATGGCTCGCGCGCGGTCGGCGTGTTCCTCGACAAGGTCTATCAGGGCAAGCAGACCAAGCCGGCCGAGCTGCTGATGAGCTTTGCGCTCGATGGCCAGGCCGTTCGTCGCAAGGCGATCAAGAGCGGCGTCCCGATCGAGTGGTCGTACGACAACCGCTGGGTGCTGGTCCAGGACGGCAGCAGCTCCTGCACGATGAGTGCGACGGGCGGCGAGTACAAGTGCTTCAAGGGCTACACGGGTGCGTCGATCGCGCCCGACGGCCAGTGGTCGCTCGCGCTCGGAAACCGAAACGCGAAGGCCGACGCCGACAAGACGTCGAAGAAGAGCTCGAAGAAGGGCTCGAAGAAAGAGTCGACGAAGAACAAGGACGCGAAGAAGGAGGACGCCGAGCCCACGGGCGAGGCCGAGACCCGCGAGGGCGATGATGGCGCTCCCACCGACGACGTCGCCGTTCCGCCACCGACCGGTCCGCTCGCGCTCTATCGCCTGAAGCTCGCCGGCGCGTTCAACGAATCGCCCGCGCTGATCGTCAAGGTCGTCGACGGCGCCGCGGTCTGGGTTCCCGCGCCGTAAAGGTCGACCTCATTCACGTCTCAACCGTCGGACGCTTCGACGCGCTCGGTTCTCGCTGTTTCGTGATCGGGCTGTGCAGGCCCACGCTGCTCGTGCATCTCGGTCGACTGGGCGGGCAATCGAGCTGGAAGGGATTGCGGTTTACGAGATGGCTTGAACCTTTGCTTGCGTGGCACGAACTTGCTCCTGGATGGTTGTCGTCACCTGGGACTTGCCTCTCACGTGGCCGAGCGGCTTTGCTTGCGGTCGCCGGTATCCCCCTGACCACGCTTCGCGGTGTGCTTGGCCTTACGTTTTTGATCCTGCGCCGATGAGCGACCGACGCTCTCGACCTCCTTGAACCGACCGTCCTTGCTTCGGCGGACGTACTGCTTGCGCTTGCCGTTATCGAGACGTTCTCGTCTTGTTGCCATGTACCAGCGTTTTGCAACGCACATACCGGCGTACCCCGACCACCATCGTTAGCCGGTACGCAGCTGGAGGTCAGACCTCCGCTCATTACGGTCTCGACCCACCGCGCGTCGAGCGAGTCTGTCATGCCGCGAGCTACGTAGATCGCGTTCGCCAGCGTCGGCAACACCGTTGGATTACCCGGGCATGAACATCGCAAACGGGAGCAGTCATGACCTCCTGGGACCGCATCCGGACGGCGGACAGCCCACCGACCGAAGAGGACTCCTCCCACACCCACTGGACGTTGGCGCTTGCCGGAGGCGAGGGCACACGACTTTCACAGTACGTGACGCGACGGTTCGGCCACCACATTCCCAAACAGTACTGTCGACTGCTTGGGAGTCGGTCGATGATCGAGCACACGCTGGATCGATTGAACCAGCTCACCCCGCCATCGCGGACCTTCACGGTGATCGGCACCCGGCACGATGCGCTTGCGCGGCCGCAACTCGCCGGGAGATCGCACCACGTGCTGTGTCAGCCTGCGTCGCGCGATACAGGCTTTGCGGTGTTTGTGGCGCTCGCGTACATGAAACGTTGGACGCCGAACGCGGTGGTCACGATCACGCCGACCGATCACTATGTGGCGCCTGCGCTGACGTATGTCGCGCAGGTGAAGAAGGCGCGCGACATCGCCGCCAGGCTGCGCGACACGGTCGTGATTCTCGGTGCGGCACCCAGGAAACCGGATCCCGAGCTCGGGTACCTTGCGCTCGGGGATCGATTGGTCGAGGTGCCGCAGGTTCGGCACGTCGACCGTTTCGTCGAGAAACCGTGCGTGGCAGTCGCGGCAGACCTGATCGGCCGAGGCGCGCTGTGGAACACGATGGTCACGTGCGCGACGGTCGAAGCACTGTGGGATCTCGGTCGCGCCACAGAGCCGCAGCTGCTCGACATCCTCGATACCTTGGTTCCGATCATCGGAACGAAGGATGAGGAAGACGCCCTCCACTGGATCTACCGCGCCTATCTGCCGGTGAGCTTCTCGACCGACATCCTCCAGCGAGCGCCCGAACGTCTAGCCGCGATCGAGATGCGCGGTTGTGACTGGAGTGACTGGGGATGCCCTGATCGGATCGAGTCGGTGCTCGCACTTCGACGCATGCGCGCTTTGTTACCCGTGCGCAAGTCAGGGTAGCGGATTGCCTTCACCGTTCGGTGGGCAAGCTCGTGCCGCCCTCGATGAAGCGCCCGACCGCGACTCGGTCATGGTCCACATGAAGCGCGACTGGAAGCTCATCTATCCACCAAGGTGATGCGCGACCTGAAGCAGCACCAGGCCGGGTGTCAGCTGCTTGGCTTTGCGTCGCAATGACAATGACGCCGAACGGTCTCGATCAGCTGCGCCGACCGGAACGGCTTGCGCAGGACGTCCGCGACGCCGGGATCGAGCACGGGCTCCTCGCGAGACCCCGTCATGACGACGGTGGGGATGGTGATGAGATCCTGATCGCGCCGCTGGGCCTGGCGGAACTCGGGCCCGTTCATCACCGGCATCTCCACATCGAGCAGGATCATCGAAGGCCGCATGGTGGCGAGCGTCTTCAGCGCCTCGCGGCCATTGCAGGCCAGGACGACAGAATATCCCGCGTGCTCCAGCAGCTCAGCGAGCGCCTCGTGCGTATCGATGTCGTCGTCGATGATCAAGATCGAGGGTGGCGCCCCGGCAGAGGCTGGTTCGTGGACACGTTCCATGGGCGTTACGTAGATCACAGCAGGATCAGGACCAACTCGCGGACGGATTACACGAGCCTCTGTTGTGGTCGGCCGTACGCTATGGCGGAGGACGACGAATGGTGCTCACGCAGAGTGCGGGTCTGAGATCATCGGATCGCACTCGCGATCGCCGCTGCCCGTGCCTCGGTCCGGGCGAGCACCTTCTGCTGGGCGATGGTGTGCTCGAGGAGCGGCGCGAAGATCAGGTCGCGTCGAGCCGCGATGCCCTGCATGCTTCCATCCCCACGAGGACGCCGACGCAAACCGCCGGCTCGAGCTGTGGATCGAGCTGCGTGCAGGCAGCGCGCTCCTCGATTCGCATGGTCCCACCCGCGCTCCGCCCGACGCTGCGGTTGTTCCCCCACGACGCGAGCCCCTTCGCCGATCAGGACGCACGGATCAAGCGGAGGTACGTGCTGTGACGATCACCAGCTACGGGACGAAGATCGTGTCGCCGGGCAGCACGAAGATGTTCATGTCGGGGCGGCGACCGGAGGCGAGCAGCTCGTAGTCGAACGGGATCCGCAGCGTCTCGCGGGTCTTGGGATCCTTGCGGAGGAGAACGATCTGGTTGCGCTTCGCGAACCGGGTCGGTCCACCGGCGAGCGCGAGGGCATCGGCGACGGTGACGTACTCGGCCGAGGTGTAGACGCCGGTGCGAACGACCTCGCCCTGCACGGTGAACCGGTAGCTCCGCCACTCCTTGACCGCGACCGTGATCTCCGTGCCCTGGAGCTTCACGAAGTCCTGGAGCCGCGTCTTGATCACCGTCTTCAGGTCGGTCGGGGTCGTGCCCGCAGCCTTGAGGTCGCCGACCAGCGGCATCGTGATCGTGCCGTCGGGGCGAATCGCGGCCTCGGTGGCGAGACCTTCGTTGCCCTGTCCCCACACGTTGATCGAGATCAGATCACCGACCCCGAGCGTGATCTCCTTGTTCCGCGGGTCCGGATACTTGGAGTAGTCGGCGTCGAGGGGGAGACCGCCACAGCCCGCGGCGAACAGGCAAACGAGCAAGGCAACCAGGCGCATGGACCGCAGTGTGGCTCACGACCTCCCCCGAGGTCGATGCCAGGTCGTGAGTCTGTCGTGAGGAAAGCGGGTTCAGCAGCCGTCGTTCTTGTTGCCGTTGCCGTCCTCGCCGCCGATCTGGTCTCCCATGCAGGGGGCCGCACCGTTGTACAGGACCAGCTCGGACACCTCCTTCTGGGTATCCGAGGTCCGGGCGCTGATGCACCGCGCGACGATGAAGATCTGGAGATCCTTGTCGGTGGTCGGGTCATCCGCCGCGGTGCCGTCGTCGCCGTTGTCCTTGATGTAGACGACGAAATCGTCACCCGTGATGCCATCGAGATCGTGATTCCCGATCGCCGTGTACAGCCAGGCCGGCTCGGTCGGCGGATCCGTGGCGGTCGGGGGCGAGCTGATCGCCGTGGCGAGCGTCGCCTTCCACTGGGCGTAGTTCTGCGCGACCGCCGGCCGCGCGGCCGACAGGCCAGCTTCCGCGCAGTACAGCGCCGACATCCCGCTCCGGGTCAGATCGGTCGACCGGTTCGACGCGAGCTGCAGCGACACGAGCACGGCGCCACCCGCGAGGAGTGCGGCGATGATGATCATCGTCACCAGCATCGCGCTGCCGCGCTGACGATCACGGGATCGAGTGCGTCGGCTCATTTGGAGTCCTGGATGTTGCGAATCTCGATCACCGAATCGAGAGCGCGCCGACGCCACTTGTCGAACCCGGCAGGCGCGTGATCGCCGACCAGCGGTGCCGCGAACGTCGCATTGCCCATCCGCTCCTTGGCGACCCGGGCCACCAGGGCGAGCTTGATCGAGCGCGGGACCGACGGCAACGGCCGCACCTCCTCGGTCAGCGGGTCGTTGAAGAAGTACTCGTCGAGCTGGCCATCGGCCGTCTCGGTGATCAGGCCGTCTGCATTGGTATCGATGCCGATCATCACCTGCATGTCCTCGATCCCCTCGGCGAGCGGCTCGGCCGCCTGCGGGCTCGAGGTGCCGTCCGCGTCGGGATCCATCCACAGCGTGGGGATGCCATCGAGGGGCTGGACGAAGAACCGAGCGCGGGTCGCCCGGATCACGACCGCACCTGCCGGATACGTGAAGCCCGCGGTGCACGGGAACCCGGCGAAGTTGAGCTTGTTGGTGCCGACGGTTCCGATCTTCGCGAGGTGGCCGGTCTTGTGATCGGTGACCACGACCATGTCTCCGTCGGAGAACCCCGTCGAATCGACGATATCGAGGGCCGTCGTTCCGTTGGCGAACACGGCGGTCGTCGACGTCACCAGCGAGCCGTAGGCGAACACCACCGTGAGCTCGTCCGGTCCGGCCGTGTCATTGGTGATGTCGAGCGTCTCGTCCGGGCACGCGGCCGAATCGAGACTGATGATCTTGCCCGACGGAACACCCGGGCTCGCGCCACGGATCGCGTCGGCGAGGAACTCCATCGCCGAGCGCGCGGCGCTCTCGGCGCCAATCGTCAGCTTCTGCTCGCGGAAGCCCGAGGCCATCGCGACCGCGACCGCGAGGACGCCCGCGATCGCAAACGAGAACAGCACGAGCGAGATCATCAGCTCGATCAGCGTGAAGCCGGCCTGTGTCGATCGCCGGCGGCGGCGTGGTCGGCTCATCGGTTCCTCCGCGATCGTAACGCGACGTTCTTGGACACGCCCTCTTCGACCCAGGTCACGGTGACGACGACGTCGTCGTAGCTGGCCGTTCCGGCGCTGACGGAATGCGCGCGCGTGAACAGCCCGACGCCCGGATCGACGACACCCTGCTCGTTGAGGTCGACGACCGTCGCGCTGTCGGGCACGACATTCGACAGCCGGAGCCGCTCGATCTGATCCTGCGCGAGCATCGTCGCCTCCGTCGCATGGCGACTGAACCCCGAGGCGCGCGTGTTCACGATGTAGAGCGCGATGATGCCGGTCGTCGCGATCACGGTGAGCAGCATCGCCACCATGACCTCGATCATGGTGAAGCCCGCTTGCTGCCGGAGCCGGCGCTTCACAGCGTGCGCAGCCATAGCTTCCGCGACACCCGCGCGACCGAGGTCGAGCTCACCGAGGTGCCACCCGACGTGCTGGCATTCATCGACGTTCCGAGCTGCTCTGCGCTGTTCTTCGACACGTTGAACACGCTCGTGCCGCTGGTCGCGATCGAACTCGCACCACCGGTGACCACGACGACCGTCGCGTCGCTGCTCGATGTGAGCGCGCCTGTCTGGTTGAGGTTCACCTTCAGCACCTTGCCGGTGTCACCCGCAGCGCCACCATACCCGGTCGCATTGGGGTCAAGCGAATCCGTGGTGATGAACACCTGGCCGCCGACGACGGTCGCCTGAGAGTACGACTTGTCTCCCGCACCCAACGAGAGCTTGAACTTCAGACCCGCGGCGACTGTCGAGCTCTCGCTCAGAGGAGCGCCGCTCGTTACCTTCGGCGACAGCCGTACGGCAACCGCGCTCTGGTCAGACGCAGACCACAGCGCACCCGCCGCGAGGTCAGCGTAGCCGCCGGGGACACCGAGGGCGTACACCGGGCCACCGTCGCCGAAGATCGTCAGCGGTGCGCCGAACGGGTGCTTGTCCGTCGTGAACTGGAACAGCGGATTCGCGCCCTGGCGGCTCACGCCGGTCGCAGCATCGACCTGCCAGATATCACCGTAGATCGTGCCGAACACGACGTCGGTGATGTTGCCGGTGCCCTGCGTGTCGACGCCAACCGCGCCACCCGGGATCGCGGTGATCGGCGGGGTGGTGAGGCCGCGTGCTGGGGCCGTGACGTTGTAGAGGTACGGCGAGCCAACCACCGGGCCGCCGGTCTTCCACACCAAAGCGCCGGTCTCGACGTTGACCGCGGTGACCACGTTGCCTGGCGCAGCGCCGGCCGCGTTGGTCTGTGCAAACGCGAGGTACTGCATCGAGCCGTTGATCGAGACGCGACCGACGTTGACGACGAGGCCCTGGCCGGGAAGGACGTACTCCCACACGATCTTCGGAGCGGTCGGATCGGTGATGTCGAGCGCCGTCATCGACGGCTCCTGGTCCGGGGTCAGGCCGTCGCCCTTGGCGGTCTGGAACACGAGCAGGGTCCGGAAGCTCCGCGTCGTGACCGATGCGTTGCCGTCCTGGCCGAGATCGGCGAACACGTCGATGACGCGCGGCGAGCCGTCGATGCGCGCGGTGTTCTTGCGGAGGTACGGGAGCTGGGTCCGGGGAATGAAGGCCCACAGCTCGCGACCGAGCGTGTCACACGGACCCGTGAGGCTCGCGCACACGGCGTGCAACATGCCATCGGTACCGCCGAAGTAGATCACCTTCGGGCGCGCGGTGCCGGCCACGAGGCTGCTCGGGACGGCCGCGATCGTGGAGCGATCCACGCCGCCGAGCCGCGCAACGTGGGCTCCCCCGTCCAGGACACCCGCAATGATCCGCTGCATGAACGTCGGGAAGGCGGTGTTGATGGTGCCGCCGCCGATGTTGATCGCGGCCTTGAGCGCGGCGTTGCTTGCGCTTCCAGTCTCGAACTTGACGATCGTCGGGTACAGGCCCGTTGCGGTGTGGGTAAACACGGTGCGGCAGTTACCGAGGCCAAACGAGCTCGAGCCACAGCCCGGATTGTAGCTACTCGCGGTGCTCGGCAAGGCTTCCGCCGCGTCGAACAACGTCGTCAAATTTTTGATCTTGGTGGCGTCAGGATTCCGCACGCCGATATCGCTCGTCTCGACGGCGCGCAGATGCCCGAACAGGTCGGGATACTTGAACGTGGCGACCTGGGCGTCGTTGTCGGCCGTGAACGTCGAGCCCGCCGGATTGAGCAGCTCGAACGTGCCCTGGACAACGGCCGTCTTCGGCCCGATCGAGGTGATGATCGGGCTCGAGCGCGTCACTTCTTCCGTCGTCGTGTTGATCGGGGGCTCGCCGAGGAGAAGCAGGGTCTGCAAGATGACCTTGGTGCCCGAGACCACGCCACTGACGTCGTGGCCTGCCATGTAGAGAATGTTGGCCTTGGTCGAGAGGTTGTCCTTCTGGTTACGGCTCGCGTAGTCGGCGCTGATCATCGTGCGCGCCGTGATCGGGTCCGCCAGCTTGGTCTTGTCGAGCGTGGTCACGCCCGAGATCAGCGCGAGGACGCCAGGGCGATACATGGTCGGCGTCGCGAGGAATGCATTGGGCTGGTAGTTGCGAACGGACCCGCTCTGGTTGTTCCAGATGAAGTCGCCGGGCTGTGCGAATGCGTCGCCCGGATAACCGAAGTAGGTGCAGTCGTCACCGTTTGCCTGGAAGGCGCCGCCGGGCCGGGCCGGATCGGAACAGTTCGGCCAGTAGCCGCTCGTCGTCGGCGCCGTCGCATTCTTGTTCATGCCGTACGGCGTTGTCGTGGTGCTACTACAGGTGGCACCGGACTTCACACAGGTCTGGAACTGGCCCACCGGATCGCCCTTCTCGGAGCCGCTCAACGAGCCGTTGGAATACGCGCCCTCGAACGCCTCGATCGAGTGGCACTCGGCCATCAGACCCGTCTGGCCATCGAGGAACTGCGAGATCTTGCTGACGGCACTCGCCTCCGCCGCGGTCGGCGCCGGAGAACCGGTCTGGATCGTCTCCCAGTGTGGGGTCCAGATCATCTTATAGTTGGTGTCGAGCTTGCCGGACGTGATGTCGGCGATGTCGAACGTGTCGTAGATCTGGCCACGCACACCGCCGGCCGGACACTTGGCCGGGTTGGTCGCATTGAGCCCGCCCGGGGGACAGCCGCCGGCTCCGGGGAACTCGAGACCGGCGTTGCGGAGATAGACCTGGAGGATGCCGTCGGAGACCTTCCGGGTGACGGTGACACCCGCTCGGGTGACGTCGCCGTTGCCCGAGCTCGCGAGGGTGGTGAGCGCACCCGTGTTGATCGTGATCGTTCGTGCGTCGGGGATCGAGGCAACGGTCCAGTTGGCGTTGTAACCGCCCACATCGACGTCAGCGACCGTGATCGAGTCGCCGACGTTGAGCAAGTGGTTGGCGCTGGTCTTCACCGTGATCACGCCGGTGGCGGTCACCTTGAACGCGCCGACCCTGGTCACCGTGCCGCCACCGGAGGTCGCGACGACGGTGGCGCTTCCCGTGTTGATCGTGAACGTCGTGGTCGACGGCGTCGACGCGACGACGCCCGCGGCGTTACCAGCGCCCGTGTTGTAGGCGGTGTTGGTGACGCCCGCGATCACGACGAAGTCGCCCACCGCAAACCCGTGGCTCCTCGTCGTCTTGATCGTGACGACCGCGCCGCTCTTCCGGGCACCGTTGTTGCCGGTGGTCTCGATGTTCTTCGTCGAGGTGCTCTGGATGTTGGTCGTGACAGCTCCGGAAGTCGTCGCGAGGAGCGCGACGCGCGGCGGCGCAGAGGTGAACTCCTTCGCCGCCGGTGCGGTGAACACCACGGCCGCGCGATGAACATTGACGTAACCACCTACGGTGGTACCGAACGCACAGGTGGCTTCGGAGCCGGTGCGGAACGGCGTGAAGTCGACGTTGTTGTTGGCCGAATCCTTCGCGAACAGAATGCCGGAGGCGAGCTGGCTGCCCGAGAGCAGCTTCATGAACAGCGGAGCATCGGTTGCGTCGATGATGAACGGACCACCGAGGTAGCGAACGGTCCGCGCACCGGCAGCGAAATCGACCGTCCGCGACGAGAAGCGCGGGAACACGTCGACCTCCGCCGAGGTGTTTCGCGTGACGACGTTGGTGTCGGTCGTCACGCTCGGCGGGTTCGTCGTGTTGTTGACGAGCTTGACCGGCGTCATGCTCGAGCTCGTGATCTCGAAGTCACAGCCGTCGTTCCAGTTCGGATCGGTGTGCACCGGTGCCGCAACGCCGGTGTACGCCGGTCCGGCGTCGAGGTTGGTCGGTGTACACCGGTTCGGCGACATCTTCGACGACTTGACGCTGTAGTAGATCTCGATCTTGCACGTCTTGCCGAACGGCAGCGTCGGACAGATCGTGGCCTTGTTGGCCTCGAGGTAGGCGTTCGCTCGCAGCACGTTGTAGACGAGTCCGTACGACGCGACGGCTCCGCACTCGCTCTGATAGGCGGCGGACGTGGGGATGATCAACGAACCGATGTTGAACGTCTTGTCTGCGTGCGCAGGTGCGCCGAGGCCGACGAGCATTCCGGTCACCAGCAACGTCGTCCGGAGGAAATCCCGCATGGTGTTCACTCTCGCATGGAAGGTAGTGAGGAGACGAGAAGAGTCAGGCTCGACGACGCGTCGTCGATGTGTGCAGGGTCACCACAGCGGGCGCGCGTAGGTGCCGCCGGTCACGTGGTAGGTGATCACGCGATACTTCTCGACGGCATCGGCGACCCAGATCGTGGTCGCCGTCGCCTGGCCATCGGGCCGGATGTCGAGCGAGTAGGCCAGCGCCGGTGTATCGACGGCGGTGGTCCCCGTCGTGATCGTCGCCCCCGCGGTCGCGTTGTAGATCTTCACGCCGTTCGGGATCCGCACGGTCTGGATCAGGGTCGGCGCCGGCGTCGACGGCATCACGAGGCCGGTCTTGGTCGAGGCCCAGATCGAGATCCGGTTCTGCTCGATCTTGATCCGGTGGACCCGGCGCGTGGATGCAGCGCGGAGCTTTGCGTAGTTGATCGTCGCGACGATCTGCTCGGACGTGCTCCTCGCGTTGGCACCGTACGGGCGTGAGGACACGGAGAACAACATGGTCGCGAGGATCGCGATGATCGCGACCACGACCATCAGCTCGATCAGCGTGAAGCCGCGTTGCGCCCGTGCTCGCATCACGTGCCCTCGTTCTTCTTCTGGATCGTGGTGTCGACGCTGCTCATGAAGTACATCGGCGGATTCGTCGCCCCCGTGCCGCAGATCGCGAGGATGTAGAACCAGTTCGCCGCGGGCGACGTGAACACAAACCCCCTCGGGTTATCGGTGGCCGGCGTCGGCACCTTGCCGGCGACGATCTCGTACGTGCAATGCAGCTTCGCCTCGGGAGCCACGACGTTGAGCGCGACCCAGTCCGCGGTCGCCATGCACGTCGCGGACGCGTAGCCCGCCTTCGAGTACGCCGGAGGACAGATCGCGGTGCTCTTGTAGCTACCGTTCTCTTGCTTGTACTGCTCCTGCTTGATCGCGAGCTCGGCGAACACCGGCGTGACCTCGGCGCCGGCCTTCACCTTGTTGCCCTCGCGCATGAACGTCGGCACGACGATCGCCGCGAGGATCGCGATCACGGCGACGACGATCATCAGCTCGATCAGCGTGAAGCCGCGCTCTGCGCGCGAGCGGGTGTCCAGATGGCGGCCCATAACCATCCGTCATCGTAGCACCCGCAAACCGGAAGTGAACTCGAGAGCTGAACAGTCCCGATCAGTTATCGAAGTGGTTTGCCGTCGGTGTCCAGCTCCACCAGCCCACCCTGTCCCACATCTCCGCGGGTCGCGAGATCGGCCAGCGCCTCCCGCAGCGTGAGTGCCTTGCCGTCCTTCGCGTAGGGCACGTCCTTGCCGTCCTGGCGGACGATCACCGGCGCGTTGCCGTCGCCGACCACGAGGTAGATCGCCTGGCCGGGCTTGAGCTGCTTGGCGGCGGACGCCTTGACCTGCGCCTCGGTGACCTTGCCCACCTTGTCGACGTAGGTGTTGTAGTAGTCGAGCGGGAGTCCGAAGTAGACCAGCCCGCGGTACTGGCCGAGCGCGGCCTGGGCCGTCGAGAACCGGCCCGGGAGTCCGAGGATCGCGCCCTGCTTCTCGCGCTCGAGCTCGTCCTTCTCGATCGGCTTCTCGTTCTTGACCAGCCGCTTCACCTCGCGGTCGATCTCGAGCAGCGTCTGGTAGGTCGAGTCGGTGCGGACCGACGCGCTCGCATTGAACGTGCCGTACTCCTTCGAGTAGCCAAACCCGCCGCGCGCGCCGTACGAGTATCCCTTGTCCTCGCGGAGGTTCATGTTGATCCGGCTCGAGAACCCGCCGCCGAACACCGAGGCCATCATCGAGTTCGCGAAGTAATCGGGCGCGGTGCGCTTCGGACCGAAGTGCATCATCGAGACCTGGGACTGCGCGGCGTTCGGGACGTGGACGAAGAAGATCCGTCCCTTCGGTCCCTTCGGTGCGGGCAACACCGGCGCCTTGGTCGCCTTGCCCTTCCAGCCGGCGAGTGCGCCACCCTCGAACAGCGCACGGATCTGCTGCTCGGTGAGATCACCGACGACGAACAGCCGGGCATTGCCGGGCTTGAGCCACTGGGTCGTGTACGCCTTGCAGTCGTCGAGGGTGATCGCCT
Source organism: Myxococcales bacterium (assembly GCA_028287135.1). Lineage (GTDB taxonomy): Bacteria > Myxococcota_A > Polyangia > Haliangiales > Haliangiaceae > JABFXX01. Next base: position 66,090 of record JAQBQE010000011.1, read on the forward strand.
TCAGCGACTCCTCGGTGACCACGGTGCCGTACGGATGCTCGATGCCGTAGAGCACGGGGCCCGTGACGCGACCGGCGACGGAGCCGGCGTTGCCCTTGGACTGTTTCACGCTCTCGATCCGGCGCTTGATCATCCGGTCGAAGTCCGACGCGCGGAAGCCCGGGGTCTGCAGCGTCTCGACGAACAACGAGAACGTCGTGTCGAGGTGCTTGGTCAGGCTACCGAGCGAGATGCCCTGCGAATCGTCGCCAGCGTAAGTCGAGATGCTCGACGCGACATCCGCGAGCGCCTCGGCGTACTGGATCTTGTCGAGCCGCTCGGTGCCCTCGGTCAGCATGCCCATGCACACGCCCGACAGCCCTTCCTTGCCCTTCGGATCGGCGACACCGCCACCGTCGAAGTTGAGGTCGATCGAGACCAGCGGCAACGCGTGCTGCTCGACGAGGTAGACCAAGATCCCGTTCTTCAGCTTGAACGGCTTGACCGCCGGCAGCCGGAACGGGCGCAGGGCTCCGGGGACCGGCTGCTTCACGCGGAATTCCTCGTCTGGGAACGTGAGGTCCTGCGGGGTCGCGGTCTGGACGTTACGGATGGGCTCGACCTCTGACTTCACGGGCGTGGTCTCCGGCGGTGGGGTCGGCGTTTCGGCAACAGGCTTCGCGGGCTGCTCGGCGGCGGGCGCCGGCAGGGTCTTGCACGCTGCGAGCGCAGCGATCAGGAGTAGGCGCTTCATCACTTCGCTCCAGCGGCGGGGTTCGTGGTCACGGTGAGCACGGCGGACGGCGACAGGTACTTCGCGACCGTCGCGCGGATCTTGTCGGCGTTCGTCTTGCGATAGCGATCGAGATCCCAGGTCACGCGATCCGGGTCACCGAGGTAATGGTTGTAGGCCTGCAGGGTCTCCGCGCGGCCGAACGCGGTCTCGAACCGGCGGATCGTGCCGGCCTCGTTACCAGCGATCACGCGTGCGATCTCCTTCTCGGTCAGCGGCTCCCTCGCGAGCTTCTCGACCTCGGCGATCACGATCTTCTTGATCTTCTCCGGATCGGAGTCGGTCTTGAGCGTCACCGCGATCATGAACTGGCCCGAGAATCCACTGCCGCCCTGAAACGCGCCGACCGACTGCGCGAGCCCCGAATACACGAGCTCCTTGTAGAGCCGGCCCGGTCCCTCGCGCGACAGCGCGCTCGCGGCGATGTCGAGCTCCGCATCACCCTCACCGAAATTCGCGGGCGAGTGCCACACGAACTGGATCTGCGGCAGCTTGGCGAACGTATCCTCGACGGTAACCTCCGTCTTCTTGATCGACGGGGCCGGAACCGAGACCACCTTGGGCTTCTCGCTCTTCGGGAACTTGCCGAACCACTTCTCGACCAGCGCCTTGGCCTCGGCGGTGTCGAAGTCACCGGCGATCGCGATCGTCGCGTTGGCCGGGACGTACCAGGTCCGGAAGAAGCTCTGGACGTCGTCGACCGACGCCGCAGTCAGGTCCTCATGCTTGCCGATCGTCAGGTAGCGATAAGGATGGCCCTCGGGATACATGCCCGCGGCGACGGTGAACCGGGTCTTGCCGTACGGCACGTTGTCGTAGCGCTGGCGGCGCTCGTTGCGCACGACGTCGATCTGGTTCGCGAGGCTCTTCGCAAAGTGGTTCTTCGGATCCGGCACGCTCTTCGGCGGCTGGAGCAGGAAGCCCATCCGATCGCTCTCGAGCCACAGCGCGGTCTCGAGCTGATTGCTCGGAACGACCTCGTAGTAGTTCGTGCGATCCGGGTTCGTCGTGCCGTTGACGTCGGTGACGCCGATCTTCTTGAGGATGTCGAAGTGATTGTCGACGCCGACATTCTTCGAGCCCTGGAACAGCATGTGCTCGAACAGGTGCGCGAACCCACTCTTGCCGTACGACTCGTTGCCCGACCCGACGTGATACCAGACCGTGACCGCGACGAGCGGAACGCTCTTGTCGGGGACCAGCAGGACCTCGAGGCCATTGGGCAGCGTGTACTTGGTGAACTCGATCTTCGGGTCCGGCGAGGCGGCCGGTACCGAGGGACGGAGCTGCGCGGGTGCACCCGCACCTTGCGCGAGGACGAGGGCCGGGGTGACCACGAGCGCGCTGGTGAGCGCGCCGACCACGGCAAGAGTTGCGGCTTTCATCGACGGGGAACGTAGTCGCCTCTCCAGCGAGGAGCAAGCATGGACGCCGGGTCGAGAACCTGCGTCACCCCGTGTGTCGCAGGGCTATGGCAGGCTGGCCTCGATGCATGTGATGGAGCTCGGTCGTGGTCCTGCGGTGATGATCATCCATGGCAGTCCGGCACCGATCGCGGATCTGCTGCCGCTGGCGGAGCGCCTCGCGGTCGCTCACCACGTCCTGATCCCGGAGCTGCCCGGCTTCGGTCGAACGCCGCCCGACACGGAGATCTCGTCCGATCGGATCTGCGACGGGATCGCGGCGATCCTGCGCGCTCGTGGCCACAGCGCGCCGCGCGCGATCATCGGGTTCTCGAGCGGTGGCTATCGAGCGCTCGATCTCGCACTTCGTCGCAACATCACGCCCGAGCTGGTGGTCGGCCTCGCGGCGCTCGCAACGCTCGAGGATGCTGACCGCGCCATGTTCCGAGCATTCGCCGCGAGCATCCGCGCCGACCCGTCGTGCGCGCAGATCCGACCGATGCTCCCCGGCCGCTGGCTTTCGGACGCATGGCGTCGCGCGCATCCCGAGGACGACGCGCGGGTCACCGCCTGGATCGACCTGACCACGCCGCAGCACCTCGCAGCCGAGCTCGAGGCGCAGGCCAACATGCTCGATCTGCGACCGCTCCTTCCCTCTCTTGGGTGCCCGTTGTACCTGCGCGTCGGCGAGCTCGATCTCGCCTGTCCACCCCCGGTGAGCGTCGAGATGGCGAGGCTGGCCCCCCGCGCCACCGTCGACGTCGTCCCGGGCTGCGGGCACGCGTTGCTCGTCGAGAACGCCGCGGCGACGATCCAGCGCGTCGTGGATGTCGTGACCAACGCTGGCCTGCTACTCGGACGTTAAGACGCGAGCCACCAGCGCGGCACGACTATCGAGACCCGCGCGATCGAGGAGTGCGGTGACGTGCAACTCGATCGCGCGCGATCCCGTCGAGAGCGTGGCGGCGATCGACGCGTTCGCCATGCCGCGCACGACGAGATCGAGTACCTGGGACTGACGAGTTGTGAGCTCCCAGCCCATCGCGCACCGGCGAACGCACGCCAGGATGCGTGCCTCGACCGGATGGCCGCGCATGATCGCGAGATGGTGGGCGGCGATGCCGCGATCGCGAACAGGAACGAGCTCCACGAGGTCGGTGCTCTGTTGCCGGGCGAGTGCCTCAGCGATCGCTGCTGTCACCTCCGGCCGTGAGGCGTCGAGCAACGCGGCGCCAGCCGTGTTGCGTTCGAGGATCGAGCCACGCGGTCCGAGAATGAAGGCCGCAGCACCGAGACTCTCGAGTGCGGCTCCCAGTGCCGCGTGTACGCGCGGTGTGGATGCGAGTCGCTCCGCGAGGATCAACCGCCGCCGCATCGCAGGAACGAGTGCTGCGAGCGCCTTGGTCTGGCGTGGCGTGGGATCGTCCGGGTGAACGGCGCCAAACCACGCGAGCAGCGCGGGTCCATCGCACACGAGCGCGCGCAGGTGCTTGTGTCGATGAAGTCGCAGCGGCTCCAGCACCTCGCGGTAGATGCGCGACGCGGCGAAGGTTCCCGGGACGTGCCGATCCACCCATGCTGTCGACTCGAGGACCCGATTGCGCTGATTCGCCGGCGGGCGAAACAGGTCGTAACAGAACACGGATGATCGGGCGGTTTTCCGCACCGCCTGGTGGAACACCCCGCCGACGTCGCGGCCACCCCCGACCTGGTGGAAGATGCCGAGATCCAGCCCGTCAGCCACCTCGCGCACCGAATAGAGCGACACGGTCTCCACGTCCAGGAGCTCGCGCACGGCAGGCAAGACGTCGTCCATCACGTCGCCGACCCCGAGCCTCACCGTCTCGAGCTCATGCCTGAGGTCCTTCACGCGGACCCGATCCCGAATCTCCAGCATCAGCCCGCCATCACGGAAAGATCGTACATGGGTGCCCCGGTTCGACTCAATCGGCGGTCAGCACCCGAGCAACCAGCGCAGCTCGGCTGTCGACACCGGCGCAATCGAAGATCGCGGTCATGTGCAGCTCGATGTTGCGCTCACCGACGTGGAGCATCGCCGCGATCGTCGCGTTCGCGAGCCCCCGTGCGACGAGGGCGAGTACCTCGCCCTGCCGGGGGGTCAGGCCCCAGTGCTCCACGCATGTGCGAATGCACGACGCCACGCGAGTCTCGGCTTCAGCACGCCGCACGAGCGCGAGATAGTGGCGCGGCACGCCACGCTCGGCGAGCGGCACGAGCTCGATCCCGAGGCGGTTCGCTCGTCCCGCCGCCGCATCGACGAGCGCCTGCACGACATCGGCACGGTGCTCGTCGAGCAGCACGCGCCCGGCCGCGTTGGTCTCGTGGATCGTGCCCCGGGCTCCGACCACGAAGGCCGCACTGCCCACATGCTCGAGTGCGCCGCGCAATGCGCTCGAGACCCGATGCGCCTGCGCGAGGTGCCTGTCCACGGTCAACCGCTGCTGCATCACGGGCACGAGCGCGGACAGCAACCGTTTTTGTCGTCGGCTCACCGGGCCGGGATGCAAGGCGCCGAACCAGGCGAGCAGCGACGGTCCCTCGCAGAGCAAGGCTCTCGGCTGTCGGTGGGCGTGGAGCTTGAGCGGCGCGAGCACCTCGCGACACATCCGCGATGCATCCCACGTCCCGGGCTGCTCGCGATCGATCCACGCGGTCGCCTCGACCACCCGGTTGCGTTGGGAGGGCGCGGGCAGTAGCAGGTCGTAATAGAACACGGACGTCGCCCGGGTCTCCACCGCGCGGCGCAAGAGCTCACCGCACCGCGGGTTGCCGCCGGCCTGGTTCCAGCGACTGACGTGCCAGCCGTCGGCAACCTCCGATACCGAGTAGAGCAGGACCGTCTCGGTGTCGAGCAAGTCACGTACTTCGTCGACGATCGCCGGCATCGAGCACGCGGTGTCGAGCCGGACCGTCTGCAGCTCCGAGCGGAGCGCCGCGATTCGCTTCTCGTCGGTCCGCGCGAGCATCAGCCGAGCTCCGCGACGATCGCCGCCGTGGTCGCGGCCGCATCCTCGACCAGGAGCGCATGCCCGCACCCGACCACCCGATCGAGCCGCGCATGGGGAGCGGCGCGCACGATGTCCTCGCTCCACCCGGGCGGACAGCCGACATCGAGCTCGCCGACCCGCGCGTACACGCGAGCGCTCAGCAGCTTGAGCTCGGGGCGAAGATCGCGCGACGCCGCGAGCGCCTCCAGCTCGCGCGCGAGCGCCGTCGGGTTCGTGAGATCGCGCCATGCGACCACGCGCGCCACCTCGTCGGGATGCGCAGCGGCCCACGTCGGCGACAGCATAGTGTCCTGCATGATCCCGCGGACCTCGTCGGATCCCAGGTAGGAAGGCTCGCTTGCCAGGCGCCGGGCAAGCGAACGCCGGAGCTCGCGTGCCTTGGCATCGAAGCACGCGACCCCTGCGATCGAGATCACGTGACGGGCGGCAAGAGGATGGCGGAGCACGAGGTCGAACGCGCGGTACGCGCCCGTCGAGAACCCGACGACACCGGCCACCGCCGTGACCCCGCGCTGTCGCAGCATGTCGTACAGCGCGTCGCCGACCGCTTCGATCGAGGAATTCTCGAGCGGTGTTGACGCGCCGTAGCCGGGAAGCTCGGGCACGAGGACCCGATAGCGCCGTGACAGCGCGTCGACGACCGGCGCCCAGTCCGCCCTCGGGGACGGGGTCCCATGCAGCAGCAACACGGCCTCTCCCTTCCCCGCATCTCCCACGAACATCGATGACCACGGTTGCAGCCTTCGCGCTCGAGATCAAGCACTACGGGAAACCGAAGGGCCGCCACCTCGCATCGGCGGCGCGCCCGGTCCTACCATCTACGACGCTGATCAATGGGGAAGCTAACCAAATCTGATCACGTGCGGCTCGACGAGCTCGGCGCGGAGCTCAACATCCTCAAGCTGGGGGCTCCCTCGGCAATCCGCAGCGTGCTCGCGGAGTTCCGAGTCCTCGCTGAGCTCGAGTCAATGCTTTGCATGAGCCCGGTCGAGCGAACGACCGGCTGGGGCCTCGAGCGGTTCGAGTGCGTGAATTTCGCAAATGACACCAAGTTCCGCCAGCTCTCGGTGGCGTTCCTCGAGCGCGCGCCGCGCCGGTTCGGCTGGTTCGATCCGATCCGGCCGGAGCCCGCGCAGCGTAACGTCGTGCTCGATCTCGACGATCTCGTCACGCGCGAGGAGCTGGAGCGTTCGCCCGGCTATGCCGAGGTTTTGGCCCCGCTCCGGCTCCAGGGCACCCACCAGATTCGCGCGTTGATCTGCGATGGCGCATCGCTGCTCGGCTGGTTCGGAGCGTTTCATCCCGAGCGCGCGGACGAGCGCCAGCAGGAGCTGATGATCGCGATGATCCCGGCGATGCGCCGGCGGCTCTCGATTGAACGGCAGCTCGACGCAGCCGCCATGACGGCCGCTGCGCTCGAGACCACGCTCGAGCAGCTCGGGGTGCCCGCGTTCATCGTGAGCGCCACCGGCCGCGTGTTCGACGCGAACCAGGTCGGCAAGACACTGCTCGAGGCGCGGCGCGCCGAGGTCACCACTGCGCTCCGCGATGCGCTCGCGCAACGACCGTCGCAGATCCAGTTCGAGGTGACCCGGTTTCGTCAGCACGGAGCCGAGGATCACTGGCTCGCGATCCTGCGGGTCCGCGCCGTCGACGTCCGCGTGGTCCGCGCGATCTCGGGCGCGGTCAGCCGGTTCCAGCTCACCGTTCGCCAGCGCGAGGTCCTCGAGCTGCTGCTGCGCGGCGAGACCAATGCGAACATCGCGACCGCACTCGCCATCACCGAGCGAGCGGTCGAGCAGCATGTCTCGGCGATGCTCGACCGCGCGGAGGTCGACAACCGATCCGCACTGATCGCCCTCGTGCTTCTGGGTTAGAGCAGCGAAGCCCGCTGACCACAAGCCTCCTCAGAGCTGAGTAGTGCCCACGCACGTTGAGGTAGAGGCCCTGAACCGCAGGCGGCATCGATCAAGCTGCACGCGAGACGATCGACCGGACTCGTTCGGATGATGGTCACCGCCTCGACGCGCCCGCGATTGAGCCGACGGGCGATCGGGTACCTCCAACCTCTTCGGGAAACCGAAGGTGAGCATGCTCGCGCCACGCACCACCCCGGACCTAGGCTGCGTACCTGCCGTGATGGTCAAGTTGTCGAAATCGGACCTCGTGAAGCTGGACGAGCTCGTCGCTGAGCTTACGGTCGTCCGGCTGGGCAGCGCATCGTCGATCGGGACGGTGCTCACCACGTTTCGAGTGTTCGCGGAGCTCGAGTCGATGGTGTGCATGTGCCCGGTCGAGCGGACGAGCGGATGGGCCGTGGAGCGTTTCCATTGTGACAACTTCCCCAACGACACCAAATTCAGGCAGCTCTCGATCGCCTTTCTCGAGCGCGCTCCACGACGTTTTGGCTGGTACGACGCGATTCGACCGGAGCCCGAGCAACGCAACGTCGTACTCGATCTCGAAAGCCTCGTGTCGCGGGCCGATCTCGAACAATCCGCGGTCTACACGGAGCTACTGGTTCCGCTCCACCTGCAGCACACCCATCAGGTCCGTGCGCTGATCTGCGAGGGCGCGTCGTTGCTCGCCTGGTTCGGAACGTTCCATCCGGTGAGCGTGGACACGCGTCAGCAGGAGCTGATGATCTCCATGATCCCTGCGATGCGACGCCGCCTGTCGATCGAACGCCGGCTCGACACCGCGTCGATGCAGACCGCCGCCCTGGAGACCGCCCTCGATCAGCTCGGCGTTCCCGCATACGTCATCGGGGCGTCGGGTCGAATCTTCGAGAGTAACCAGTCCGGCAAAGCGCTCCTGCAAACGAGGCGTAGTGACGTCTCCGCCGCGTTGCAAGATGCCCTCGCGGGGCGGCCATCGTCGATCAACTTCGAGCTGGTGCGGTTTCGCGAGCACGGAATGGGGGATCATTGGCTCGCGATCCTGCGCGCGCGCGGCTCAGACATCCGGATCGCCCAGGCCGTCTCCCTGGCCGTGATCCGCTTCAAGCTCACCTCGCGCCAGCGCGAGGTGCTCGAGCTGGTGCTCCGCGGTGAGGCAAACACCACGATCGCGGCGATGCTCGCGATCAGCGAGCGCGCGGTCGAGCAGCACGTCTCGGCGATGTTCGATCGTGCGGCCGTCGATAGTCGTTCCGCCCTGATCTCTCTCGTCCTGCTCGGAAGGTAAGCCCAGCGCACTTGAGGTGCGCTCCGGTCAACGCTTCGGGACGCGCGATGAGATCGCGTGATGGTTCGCGAAGCGGACGGCGGCAAACGAGAGCTGCGGCTGGCGGGCGTCGAACAGGCCGTGGACGACAGAGTTCACGCAGAACTCGCGGGTCTCGACCGCGCCCCCGGCGATCACCAACGCACGAAACATCCTTCGTACCACCCGCCCATCTTACAAGGTCATGTCTTCGAGCCGCCCTACGGTAAACCGAAGCGTCCGATCGTGTTCCGAGACGGCGCGACTTCGTATGCTCGTGAACAGCGCATGGCCAACCCATCGACGCGCATCTCGGATCGGGTTCGCGATGTGATTGCCGGTTTGGACGTGCTCCACATCGACGGGCCGGCAGCCGTTCCGGCCGCGTTGCCCGAGATCCGACAGCTCACCGAGCTGGACTCGCTCCTCTGTGTCTGCCCCATCGAACGCTCGCGCGGCTGGTTCGTCGAACGCTTCGACACCGACAATTTTTCGAGCGGCGCCAGGTTCAAGTCTCTATTCCTCGCGTTCTTCGACGACGCGCCCCGGCGCTACGCCTGGTACGACGCGGTGCGACCCGAGCCAAGCCAGCGCAACGTCGCGATCGACGCGCTCGACATCATCCCAGCCGGCGAATATGAACAGTCTGCCATCTACGCGCAGGTGATGAGGCCCGTGGGGCTCCACCGGCATCGGCAACCACGTGCGCTGCTCTGTGATGGACCCTCCCTGCTTGCCTGGTTCGGAGGCTTCCACGATCAGCGCGTGACCCGGCGGCAACGCCGGATGCTGAGCGCGTTCTTGCCCGCGATCCGCCGCCGACTTTCGATCGAACGCCGCCTGAACGCCGCACCACGGCTCGCAGCAGCGCTGGAAGTTGCGCTCGAACAGCTGGGTGCACCGGCGTTCGTCATTGACGGTGCCGGGCGAGTCCACGAGACAAACAGCGCGGGCTCGGCGCTGCTCGCGACGCGGCCCACCGAGGTTTCGGCCGCGCTGCGAGCGTGTATCGCTCGCGCGCCTACACCGCTGCCGTTCGAGCTGACACCGGTTGCGCAACGCGGCACTGCTATGCACTGGCTCGCGATCCTGCGGGAGAGCACCGCGGATGCGAGGATCGTGGAGGCTGTCAGCGCCGCCGCGACGCGCTGGATGCTGACGCCGCGCCAGCGCACCGTGCTCGAGCAGGTCTTGCGCGGCGAAGCCACGACCACGATCGCCGCGACACTCGGCGTCAGCGAACGCGCCGTGGAGCAGCACATCTCGGCGATGTTCGTTCGCGCCGAGGTTGCGAATCGTGCCGCACTGGTTGTAGCGGTGCTGCTCGCAGACTGACGGCCGCGCCTCGAGCTCGGTCGCGGTCCGGCGGTGATGACCACCCGGCTCCATGAATCGCCGACCACCTCTTCGGCTTCCCGTAGATCACAGAGAGCACGCGCCCCCATAGTGTGGGCGCATTCATGGGTGCTTCAGATCGTTGTGGGCGGAAGCTGCTCGTGTCGATCGCTGGTGTACGACCGTATCGGTGGATGTTCCGATGCTGAAGTTCAGGGTTGCTGGAAGCGTCTGACACTCGACCCCATGAGAACCATCCGTCGGAGAACCGTCTGTCGGCGTCTCCCCGCAGGTCGCGGCTCCGAGCAAAGGAGACACGAGAACCATACCAGCTGACCGTGCGCAAGCGCGACGTTCTCGAGCTGCTGATCCGCGGTGAGACCAACGCGACCATCGCGCATGCGCTCGCGATCACGGAACGCGCAGTCGATCAGCACGTCTCGGCAATGCTCGATCGCGCGGCGGTCGACAACCGATCCGCGCTGATCTCCGTGGTCCTGCTGGGTCCGAGCGTGATTGCAGTCTGAAGATTCGAATCCGCGTCGCGATTATCGGTAGTTCGGTCAATCGCTGGTCAGCACCCGGGCCACGAGCGCGGCCCGGCTATCGACGCCGGCGCGATCGAAGATCGCGGTCATGTGCAGCTCGATGCTGCGCTCACCGACGCTGAGCATATCTGCGATCGTCGCATTCGCGAGGCCTCGGGTCACGAGCGCGAGTACTTCCGCTTGTCGCGCGGTCAGGTTCCAACGATCCGCGCAGGTGCGGACGCACGACGCCACGCGCGTGTCGGCGTCATGACGGCGCACGAGCGCGAGGTAGTGGCTCGGCACCCCGCGCTCGGCGAGCGGGAAGAGCTCGATCCCGAACTGATTCGCGCGGCCCGCCGCCGCATCCCCGAGCGCCTGCATGATCGCTGCGCGGTGTTGATCGAGCAGAACGCGGGCCGCCTCGTTGGTCTCGTGAATCGTGCCGCGAACGCCGACCACGAAGACTGCACTGCCAATGTGTTCGAGGGTGCGCCGCAATGCATTCGAGGTGCGCTGCGCTTCGGCCAGGTGGCGATCGAGGGTCAGTCGTTGCTGCATCGCCGGCACGAGTGCGGCGAGCAAGCGGATCTGTCGACGGCTTACGGCGTCGGGCTGCAAGGCGCCGAACCACGCCAGCAGCGACGGACCATCACAGAGGAGGGCCCTCGGCTGCCGGTGACCATGCATTTTCAAAGGCTCGAAAACCTCACGGCACATCCGCGATGCGTCCCAGGTCCCCGGGCGTTCGCGATCGTGAGCGATGTATGCGGCGGCCTGCACGCCGCACACACGGTCGCGGACGAGAACGCCAGGCCGCTGGTCGTCGTGCACAGGGACGTCTCCCCACACAACGTCCTGGTCTCCAAGAGCGGCTCCGTGAAACGGACCGATTTTGGGATTGCCAAGGCGACCAACATGGCGCCCGAGCGGTTCGACGGAGTCGACTCCGATCTTCGCTCCGACATCTTCGCGGCGGGCGCGAGGGATGTGAGCGCTCGGTACCAGACCGCGGAGGAGCTCCAGCTCGCATTAGATCGCTTCGTGACGCAGCAGGAACGACCCGCCAGCACTGCTCACGTCGCGAGCCGGCTGAACGACCTGTTCCTCGACGGCGCGCAGGTCGACGCGCCGACCGAGGTCGATCCGATCGTTCTGTCGGCGACGGCTCCGGGGTTCCTGAAACGCTCGTAGCGCGGGGCGCGGCCAGATCTTGCGAGGCATCGCGTGATCCTCGAGACGGGGGCGCTTCGGTTTACCGTAGTGTTCGTGCGCGATCGGACGTGCGAGGTTAGCCGGATGATGCGCTGTTCCGTTTACGTGCTGTGCTGTGTGTGGCTCGTGGTCGGCGGGTGCTCGAGTGACCAGCGTGGCGCAGCCGACGTCTCGGTCGCGATCGACGCGGTGAGCGCGGCGGACGTTCACGACGTCCAGATCACGATCACCGGTCCCGGGATGAGCCCGATGGTGACGAGCCTCGTGCTGGTCGGGACGTCGTGGCAGGGAACGATCGGCCAGATCCCCGTGGGTGCAGACCGCACATTCCTCGGCGAGGCGCGCGACGCGAACGGGAGGGTGATCTACGCCGGGAGTCTGGACGGCGTGGGGATCGGTCCACACATGACGGCCGTGGTCCGGCTGATCCTGCAAGAGATCGATCCCCCACCGCCGTTCACCAACGTCGCGCCGAGAATCACCGGGCTCTACCTCTCCTCGAACACGGTCGAACCCGACGAGACGGTGAGCCTGCACGTCACGGCGAGCGACGGCAACGGTGATCCGATCACCTATAGCTGGATCGCGAGCGACGGCGGGTTGGCCGCGACGGCTGCCGATGCGATCTGGACGGCGCCGGCCGCCGAGGGCACCTACACGGTGACGGTGACCGCCACGGATCCGTTTGGCGCCATGGATGTCCTCGGCGTGACCATCCAGGTCGCCGTCACCACGGTGGGCGCTGCGAATGTGCAGATCGTGTTCAACAGCTTCCCGCGGGTCACGAACGTGACGTCGAGCCTCGGTCGCATCGCGGTCGGCGACACGACGATGCTGCTCGTCGTCGCCAGCGATCCGGAGAGTGACCCGCTCGCCTACGCGTGGACCTCGAGCTGCACGGGCACGTTCTCGTCGGCAACGGGCATGACGACGTCGTTCGTGCGCACGAGTGGCCTCGAACCCGACTGCACCTTTCAGGTGACCGTCAGCGACGGTGTCGGCTACACCCAGGGAACGCTCACGATCGCCGGCGACGCCTCACCGCAGCCAGACCTCGCACCGCAGGTCGACGCGATGTTCCAGTCGCGCTCGACCGTGGCTCCGTTCGACCCCGTCCGGTTTCGCGTCGTGGGGCATGATCCGGGTGGCGGCGCGATCACGATCGTCTGGACGGCATCGATCGGAACGTTCGGCGTCTCGACCGTCTCGGCGGGCGCGAGCGAGATCGTGTGGACCGCTCCCTGCTTCACCGGCGTGGCGACCGTGACCGCGATCCTCCGTAACACGCTCGGTCAGGAGAGGGCCGTGCCGTTCGCGATCACCTCCGACGCCACCGTGTGCGGGTCGGTCGTGTGCCTGTTCGACGACCCGACCTCCACGTTCGACGGCTCATGTGGCTTTGCCAACTGAATCGACCAGTTCTTCACCTACAGAAAGACCACGAAAGATGAACATCAAGCTCCGTCTCGACTTCGAGATCACACCTCGCGCCAGGCAGGCGCTGCGGTCGGTGCTGTTCTGCATCCTGCTGCCGGTCGCGGTGTTCGCTGGGACCTCGAGCATCGCCAATGCGTGGACGTCGGACACCACGTGGATCGCGAGTGGGCAGCCGCTGTCCTCGACCAAGCTGAGGACCGTGCTCGTCGAAGCTGATGCCCGACTCGCGGCCCTCGAAGCAGCATCGGTCACGAGCAGCACGAACCTCGAACGGATCGAGCGGGTCATGATCGGAGCGGGATGCTCCAGCATCAGCCAGTCCGGGCCGTGGCTGACTCTGACGAACAACGGTCCTGGTGACTGCACGATGCTGTTCACAAGCGGGACCTTCTCGGCGACCCCCACCTGCGTCGGGACGTCGAATGGAACGAACGGTTCGTGGCCCCGCTACGCGTACGTGGTGAAGGTCAATGGGCTCAATGGCACGGGGAACCCGGATGTCTCTGCGGCTCGGGTGCGGCACATGGTCGTGGACACCGCGAGCGCTGCCCCCAATGCCGGGATCGTCAACGAGGCCTTCTCGATGATCTGCATCGGACCGAGGTAGCTGACGAGCACGGCTCGAGCCCTGTTACCGCCTGATCCTCGCTGCCCGATCCGCACTTCGTCTTGCCGATCCGTTCCTCGACCACAGAAGGACCACTGAAGATGAACATCAAGCTCCGTCTCGACTTCGACATCACCCCTCGCGCCAGGCAGGCACTGCGGTCGGTGCTGTTCTGCATCCTGCTGCCGGTCGCGGTGTTCGCAGGAACCTCGAGCATCGCCAATGCGTGGACGTCGGACACCACGTGGATCGCGACCGGGCAGCCGCTGTCCTCGACCAGGCTGAGGACCGTGCTCGTCGAGGCTGATGCACGACTCGCGGCTCTCGAGGCCATGCAGATTCCGGCTGGCACCGTGAACGCGTTCGCCGGCACGGTGGTGCCCCCGGGATGGTTGCTGTGTGATGGAAGTGCCACGAGCAGGGCTGCCTATCCCGCGCTGTTCGCCGCGATCGGGACGGCGCATGGCAGCGGTGATGGCGCGACCACGTTCACGGTTCCGGACTATCGCGGGCGATTCCTCCGCGGCGTCGACGGAACCGCCACGCGAGACCCCGATCATGGAAGCCGTTCGTCTTCCACGATGGGCGGCAACACCGGCAACCAGGTTGGAAGTGTGCAAGACGAACAGTTCAAGGGGCACAGCCACAACGTGCAAGACCTCGGACACCAGCACAGTCTTGGTCTCAGCCTGTGCAGCGGCCAAGCCTTGGCCGCCGGCCCGATCATGTACGCGACTTCCACATCTTGCCCCACGCACCCCACCAGTGCGCCAAGCGTCGCAAACCTCAGCCAGGTCCCCGGTGGCGGGAACGAAACGCGTCCCGCAAACGCGTACGTCAATTACATCATCAAGACCTGACCCGAGGCTGGTCAAGGCAAGGCAGTCGGGGGCTACTCGAGCGGCGGCCCGTGCTCGGGCGCTTCGGGCTCGACGCGCCCTCGCGCTCGATCGCGCGGACGCAGGCTGTTCCGCGCAGCGCGGCATCGACATTGCGACTAAATTTAGATCCGACTAGATCCGAGGCTGGTCAGTTAGCGGGTTCCGTCGTCGTGTACGTGCACGTCACGTCCACGTCCACGATCCGCTGCGGATGGGGTGGCGCGTACGCTGTTCGTAGCCGGATCGGTGGATGGGCCCACGGCACGTACGCTGCTCGGGGTTCTGGCTGCTGCGCATCCAGACCCCCTCGCGTTTCGCCGGTTCGGCTGAACACGCTGATCGGTGC
>JAQBQE010000022.1 GCA_028287135.1 Myxococcales bacterium
AGACGTGGAGCCCCGATTGCCGGCCGCCGACCACGAGGTCTCCGTTGGCGCGGACGACGAACGCGAGCTCGTCCTGATCGTTGCGGATCCGCGTCCAGGTCATCCCGCCATCGAGGCTGCGGTAGATGCCATCGCTGATCGAGCCTGACGTCTGATAGGTGACGCGCGCGTAGACGTGCTGATCGTTCTGTCGCGAGATCCCGACGATCTCGATCCGCGAGTCCTTGGAGGTCGTCATCCCCGTGGTCTGGATCCGGACGTACGTGAGCCCGCCGTCATCGCTCCGGTACAGCTCGTATTCGGTTCCCAGCGCGACCAATCGATAGCCCGCCGCGTAGATCTTGTTCGGATTCGTCGCGGAAACCTCGATGCTCATCCACCACAGCCCAACGGACGTTGGCATCGCGCTGACCGGCCAGGTCAGACCGTCGTCGGTACTTCGATAAATCTTCGGATCTCCCGGATCGGAAGTCGCCGGATTCGCCGGGTGGACGAGTCCCATGAACAAGTTGCCGTTCGAGCTCTGTGCGATCGACGACACGAACTTGTCGCCGAACGGGGTGGGATTGAACGAGCAGCCGTCGCGATTGACCAGTGGCCCCACGAACGTCGTCGCGAACAGCGCTCCGCTCGACGTGTACGCATAGTCGGGGTCGTACATGCCGCCGTACTGCACGGCGTCCTCGCAGATCCAGTGCCAGGTCTGCCCGCCATCCTGGGACAGGACGAGCCCGAACGTCATGCCGGCGGCGATGTGCTGCTCCATGCCGCGACGGAAGTTGATCGTCGACGTCGCGGCAGGTCGCCCGTTGGCGAGGACCGGGGTCGCTGCGGTAAGGAGGAGCAGAGCACCGAGGACGAGCTGCCTGACCATGGCGGCGATCGTATCCCGCTCCGCGCCCGCGGAGCCATGAGGAACTACGTAACGCAGCTCACGCTGACTAACGGCCAGCGACGCCGCACCCGCACTCCGTACGCATCACGGCCCGGTCGCAGGACACGGACGCGGTTACGGCGTACGGTGGCTACCTTGGCGGAAGAAGTAGGCTCTCTCCACGCTCAGATCGCCTGGCTCCGCGAGCGCATGGAGCTGATGGTCGATCGCACGACGCGGATTCAGCGCCTGACGGTGCACCTGTCGACCGCGCTCCGCATGGAGGAGGTCGCGCAGACCGTGATCGACGAGAGCGCCACCGCCCTCGGCGCCCACAGCGCCGCCCTGTGGAGCTTCGATCACACCGCGGGGGAGCTCGTGTTGCTCCGCGCGAACAACTACCCCGAGGTCGCGCTCGCGACGGTCCGGCGGATCCCGATCGCAGCGGCGATCCCGGTCGCCGAGGCCGCCCGCACCGGCGAGCCGATCTGGCTGTCGTCACGCACGGACTACGAGGCGCGCTACCCGGTCTCGGAGGGCCGCGCGCGCGGGATCGCGCCGGGGCCGACGTACTCGATCGCATCGCTGCCGATCGTGGTCAGCGGTCGCGTGCTCGGTGTCCTCGCGCTGACCTTCATCGGCGATCGCGCGTTCGACGCCGACGAGCGCTCCTACCTGATGTACCTCGCGGTGCATTGTGCGCAGGCGTTCGATCGCGCGCGGCTGCACGAGGCCGAGATGACGGCGCGGCGGCAAGCCGAGTCCGCCCAGGTCCGAGCCACGTTCCTCGCACGCGCGAGCGAGCTGCTCGGGTCGTCGCTCGATTACCAGCAGACCCTGCGCAACGTGGCCGCGCTCGCGGTCCCCGGCATCGGCGACTGGTGCGGGGTCGAGCTCGTCGATGACAAGGGCGTCCCGCAGCAAGTCGCGGTCGCGCACATCGATCCGGCCAAGATCGAGCTCGCGCACGCTCTGCGGCACAAGTATCCGGTCGATCCGGCGGCGCCCTCCGGCGTTCCGAACATCCTGCGCACCGGCAAGTCCGAGCTCTACCCGGAGATCCCCGACGCGCTGCTGGTCGCCAGCGCGATCGACGACGAGCACCTCCGGATCACCCGCGCGCTCGGCCTGACCTCCGCGATGGCGGTGCCGGTCAAGGATCGCGGGACCACGATCGGCGCGATCTCGTTCATCCTCACCGACGAGCGCCGCTACACGCCCGACGATCTCCAGATGGCCGAGCAGCTCGGCGAACGCGCGGGTGCAGCGATCGCGAATGCCAAGCTCTACGACGAGGCGACGCGCGCGATCCGCCTGCGCGACGAGTTCCTGCTGATCGCCGGTCACGAGCTCCGCACGCCGCTCGCCGCGATCACGTTGCACCACCAGGCCCTGGCACGCACGCCGGACTCGACGCCGATCAGCAAGATCCGCGACAAGGGCGTGCGGCTGGTCAGCCAGAGCGATCGGCTCGAGAAGCTGATCGAGGAGCTGCTCGATGTCTCGCGGATCTCCGCCGGACGCCTGACCCTGACCCGCGAGACCGTCGATCTCGCGCTCCTCGTCCATACGATCGTCGAGCGGATGCGCGACGACGCCGACCGCAATCGGTCGACCGTCCAGCTGACGACCGAGCGCGCGATCGGGTTCTGGGATCGCAGCCGCGTCGATCAGATCGTCACGAATCTGATCTCGAATGCGATCAAGTACGGCGGTGGCCAGCCGATCGACGTCAAGCTCGCTCGCGAGGACGACGAGGCGGTGCTGACCGTGCGCGACCGCGGCATCGGCATCGCGCCCGCCGATCAGGCGCGCATCTTCGAGCGGTTCGAGCGCGCGGTCTCGGCGCGCAACTTCGGCGGGCTCGGCCTCGGGCTGTGGATCGTCCGTCAGCTCGTCGAGTCGCACGGCGGCACGATTGCCGTCGAGAGCGTCAAGGACGAGGGCTCGACGTTCGTCGTGCGGCTGCCGCTGACGGCGACGCCCGCGTAGACCGTCGGGTCAGGCCAGGCCGATCTCGCGCAGCCGCTGCAGCAGGTACGCGCCCGCGGTGATGCTCGGGTACTTCGCCGTCCCGCCGGTCCGCGCCACGCAGCTCGGCAGCGGTGTCAGGTCGACGTGCGACTGCGCGTGGACAAAGCACGGGATCGAGAACCGCTCCTTCGACGCATCGCTCGGGTTGACCACGCGATGCGTGGTGCTCTTGTAGAGCCCGTTGGTCACGTTCTGCAGCATGTCGCCGGCGTCGACGACGATGGTGTCGAACCCGGTGTGCACCGGCATCCACGTGCCGTCGTGGCGCTTCAGCTCGAGTCCCTCGGAGGTCGCACCGGAGAGCAGCGTGATCAGGTTGATGTCCTCGTGCGCCGCCGAGCGGACCGCACCGACGGGGACGTCCTTGGCGACCGGCGGGTAGTAGAGGACGCGGACGATCGTGTCGCTCTCGCTCGCCATGTCGCGGAACCGACCGGCAGGCTCGTCGATGTACGCGGCACACGCCTCGAGCAGGATGCCGCCGAGCCCGTCGAGGTGACGGTACAGCTCGATCAGCGTCGGGCCGAAGTCGGCGACCTCGCTCGGCCAGAAGTTCGGGCCGAACATGTTGTGCACCGGATGATCGTCGGGGACGTCGGGCCGACCGACTTGCCAGAACTCCTTGAGGTCGGGCGCCGTCGAGTCCTTCGCGTGCTCCTTGCCAAAGCCGGTGAAGCCACGCTGTCCCTTCTTCGCCGCGTCGTGGTAGCGCGCCTTGACCTCGGCGGGGAGGTGAAAGAACGCCTTCGCCGTCTCGTATGCGCGCTGCGTGAGCGCGTCGGGCACACCGTGATTGCGCACGGCAAAGAAGCCGGTGTCGGCGAGTGACTCGCCGACCATGTTCACGAACCGCTGCCGCGCAGCGCCACCCGCCGTCCAGTCACCGAGATCGACTACCGGGATGTTCTGTACTGCCATCTGTCCCCAGTATCGCCGATCTAGACCCGACTCGCGATCGCCTGGATCTTCCGCGGAGTCTCGACCAGCGCCTCCTTCTCGGACCGCGTCAGCTGCTTGATCGCGTACTCGAGCCGGAGGGCCTTGCCCTGGGTGCGGCACATGCGGGTGACCAGCACGGTCAGCGGCCCGCGCCCCCGCGTGTAGCGCGCGCCCTTCCCGGCATCGTGGGCGGCGATCCGCGCTGCGACGTCGCGGGCGATGCCGCAATAGAGCGTGCCATCGGCGCAGCGTGCGACGTAGACGTACCAGCTCACGCCGTGAGTATCGCTGATCCGATCGGTGTACGCTCGACGGTCGTGAGCGAGGGTGAGGACGCTACGCTACCGGATACCGGGCGAAGCCACGGCTCGTCGGGCCGTACCGCCGCTGCGGATCTCGGTGAGCGCTACGAGCTCGGGGCGGTGCTCGGGCGCGGTGGCATGGGCGAGGTCCGGCTCGCGCGCGACACCCGGATCCAGCGCGACGTCGCGGTGAAGCTGCTGCGCTCGCATCTTCGCGACGAGGACACCCTCGGCCGGTTCTTCCGCGAGGCGCGCGTGCAAGGGGTGCTCGAGCATCCGGCGGTCGTCCCGGTCCACGACCTCGGGCTCGATCCCGCGGGAAATCCGTACTTCGTGATGAAGCGGCTCGCCGGGATGACGCTCGCCGACGTCCTGGTCTCGACCGACCCCGCGCTCCGCGCCCGGTGGCCGCGTCGCCAGCTGCTCGCCCGGCTGATCGACATCTGTCTCGCGATCGAGTTCGCGCACACGCAGGGCGTGATCCATCGCGACCTCAAGCCGGCGAACATCATGCTCGGCGACTTCGGCGAGGCCTACGTCCTCGACTGGGGGCTCGCCCGGCTGAGCAACGTGGCCGACGGCAAGCCGCTCGTTGCATCGATCTCGGGGGACGAGCTCGGCCACACCGCCGCCGGTGATCTGCTCGGCACCCCCGGCTACATGTCGCCGGAGCAGGCGCGCGGTGAGCCCGTGGATCCGCGGACCGATGTGTTCGCGCTCGGCTGTGTGCTGTTCGAGATCCTCGCCGGGACGTACGCCATGCCGCGCGGTATCCAGGCGCTCGCGATCACGGTGTCGGCACAGGAGCACAGGCCGTCGTCGGTGGTCGCGGACGTTCCGCCCGAGCTCGACGATCTGTGTGGACGCGCGACCACCGCGGTGCCGGCGGAGCGACCGACCGCGCGCCAGCTCGCCGACGGAATCCAGGCGTACCTCGATGGCGATCGCGATACCGAGCGTCGCCGCGAGCTGGCGCAAGCTCACGCAACGGCAGCACGCGAGGCCATGCACGCCGACGGCAGCGAGACCACCCGGGCGGTCGCCATGCGCGAGGCCGGACGCGCGCTCGCCCTCGATCCGCAGAATGCGACCGCGCAGTACGTGCTCAGCCGCCTGCTGCTCGAGCCACCGAGGGAGATGCCAGCGGAGGCACTCCGCGCCGCCGATGAAGAACGTGGCGAGACCCGGCAGGACGTCCTGCGCCGCGCCGGCCACGGTTACACGGGGTTGCTGGTCGCCACGCTCGTGCTGTTGCTGTTTCCCCTGCGCCAGTTCTGGCCGGTGATCCTGACGGCGGCCACCTGCGGGGTCGCGGTGGTGCTCACGCGCAACGCCGCGCGCCAGCCACTACCGATGCGCAGCCCGTGGTTCCTCGTGATCACCGCGGTCACCACGTTCCAGCTGATCTTTGCCGGGATGCTGTTCGGACCGATCCTGATCATGCCGATCTTCATGGTCGGCGCGATCGCCGCGTTCCTGTCCCAGCACACCGGATTCTCGCCGTGGATCATCATCCTGTCGTTCAGCGCGGCGGTGCTCGTGGTGCTCGGCGCCGAGCTCCTCGGCATCACGCCGTCGACCATCGCCTTCGCTGACGGTGCGCTGATCATCAAGCCGTTGACCGTCGACTTCACGCCGCTGACGACGACCGTGATCCTCGGCCTCAGCGTGCTGACCCAGATCGTCAACACGTCGTTCATCGCCGTCACCACCCGCCGCAAGACCGAGCAGGCGCAGGACCGGGTCCACACCCAGACCTGGCAGATCAAGCAGCTCGTACCGCCGTCGTTCGACACCGGCCCCGCCGCGAAGCAGGAACCGCGTTAGTCAGCCGACCTTGTGCTCGATCTCGGGCGGCGACGCGAAGAACCGGTTGCGCTTGGGATCGTTGAACCGCTGGTAGTCGATCAGCCACGGCGTGACGTGGGCGGTGCCATTCTCGAGCCGGATCGTCGCGGCCATCGGGGTGACCGTGCGGTAGCTCGAGTCCTCGGGCAGGTCGTTGTTGTCCGCGCCACCGGCGGAGAACAGCGTGATCAGCGAGGTCTGGTCGCTGTACATCGGCTTGAAGCCGGAATCGACCTTCTCGTGGCCGCGGACCATCATCGAGCAGCCGAGCTTCTGCATGAAGGCCTCGAACTGCATCTTGCCGAACGGGAACCGCGCGTTCTGCGCCTGCAGATCGTCGGGGATGTAGTCGGCGGTCGAGGGATCGCTCCACAGCATCTGGAACCGGATGTCCGGATCGTTGAGCCCGGCCATGTCACCGAGCTTGGCCTTGATGTCGGTGTCGCGCGGAATCCCGGCGTGGACGAACATCAGGTCATCGAAGAACAGCATGTTCGGCAGCTCTTCGAACATCTTCATGTACTCGGCGAACACCTCGCCGGGCATGTGACCGATCAGCGTGTTGATCGCTTCCGCCGGCTTCACGCCGCCGTAGATCCGACCGCGATACTCGATGTAGTACTCGTGGTTGCCGCGCAGCGGGAACACGTGGTCGGGCGCGGCGAGATACAGCTGCATCACCGCACGCAGCACGCCGTTGTAGCTGAACCGACCGCGATCGATGTAGTCGCCGAGCAGGATCAGCTTGGGCTCGGGCTTGGTCTTGTCGAGCTTCCATGCCTCGAGCTTGGCGAAGAAGTCGGCCTGGAGCAGCGCGCCTTTCAGGCAGCTGTAGCAGCCGTGGAGATCGCCGAGCACGGTGATGTCGTAGATCTGGTCGGGCTTCGCCGGGTGAACGTAGACGTGGCCGTCGAGGAACGGCTCCTCGCCGGTGAAGTCGGCGATCGTCGTGCGACCGGTGAGCTTGTTGACGCCCTTCAGCCGCTGCGCGGCGAGCTGGGCCACGAACCGCTTCATCAGCGCGAGGTCGGACTCGATCTGCTGGCTGATCCGCTCGGGATCGGCCGAGTAGTGCTGCTCGAAGCTCGCGAAGAACGGGTGGTTCTCGAGCCGGGCACGAACCGCGGTCGCATCCTCGATCGAGACGTGGCTCTGATCGCGGAGGATCTCGATGTCCGACGGCGAGAGCTGCGACGTCGAGTCGAGGAGCGCCTCGAGCTCCTGCCGGAACTTCGCCTCGGCGGGATGGACGCTGCCATCGGCGTAGATCAGCTCGTCGATCGTCGACAGCAGCTCCTGCTGGTTCTGGTGATCGAAGCTCTGGAAGATCTCGTAGCTGCGGAGCTTGAGCTTCGAGTACACGAACTTCTCGACGTCCTCGCCGTCGGCCACGGCCTCGGTGAACAGGTCCCTGACCGCGCGATCGATCTGCTCGAACACCTCGTGGAAGTGCCCCACGAACTTGCTGACCACCTCGTCGCGCGTCTCGGGATCGGCATCGGGCAACGCGGTCTCGGCGCGAGCGGTGACGAGCTGGCGGATGTAGATCCGCACGAACGTCTTCTCGGTGAAGTCGAACTCGCCGTCGATGTAACCGAACGCCGTCATGTAGAAGATGATGGCGTTCATCTGCTGCTCGGCGACGTCGGGATCAGTGCTGAAGGTGAGCATCGAGGCTGCAAGCTTCCCCGCTCTCGAACGTGGGTGCAAGGGCGCCGGGCCGTCGTCAGCGGCGGACCAGCAACGCCGCCCAAGCCGCGTACTCGCGGACGAGCCAGCGCACGGCGCGTCGCCGCTCCCGGTACTGGAGACTGTCGTCGATGTGCCAGACGTGTGCGTCGAACCCGGCGGATCGGAACAGCCGCGCCGCGCGCCGGCCGTGAAACGGCTGGGTCACGATCCACACCGAGCGGACGCCGAGGGGCGCCAGCAGCTCCATCGTCCTCCGGGCGTTCTCGCGCGTCGTAGCGACCGGTTCTCGACGAGCACCTCCGGCACACCCGCGGCACGCACGGCCTCGGCGATCACGTCCGCTTCGGCGCGCGAGGCGCCCTGGGTCACACCACCACTGGTGACGACGTACCGGCCACCGCCCCGGCGCCACAGCTCGGCGGCGGCGACGGCACGCTCCGCCAGGATCGCGGTCAACGCATCCCGCGGTCCGAGCGGCGCACCGAGCACGACGATCGCATCGAGGGCACGGAACGGCTCGCGCACGACGAGCGGCGCCTCGAGCGCGCGAGCGCCGAGGTTCCACAGCGAGCTCATGGCGCGTCGATGCGGTCCGGCAGATCCGCGATCACGTACGCGAGCACCGCGATCGCCGCGACCGCATCGGCGAGCTGCGCCGGATCGACCTTGTCGAACGTATCGGCCTCGGTGTGATGGACGTCGAAGTACGTGCGGCCATCCGTGTAGAGCTCGCTCGCGGGCACTCCGCCCGGCACCAGCTGCCCGACATCGGCGCCGCTCTGGCCGGGATAGATCTTGGTCACCCCGAGCGGTGCGAGCAGCGTGATCAGCTCGGTCATCCGCGCCACGGTCCGCGCCTGCACGTCGGGCAGCGTCTGGATCCCGAATGCACGCGGCGCGAACCCGCCGGCGTCGCTCTCGACCGCGAACACGGTCTTCGGCAGCTCGGCGGCATGCTCGGCCGCATACGCCTTCGCTCCGCGCAGACCGTTCTCCTCGTTGGTGAACAGCACGACGCGGATCGTGCGCTTCGGCGCGAGCCCGAGCTGCTGGAGCACCGCCAGCGCCTGCATCATCGTCACGCAGCCGGCGCCGTCGTCGTGCGCGCCCTGCCCGACGTCCCACGAGTCGAGGTGGGCGCCGAGCACGACGATCTCGTCGGGCTTCTCGGTACCGCGGAGCTCGCCGATCACGTTGGCGGACTCGGCATCGGGGAGCTGCTGCGACTCGAGTTTCATCCGCACGGAGACCGGACCCTGTGCCGCGAGCCGCGAGATCAGCGTGGCATCCTCGACGGTGACCGACGCCGCGGGGATCTTCGGCTGCTCGGGATCATAGGTCATCGCGCCGGTATGCGGCGTGCGCAGGCTGTGCGCGGTCACCGATCGTACGAGCACGCCGACCGCGCCGTACTTCGCTGCGCGCGACGCGCCCCGGCCGCGATACGGAACGACGTCACCGTAGCCCGAGCCCTTGTCGGAGTACGCGGGCATGGCGACGTCGTAGAGGACGATCGATCCCTTGATCGACGCAGCCTTGGTCTCGAGCTCCGCGAAATCCTTGATCACGACGACCGGCGCGGTCACGCCGCCCTTGGCCGTCGGCACGGTTCCGCCGAGTCCGAGGATGTGCAGCGGCCGGGCGACCGGGGTGACCAGCGAGACCTCCTCGGTCCCGCGCACCCAGTGCGGCACCATCACCTTCTCGGTGCGCACCGTGAAGCCGTCGTTCTTCATGGCCTGTGCGGCCCACGCGACCGCTTGCTCGAGCTGCCGCGATCCGGACAGCCGGTGGCCGATCCGATCGGTGAGATACGCGAGCCGGGTATAGGCACCGCGGTCGGCGCGCGCGGCCGCGATGATCTTCGTCGCGACCTCGCCATAGCGATCGAGGATGGTCGGCGGTCGCCGCACCGGCGGCGGACCGAACGAGCTCGTATCGGAGATCCAGTCCGCGCGGTGCGTGCCGCCCTGGATCGGCGTGCAGCTCGCGAGCAGCGCGGCCATCGCACCGACGCCGACGATCGAGCGCACGCGGCTCATGGCGCCTCGGGTGCGATCGAGGCCTCGAGCTCGCTCGGCTCGGCGGGCCGCGCCGTGACCCCGCGGCGCCCGACCTCGACCAGCAGCTCGATCACCGCGACCAGGCGATCGACCTGGGTCGCCGAGCGACCGATCGCGAGATCGGACAGCGGCAACGGATGGTCGAGCGGCGCGCCGCGGCCCGGATACACCCGGTAGCGCAGCGATTCGCGGTCCCAGTACGCGAGCCAGCCATCGAGCGTGGTCACCGCGCGGTTGCGGAGCTCGTCGTCGAACAGCCGCGCCAGTGCGAGCGCGCTGCCCCGCGTCTTGAACCGCTCGTCGAACGGCTGATCGCCGGTCTTGAACAGAGGTGCGGCCGGCGGGCCGGGCGGATTGGCGCCGAGCTCGCGCGGAGGAATCGCCCAGACCGTCAGCGTCGAGCTTCGCTGCTCGTCGATCTCGCGACCGACCACGACATCGAGGGCGAGCACGCTACCTTCGATCCGCTCGATCCGCGTCCGCACCTGGAGACCCTCGACCTCGCCGACGATCACCGACGACATCAGGCCACCATCGCCACGCGTGGTCAGGCTGTGGACGTCGCCGAGGATCCGCTTGAGCGCCTGGGTCGCGGTGCCGACATAGGTCGCCCACGTGGTGTCGAGGATCGGTGGGGTCTCGCTCGCGAGCGGCATCGCTGCGAGCTCTTCCTCGCGCACGCGGCGTACCGCATCGACGATCAACATCAGGCCGAGCAGCGGCAGCAGGTAGTGATGCGGCCACCGGAACCCATAGCCGCCGAGCAGCAGCAGCGCGAGCCCGGCTCCGACGCCGCGTCGTGCAGGGCTCGGCGAGAACGCGCACGAGGCGAGCGTCCACGCGAGCGTCGCGACCGCGAGCAGGTACAGCGCGAGCCGCGGATCGGCCTGGCTCTGGCTGATCTCGATCCCGACGGCCAGAGCGGATGCCTTGGCGACGACCGGATAGAACGTACGCGCGAGGATCGCACCCACGGCAGCGATCGTCATCGCGATCACGACCGGTCCCGGCCGGGTGACGGCACGCGAGAACGGCCGCGGGGCGAAGCAGTACGGCGAGAGCAGCGCCGCGAGACACAGCGCAACGACGCCGGCACGCGCGATCGCGAGACCCGGTCCATCGAACGTGCTGTCGGGCCAGACGAACCGCGCACCGATCACGTTGGCGGTGTGGATCAGCAGCGGGACCGCGATGATCGGCAGACCGACCTGGATCCCGACGTCACGATCGGCGCTGATCGCACTGATGATCAGCGCGATGATCGCGAGCGCGAACAGGATCTCGAGGATCAGGCTGAGCTCGGCCGGCGCCGAGATCACGAGCGGGATGGATGCGAGCAGCGCAGCGAGCGCCGCGATGCCGTAGGCGATCGTATCGCGCGCGTTCGGACGATCCTTGAACGCCTCGATGCAGCGCTGGGCGATCACCAGCGCCGCGAGCACGCCGGTGAAATAGAACAGGAACAGCCCGGTGTAATCGAGGACCGTGTGCCACGCGGGTGGCTCACCCTTGTGCGGGCGCAGCATCGGGACGGCGATCCGGTTGATCGCGACCTCGAGGACGCCGACCAGCACCAGGATGTGGAGCGGTGTCACCCGCCCCCCGCGAGCGCTCACCTCGAACGCCCGTGATCGGTGCGACCAGACAACCCGAAAAACGTAGCTGTATGGACCAGTTGCGTCAAGGCGACCGCCAGAAACTGGGCTCACCACGTGTGCCCGGAGCTATCCTACATGTGGTGAGCCGCTCAGCCAGCCTCGTGTTGCTTGGTTTCCTGGCACTTGGTGAGCGTGCGTCGACCGCCGCGCCTCCGGCGGACGCCACGCCGCCGGCGACCGTCGTCCTCGATCCCGGCCACGGCGGCTCCAACGGAGGCACGCGCGGCCACGGTCTGAACGAGAAGCAGGTGACCCTCGCGATCGCTCACCAGGTCGCGACGCGCCTGCGCGCGCAGGGCATCCGGGTCGAGATGACGCGGGTCGCAGACCGCACGTTGACGCTTCGCCAGCGCGTCGTCGTCGCCGACAAGATCCCCGCGGACCTGTTCGTCAGCATCCACGCGAACGCGTCGCCGACCCGCACGCAGCGCGGCTTCGAGACGTTCGTGCTGACGCCGCGCGCCGTCGACATCGATGGTCGTGCGCTGCGCAGCGACACGCTGACCACCCGCCCCGGCGTCGATCCGGAGATCGCGCACATGCTCGACGATGTCGAGCGCGGCTCGTCGCAGTGGGAGGCCGCGGATCTCGCGATGCGGATGCAGCAGGCGCTCCGCGATCGACGCGGCACGACCGGCGATCGCGGCGTCCGCCAGGACTCGCAGCACGTGCTGCTCGGCGCCACGATGCCGGCGGTGCTCGTCGAGGTCGGCTTCCTCGATCACCCGGTCGAGGGCAAGGAGCTCGCCGACCCGGCCGTCCAGGGTCAGCTCGCCGACGCGATCAGCTCCGCGATCATCGATCAGCTCGCGGACTGAGCCGCAGCTCAGGTCGCGCGCTGTCGTAGCGGATGCAGCGCGCCGGGCACGGGGTCCGCGGCGATCTGCTCGACCAGACGCCGTAGCTCGGCGATCTCGAACGGCTTCTCGATGCTCGGGATCGAGGGACGCGCGAGGAACTGCTGAGCTTCGGTCGTGAAGGCACCACCGGTCATGAACAGCATCCGGCGCGCCTGGTCGGGGAGCTCGCTGGCAAGCCGCTCGTGGAGATCCATGCCCGTGAACCCGGGCATCATGAGGTCACTGAGGATCACATCGTAGCGCTGTCCCTGTTCGAGCTTGGCCAGCGCGTCCTCACCGCAGCTCGCGAGCGTGACATCGAAGTGCTTCCCGAGCATGCGGCCCACTGACGCGAGCAGGCGCGCATCGTCATCGATCACGAGCAGCCGGCGGAGCTCGGATCGTGGTTGATTCTCGGTGAGGGCTGGCTCGGGCGGCGCCGTCGCAGGACGCAGGCTCGTGCCGGGCAGGACGACCCGGAACGTGGAGCCCGCACCCGGCGTGCTCTCGACCGCGAGCTCGCCCCCGAGCGACTCGACGATGCCATGACAGATCGAGAGCCCGAGGCCGGTGCCCTGCCCGATGTCCTTGGTCGTGAAGAACGGCTCGAACACCCGCTTCTGGATCTCGGGCGTCATCCCGCAGCCGGTATCCGCGATCTCGATCACGGCGCGTCCCTGACCGTCGGTGCGGGTCGTGATCGTGATCGCGTGGTCGTCGGCATGACCGTCCGGGATCGCGTGCGCGGCGTTGACCAGCAGGTTGATGAAGACCTGGCCGAGCTTGGCCTCGTCGCCGAGCACCGCCGGAACCGCGCCGTAGCGCTCGATCGTCTTGCAGCGATGCCGGCGATCGTTCGCGGTCATTCGCAACGCGAGCTCGAGCGCTCGCTCGACCTTGACCGGGTCGCGACGATCGCGCTCGAGCCGGGAGAACGTGCGAAGCCCGCGAACGATGTTCTCGACGCGCGTCGCGCCATCGATCGCGTCGGCGAGCGCGCTGCGGATCGATTCCGAGCGCGGCGCCTCCGCGAGCTCGTCGGAGATCGCCGCGAGGTTGGACTTCACGTACGCGAGCGGGTTGTTGACCTCGTGCGCGATGCCGGCCGCGAGCGTTCCGATCGACGCCATCCGATCCGCGGTCATCAGCCGAGCCTCGAGCGCCTTGCGCTCGGTGCAATCACGCGCGATCGCGAGGAGGGCGGGTGTACCGGCGAACTCGACCTGGAGCGCCGAGATCTCCGCGTGGATCAGCGACCCATCCTTGCGGACCATCCGCACTTCGCGCGGGATCGCGGGCTCTCCGGTCGTGACCATCCGGGCCATCCGTTCAGCGGCCATCGCGTGCTCCGACGGGTCGAGGAGCACGAGCACATTGCGACCGAGGATCTCGGGCGCACCGCCGTAACCCAGCGCCGAGATCGTCTTTGCATTGACATAGACCACGATGCCGTCGCGGACCACGAACACCGCGTCGGGGGACTCCTCGATCAGCGCGCGAAAGCTCGCCTCGGATCGCTGCACGATCCGCTGGGCCGCACGGCGGGTCATCCGACGAGCGCCCCAGGCGATCACGCCACCGGTCACGAGGAGGAGGCCGACCGCGAGCAGCGCCCGGAACCACGTGGTCTGCCACCAGTCGGGCGGGATGGTGACCGCGACCCGGGTCACCGGCCCGAATCCGCCCGGGATGATCCGAGCGCGGAGCTCGAGCGTGTAGCTACCGTGAGGAAGCTGCGCGTAGCGCGCTTCGTCCGACTGGGTCGTTCGCCATTCGCGCTCGAGCGGGAGCAGGCGAACCTGCCGCTCGACACCACCGCCGCTCGCGAACGCAGGTACTGCGAAGCGCACCACGAACGAGGTGGTCCCGGTGTCGCGTGCGACCGGAAGCTCGCCCGTGGTCGACACCACGCCGCCGAGTGCGATCGAACGCACGACCGGAGCGATCGGCGCCGGCGGCCCCGTGTAGCTGCCCGCCGAGAATCGCGCGAGACCGCGCGTGGTGCCGATCAGAACGTCGCCCGATGGATCGGCCCAGAATGCGCGCGCCGCGCAGTCATCACCGACCAGGCCACTGGCACTCGAGACATGCTCGATCGACGTGCCTGCGATCACATCGACGCCGATGCCCATGCCGGCGTACAGCCGGCCGTCACGATCCTCCCCGAGCATGTAGATCTTGTTGTTCGTCAGGCCGGTGGCCTGGGTCAGCTGACGCAGCTGTGCGAGCCGACCGTGCGTGTAGCGAAAGCAGGTGATCCCGAACGACTCGGTGTAGGTGACGCACATCTCGCCCGAGCGACGCTCGACGAGGTACGCGGTCTCGGTCGCGGCGAGACCGTCCGTCGCCGTGAACCGTTGCCAGCGACCACCGTCGAGCACGGCGAGCCCGACGCTCGTGGCGGCCCACAGCCGACCTCCTCGATCGAGCACGAGCTGCCCGACGTCCTCGTGGCCATCACCGCCCGGGAGCGTCACGCGTGCCCAGGTCCGCCGCCCTGCCGTCTCGGTCATCGCGAGGAGGCCGGCGTTGTAGGTGGCAAGCCACAGCGTGCCGCGGTCGAAGACCATCGACACGATCGCGTTGCCCTCGAGCTCGGGCCCCGGCCCGATCACGGTCATCGTCCGGGTCGTCCGATCGAGCCGCATCACCCGCGAGTCGGTGCCCGCGGCGTACAGCACGTCGCCGGCTTCGACGAGCGTCTCCACGTTGTACGGCTCGGTGCCCGGAAACGTGCGCCAGCTGTCGCCGAACGCCTCGACGACGCCGTGATTGCTACCGACCCACAGCGCGCCGGCGCGATCCCGCATCATCGTCCACACCGTGTCGGCCGGGAGGTCGTTGTGCGACGTGTACGAGCGCCACAACCCGCGACCGAGCAGCTGATACAGCTGATCTGCCCCGAACCACAGCGAGCCCTCGCGGTCCTCGAACGCGTTGATCACCGAGCGCGCATGAAGTCCTTGCTCGCTGCCGATGACCTCCCAGCGCCCCGCATCGATCCGATGCGCGAGACCACGCCGCGTCGCGACCCACAGCGTGCCGTCCCGATCGACGAGCAGGCGGCCGACCTCGCTGACATCCGGCAGCTCGGAGGACCGCTCGATGCAGCCGGTCAGATCACGCGCGCACGACCACAGGTGGTGAGCGGAGCGAACCCACAGCAGCCCATCGCCGGTCTCGGCGATCGCTTCGATCCGATCGCGATCGAAGCCCTCGGCGCTGCCGTGCTCGGTCCACCGCCCACTCGTAGCGGCCGTCGCATCGGCGGTCGCGACGTTCCGGCCCTGGCCGGCGACCACCCGACCATCGGCGCCGACCCACACCGCGAAGCTCGCACCCCTCCACCCGGAGGCGAGGACGAACCGGTCGCCGGCCTGGTGGAACAGGCCGACGTCGGTCGCCGCCCATAGCCGACCGTCGGGCGCGAGCGCGAGCGCGTGGATCTGGTCCATCGGCGCGCCGCTCGCGGGACCAAACGCCTGGACCCGACCGTGCTCGACGATCGCCAGCCCGCGCGCAGTCCCGACCCACAGCCCGCGTGCACTCGGCAGCACGCTCAGGATCTCGTTGGACGGCAGTCCCGCGGTGACGTCGAGACGCTCGAACCGGTGGCCGTCGTAGCTGTACAGCCCGTCCTCGGTCGCGACCCACAGCAAGCCATCGCGGGTCTGCGAGACCTGGTTGATCGACAGGTTCTCGAGGCCCTGGTCGCTGCCGTAGCTACGGAAGCTGTACCGGCCCGGAGGGTCGGCGGCCGCCAGCGCTGGCAGCGCGATGGCGCAGGCCAGCAACGTTCGAAACATCCACAAGGCCAATCGACCGCCTCGCGGACTCATCGATAAGAAGGCTTCGTAGCTCAGCGAGGAGGGTAGCCGCCGCCGCCCTGCGGAGGGTAGCCACCACCGCCCTGCGGAGGGTAACCCCCACCGCCCTGCGGCGGGTAACCCCCACCGCCCTGCGGCGGGTAGCCGCCGCCGCCCTGCGGAGGATAGCCGCCACCCTGTGGAGGATAGCCACCGCCCGGAGGCGGGCCGCCTTGCGGGGGGTACTGCATCGGCGCGGGTGGCGGGGGCGTCGGCATCGTCCAGCCCGACACCGCACCGAACCGGTTGATCGCGAGGAAGCCGATCGCCGCGGCGACGATCGTCGAGGCCAGGCTACCGGAGGTGTACTGCCACGGCGCCTCGAGGAAGATGCCGTTGAGCACGCCGCTGATCCCGAGGATCGCGAACACGCCGTACTGGAGGCCGAGCGCGCCGAGCAGGTACCGCTCCGGCTGCTTGTGAGTGGCCGCATTCGTGCGCGGCAGCAGGACCTTGACCACCGCGATCACGACCGCACCGCCGACGAGGATCGGGGGGATCGCAGCGCGGATCGGAAGGCTGCCGCCTTTGGCGCCGCTGAACACGTACGCGAGGAAACCGGTCACGCCCTGGGACGCGAGCTGGATGCCAGCGAGCACGAGCCCGAACATCACCAGCTTGATGCCGACCTGGTTGTCATCCTTGCTCGGGCTGGTCGCGCGCTGGCGATCGAGCGAGATGAAGAAGTAGGCAGCACCGACGAACAAGATCGCCGCGATCGCTCCCAGCAATCCTGCCGGTAGCTCTTTTCCCATTACATCGAACATGCCCACGGTGCCCTCCTACCTGAACGGATCTGCGCTCTAGCCCGAGACCGGCCGCGGACCCACGGGGGCCACCGGCGGATGATCGACATCCCAGATGTTCGCGTCCTGGTACTGACCCGAATCCATCAGCGTGAAGCCCACGAACAGCGCAGCCGCGAGGACCGCGCTGAGGAAGATCACGGTGTGAAAGATCTTGTCGTACTTGAGGTGCATGAAGAACAGCACCACGAGCGTCGCCTTGACCACGGCGATCAGCATGGCGACGGCGAGGTTGATGTTCGGACCGAAGTCGACCTTGGTCGCGAGCACGGTGACCAGCGTGAGCATCAGCAGCGCGCCGCCGGTCCCGAGCAGGACCTTGACGGACGCCGTGTGTGAGATCCCGTGATGATCGTCGTGATGATCGTCGTGGTGTGCGGTGGCAGCCATGGGTTCCCTCAGTGCCGGATCAGTGGATGAGATAGAGGAGCGGGAACAGGAAGATCCAGATCAAGTCGACGATGTGCCAGTACAGCGCAGCGAAGTCGACGGGTCCGAAGTAATCCGGCGTGAAGTGGCCCTTGGTCGCGCGGATCAGGAGCCAGATGAACACGAACACTCCGAACAGGACGTGGATGCCGTGCAGGCCCGTCATGGCGAAGTAGATCGTGAAGAACATGTTCGTGTTCGGCGGCGGCGGGCCGGCGTACAGCGCTTCCTTCTGGTCGTGATGCGACAGCGGACGCTCCGTCGTCGTCGTCTTCTGACCGAGCTGGAGCGGCTGCACGCGATCGGCGAGCGGATCGGCCGGCGCCACCACCGGCGGCGGCGCCTTGCAGCTCGCGACGATGCGGACGTTGCCCTTGCGGACCTGGTGATCCTCGAAGTCGACGAGGATGCCTGACGCGCGCGAGCTCGAGCACTCGGAGACGACCGCGGTGCCCTGTGCCTTGAGCGTGCCGTCCTTGCTCGTGCGCTGCTCCTTGCACGCGGTGTCGGTGGCAAACGGTCCCTCGGTGCCCGCCGGAGCAGTGCACTTCTCGCCGGTGCAGGACCACGTGAAGAACCAGCCGCCCTTGCAGACGTGCGGGTTGTAGTTCGTCTTCCAGCACGCAGCGCCGGTCGGCTTGGCCTTGCCGTCGAGCCCACCGTTGGGTCCGAACACCGCGTCGAAGCAGCGCTCGGTGATCGGCTTGCGGCTCTTCTCGACGAACTCCGACTTGCCGGCCTTGATGGTCTCGGTGCCTTCGACCGCGAACACTTCACAGTCGGCCTGGACGTTGCGGGCGCGTGGATCGACATCGATCGCGACGTCCGCGAAGCAACCCGACGACGCGACGCCGGTGGTGACGTCCCACTGGACGGTCGACTTGGTGCCCGGGCACTGGTTGTTCTTCGTGATCAGCGGCGTTCCGCCGGAGCTGACGCACGGGTCGAAGTAGCGACCGAACAGGATGTGCTCGTGAACCTTGTGCGTGTACTCGAAGTACTTCACGACGAGGAACCCGCCTGCGCAGGCGATCGTCACGGCGAGGCAGCCGATCAGCAGCGACTTCTGCCGGAGCTGCGCGGCGCGGACGGCCCACGCCGCCGTCAGGCTCGAGAAGATCAGGATGCCCGTGTTGATCGCGCCCATCTTCACATCGAGATACTTGTGCGCGTACGCATAGATCTCGGGGTGATGGTGCCGGTAGAGGACGTACGCGACGAACAGCGCGGAGAAGAACAGGACCTCCTGCGCGAGGAACAGCCAGATCCCGAGCTTGCCGGAATCGAACTGGTGCTGTGCATCGTCGTAGTGATGCTGGATGAACACCGAGGCATGGCCGTGGCCATGGCCGTGGTCATCGTGGGCTGCGTGCGGCTGCTCGCTCACTTGTCATCCTCCTTCTTGGAGGGAGGCTCGACCGCCGTCGCGGTGGGTCCCGGGGTCTCGGCTTTGGTCTCGACGACCACGACATCTGCCTTGGTCTCGATCGGCTCGGGAGGTGCGCTCTTCACGGGCTCGCGGGCATGCGCATGCGCATCGCCGGGAACTCTGGAGGGCTCCTCCTCGATCGGGGCGCGGCGCTCCCACACGTCTTCCTCGACCTCGACGAGATCGTCGTAGTTGTAGATCTCGTGGAGCACGGGCGGCTTCTCGAAGTTGAACAGCGGCGGCGGCGTCGGAGCCTGCCACTCGAGCGAGCTCCCACCCCACGGGTTACGCGGCGCGCGCTTGCCGTTCTTCCACGACGCCATCAGGTTCACGATCGACACGAACATCGAGATGCCGAGCACGAACGCGCCGATCGTCGACAGCTGATGGAAGATCGTGAACTGCGGGTCGTAATCCCAGTAGCGGCGCGGCATGCCGCGCGAGCCCATCACGAACTGCGGCAAGAACGTCAGGTTGAACCCGAAGAACGCGCCGATCGCGCAGGCCCGTGCGATCGACTCCGTGTACATCTTGCCGGTGAACTTCGGCCACCAGTGATGGAGTGCCGCGAGGAACGCGATCAGCGTCGAGCCCATCATCACGTAGTGGAAGTGGGCGACCACGAAGTAGGTGTCGTGGAGGTGGACGTCGACCGACAGGATGCCGAGGAACAGACCGGTCAAGCCGCCGATCGTGAAGATCAGGAGGAAGCCGAGCGCGTAGATCATCGGGGTCTTCAGCCGGATGTCGCCCTTGTAGAGCGTCGACACCCAGTTGAAGACCTTGATCGCGGCGGGGATACCGACACTGAACGTCAGCGCCGAGAACACCATGTTGGCGAGCCGCGACTGGCCCGAGACGAACATGTGGTGTCCCCACACGAGGAACGACAGCAGCGCGAGCGACACCGACGAGTACGCGATGAAGCGGTAGCCGAAGATCGGCTTGCGCGAGAACGTCGACAGGATCTCGCTGATCACACCCATGGCCGGGATGATCATGATGTAGACGGCGGGGTGCGAGTAGAACCAGAAGAAGTGCTGGAACAGCACCGGATCGCCGCCGAGCGTCGGATCGAAGATGCCGATGTGCGCGAACCGCTCGACCGCAAGGAGGAGCACCGTGATGCCGAGCACCGGGGTCGCGAGCACCTGCATGATCGCGGTCGCGTAGATCGCCCAGATGTTGAGCGGCATCTGGAACCAGCTCATGCCCTGCGGCCGGAACTTGTGGATCGTGACGAGGAAGTTGAGACCGGTGAAGATCGACGAGAACCCGAGGAGGAACACGCCGAGCACGGCCATCAGGACCGGCGTCTTGGACTCGAGGCTGTACGGCGTGTACAGCGTCCAGCCGGTGTCGAGACCGCCGAACGGAATCGCGATGATCAGCAGCAGCGCGCCTGACACCCACAGGTAGAACGACGACAGGTTGAGCCGCGGGAACGCGACATCCGGTGCGCCGAGCTGGATCGGCATGATGATGTTGCCGAGCGCGGCCGGGATGCCGGGGATGATCACGAGGAAGACCATCACCGCCCCGTGGAGCGTGAAGAACTTGTTGTACGTGTCCTGCTCGACGAGCTGCTTGCCCGGGAGCCAGAGCTCGGTGCGGATCAGCAGTGCGAGGACGCCACCCAGGATCAACGAGATCAGGATCGCGTACAGGTACATCAGCCCGATCTTTTTGTGATCGAGCGTGAAGAGCCAACCCTTGATGCCCTTAGTGACGTGAAGGTAGTCGGGCTCGTTGACCGGGCCGTCGTTTCGCTCTGTGGTCTTGATGGTCGCCATGGGGTTCCTACTTGAGCGACTTGATGAAGGCGATCAGGCCTTCGATCTCTTTTTCTTTGAGCTGGCCCTCGAACGAAGGCATCGACGGCGGAAAGCCGGGACGCGACTTCGCCTGCGGGTAGAGCAAGGACTCACGGATGTAGTTCTCGTCGACGGTGATCTTCGAGCCGTCCGCGAGCGTCACCGGGGAGCCGAACGATCCCTTGAACGTCGGACCGACGCGCGGCGAGCCATCGGTCGTGTGACACGCGACGCAACCCTTCTTGTCGTAGAGCATCGCGCCGAGCTTGTCGGGCGGGAGCCCGACGCCCGAGGCCGCCTTGTCCGCGAGGTAGCGCTCGTAGTCACCCGGCTCGTGCACGACGATGACCGCACGACGACCGTCGGCTTGCCGACCCATCTGCGAGTGGTTGGTGCCGCAGTACTCCGCGCACGCGAGGCGGTAGGTGCCCGGCTTGGTCGCGTTGAACCACACGTACGTGTAGCGGCGCGGGATGATGTCCTGCTTGGTGCGGAGCACCGGCACGTAGAACGCGTGCAGCACGTCGCGCGAGGTCATCACCAGGCGCACCGGCGTGTTCACCGGCACATGCAGATCGGCATCCTCGACGCCGTTCGAGTGCTTGAAGTTCCACGCCCACCGCCACGCCTGGACGTTGATCTCGACGGCCTTCTGCGGCGGGGTGACGATGTTGATGTACGAGCGCCAGCCGTAATAGAACAGGAACACCGTGATGATCGTCGGGATGACGGTCCACGTGATCTCCATGGCGTCGTTGTGCGAGGCCGACGGCTCGGCCTTGTGGCCCGGGCGATGGCGATACTTGATCGTCAGGTAGATCACGGCGGCGGCGATGCCGACGAAGAAGAACGTGCTGAGCGCGAGGACCGAGATGAACATCAGGTCCGAGCTATCGGTGACCGTGTTCACCGACTTCGGCATCCAGAAGTTGCCGTCGTCGTCGCCGATCGGGCGATTGACCAGCTTCTCGTACCAGGGGAGCTCTGGCGCACCCGCGGCCGGTGCCGGAGCACCTGCAGGTGCCGGAGCTGCTGCAGAACCCGCGGCGCCTGCGGCCTGCGCTTTCTCACCAGCGGTTCCCGAGCCGGCCGAGCCATCACCCGCAACGCCCGAGCCGGGACCGGTTGCATTCTGCATCCCGGCGGCGGTTCCCTCGTTGGGCTGGGTGACCGGCGGCGGCACGACGCCACCACCACCCGGATTCGGGGCCGGTTGCGGCGCCGTCTGCGCGGGCGCCTCGCCTTGGCCCGTCGGATGGCCGGGCTGCGCCACCGCCGCCGGCGTACCGAACAGACCGACGACGAGCGCGGCCGACAGGGACGCGGTGACGAGGATTGCCGCGATCGGCCGAAGTGGGGATCGGACCTTCTTATGCTTGGACTTCATGACTCTCCCCAGGGTTCCCGCGGAAGCGCCGGGTCGTTGCGAAGCGAACCGATGCGCCGGGGACGACGCATCACCTTGAACACGCCGAAGCCGGACACCAGCAGGACGAGAAACCCGACGGCACCGAGCCGCAGGGTGAGGACACCGGCGCGAGCATGACTCGTCGCCTCCGGATCGAAGTGGTAGCAGCGGTTCATGAACCCGACCGCGGTCGCCGACTCGGAGAGCCCGGCCTTGACGATCGACTCGCGCATCACCGCAGGCGGAAACTCGATGCCGTAGACGTAGCGGGTCACGACACCGGTCGTGCTGAGAAAGATCAGCGCCGCGGGGTGCGCCCACTCGGCGCGCTCCGTGACGTAGACGTACTTGAAGCCGACCGTCTCGGCGACCTTGCGGATCGCCGTGTCATCGCCCGGCGTCGCGGCGGCGACGAACGTCCAGCCCGCACGCGCGGCGGCCTGCTGGGCCTCCGGCAGCTTGCCGATGTAGCGGTCGCGCATCTTCGCGAGCTTGTCGAGCGACTCCTTCGGCTCGAGATCGATCGTGACGATCCGGAACTGCGTGCCGATCTTGAACGCGACCTGCTTGGCGGCCGGGCTGTCGTCGAGGACGACCGGCGTCGCGAGCGCGGGGAGCGCCGCGGACAGACCGTTGAGCTGCAGGCTGCACAGCATCGGACAGTCGGAGTAGTTGAACGTCAGGATCGTCGGCAGGTCGCCGCGCAGCAGCTCGCCGAGCGTGGTCTGCGCGCCATCCTGCGTGCGGAACGTCGCATCGAGCGGGACCCGTGCGCCGATATGCTCGTCGACGGTGACCCCGTTCGCCTTGTACATCGCGTGCGTCGGCGGCGTGAAGTCCGGACTATCCACCGAGCCGGCCACGGCCGGCGCCTCGATCACAGGATCGGCAAACGCCGTCCCCGAACCGAGGACGGTCGCGATCGCGGCAGCCGCGATCGAGTAGATGTGATGGCTACGGGCCATTGCCTTTCGCCGCCGAGCCCGCGCTCGCACCACCCGCACCGGTGTTCGAAGGCGGCAGATTGCCGACCGGGGTCGGAGGTCCGCCCTGGGTGCCCGCCGAGGTCGGCTGCGATCCGCCACCACCCAGCGCGCCCGTCGGCGTCTGCGGCGCGCTCGCGCCACCGTCGGGAGCGGCCGAGCCGGCGCCCGCGCCATCGGCGGAGCCAGCACCCTGCCCTGCAGGCGCAGCGGCCGGCGTCGGGCGACCGAAGATCGGCTGCACGGTCGCCTTGTCGGAGCGGACGCCCGGAACGAGCGCGGCCGGATCGACCTTGGCGGCCTCGACGACCTTCTTCATCGCGAGATCGATCGGCACCCGGTACGACGCCGACTTGCCGGGGGCAGCCGGGTTCGAGCCGTAGTCGCCGATGTTGTTGAGCTGCGACGTCTTGATCGAGCGGACGTTGACGTCGTTACCGCCGTAGTCCGCCATCGTCTGGATCTCCGAGGTGTCGTTCAAATAGAACGCCTGGAGAGCGACGATGCTGACGTAGACGAGCACGGCACCGCAGATACCGACGACGACGACGCCGATCGTGTTGAGCTGATCTGGATTGCGCTTGGGGCCTGACATTTGTCTTACCTGGCTTTCCGGCTACTGGACTTCGTGGGCCAGCGAGAGCGGCAGCGTCGGATCCTTGACCGGGATCAAGTTGCCGACGAGGTTCCGGCCGAGACCGATCAGGAACACACCGATGAGACCGAGCCACACCGTGACATCGACGGGCGAGAACGCCACGTGGTGAAACGCCGTGTTGCCGGAGAGCGGGCCTGCGACGATCCGCGCACCATCATGGAACGCGACCTGCCACTGATAGCTCGGCATGACGTTCCAGTAGAGGTCGAGCCAGTGGAACACCAGCTGCCACACCGCGAAGAACACGAGCGACGGCATGATCCGCTTGGTCCACCGCGACAGCAGGAACACGAACGGGAATGCCCAGAACCCGACGATCATCGCAATGGAGACCCACTGCCACTCGCCGAACATCCGGTATTTGTACCAGTGCGTCTCCTCCGGCATGTTGCCGTACCACTGCAGCATGAACTGCGAGAACGCCGTGTACGCCCAGAAGAAGGTGAACGCGAACATCCACTTTCCGATGTCGTGGAAGTGCTCGGCGTTGACCGAGTGCGTGAGCCGACCGGTGCGCTGGATGCCGAGCAGGATCAGCGCGAGCGCAGCGAACGCACCGACGCAGGCGCTGCCCCAGAAGTTGACGCCGTAGATCGTGGAGTACCACTTGGGCGCCATCGACATCAGGATGTCGAACGCGGCCATGCAGGTGACGATGGAGTAGAGGATCATCGCCGGCGCCGACGCGATGCGCAGCGTCTCGGAGATCTTGGGATCGCCGCTCTCGTCCTGCTGCCGTGACTTCTTCTGGAAGTACCAGGCGAGGAAGCTGAACGCGGCGCCATAGATCACGTAGCGAACGAAGAAGAAGTTCGGCGACAGCCAGCCGAGCTTGTGCAGCAGGTGGTGGTTGAGCTCGTGGTTGTGCGCGTCCGGGTGCGCCCAGTAGTAGAGGTCCTTGTAGCCGAACACGAGGGGCAGCACGAACCCGAGGCCCGCGATGAAGATGACCGGGAACGCGCCCGCCATCGCCTCGCAGACGCGGCGGACCGCGGTGACCCAGCGGCCACGCACCAGGTGGTGGAGCATGACGATCCACAGCATCCCGACCGAGATGCTGAAGATGTAGCTCCAGCCGATGACGTAGGCATGGAAGAACCGGGCCCACTTGCTCTCGTGGCCGCCGCTCGGGCTGCCCATGAGGGTCAAGATGATCGAGAGGCCGAGGAAGATGACAGCGATGCCGACGCCGATCTTGGACAGGCTCGAGCCGAGCTTGCCAGCCTTGATCTTCTCGTCGGGATGCAGGGTCTTTTGGAGTGCGCTCATGATGATGTCCTCCGCTTAGCGGATCGAGCCCTGCTGATCGGGTGGGATGTCCTCGCGGGAAGCGTTCTGTGAACGCTGCAGCGCGCGGACATAGAGCACGATCGCCCAGCGGTCGGCGTGCGGAATCTGGGCGGCGTAGCCCATCATCGTGTTGTAGCCATTCGAGATCGTGTTGTAGAGCTGGCCGTTCGGCATCAGCACCGTCGGACCGCCTGCCTCGACGAGGTTTCTCGCCTGCCACGCACCGCCGCTGGCGGCGACGCGCTGCGGGACCACGCCGTTGCCGCGGCCGTCGTAGCCGTGGCATGCGCTGCAGTAGATGTTGTAGCGGTTCTGGCCGCGCTTCATCGTCGCGTCGCTGATCTCGAGCTGCTTGGGGAAGCCGGTGATCCAGCCGCCGCCGTCGCCGCCCGCGAGCCCGCGATAGAACTCGTCGTCGCCCTTGAGCTGGCCGCGAGCGACCGTGCCCGGGACGTCGCCGCGGTTGGCGCGACCATCGGCGAACAGGTCCATCGCCGTGTCGGACTTGAACTTCGGCTGGAAGTCCATGTCGGGGAACAGGTGGACGTGCGGCTGGTTCGAGTGCGAGTTGCGCGCCTTCGCCGCAATCGCAAACGGGATCAGCGTGAACGCGGTGCTCGCGACGATGAACGCCACGATCCACTTCGGCATCGTCTTCCGCGCCGGATCACCCTCGAGGTAGACGTCCTCGACCGCGATCGCGCCGGCATCCTGCAGGAGCTTGCGGGTCGCGACCGCATCGAAGCGGCGATCGCGCGACTCGATGCCGAGCACGAACGCGTCATCGGTGACGCGCGCGAACCGGTCCGAGCGGAAGAACGGGTGCCACACCTGCGGCAGCTTGTTCAGGATCCACATGCCGAAGAAGGCAGCGAACACCGAGAACAAGATCGTCGCTTCGAAGGCGATCGGCACGTTCGCCGGGATCGACCACGACGGCTTACCGGAGATGTTCCACGGCCAGTTGTAGGCGTTCATCCACCACTGGAGGAACACGCCACCGACGAGGCCGGTGAACCCACCGCCGAAGACGATGAGCGGAAGGATGGTTCGCTTGATTCCCATCGCCTCGTCGATCCCGTGGACCGGAAACGGCGAGAAGCAATCGAACTCGGAGTAGCCAGCGTCGCGGACCTTGCGGGCCGCTTCGATGAGCTCACCGGGGGTGTCGTACTCGGCGAGGATCCCGTAGAGCTCGCCATCGCCGGTTGCGATCGGCGGCTCGTGGGGATCGAGCGTGGTGTCGGTTGTTGATGTCGCCATGACGTCCTCTACTTCGTCCCGCCCGCGGTCACGGTCGGAGTTGGGCCATGCGCGCCGCCGGCGTGAGCCTCGGGCATTGCGCCCTTCACTTCCGACATCGCGATCACCGGGACATACCGGAAGAACAGCAGGAACAAGGTGAAGAACAGGCCGAGCGTTCCAACGAACAGCCCGACATCCCAGCGCGTCGGCGTGTAGTAGCTCCACGACGACGGCAGGAACGAACGAGCAAGCGACGTCGCGATGATGACGAACCGCTCGAACCACATGCCGATGTTCACGAAGATGCAGAGGATGAAGATGATCACCGGGCTACGCCGGATCGACTTCAACCAGAACGCCTGCGGGATGAGCACGTTGCAGCCGATCATCGCGAAGTACGCCCACCAGAACGGTCCGAACGCGCGGTTGATGAACGCGAACTTCTCGAACAGGTTGCCGGAGTACCAGGCGATGAAGAACTCGGTGCCGTACGCGAGACCGACCATCATGCCCGTGGCGAGGATGATCTTGCACATCGCCTCGATGTGGGACTCGGTGATGATGTGCTTCAGGTTGAACAGGTGCCGCAGCGGCAGCATCAGCGTCAGCACCATCGCGAAGCCGGAGAAGATCGCGCCGGCGACGAAGTACGGTGGGAAGATCGTGGTGTGCCAGCCCGGTAGCTGCGACGTCGCGAAGTCGAACGAGACGACGGAGTGGACCGAGAACACGAGCGGCGTCGCGAGACCCGCGAGGATCAGGTACGCGCGCTCGTAGCGGTGCCAGTTACGGGCCGAGCCGCGCCAGCCGAGCGACAGCACGCCGTAGATGATCGCGCGCAGCTTGTCGCCCTTCGCGGCGAACCGATCACGGAACGTCGCGAGGTCGGGGACGAGGCCCATGTACCAGAACAGGATCGACGTCGTCGCGTACGTCGAGACGGCGAACACGTCCCACATCAGCGGGCTGCGGAACTGCGGCCACATGCCCATGTCGTTGGGATGCGGGAACATCCACCACGCAAACCACGGACGGCCGGTGTGGAGGAGCGGGAACAGCAGCGCGCACATGACGGCGAAGATCGTCATCGCCTCGGCAGCGCGGTTGATGCTGACGCGCCAGGTCTGCCGCGTCAGGTAGAGAACGGCGGAGATCAGCGTGCCGGCGTGGCCGATGCCGATCCACCAGACGAAGTTCGTGATGTCCCACGCCCAGCCGACGGTGTTGGAGTTACCCCACACGCCGATGCCGGTCGTGACCAGCACGTAGATGCTGACCGCGCCGATGCCGAGCATGATCAGCGCGATGCCGAGCGCCGCGAGCCACGCCTTGTGCGGCTTGGGAGCCTCGGCCACCCACGACACGTCGCGGGTCACCGTGCGGAACGCCTCGCGAGCCTTGCCGGCTTCCTCGTGATGTCCTTCTGTCGTAGCGGCGCTCATCAGTGTGCTCCCTCAGTTCCGGCTGCCGCGCCCTGCGGAGCAGGCATGTGCGGGTTCGGGTTCCGCATCCGCGCAAGGTAGCGATTGCGCGGCTTGGTGTAGGTCACGGGCAGCAGGTCGTAGCTGCGGTTGTCCTCGAACAGCTTGGCAACGCGGCTGGTCTTGTCGGCGAGATCGCCGAACACGATCGCCTCGGTCGGGCACGCCTCCTGACACGCCGTCTGGATCTCCCCGTCGGGGATCGGACCGTCGACGGTGCCGGCGCGCTGACCGGCACGAATCTGCGCCTTCGCGCGGATCTTGCCGTTCTGGATCCGCTGCACGCAGAACGTGCACTTCTCCATCACGCCGCGCATGCGCACGGTGACCTCCGGGTTGAACAACAAGGTCCGGACCTTGTTGCGGGCTTCGCGCCACTCCTTGTTCCAGTCGAGGAAGTTGAAGCGGCGGACCTTGTACGGGCAGTTGTTGGCGCAGTACCGCGTGCCGATGCAGCGGTTGTAGGCCATGTCGTTCAGACCCTCGTCGGAGTGCGACGTCGCACCGACCGGGCAGACCTGCTCGCACGGCGCCTGCTCGCAGTGCTGGCACGCGAGCGGCTGGTGGACGACCTGCGGCTCGTCGGGCGTGCCGCTGAAGTACCGGTCGATCCGGATCCAGCTCATCTCGCGGTTGTTGAAGATCTCCTGCTTGCCGACGACGGGGACGTTGTTCTCCGCCTGGCAGGCGACCACGCACGCGTTGCAGCCGGTGCAGGTCGTGAGGTCCGTGACCATGCCCCAGCGGTGGCCGAGGTAGTCCTTCTCCTTGAACAGCGACTGCCCACCGAGGTTCGGGCGATCGGTGTTGCCGGCGTTCTTGAGGTCGACGAAGTAGCCGGAGTCGCCCTCGGCGCGCCAGCCCTTGTTGTCCTCGATCGTCTTCTTCGTGACCTCGCGGATCAGCTCGGGGAGCCGCTCGGCGATGCCCTGCTGGGTGACCTCCGGCTTGAGACCGGTGCGGATGTCCCAGTGCTCCTGCACGCTCGCGAGCGGGAACGCCTTGCCGGTGCCGGTGACGGTCGCCTTGAGCGCGATGTCAAAGCCCGAGGTCAGGCGGACCTTGTTGGTGTCGAAGCCCACGGTGCGCGTGCCCTCGCCGCCGACGCGACCCGCGGCGGTGCGACCACCACCGAGGACGAGGCTGACCGAGTACCGAGCCTGGCCGGGGATCGTGTAGCAGGGGATCTCGAGCTCGCGGTCACCGACCTTGACCTTGATGAGCGTGTCGTTCTCGAGGTTCAACGCCTCGGCGGTCTCGGGACCGACGAGCGCGTAGTTGTCCCACGTGACCTTCGTCATGAAGTCCGGGGTCTCCTGCAGCCACGCGTTGTTCGCGTAGCGTCCGTCGTAGGAGAACGGGGACATCGAGAAGGTGACCTCGATGTCACCCTGGGGACGCTTGCTGCCGCCCTGCTGGCTCTGCGTCAGCGCAGGCGGCGCGAACGCCGTCACCTGCGCGGTGTTCGCGGGGAGCTGCGTGTTCGGGACGAACCCGTCGTGCACGCTCTGTCGCCACGGCGCCGTGACACCGAGCGCTGCATGCGCTTCCTTGACGAGCTCCTCGCCGATCTTCGCCTCGCCGAGCAGCATCGACAGCATCTCGGGCGCCGACACGCTGCCGTAGAGCGGAGCCATCAGCGGCTGCGCGACGGTGATCGTGCCGTCCCAGGTCCGGGTGTCGCCCCAGGCCTCGAGGAAGTGCGAGCGCGGCACGTGCCACGACGTCTTGCGCGAGGTCTCGTTGACGTACTCGTGGAGGTGGACCGAGGTCGTGACCTTGGCGAGCGCGGCCGTGAAGTCGAGGTCGGCCGGTGCGTCGTACACCGGGTTGCCACCGAGGATGATCAGCGTCTGGACGCGACCACCCTGGATGTCGGCGACGAGGTCCTTGATCGACTGCAGGTGCGGCTTGCGATCCGGATCCGGGTCGACGTGGTAGTCGAGCGTCGCGCCGACCGCGCCGATCGCCTGGTTGATCTTCGCGACGACCGCGTGCACCTCGGGCGGCTGACGCCGACCGGCGACGAGGACCGAGCGACCCGAACCAGCGCGCAGCTCATCGGACAGGTGCTTGATGAA
The DNA here is from genome assembly GCA_028287135.1 of Myxococcales bacterium. Classification (GTDB taxonomy): domain Bacteria; phylum Myxococcota_A; class Polyangia; order Haliangiales; family Haliangiaceae; genus JABFXX01. The sequence continues at coordinate 29,740 of JAQBQE010000022.1, forward strand.
CTCGGCGACCTTCTTCTCCTTGAGGAACTCCGCTGCCGGAGCACCACCGCCGCCGAGCGCGGCATCGAGCGCCATCACGAACGGAAGCGCGAGCTCCGAGCGCAGACCGAGGCGGTGATCCGCCATCGCGCCGGTGTTCGTGAACGCGCTCTCGACCGACCACAGCCGGTTCATCTTGCCGAGGCCGAGCGAGCCGTGGAGCTTGCGGCTCCGGGCGTAGTCGCGGCTGTACTTCATCGCCGCCGGATGCTCGATGAACAGATCGCAATCGATCGTGACGATCGTCTCGGCGCGATCGAGGCGCGCGATCGGACGGACCGGCGTGTTGAACGCGCGGCGCGTTCCCTCACGCTCGTTGTCCCACGACAGCGACTCGTACTCGTGCCAGCCGACGCCGAGCGCGGTGAGCCGGCGCTTCAGGTGCTGCACGGTCGGCGACGACGTCGCCTCGCTGAGCACGCGCGTAGTCGCCGGGTTCTTGCGGAGCTCGGGGAGCGCCGCCCGGAACGTGTCCATCGACGCGCCCTTGCCACCCGACGTCGGGTTCTGCGAGCGGTCGGGGTCGTACATGTTGAGGACGGATGCCTGGGCAAACGTCGAGCTACCAGCGTGGCTCTTCGTGCCGGAGACGATGCCGCCGCTCGCGAACGGGTGCTCGGGGTTGCCGTCGAGCTTGATCGGACGACCCTCGAACGAGGTCGCGAGCAGGCCGTAGCCGACGCCGCCGAGCTCGAACGCGGTCGCGTAGTGCTGCGTGACGCCGGGGACCTGACCCTCGGGGCGGCGCGCGAGCGGAACGATCTCTTCCTTCTCGTAGCGGCAGGCGCCGACGCCGGCGAGCGCCATCGACGCGCCCATCAGCTGGAAGAAGTTACGGCGGTGCAGCGGATCGATCTGCCGATCCGGGGGCGTCGCGAACTCCTTGGACGTCGTGGTCGGGTCGGTCTGGATCGGAGCCTTGCCCTCGAGCTCGCGCAACGAGCGCCAGTAGCCGAAGGAAGGCAGCGTGCCGGCCGCAGCCACATCGTCATGATCGCTGTGATCGTGATCGTGGGCGTGGTCGTGCGGGTGATCATGGTCATGACCGTGGTCATGAGCGGAGTGATCGTGAGTCACGGGGAGCTCTGGTTCTTTGGCGGACATACTCGGCTCCTAGCGATGGCAGGTCGAGCAGTTGGTGGGCGGGTTCACGTTGTTGGCTTGCATCACGGCGCGTCCCTCGTCCTTGCCCGGCTTGTAGCCCATCGTCGTCAGCGCATCGGCCTTGCGGAGATGTGCGCTCGGATCGCGGTGACAGTCGATGCACCACTCCATCGTCAGTGACTCGGCCTGGAAGACCTTCACCATCTGATCGACGCGGCCGTGGCACGACTCGCAACCGATCGTCGCGTTCACGTGCGCCGAGTGATTGAAGTAGACGTAGTCCGGAAGATCCGTGACCCGCGTCCAGTGCACCGGCTGGTTCTCCGCGTAGGCCTGGCGGATCGGCAGCAGGGCTTCGGAGTCCTTCTTCACCGTGGAGTGGCAGTTCATGCACACCGCCGCGGGGGGGACCGCCGCCTCGCCTGCCTGCTCGACGGTCGAGTGGCAGTAGCGGCAGTCCATGCCGAGCTCACCCGCGTGCAGCGCGTGGCTGTACGGCACGGGTTGATCCGGCTGGTAGCCGAGGCGAATCGCCTCGGGTGTCACTCCGTAAGCGACCAGTGCGACCAGGTAGATGGGCGCACCGAGGACCAGGAGGTTGATCCACTTCTTGAGTGTCTCGGTCCATTCGGGGAATGTGAAACGCGGCATGGAGGTTCCTGCGGTTGCCGTCGAGTGATCCGTCAGTGATCCGTCGATGATGTAGGTGCGCGCTGAAACGAGCCCGCGCGCGCGGTTCCTTGAACCATCTCTGGCCACCATTTCGCAAGGTTGGGCGGTGGTTTCTTGGGGTGGCGTGTCGTCGCAGCCGAGCGCACGAGCCGTGAGGCTGTGATGCCCGTTATCGCCGGAGCCGTCGAGAAACCGGCTGCGGCAAATGTTCGCGGCAGATCGACCGCGAGCTCGCGCCAGATCTGCGCGACAAACTGCCGCACGCGGTCGCAGCGTGCGAGCGCGCTCAGTTCGCGATCGGCGCGCCCGTGGGCGCCGCGCCACCATCGATCACGGAGGTCGGCGTCGCGGGCCCGGCACCCGCATCCGCGGGGGCTGCCTGAACATCGGGACACCCATCGGCCGGCCGGGTGCCGAGCCGATCCTCGGCCTCGCTCGGGCAGCCGTCCTTGGGGTCGGCGATCCCGTCCCGATCATTGTCGAGCTCGGGGCAGCCGTCGCGGTCGTCGAACCCGTCCATGTCCTCGGGCTCGTCGGGGCAGTTGTCGACGGCGTCGAGCATGCCGTCACCGTCGCGATCGACCCCGTCGGTCGGCGCGACGCAGCCGTCGAGCTCGGCGGAGCCCGCGACATACGCGCAGCGATCCCGGACATCGGGGACGCCGTCGCCATCGACGTCCTGGGTGCTCTGCGTCGGGCCCCCCTGGACGCCACCGCAGCCAGCGAGCACGAGCACACACAAGATCCGTCGCATGCGCGGAGCATGCACTACCATCGTGCCCATGGGGTCGCGCATGGGCTTCGACGCGCTCGGCGACCGGGGTGCGCTGCCCGGATGCTGACGACCCTCGTGATCGCGCTGCTCGTGGCGCTGATGCTGGTCGCGCTCGCCAGCGTGGTCTGGCGCAAGCGATCGGAGCCCGAGGTCCCGCGTGCCGAGGTGCCGCTCGAGGGCGTGGTCCCGATCCCGGGGCCCGCACCGCGTGACGCACCGCTGCCGGTCGTGCTCGTCCATGGCCTGTTCGGCTTCGATCGGATCGGGGTGCCGGGGGCGCGGTTCGATTACTTCCGCGGCATCGCGAAGCACCTCGCCACGCTCGGCTGTGACGCGCACGCGGTGAAGTTGCCGATGATGTCGTCGGTACCGGCCCGCGCGAAGGAGCTGGTCGCGGCGATCGAGGCCCTGCCCCACGCCCGGATCGATCTCATCGCACACAGCCTCGGCGGGCTCGATGCGCGCTACGCGCTCGCACACCTCGGGCTGGCAAGCCGCGTGCGATCGCTGGTCACCGTCGGCACGCCGCATCGCGGCACGCCAATTGCCGATCTCCTGCACAAGGGACCGCTCGACTGGGCCCGCCGCCTGGTCTCGGTGCTCGGCATGCCGATCGAGGCGCTCGAGTGGCTGAGCACCGAATCGCTCGCGCAGTTCAATCGCGATACGCCCGATGTCCCCGGCGTGCGCTACGCGTGCGTGGTCGGTGGCCTCCACAAGGTGGACAGCGTGGTGCCGCTGCCGCTGGTCGCGCCGCACACCTACCTGCGCAAGGTCTCCGGCGTCAACGACGGTGTCGTGCCGGTGTCCTCGCAGTACTGGGGCGAGACGCTCGCCGAGATCGAGGCCGATCACTTCTCGCAGATCGGGTGGCGGGTCTCGGTGCGCCACACCTTCGATGCGGCAGGTCTCTACGCATTCGTCGTCGCCCGGCTCGGAGACGCGCCGATCGTCAACGCCGTGATCGCGAGCTAGTTCAATCGGGACGCGCGGGGGCGCTCGCCCGCGGCGGGATCTTGCGGGTCGAGAGGATGTTGCCGGGGGTGACCGTGATCGGGACCGGCGGCGTCATCTCGTAGAGAAAGCCTCGCGTGTCGACCTTCGCCGTGAACGTGCCCTTGTGACGCACGGTGCGGCGATACATGACCTTCTGCTCGCCCTTCACGATGTGCTCGCGATGGGCGAGCAAGAAGTCCGCGAGCCGGATCGCGAGCTGGTTGTACATCCGGTGGCAGCCGTGGCTCGTGCCGTTGACGATCGAGGTCACGAACGCCGAGCCGTGCGAGCCGATGCCGTTGTCCCAGTACGACATGGTGCCGTCCGCCTTGGTCACCTCGTTGTCGTGGACGAGCAGCACGAGGCCGTACGCGCCGTGCGGTCCGGGGCCCATGATCGATCGCTTGAGGTCCCACTCACCGTTGTACAGGTTCTTCACGAGCTCGCGATCCGGCGTGCTCTTCGGCGGTAGCCAGGTCGGCGCGGCGTAGAGCTCGCGCCACACGCGCGGACCGACGTCGGACTCCTTCCACTTCTGGACGATCGAGCCGCCCTCCGTGACATCGGCCCAGCCGCCGATCGTCGTCGGCCACCGCACCAGGGGGCGGCGCCTCCCTTGGTCGTTGACGAACAGCGTGATCGTCGGGCGGTGGCGGATCATCCGCCCGATCGGTTTCTCGTCGTACCAGACGTCGCCGCGGTCGAGCTCCGCGGACAGGTCCATGTGCGCCGAGTGATACGCGGGGAGATCCGGCAGCACGAGCGCAACGCGCAGCCCGGTCGGATGCGCGTCGAAGAACGCGCGCAGCTCCGTCGGGCCGCGCCAGCCGAGGTCCTGCGCCGCGGCTTCCACGGCGGGGCCGATCAGATCGGGTGCGCCGTCGGGCAGCGGCTCCTCGACACCACGCGCCGCGCGCATCGGCTTGGGATCGAGCATGCGGCCGAGGATCGGCTGCGGACCGTCACTCGCGGTGCCGTCCTCGATCAGACCGGTGGCATCGACCACCCGCTCGCGCAGGATGCGGAGGGCGAGCCGGAAATCGAGCTCGCGACTGTCGAGCATCATCGCTTCGCGGGTCTCCGCATCGAGTCGCTCGTTGGGCATCAGGAAGTTCCGGCGCTGGAACAGATCGACCGCGTTCGACGTCCGCCACGTCATGGTGCCGTCCGCATCCTTCTCGTCGAGAAAACCCTCGCACACGAGGTGCTGCTGCGCGGCCAGGATGCCGGCATGGATCCCCGCGAGCTTCTTCCACTTCGCGTACGCCGTCGCGAGCTGCGCGTCGGTCACGGTCGCGAGTGCCTCGAGATCCGGCAGGCCTCGCTTCGCCCGCTCCTTCTCGAGCTGCTTCTCGAGCGAGAGGCGGCGAAATTTCATCGCCGTCACCACGTCCTTGTGATCCTGCGCGTACGGTCGATCGAGCAGCGCGATCGGCGACGAATCGATCGCATCGTGACAGGCATGGCGCTCGTCATCTGCGATCCGCTCGCGAGCGATCGAGAGTGCGGGCACGACGCCGTAGAGCTCGGCGAGTCGCTGGCCTTCCGCGAGGGGCTCGCCGTCGGGTCCCTGATCCTTGGCGAGCGCGAGATAGGTGTCGCGAAACACCGGCGCCGTTCCGTCGGGCTGGGTCGCGAACAGGCGCGGCGTCCACGCGTCGCCGAGGTCGACGATCGTGAGGCCCTGCGCGCGCGCTTCGTCGGCGCACACGAGACTTCCGTCGACGGTCGCCGCGGCGTCCGGACACGTGACCTGCGTGGTCGACTCGGGCGCCACGAACCGGACCTCCGTACTCGTCCGCGACGTCGGCGTCGCCTGCGTCGTGGTGGTGACGCGTCCGGATCCCACGGGAGCACCGCAGGCGACAACACTCACGACGAGGTACGGCCAGCGCATTACTAACAGCATGGGCCGGTAGCGCGGAAACAGCACGAGCGAACTGGGTGCGTCGCCTGCGCACATCGTGACCGTGCAGCTGCGCACTACGGCACGATGCGATCCGTAGAACCCGGGCACGTCGCTTGCTGCTCAGGTTCGCATGACCACTCGACTCGTGCTGCTCTCGACGATGCTCGCACTGGGTGCGTGCCGTGAAGCGTCGAGCGAGGAATCGCATGACAGCACCTACCCGGTGATCACGCCGAAGCCGCCGTGTGCGAGCTGCACCCTCGACGCACCTGCGACCGCGCGTGGTCCGTTGCCGCTACTCGTCGTCCTGCATGGCAACCACGAGTCCGCGTCGACCGCGGCGAAGCGATGGAAGGACACCGCGATCGAGCGTGGCTTCGTGGTGCTCTCGCTCCACTGCCCGCGCGATGCGGGATGTGAGGGCGGTCAGTGGTATCGCTGGTCCTCGACGCCGGGCTGGGTGCAGAAGCAGGTGAGCAAGGTGTCCCGCGAGCTGGTGATCGATCCATCGCGAACCTACCTCGCGGGATGGTCGGGCGGCGCAACGGCGATCGGCATGCACGCACCCGCGTTCGATCGGATGTTCGCGGCGGTCGTGATCCACGGTGGAGGCCAGCCGCCGCTCGGTTCGGATGCCTGCCCCGAGCGGCCGCTGCCGGCGTACTTTCTCGTCGGTGATGGCAATCCAGCGCATCCGGCGGCGAAGCGTCTTCGTGACTACTACCAGCGCTGTGGTCAGGAGCTGACCTGGGATCTGCTCCCCGGCGCGCGACATCCGCAGGAAGATCGTGCGCTCGATCGCGACAAGGCCGCACACATCCTCGACTGGCTCACGGCTCACGCGCGCCGCCCGAACGTGTCCTGAACGCGCGCTCGCGCACATCCGCGTGGCCGGCGCATTGCATTGTGCTGATGCATGCGCTGGGACAAAGGATATCGAAGCTCGAACGTGGATGACCGCCGCTCCGACGGCCCTGCCCGGGGGTTCGGTGGTGGAGGTGGTGGGTTGCCGATCGGCAGCATCCTCATGATGGCGAGCCGGTTCGGGTGGAAGGGCATCCTCGTCGCGCTGCTCGTCGTCGGCGGCCTGTATTACGGCGGCTCGGGCTTGTGCTCGGGCGGTGGCGCCCCCGCACCGACCCCGACCCAGCAGGTGCAGCAGAAGGCGCCCGCGAACGGGCAGCCTGACGAGCTCTCTGCGTTCGTCGGCTTCGTGCTCGACGACGTTCAGAACACGTTCGGCAAGCAGCTCAATGGCTACGAGCTGACGCGGCTCACCCTGTTCCGCGAGTCGGTCAACTCCGCGTGCGGCACGGCGAGCGCCGCGGTCGGGCCGTTCTACTGCCCGCTCGACAAGCGCGTGTACATCGACCTCGCGTTCTACGACGAGCTTCGCCGCCGGTTCGGCGCACCGGGCGACTTCGCGCAGGCGTACGTCATCGCCCACGAGGTCGGTCACCACGTGCAGAACATCCGCGGCAAGCTCGGACGTGGCGAGGTCAATCAGATCGAGACCGAGCTCCAGGCCGATTGCCTCGCCGGCGCGTGGGCCAAGGATGCGAACGCTCGCGGGCTCGTCGAGGTCGGCGATGTCGACGAGGCTCTCAACGCCGCATCGCAGATCGGTGACGACACGATCCAGCGCAAGACGCAGGGTCGGGTGCAGCCGGAGACCTGGACGCACGGTTCTGCAGCGCAGCGCTCGGGCGCGTTCAAGAAGGGCCTCGAGGGCGGCATCGCCGCCTGCAGCATGAGCTAGAGCGCGGGCGGTGAGGTCGTTCCGGCCGTCAGAGCTGCCGAGCTGATCCGGATCACACCGACACCGCCACCGCCGCCGCCACCACCGCCGGCGAGCGTCGCTGTCGTCGGGCCGCTGGCTCCTGCGAGCGTTGTACCGGAACCGCCGGGCCACCCGGTCGCGCCGCTGGCCGCACCGCCGGTGCCACCCGCCGCAGGGCTCGCACCGAGCCTGCCTGGCTGTCCCGGGTTTCCGGCGGTGAAGTCATCCGAGCCTTCGCCGCCGCCGCCGCCGTTGGCCGCGAGAATCCCGGTCGTGATCCGCGGCGCCTCGACGAGGATCATGCCGCCCGAGCCGCCGCCGCCGCCGCCTGCGTCGCCGCGACCGGCACCATCACCGCCGCCGCCCCCGGCGTTGATCCCCGCGGACGGCGCGAGCTCGATCGCGACCGCGCTGACGACATAGATCGCGCCGCCGCCGCGACCACCACGGCCCGCCGGTCCCGAGCCCGTACCGCCCGCAGCGCCGGGGCAGCCACCGAGCGGGCCAGCGGGGAGCCCACTGGCGGTTCCGCCGGCACCACCGAAGCTGTTGCCGACGATGAGGTTGTCGCTGTTGCCATTGGCGCCACGTCCACCTGGTCCGCCGAATCCACCACCACCACCGCCTGCGCCGCCGCCGTTCGCATCCTCACCCGCCGCGGGACCACCGGTGCACGTCGTGCGGGCGCCCGCGCCGCCGTCGCTCAGATCGATCACCGCACCATCGCCGAGCGTGACCGCGCCGCTCGCGACGATCGCGAGAGGCCGCGTTCCGACCACGCGCACCGTGGTGCTCGCCGCGAGATCGAGCGCACCGACGTACCATGCACGAACCTCGACGGCATTCGTCGTCGTGGTGACGAGCGCGGTCGTCACCACCTCGGCGCCGCCGCCGGTCTTCGACAGCACGCCGGAGTCCGTGTCGAACCGATACGCGCCGCTGAGCATCAGCGACGCGCCGGCCGGCTGGGCACCGCAGGTCGCGACGTGCTGCGCGAACGGAACACACGCATCGGGCCCGCCCTGCCCATCGTGCGCCGCATCAGGATCGCCGGGACCGGCCTCTCCCGTGAGAGGTGCCGAGAACCCGCAGCCGACGGAGATCGAGGCGAGCCACACGAGCGCCGTGCGCATGTCTCATCCTCTCATGGACGGAGGACGAGCTTGCCCTTGACATGTCGGCGGTCGAGCCGCCCGAGCGCCTCGCCAGCCTCGGCGAACGGGAGCACCGCGTCGATCGCTGGGGTCAGCTTGCCGGCGGCGACGGCGGCGAAGATCGCCTCGGCGTGGGCGCGGTTCTTCGCCGGCTCGCGCATCGCGAACGAGCCCCAGAACACGCCGATGATCTGGCAGCCCTTGAGCAGCACCAGGTTGAGCGGGATCTTCGGGATGTCTCCCGACGCGAAGCCGACGACCAGGTAGCGGCCCTGCCACGCGGTGCCGCGCAGCGCAGCCTCCGCGAGCGAGCCGCCGACCGGATCGTAGACGACGTCGACGCCGGTGCCCCCGGTCAGCGCCTTGATCCGATCCTTCAGGTCCTCGCTCGAATAGTTGATGACCTCGGAGGCTCCGTGCTCGCGGCAGAACGCGAGCTTGTCGTCGGTCGACGCCGCGGCGATCACCTTCGCGCCGAACATCGCGCCGAGCTCGACCGCGGCGATCCCGACGCCGCCGGCCGCACCGAGCACGAGCAAGGTCTCCCCCGAGCGGAGCGCCGCGCGATCGACGAGCGCGTGATACGTCGTCGCGTAGGTCAGCAGCGTCGCCGCGCCGACCTCGAACCCGACCGCGTCGGGCAGCTTCACGACCGCGAGCTCGGGGACGACGATCTGTTCGGCGAACGCGCCGTAGACCATCGTGGCTGCGACGCGATCGCCGACCGCAAGGCTCGTGACGCCCGCGCCGACCGCGCGCACGATGCCAGCGGCTTCACCACCGGGCGAGAACGGCGGCGTCGGCTTGAACTGATACATCCCCTTCGTCAGGAGGACGTCGGGGAAGTTGACGCCACAAGCCTTGACCTCGATCAGCACCTGCCCCGCGCTCACGCTGGGATCAGGCACCTCGTCGACGCGAAGCGAGGCAGGACCGGTGAGCTCGTGGACGCGAACGGCACGCATGGCGCCGGGACTATACCGCGGCCGGATAGGTCCCGAGGACTCGCAGCTCGGTGGTCAGCGGGCGGATGTCGTCGAGTGCGGCGTGGAACGGCTCGCTCGCCGAGTGCCCGAGTACGTCGGCGTAGAACCGGTACGTGAACGGTGCATCCGGGATCGGCCGCGACTCGATCTTCGTCAGCGACAGTCCGCGCGCAGCGAACCGCATCAAGATCTCGCCGAGCGCACCCGGCCGGTCCGCGAGCGCGAGCACGAGCGAGGTCTTCGCGGCGGTCGTCTCGCTGAGCGGCGCAGGCCGCAGCGCGATCTCGACGAACCGCGTCGCGTTCCCCGACGCCGACTGGATGCCAGTCGCCAGGATCTCGAGGCCGTAGCGCTTCGCCGCCGCCGCACTCGCGATCGCGGCGAACGTTCGATCGCCGAGCTCTGCGACCCGGCGCGCCGACCCCGCGGTATCGATCTCGGCGCGTGGCGACAGCTGTGGATGCGCGGCGAAGAAGTCCTGACACTGCGCGAGCGCCTGCGGATGTGACATCACCACGCGGAGCGACTCGAGCGGGACGCCGGGCAGCGCCATCAGGCAATGCTCGATCGCGCTGACCACCTCGCCGGTGATGTGCAGCGAGCCATGGAGCAGCAGATCGTAGGTCTCGTTGATGCTGCCCGCCGTCGTGTTCTCGATCGGCAGCAGCGCGAGATCCGCGATGCCCGCGAGCACACTGTCGGCGGCGCCGCGAAACGTGTCGTGACCGGTGAGCAGCGCGCCGCCCGATCGGCCCGCATACCGGCGCTGGGCCGCGAGGTGGCTGTAGCTGCCCTCGACTCCCTGATAGGCGATCCGCAGCGGGACGTCCTCCCGGTTGCGCACGGTCGCCTCCTGGTGCGCGACCGACATGTCCATGACGACCCGGTACATCCGTTCGACCTGGTGGGGATCGAGGCCCGCCTCGGTCGCGAGCGCGCGCAGCCGCTGCAGGAGGTGCTCCTCTCGCTCGCGGTCGCGAAACGGGCTTGCGCTCGTCAGCTTGGCGGACGCGACGTCCTCGACGATCATCTGCCGCTCGGCGAGCAGCCGGATGATCTGCCGATCGACGGCCTCGATGCGATCACGGAGGGACGAGAGATCAGGAGCCGCCATGCCGACACTGTACTAAGCTCCAGAGGTGAAAGAGCCTCCTGGCAAGCCCGAGCTGATGCGGACGCCTCCCGAGGAGGTCTCGCGCGCCGACGAGCCACCGGTCGTCGCCCGGCTCGTGGTCGAGATCCGTAGTGACGGATCGCGCACGATCGCCCGCGGCGCCCTCGAGGATGTCGTCAACGGTGCCCGCACCACGATCGAGGCCCGAGGTGAGTCGCCCCTCCAGCTCGCTCTCGCGCTGGCGCGAGCCCTCACGCAGCTACCGCGCCTCGGCGCACGGTCCGCCGTGCGGGGATTACTCACCCGGCGGCGGGACCGATCGTCTGATCGCTGAGACTTGGCGAGGCATGCGACCTGCAGCCTGAGCGACCCATGATGGACGCTCGCTGGTCGACCCTGAAGCAGATCCTCATCGACGCAGGGTGGGTATGGCGTGACGATTCGCTCTACGCCCCTCACGAGACGATGTGGTTCACGACGTCGACCGAGGAGCCTAACTTCGCTCAGTTCCGCGACCGGATGACCGAGGCAGCGCGGACGACCCACGAGATCGACGACGAGGAAGTCGACCATCACGCACTCCACGAAGATTTGGTCTCGCTGGTCGCGGCGCTCGACGTGATCCTCGACGGGAACTAGGCGCACGGCAGCATTGCCTCCTGCGCCGTGGACGCGCAGATCCTGCTGCGTCAGACCCCGTTGCTAGGGTCGCACCATGGAGATTGTCCCGGGCGCTGCGCAGCAGATCTGTGACCAGGCCGAGGCGTGCGCACACGGTGATCAACGTACGGCGCTCGCCATGCTGCTCGGTGCGTACATCGAGATGGCGAGCCGCCTGGTGGTCTCCGAGCAGCCGTCGGATCGGTGGTTGCTCGCGATGGCCGCGTACTGTCAGGCCGGTACGGACAAGCTGCGCGACGGCGCCGAGTTCTATGCGCGTGGCCACCGGACGTCAGACGACGACCAGAGCAGTTACCTCGGGCAGCTCGCGGGTGCGCAGCAGGCCGGCGCGACGTTCGCCCAGCACCTGCAGGATCGGTTCGATGCGGTCGGGCTCGTCGAGATGACCGAGATCGACGTCGACGCAAACCTCGTCGCGTAGTCAGGTCACCAGCGGCGGCGCCACAGCAGATCGACACCGAAGATCGCGCGGTTTCCGCCGGTCGCTTCGACCGTGCGATTGGGCTTCCAGATGTACTCGAGCTTGCCCTCGGCGGCGTTCTCGTCGGGTCGCGGAGCGATCCGCTGCTCGCCGGAGACGTAGAGCTTCTTGGTCACCCACCTGCCGGCGGAGCACGAGGCCGAGCTCTGCCCTGCGCTCGGACGGCATGCGAACTGGAGCTGCAGGCTCGAGATGAACGGCACCCGCTTGAGGAGCTTGCCGAACGCGGTCGACGCGATCGCAGCGCCCAGCCCTGCGGCTGCCTCCGCCGTCTGCTTCGATGGATCGCCACCCGGTGCACCACCGAGGAAGAATCCGAGCAGCTGGCCCTGCGTGTAGACACCGGGCTCGCTGGTGAATTCCGGCTCGAGCGTATCGATCGCACTGATCCGGCTGGCGAACCGGACGAACGTCGTGACCTCGGGGAAGTCGTGCGCGATCTTGAGATCGAAGCGCGCGTCCGGGGTGCCGTCGAAGGTGACGCGCCCGTATTCGACGCGATAGCGATGCCCGGTGATCTCCACGGTGCCGCGCTCGACCGTGATCTCGCCATCGAGTCCGACGGTCTCGCCGACCGCGACCTGGACGTTGCCCGCGATCAACGAGTCGACCTGGAACTCGGGCATCGACACGGTCGTCGGCTCGATCTCGATCTCGGCGATCAACCACGGTCGTTCGGGTGCTTGCTGCGGCCGCTTGGCGAGGGGCACGGCGCGATCGACGAAGATCAGATCCTCGGGTGCGGCGGCATCGAGCAGAGCCACGCCGGTCTGCGTCGGCACGACGATCGACGCGCGCGAGATCTTCGCCTTGCCACTCCACGTCAGACCCGCGCGCGTGAACTCGCCGTAGAACCGGCCATTGACCACCGGCTGGAGCGCCCCGATCGGCGACAACTTGGTGATCTCCGCGTTGACCGTGGCCTGTTCGCCGGCGGTCGAGGCGACCTGCGCCTTGATCGAACCACCGCCGATCTTGCCGTCGAGCTTCGCGACCAGGCCCTTGTCGTCGATCGTGACGAGGACGTCGGCGGCGCGCAACGTTCCGAGGGTCGGCGTCAACGGAACGCGTCCGCCGATCACGTGAAGCGTGCCGCGGACATTCGCAAGCCGCGCATCGAGACCACGGACGGTCAGGTCCGCATCGACCTTGCCGCTCGCACCGACCAGTGCGCCGGGCAGGAACACGACGATCGGCGCGAGATCGAACGCGGCGATCTTGATCGTCGCGACCACGGACGTCAGCCGGTCCGGACGACCACTGACGTCGACCAGCAGCGTGCCCTTGCCGGACTCGGTACCGGTGATGTGCACCTTGCCTGCCGTGCCGTCCCAGCTCCCATCCACGTGCAACGCCTCGAGCACCGGCGCCGGCCTGCCCGCGAGCCGCGGCCGGATCTTGACGTTCTCGACATCGACGACGGCAATCCCCGTCGGGCGAGCGATCGTTCCACCGACCTTCACGCTGCCGGCGATCGTGCCGCTCAGGACCTCGGTCCTGCCGAAGATCGCGAGGACGTCGCGGACCGCGACCTGCGGAATCGTCAGCGTCCCTGCGATCGGCGAGCCCAGGCCTGCACGCGGATCCGCGATCCACTGCGTGATCGTCACCGGCGAGCGAGCGTCGGGAAGATCGAGCAGGGTCAGCGGGCCGCTGCCGACGCGAAGCGTGCCGCGCGTCCCGGTTCCATCGATGTGGCCGGCGACGGCGACGTCGAGCTCGCGCTGCAACAGGCCGCCGCGGATCTTGGTCACGGCCAGCGTGAGATCGGCGGACGATCCTCCCGCACCGACGACGAGCTCGACGCTGGCGCGCCCGTGGTACGGCAGATCGATGCCGAGGCTCGCGAGCAGGCGCGCGTCGACGGCGACGTCGGCCGCGGTCACGGTGGCCCGCTGGACCACGTTGGTCCCGAGCGCCTGCCATGAGGCCGGATCGAACACGCGATCGGGGATCTTGAGCCGTGCGAGCACCTCGGCGGCACCGAGTGCACCGACGCGCGCCTTCGCCGTGACATCGACGAACCCGACATCGGTGAGCGCGAGCGTGATGTCCGCGTCCGCATCGCCTGCGAGCGTCGGCACCCCGCGCACCGAGAGCGAGCCGCTCGGCACGCCACCGCGAATCTCGAGCGTTCCGTCCGCGATGCCCGCGCTCCGCTGATCCGTCAGCGCCGCGAGATCGAGGCGATCGATCCCGATCGTGACGACCCGGAGGTCCGAGCGCTGCACGCGCATCCACGCCTCCGCATCGGTCAGATCGCGAGGACCGTCGACCTCGATCCCGATCCGCGCCGCACCGAGCTCGGCATTCGCGAGCCGACCATCGAACCGGACGCGGCGACCGTCGACCACGAACGTGGCCTCGCCATCGATCGCCAGCGTATCGGCGGCCACCGAGAACCCGTTCGCGGTCACCGTGCCCGAGCCCGCCCACTTCGTTCCCGTCCGCGTGATCGACAGCTGGCCGTTCGCGGTGCCGCGGTAGGCTGGATCGATCGCGGAGGCCGGGACCTCGCGGGCGTCGATGGTGGCGGTCAAGGTGTCAGCGAGCCGACCGACCGTGGCATCGACGGTGATCCGGCCCTTCCCCTTCATGCCGGTCGGCGCGGTGCGAACCTCGCGGATCGTGATCTCGCGGTCGTCCATCCGCACGGTTCCGCCGGTGCCCGAGAATTCACCCTTCGGCATATGGATCCGGTGATCGCCGAGCGCGACGGTGATCACCTCACCCGGCGTGACGATCGCGTCCGCGTCGATGATCACGGGGGCCAGCGCGAGCCGCACTCGACCGGTCACGGCGATCGTGCCGTCCGCACGCGGCCGCGCGTCGAGCGTGATCGCGCCGATCGGCGTGCCGTCATTGACCACACCTCCGAGCTCGGCGTGCGCAGAGCCCCGCACCTCGCGGCCCTTGGTCCCCGGCGACAGGTGGAGCGCGAACCGCGACGCGAGCGACGCGATCCGGGCATCCGCGTAGACGATCCGGGTCCCGCGGATCTGCCCGCTGATGTCGAGCGCATCGAGCGCACCGTCGACCACGGCCTCGATCGCGACGTTGCCGACGATCGGCGCCATCCCCCCGCTCGCAGCGTCCGGGTCCTGGCTGGTCGCTCCGATCAGCGTACGCTCGATCGTCACCTGCGCGGGATCGATGCGCACCGCGCCGAGCACCGCGATCGTCGACGGGCCGGCGGCGGCGCCGAGCATCAAGAGGTTCGCGCGGCCGGTCTCTGCCGCCGCATCGAACTGCCCATCGAAGGCGACGAGCGCATGTCCCACGATCGCGCCGCTGTCGTCCGCGCGGCTCGCCTGGACGGTCGGGGCACGCGTGCCGACGGTGACCGAGAGCTCCTCGGGAAGCACCACGGTGCCGGTCGCGATCACGGTGCCGCGGGCGAACGTGCCGTCGGTGACGAACGCGACGACCGCGTCGCCGTGGCCCTGGACGTGCGCATCGCTGAGCTTCCCGAAATCGAGGCCGCGTGCGCCGATCACGCCTCGCGCGGTTCCCGCGAGGACATCGGCGAGCACGGCGCCATCGATCGACGTCGCACCGAGCCGACCCGCGATCACGACCCGCGGGCCGGCGGTGACGTCGAGGGTCGCGACCACATCACCCGGGACGGTCACGCCGGGCGCGAGCTGCGCGATCGCCGATGACGTCGCGTTGACGGTCACCCGGCCGGTGAGCTGATCGAGATTGACGGTGTTCGCGAACACCGACGCGTCGCCCACGGCGAGCCGCGCAAACGGCACGGTGATCTCGGTGCCGACCCGGATCCCTGCCACCGCGGCGACCGCAACACCGCGCTCCTGCCAGCGCGCAGACAGGGCTGCGGTCACATTGGCGAAGTCCCCGGGCAGCACGTACGCCGACGCGTTCGCGGATCCCTGATCGAGCGAGACCAGCCCCTGGGGCGTGAGCGCGGTCGCCCGGAGGTTACTCACCTCGATGTGAGGCACCTCGACGGTCCATCCCGTCTTGTTCGGTGGCGGGACCACCGGCGGCGGGCCCTGCGGCCTGTACGTCACGAGCACGTCGTCGACGGTCACCCGGTCGATGTGCGCGGTCTTGAGCAGCAGTGGCCACAGCGAGAGCTCGATCTCGATCGTCGCGACCTTCACGAGCGGCTCGCGATCGAGCGCCGAGATCTCGACATCGCGAACGGTCAACGTACCGAACACGCTGCCCTCGAGCGAGCCGACGCGCGCGCCACCCGGGAACATCTCGACGAGCGTTGCCTCGATCTGCTGGCGGATCTGATCACGGCCCCAGTCGGTGTGCACGATGATCAGCGCGGCGATGATCGCGACGACCAGGAGCGCGAGCGCTCCCAGCACGATCCGCCGGAGCCAGCGCAGAGGACGCTTCATCAGTACGTCTCTCCGACGGAGATGAACCATTCCAACTTCTCTCGGAACCCCATCCCGGGGCTCGGCTCGCCGGCGCCCGTGCGATTGAGCCGATATCCGATGTCGAACCGCACCTTTAGCCCGCCGAGCTGGAGGAACAGGCCCGCCCCGGTCGCCCAGTGCAGGTGCGCTGGATCGAGGTCCTGGCGGCGGCGGACGACGTCGCCGCCGTCGAGGAAGACGGTGGTTCCGTAGGGCGCGTCGTAGACCTCGCCAAGCGGGATCCGTAGCTCGATTCCGGTCTCGATCAAGCCGGTTCCGCCGACCACGCGCTGCGTGGGCTTGTCGTCGAAGATCGCCGCCACCGTGGGCGACAGCCGGCGATCGGCAAACCCGCGGTGATTGCTCGCGCCACCGGAGTAGTAGCGCTCGGTCACCGGGATGTCGCCGAACAGCAGGCCCACGCGGAGGCGCCCCGCGAGCACGACCGCGGCGCTGAGCGGGACATAGCCCCGGACCTCCGACGTCAGCTGGGTGTACGTCATCGCGCCCGCGGCATACGGCCCACCCTGGGTCAGGCGCAGCGATGCGAAGGCTCCCTTGTGCGGCGACTGCGCGTTGTCACGGAGCTCGGCGTCGAGCGAGAGCTCGAACGCGCCGCGCCGCTGAGCCTCGTCGAGGTTGAGCGCGGCTGCCTCGGTCGGAACCACGAGGACGTCGTCGAACACGAGATACTCGAGCAACCAGCCCACGCGACCGGTCAACCACGGCAACCCGAGCGGGGAGCTGAGACCCGCGCGGAACCTCGGACCGATCGTCTTGTAGGCTTCGAGGGTCAGGTAGTCGGCGCTGAGCTCGAGCTGACCTTGCACGCGCGGCCGGAACAGATCGATCCGGGTCGCGGTCGCGAGTGCGCGGATCTTGGGCTGGAGATCGCGGAAGCTCTCGCCGTGAACGTGGGTGACAGCGGGCCGCAGATCCGCGGCGAGCGTCCACAGCGGCGCATGGCGAGGGACCACGCTGATCCCTCCGCGCAGCCGAAACTCGAGGCTGACCGGATCGTAGCCGGCGCCAAACCCGCCGCGCACCTCACGCAACGTGCCGAGCGTCACCGAGATCTTGACCGGAACGACCGTGCCGGCAGAGCGGTCTGGGTCGATCCGCACCGTCGAGAACCGCGCCATCTCGTAGATCGCGCGCTGCGACCCGGCGATCGCATTGGCCGAGTAGGGATCGCCTTCGCGGAAGGCGAGTCGGCCGATGATCGCGTCGGCAAGCTCGCCCTCGGCGCCGCCGATCGAGATCGGCCCGAACGTGGCGCGGTCTCCCGGCGTGATCTCGAAGCGGACCGTGGCGACGCCCTGCGCACGGTCCGCGAGCACCGCGGCATCGATCACCGCGTTGGGATAGCCGGCGTTCTGGACCAGCGTGATCATCGGCTGCTTCGCCGCATCGAACGCTTCGTACTCGAACGGGCCCTTGTCGCGCAGCCCGATCAGCCCGCGCGCCGTCGCCGGGCTGACCTCGGCGGGCAACCCGCGAATCTCGACCTGGGTCGTCGATCGCCGGCCTTCGACGACCTTGAAGATCACCGTCTGCGCGGTCGTGCCGTTGACCGGCTTGGTCTCGACGCGCGGCTTGACCGTGACGTCGAAATATCCACGGCGGAGGTACGCGGCGCGGATGCGTTCGGTATCGACGCTGAGCTGATACGGGTCGACGGCGCGTCCCCCGACGAGCGTGCGGTTCAGTTGCAGCCCGGGGACCAGGTCGTCGCGGTCGAACGCGCGGCTGCCCTCGATCTGGATCGCGGACAGCCATTCGTCGCCTGGCTTGTGCACACGGGGCGGCGGTCCGCAGCCGACGAGGGCCGCGACGAGCACACAGACCACCGCCGAAATTCGCACGCGGACGGGATGCTCTCGTCCGCGGCAGATCCGCGCAAGCTCTTGTTTACGTTCAGTAGCGCTTGCGCCAGAGCAGGTCGATTCCGTTGTAACCGCGGTCACCGATCACGCCCTCGAGCATCACCCGGCGCGACAGCCAGTACTCGACCTCGCCCTCACCGGCATTCTCATCGGGGCGGGCCTCCAGACGGCGGCGATACGCGACGAACAGCGACCGCGACAGCCACGAGCCGACCGTGATCGCCGCGCTGCTCGACGCGCCGGCTGCCTCGTACTTCAGGACGTCGATGTCGACCGGCAGCGCGTTGCGGACGTAGCCGCCGAGCTTGTTGGCGACGAACGAGGTCCCTGCCGAAGTGACCTTGTCCCGGGCACTGCCGCTCTGCGGATCGCCACTCGGCTCGCCGCCGAGCAAGAACCCGAGCAGCTGGCCCTGCGAATAGAGGCCCGGGGTGCTGCTCATGATCAGCTCGGGCTTGCTGAGCCGACCGCGGACCTGGGTGATGGTCGTCACGTCGGGGAAGTCGTGGGTGATGCGAAGATCGAGCAGCGGGTCGGTGGTGCCATCGAACCGGACCGCGGCGGTCTCGACCTGATAGCGGCGGCCGAACAGATCGAGGTCGGCGCGATCCGCCGCGATGTGACCGACGATGCCGACGTTCTCGGCATCGACCGAGACCGTCATCTTGCCCTTCAGCAGACCACGGACCTCGGCGGACTCGAGGTACGTCGAATACAGCGTGATGTTGGCGATGAAGGTCGGCTTCTTCGGCGTCTCGCCCTCCTCCATCTTCATCGGTCGCTTGGTGACGCGCTTGCCGGTCATGAACACCATGTCGGAGGGCGCACCGACCGGCTTCAGCTTCTCGCCACGCGCCTTCGGGATCTTGATCGAGGCGTTGCGCACGGCCACGTCAGCGATCCACTTGTCACCGTCGCGGCGCAGCTTGGTCTCGACCCTCGCGTCGATGTCGGGCTCGACCGTGCCGATCGGCGAGATCTTGCGCAGCAGGATCGTCGCCTCGCCACCGGTCGGCTGCGCACCGTTCATCGCGATCGTGCTGGTGAGGTCGACGTCGCCATCGCCGAGCTTGCCGACGACCTTGACCTGCAGGTTGTTGCCGACGAGGACATCGACCTTCGCGCGGCGCAGCGTCCCGATGTTCGGCGCGATCGGCAGCCGGGCATCCGACAGGTGGAGCTCGCCGGCGATCTTGGCCTTGACCGGATCGAGCCCGGTGACCTTGAGGTCGGCATCGAGCCGACCGGCCGCGCCACCCGCCGGTCCCGGTGCAAACACGAGCAGCGGCACGAGGTCGAATGCCTTGGCCTTGATCGTGACGGAGCCCTTGTCGAGCGCGGTCGGGCTGCCGGTCGCGATGACCTGCAACATGCCGTTCTGCTGGGTCCCGTTGATCGCGAGCTTGCCGGTCACGCCGTCCCACCCCGCGTCGATCGAGATCTTCTCGATCGTCTTGATCGGCTTGTGGTTCGGGCCCGGCGGAACCTGGAGGCCGAGGCCGACGAGGTTGGCAGTCAGCGTCGGCTTGCCGACCGTGCCCGCGACCTTGACCAGACCCTTGATCGTGCCGCCGATGATCTCCGTGCGGCCGAACACGTTGAGCAGCACCGGCGCCGGCGCGGTCGGGATCGTCGCGGTGACGGCGAGTGGCATCTGGAGCACGGCCTTCGGATCGGCGCGCATCTGGTCCATCGTCACCGGGACGGTGCCGCGGAGGTCGAGCAACGTCGCCGACTTCGCGCGGACCGCGAGGGTGGTGTTGGCCGACGTTCCATCGATCGCGACGGCGAAGTGCGCCTGCACCGGCTCGGCGATCGGCGTGCCGCGCAGATCATTGAGGTCGACGGCGACCTGCGCGCTGCGCATCGCCTCGGACAGCTCCGCCGAGAAGCTCGCCCTCCCCCGCAGATCGGTGGTCAGGTGGAACCGGTCGAGCAGTCCTGGCTCGATGTTGACGTTGTCGACGCGAACGGTGGCGCCGCGCATCGCGGCCGGGCCGAGCGCCTTCCACGCCGCAGGATCGAACAGGTGCCCGGGCATCCCGAGCCGCGCGATCACCTCGAAGTCGCCGATTCCACCGACGGTGCCGGTCAGCATCGGGCTGAGCTCGTCGGGCGCGGTCTGCGACATCCGGAAGTCGGCGTCGACCCCACCGGTGCCTGCGAGCGCGGGCACCATGACGTCGCGGATCTTGATGATGCCGCCGGTCTCCTTCGCGGTGATCTGGACGTCGCCGTCGAGCGTTCCCGACAGCTCGCCCTTCTTGCCGGCGAGCTCGGCCAGCTGACCGAGATCGACGCGCTCGAAGCTGACGCGCGCCTGGCGGATGACGTCGCGGTGGAGGTGCTTCCACATCTCGACGTTGGCAATGTCCTTCGGCGCATCGACATCGAGCTGGATGCTGGCGGTGCCGACCCGCAGGCTCGACGCCTTCGCATCGACCGTGAGCTGGTCGGCCGCGGCGTGCACCTTGACGTCGGCGTCGAGCGTGAGCGTGCGTGGATCGGCCGCGATGCCCTTCGCGGAGATCGCGACGTCGCCGCCCCAGCGGTTGTCCTTGCGCGTGACATCGACGTGCGCATCGACGCTGCCGCGATACGCGGGGCTGATGTTGTCGAGCGCGATGCCCGTGGCGTCGACCTTGGCGACGAGGTCACCCGCGTTGCGACCCGCGCGATCCATGAAGGCCTCGATCGAGATCTTGCCGTTGGCGCCGGCGCTCACGAGATCGCGGAGCACGAGCTGCTCGGGTCCGACCTCGAGGTGACCGGTCTTGCCGTACCAGTTGCCGCCGCTGCCGGCGCGGATGTGGTGGTTCTGGATGTCGATCATGACGACGTCACCCGTGCCGGGCGGCGTGACCAGCGCATCGACATCGAGAAGCCAGGGGCTCTGCTTCGGCCGCGACCGCACCGCGACCGCGATCCGACCGTCGGGACGATTCGCTGCATCGACCTCGAGCTGGCCGAGGTGCATGTCGTTGCGGATGATGTCCTGGAGCCTGAGCTCCATCTTGCCGCGCGGCTGCTTGGGGAGCTGGCTCGCGTCGACCGCGAGATCGAGCGATGCGACGGACAGTCCCTTCATGCGCAGCCGCTTGCCCTTGATCCGACCTTCGATCGCGAGGTTCGGCGCCGGGGAGACCTGACCACTCGCGGCGAGGTTCACGCTGATCGCACCACGCAGGGGCGCCTTGCCGCCGGTGGCCGCTGCGGGGTTCGAGGTGGACGCGACGAGCGTGCCGCGATCGAGCGTGATGGTCTCGCCGATCTTCTTGATGTTGGCGGCGAGCGTCGCCTTCAGGCCCTCGCCCTCGAGTGCGACCACGGTACCCGCGCGCTGGCCATCCGTGGTGAATCCGATCTGGACGTAGGCGTTCGGTGCACCGAGCAGCTCACCCCACGCGGTGATCATGCCGCTCGCGACCGGGAGCTCGCCGGGTGCACGGCCCATCGCCCCGTCGAAGATCACCATGCCGCCGCCGTGACCTTCGACCTTGCCCTGGCTCAGTGCCGTGAGGTCGAGATCGCCCGACGCGATGACGCCCATCGCGCGCTGCTTCGCCAGGTCGGCGCTCAGCATCGCGCGCACCGGCGTCGGTCCGAGCTGGCCGATCATCGAGATCGCGGTGAACGGCGCGGTCTCCGACGACGCGGAGATCGCGACCGCGATGTCCGCGGGCAGCTTCACGGTCGGGACGAGCTTCGCGACCTCGGCCGCGGGCGCGTTGACGACGAGCGTGCCGTCGATGATCGGCGACCGCCCGACGTCACCGGGGACAAACCGGATCGCCTGGCCGGCGATCACCACGCCGCCGAGGATCGCGGTCATCGACGGGACGCTGGTGACGCCTTCCTCGGTGTGGAGCACCGCATCGACCGCAAGCGGCGCCGTCTTCTCGCGCCACTGAGCGCGCAACGAGACATTGGCGTCGAGTGGCTTGCCGTTCGGCATGTGTGCCGCGGCGTAGATCGTGATGTCGTCGAGGTTGTAGACGCGGTCCTTGGTCCCGGTATCGAACGAGATGTGGCTGCGCTTGACCTGGATATCCGGGATGTCGACGCTCCAGCCCGACGACGGCCCGCTCGGCTTCATCATGTTCGCGACGTTGAGCTGGCCGTTCGCATCGCGCTTGATCGCGACGTCGAGCTGATCGATGACGAGGCCGAGGACACGCGCCTGCTTGGAGACCAGCGGCATGAGGCCGACCTTGACCTTGACGCTGCCGATGGTGATCGCCGGCTTCTTGTCGGGACCGTTGATCACGATACCCTTCAGGTAGAGGTCCCCGAACGGGCTGCCTTCGACGGCGGCGATGCTGCCGCCCCCGATGAACTTGCCGTTGAGCTGCGCCTCGACCTGCTTGCGGATCACATTGCGGCCGTAGTCGGTGTGCAGGGTGATCACCACCGCCGCGACGGCGATCACGATCAGGGCGCCGAGCCCGAGGAGGATGCGCTTGACCCAGCGCCGGCCGCGATGGCGATGCGCGTGTTCCGTCGTCGACATCAGAATGCCTCCCCGAGGCTCAGGTGGAACGCGAACTTCGAGTCCGGGTCCGGGTTCATGCCGCCCTTGCGGTTCAGGCGATAGCCAAAGTCCGCACGCACCGGACCGACGATGGTCAGCAGCCGGGCGCCGATGCCGGCGGCCCAGTGAAGATTGCCGAGATCGAGGTCGCTGTACGTCTCCGTGACGTCACCACCATCGAGGAACACCACGCCACCGAGCGGCATCTCCTTGATCTCGGTGATCGGGATGCGGGCCTCGATGCTGGTCTGCAGCATCCCGCCGCCGCCGTAGGGAATCGAGCGCAGGTCGCCGTCGACGAGGCCGATCGCGCTCGGGGCGAGCTTGCGCTCCGAGAACCCGCGATGGCTCGAGGAGCCACCGGAGAAGAACCGCTCGGTCGGCGCGAGATCGCCGAACGTGGCGCCGGTCCGCACCTTGCCGGCCAGCACGGCGCCGCGGAGCAGCGGCACGTAGCCGCGGACCTCGGGGACGACCTGCACGTACTCGTAGTTGCTGCCGGCGTACTTGGTGGCCTCGGCGACCCGGACCTCCGCGAACGCACCGAGCGTCGGCGTCAGCGGATGGTCGCGAAGGTCGAGCGAGACCGCCTGCGTGTACGCACCGACGACCTCGGTGTCGTTGAGGTTCAGCTGCATGCGCAGCGACTCGTCGAGCAGCGGATGGAAGTTGCGGAAGTCCGCCTGCTCGATGCCCCAGCCGACCTGGAGCTGCAACTTGTCCCAGCCGAGCGGCGTCGAGAACCCGACGCGGGCGCGCGGGCCGTACGCCGTGTACGCCTCGTACGCGACGTAGTTGTACCCGCCTTCGACCTCGCCCTTCGAGTACGTCCAGAAGACGTCCTGGCGCTCGAGCTTGGCGAGAGCGCGGATGCGCGGCTCGTAGCCACTGGCATCGCGGAGCATCGCGTACGCCGGGCGGAGCTCGATGCTCGCGGTGTCCATCGGAAACGGCCAGCCGGCCACCGAATAGGCGACGCGACCGCGGACCTCGTAGGTCGCAGGATCGACACCGAAGCCGCCGCCGAGCTTGACCTCGTGGCGAGCTCCCTCGGAGACGTCGACCTTCATCGCGACGACCGGGTTGGTGGGATCCGACTTCTCGGGCTGGACGCGAACGGTCGAGAACCGACCGAGGCCGTAGAGCGCCCGCTGCGTCGCCGCGATCGCTGCCGTCGAGTACTGCTGCCCGGGCTCGAACTGCAGCCGGTTCTCGACAGCGTCGCGGAGCGGACCGTCGATGCCAGTGACCTCGATCGGACCGAACCGGGACTTCGGTCCCGTGGTGTAGTCGAGCTGCACGATCGCCGTGTGGTTCGCGCGATCCGCGACCACCTTGGTGTCGAGCTTGACGTGCGCGTAGCCTGCGTCCTCGACGACGTTCTTCAGGCCCTCCTTCGCCTCGTCGTAGATCTCGTACTCGAACGGCGCATTGTCCGCGAGCGGCAGCGCCGCGCGGACCTTGCTCACTGGCAGCTCGGGATCCTGGGGCAGACCGTTGATGACGACCCGCGTGCGTGCGCGGATGCCTTCCTCGACCGTGTAGATCACGGTGGTCGCGTTCTGCTTGGTCTCGACCCGCGAGCGGACGTCGACCGAGAGAAAGCCTTTGCGCAGGTACTCGCCGCGGATCCGATCTTCGTCGACCTGCACCAGGTAGGGGTCGGGCGCGCGACCGCGCTGCTGTGTGCGCCGAAGTCCCAGGCCGGTGACCAGGGTCTTGTCCTTGATCGTCTTGTTGCCCTCGACCTGGATCGACTTGAGCCACTCTTCGCCAGGCCGGCGCGGACCGGGGGTGCTCGAGCTACAGCCGACCAGGGTGAGCGCGAGCGCCACGCCCCCGGTCAGAAAGGAGAATCGTTTTCTAGGTGCCGCCAGCATCGGTTTCGGAATCCTTCGCAAGATCGATACCGACGCCAAACCCCTGAATGGCTGGGTCTAGACGTACAAAAACGTAGCGGGCTCGTGCGAGCCCGCTACGCCATGCGCGATCGTCACAACCGTCAGCGCGGTTCACCTCGAGGGGTGAACGTGGTCACGGTCGCGTTCGGACTTCGTGCGAAGCATTCCAACGAGAACCGGGACCGCAATCAGTGCGAGCAACACCGCGCCCACCCGGGTGGCCGTGCCACCCGCGAGGAACATGAACGCGAGCAGCATCGCCAGCATCACCGAGAACAGAGCCGTGAGTCCGACGACCGGGTGAGGGACGCCGTCTGGCTCACGGTCGAGATCTTCCGTGGGCGCCAGCTTCGAATCGTCGCGCACCGGGTTATGCGGCTCGTGGCCGACGTCCGGTGGCCGAAGGATCGGATGTGTTGACGTGATCGCCATCAGCAACCTCTTTCATTCACCAGGCAGTGCGGGCACGACGGCCCACGACTGCGCGGTAAATCGCCAGGAGAATGACTGCGCCAATGACGGAGGCAATGATGCCCGGGCCGTCGCCGTACTCGTACCAGCCGAGCGCGTGGCCCAGCATGCCGGCAATGAACGAGCCCGCGATTCCGAGGAGGACGGTCACGATCGCGCCGCCCGGATCCTTGCCCGGCATCACGAGCTTCGCGAGTGCACCGACCACGAGACCGATGAGGAGAGTCCACAAGATATGCATGACAGTGTTCCTTTGAGGTTGGGGTTGCGATTACCGGTCGTTCCGACCAAGACGTGACCGAACGCGATCGACGACGCGCTCCACGATGGGACGCACGCGATCGATCACGGTGCGACCCTTCGCCACGAGCTCATCGACCGACACGCGTGCCGGATGCGGTCCCTTGCGAGCAGCCTTCTCCGCACGTGCGGCGTCCTGCGGCTCGCTCTCGACGTAGTGCGCAGCCTCGCGCGCGGCTTCCTCGACCTTGCCGTCCGCGACGAACTCGCGAACTTCACGGTTGTAGTGCCGAGCGGAGATCTTGTCGCCCTCGCCCTGATTGGGGCCCGCACCTGGGCCTTGATGCGTGTTGTGGGTCTTCATGCCACCGGGATGAGCACCCGCCGTGCCACCCCGGTCTCGACCCCGTGACCTCACGACCGCGCCAGCGGCGCCCTGCGGACGTGCGCGGTCGCCCGCTGTGCGCGGTGGTCTACCGCTTCGGCTGAACATTTCTTCTGATCGTCCTCCAGCGCGCGCTCGCCGAGACGGGCGACGACCACCTCCTCGATCCAGCGGGCGACGTGCGCCGTTGACCGGCCGCAAACCCGACGGTGACACCGTCGGGCGGCGGCACCAGCTCGGCGAGCCGGGCGACGACGTCCGCGATCACCAGATCAGCATTGTTCGTACCCGTCTCGAGCACCCCGCCCACCGGCAGACACCGCGTACGCGGGCAACGATCGCAGGACGATCGCCAGACCGAACGGTTAGCGACGCACGGCCGCGACGAGCGGGGACCGAAGCAACTCCCTGGGATCAGGCGCCGATCGCGCCGCTCTCGACGAAGTGGACGCCCGCGGCGCGCATCTCCTCGATCGCCGCGTCGCCGTCGCCGGGGTGGAGATCGACCGCGCGACAGCCATCCTCGATCACCCAGACGTCGAACCCGAGCTCCTTGGCATCGAGCGCGGTCCACTTCACGCAGTAGTCGGTGGCAAGACCCATGACGTAGACCTGCTTGATCCAGCGCTCGTTGAGGTACTTGTCGAGCCCGGTCGACTTCTTCTTCCCGTTGTCGAAGAACGCGCTGTAGCTGTCGATCTCCGGATCGGTGCCCTTCTTGAACAGGTCCGTGACCTTGCTGCGATCGATGCCAGCGTGGATCTCGGCGCCCGGCGTCTCCTGCACGCAGTGCGCGGGCCACATCGTCTGCTTGACCCCGTTGACCTCGACGATGTCGCCCGGCTTGGTCCCGGGATTGTTCACGGCGAAGCTCTTGTGCTCCGCGGGATGCCAGTCCTGCGTCACCACGACCGTGCTGAAGTGCGGCATCACGCGATTGGCGATCGCGATCGTCTCGTCGCCCCGCGGGACCGCGAGCGCACCACCGGGACAGAAGTCGTATTGCAGATCGACGAGGATCAGGGCGCGCATGCCCACAGCTTATATCGAGAGCTCGAACCCTTGCTTGGCCAGGCGGTCGTACTTGCGTCGATCGAAGCGATACAGCCGCGCTGCGCGGTGTCGCACACCCTGCTCCACCTCGTCGGTCTCGACGACCAGATCGAGCGACAGGATCTTCTTTCGGAAGTTTCGCTTGTCGAGCTCGGTGCCCAGGATGATCTCGTACAGGCGCTGCAGCTGGGTCAGCGAGAACCGCGGCGGCAACAGCTCGAACCCGACGGGCGCGTAGCGGACCTTACCGCGCAGCCGCTCGTGTGCGCGTGCCACGATCTCCGCGTGATCGAACGCGAGCTTGGGCAGATCATCGAGCGAGAACCAGCCCACACCCATCGCGTCGGTCGCCGCGCGGATCCGATGGTCGCTGAGCTTGGCGAGTGCGTAGTACGCGATCGTGACCACCCGCTCTCGCGGATCGCGATCGAGGGCACCGAACGTGTAGAGCTGCTCGAGGTAGATCTCGGAGACACCGGCTTCTTCCTCGAGCTCGCGGCGAGCAGCCTCGTCGAGCGTCTCGTCCAGCCGCACGAACCCACCGGGCAGCGCCCACGTGTGCTGGAACGGCTGCAGCTTGCGCTGGATCAGCAGGACCTTGAGGTCCTTCTCGTCCAGCCCGAACACGACGCAGTCGACGGCGACCGCGGCACGCGCATATTCGTACGAAAAGCTCATCGGTCCGCGCTCCCCGACGCCACGAACGCACGGAGCTCCGCGAGCTCACGCTCGAAGCCGCCGGAGACGATCGGGAACCGGCACCACGACCGCGGATCGACGTTGCGATCGTCGAGGTGGAACGAGGGGGCCAGCCGCTCGCGCTTCCACTGGTTTCTGCACCACAGCCGGAAGAACCGCTCGATCCATAGCGCGAGCTGCAGGGGCGTCTGCTCGGGGTACCGGGGCAGCAGCTGCTGGAGCACCTCGACCGGCGTGTGCTTGTCGCGGATCGCCGAATCCTCGACGGCCTCGAGGAAGTCGTACGGCATCAGGTCGGCCTCGTCGGTCTGGCCCTTGCCGTCCTTGTCGGCGGGGCGCAGCTCGGCGGTCGGCTGCTGCGCGTTGATGAAGCGGAGCGCGGGCACCGGATCGAGCCCGACCGGTCCCTTGGTCTCCATCCAGCGCAACCACTCGCGGAGGTACGTCTTGTCGATGCCGCCGAGCGGCGCGAGCCCGCCCGCGGTATCGCCGTCCATCGTCGCGTAGCCGACGGCCGCTTCCGATCGGTTCGAGGTCGTCAACAGCACGGCGTTGCGGAGGTTCGCGAGCATCCAGATCGACGGCGCGCGGACACGCGCCTGGATGTTCTGCAGCGTCAGGTCGTCGGTCTGCCACGACAGCGGCCGGCCGATCGCCTTCTCGAGCGACGCGATGTACGCCTTGTACTGCGGGTCGACATCGATCACGTGGAAGTCGGAGCCGAGCGCGCGCGCGACCTGCTCCGCGGCATTGCGGGTGACCGGACCCGAGTGCTGGGTCGGCTGATACGCGCACGACAGCAGCACACCGACGGCCGCGGTGACGTCACCGCCCTGATCGAGCACCTCGTGCAGCCGGCGGATCGTCGGCAGGTGCTGGCGCACACCGCCGGGCCCGAGCTCGGAAAACGCAAACCGCACCGCGAGCGAGACCAGCACGGCACACGCCGCCGAGTCCGCGCCGCCGGAGAGCGAGATCACGTAGCCCTGGGCGCGGCTCTTGCGCAGGTAGTCCCACAGGCCGAGGGCGACGGCCCGCGCGAACTCTTCCTCGCGGACGGTCGCGCGATCTTCCCAGGACACGGTCGGTGCGACCGGATTGACCGGCTTGATCGTCGGCCACACGAACGGGTGCTCGACGACCTGCGCCTCGGCATCGTGCCGCGGGCGATGGCTGCCGCGGCGCGCCTGCTCTCGGCGATTGCCGTCGATGTCGACGACCGCGGTCGCGAGCTCGACATCGTGAAACGAGAACCGGCGTCCGCGCGCGACCAGCTCACCGCCGGACGCGATCAGCCCACCGCCGTCGTAGATGATCCGCCCGGCCTCGTTGCCGAGGAGGTTGGCGTAGAGATAGGCGACGCCGAAGGCGCGCGAGCCCTCGACGACGAACCGCTGGCGGACGGTGAACTTGCCGAACGCGAAGTGACTCGCCGACGGATTGCAGATGATGTCGACGCCGCGCAGCGCGAGATCGGTGCCCGGGCGATTGGCGACCCACGCGTCCTCGCAGATCTCGAACCCGATCCGGACGTCACCGATGTCGAACACGAGGTCCCCGATCGGGAACCGCCGGATCGATCCGTCGGGCAGCGTCCGCTCGAGCACGTCGACCTCACCGCACGGCCACGGCTTGAACCACCGCGGCTCGTAGTGGATGCCATCACCGGCGAGGAACTGCTTCGCGACGAACCCGACGATCTTGCCGTCGGCGAGGATCGCGGCGGCGTTGTACAGCGCCTTCTCGTGATAGACGGGCAGCCCGACCGCGACGACCATGCCGGCGGTGAACGGCGCGAGGGCATCGAGCTGCGCGAACGCGGTGTCCTGGAGGCCGTCCATGAAGAACGCGTCCTCACAGCCGTAGCCCGTGACCGCGAGCTCGGGCAGACAGAGCAGCGTCGCGCCCTCGGCGCGGGCGTGATCGATCGCCATCCGCATGTGGACGAAGTTCTCGTCCCACGCAAACGGGGTCTGGTTGACACACGCGACGGCGACCTTGATCAGTCTCATGACAACACCCCTACCGGTTCGAGATCAGATGCTCCGTGAGCAGCTTCGCGGTGCTGTCGACGTGCAGGAAGTCGTCCGCCAGCGCGACGGCGCGCGGATGGCTGTCGGTTACCACGATCCGGCCGAGGAGCCCGCTCGCGCGGATCCGCGCCAGCGAATCGCCGGGGAACAGCCCGTGCGTCGCGATCGCGTCGATCGAGATCGCTCCGGCTTCCTTGTAGGCCTGCGCGGCGCCGAGCAGCGAGCCGCCGGTCCGGATCATGTCGTCATAGATCACGACCCGACGACCTGCGACCTGGGCCGAGACCCCGGTGACCTCGGTCGAGCTGCCGTCGACGCGCCGCTTGTAGACGAAGGCCGGCTCGACGCTGAGATCGTTGGCGAGCGACTCGACCCACTTCGCCCGCCCCGCATCGGTGCACGCGAGCACGAAGTCATGGCCGCCGAGCATGCGCGCTGCCGCGGTGACCAGCGACTTGCCGTAGACATGGATGGTGCGCGTCTCGCCCTCGAAGTAGTGAGCGATCGACGCAACGTGGAGATCGAGCATGAACACCTGCGTGCCGCGGCTCGCCATCGGGATCGACGACAGCAGCCGTGCCCGGGTCTTCGCGGTGACGACCTCGCCCGGGCGGACCGAGCGCTCCATCGTCGAGTAACCGTAGAACGGGATCACCATCCGCATCCGCGATGCGCCATCGGTGACCAGGCCACACGCGAGGTCGTAGAGCTCGAGCGTCGCGGCCTCGTCGACCGTGCCACCGATCAGGATGACATCGCGGTCCGCAGGATCGGACTCGATCCGCAGGTAGTGCTCGCCGTCGGGGAAGTTCTTGCGGACGACCGTGCCGCGCTCCCACCCGCCGTGGGCGGCGATCGCGTTGCCGAGGTAATCGTAGGTCGACGTCGAGAACACGAGGGGTGTGGTCATCGCAGGCCTCCCTTGGCACGCGCGGCGGCGATCAGCTGCTGCTTGCGCGTGTGAACATGGTCATCGAGCCCGACGGGATACGGCTGCGGGTTCAGGAACCGGCGGGTTCGCGGCGACAGCTGCGCGAGCTCGGCCTGCGCACGCGTGCGCGCCGTCTCGAGGCTGTCGTCGGGGCGAACCCGGCGCCCGTGGTCGAGCATGGTCACCAGGAGATCCTCGCCGGTCTCGAACGCCGGCGTGAACGCCGGGCGGATGGGATCCTCGATGTCGTGCAGTGCAGGCCCGGCGAACCCGGCCTCGGCATCGTAGATCACGTCGCCGACGAGCTCGCCGTCGCGCCGTAGCCGCCGGACCTGGAGGATCCCGGGGTTCGAGATCTTGAACGGCTGCTCGCTGAGCTTGATCGAGTCGCGCCACACACCGTGCTCGTCCCGGTTCGCACCGAGCTTGTAGACCCCGCCGAGCGCGGGCTGATCGAACGCGGTCGCGAGCTTGGTTCCCACCCCGAACACGTCGATCTTCGCGCCCTGCTCGAACAGGCTCGCGATCAGGGTCTCGTCCAGATCGTTGGACGCGACGATCTTCGC
Source organism: Myxococcales bacterium (assembly GCA_028287135.1). Lineage (GTDB taxonomy): Bacteria > Myxococcota_A > Polyangia > Haliangiales > Haliangiaceae > JABFXX01. Next base: position 60,524 of record JAQBQE010000022.1, read on the forward strand.
GTCCGGGAAACCCGCGGCATCGAGCATGCGCCGCGCTTCGATCGACAGGTGGGCGAGGTCGCCGGAGTCGAGCCGGATGCCGCCCAGCGGATAGCCCTTCGCGCGCAGCTCGTTGCCGACCTCGATCGCATGGGCAACGCCCTGCAGGGTGTCGTAGGTATCGACGAGGAACGTGCAGTTGCCGGGCAACGCATCGGCGTAGGCGCGGAAGCTCTCGAGCTCGTCACCGTGGAACATGACCCAGCTGTGCGCGTGGGTACCGCGCACCGGGATTCCGAACAGCTTGCCCGCGAGGACGTTGGACGTTGCTGCCACGCCGCCGATGTACGCGGCACGCGAGGCGCCGAGACCACCGTCGATGCCCTGTGCCCGCCGCAGTCCGAACTCGATCACCGGTGCGCCGCGCGCCGCCTGGCACACGCGCGATGCCTTGGTCGCGATCAGCGTCTGGAAGTTCACGAGCGTCAGCAGCGCGGTCTCGACGAGCTGGGCCTGACCAATCGGCCCGCGCACCCGGAGGATCGGCTCGTGCGGGAACACGAGGCTGCCTTCGCGGATCGCGTCCACCGTGCAGGAAAACCGCATCGCACCGAGATAGGCGAGGAAGCCCTCCGGCAGCAGGCGCTCCCCCTTGAGATCGGTCAGTGTGGCGAGATATCCGAGATCTTCGTCGGTGAACCGCAGACGCTCGAGATACGCCAGCGCGGGGGCGATGCCGGCGGCGATCGCGTATCCACCATTGAACGGCGGCCGGCGATAGGTCAGGTGAAACACCGCCTCGCGCTCGCTGTGACCGGCCTTCCAGTAGCCGCAGGCCATGGTGAGCTGATACAAGTCTGTGAGCAGCGCCAGCGAGCCGCCATACACGTCGTCGAGCTGGTTCGTCGAGCGTTGTTCGGACACCTTAGAGTGTATTGTTTACACTAACTAGACCGATGTCAACTAGCGACGAAGCGGTCGTGGTCTGGGGCGAGGTCCTCTGGGACCGATTCATTTCCGGGTCCGGCGATGTCGCCCACCTCGGCGGAGCTCCGGCGAACGTCGCCTGGCACCTCGGTCAGGCCGGCGGCTGGGCGCGGCTGGTCACCCGGGTCGGCGACGACGAGGACGGTCGGCTCGCGATAGCCCGGCTGTCCGAGCTCGTGGATCCATCGCTGATCCAGATCGATCCCGAGCGCGCGACCGGTGAGGTCACGATCGAGGTGGTCGAAGGCGAGCCGCGCTACACGATGCATCACGGCCGCGCCTGGGAGCGGATCGAGTGCACCCCGGCGGTGAAGCTCGCACTCGCGGAAGCGGGCGTGCTGATCTTTGGCACCCTGTCGCAGCTCACGCCGGGCGGGCTCGCGCAGTGGCGGGCGGCGGTCGCGGCCGCGCACGCTACCTGCCTCAAGGTCTGCGACGTCAACCTGCGGCGCACCACGGGCGGAATTCTCAACCCCGGCGGTGAGCCGCCGGGCGAGCTCCGCGGCGAACGACTCGCGGTGTGGGAAGCGATCGCAGCCGCGGACGTCATCAAGGTCAACGATCGCGAGCTCGCCGCGATCGGCGCGTGGCTCGGCTGGAGCGATCCGATCGCTCACCTGCGCGACCGCCGCGAGCCCGCGCGCTCGCGACGCGATGCTCTCGATATCGGGGCACCACCGAGCGAGATCACGCCACGGATCGTCGTGGTCACCCACGGCGACGCCGGGTCAACGCTGTACGGCGACGGCCCGCCGATCGCGATCGAAGGCGTGCGCGGACGGCCGGGCGGTGACAACGTCGGCTGTGGCGATGCGTATCTCGCGATCCTCGTGCTGTGCATGACGATGGGCTGGGACCTCGAGATGAGCGGTCGCGCCGCGAGCCGCTACGCCGCGGCGGTCGCCGGTGTGCGCGGTGCGACGCCGCTGTTCACCGAGGAGCACGTCGCCGAGCTGATGGAGCCGGCGTGAGCATCGATCCCGCGGACGAGAAGACCGAGCTGGTCGGCGATGACGAGCAGCCGGACGCCTGGGATCGCGCGGCCGACTGGCTCGCCGCGCACGGCGCCCTGCCCGCGATCGCGGTGCTCACCGTCGTGATGTGTGCGGTCTATGCCCGGATCTTCCGCGGCGAGGTCGCCGGTGACGACCTGACGTTCCACATGGCCGAGAGCGCGCGGCTCGCCGACTGCATCCGGCTCGGCGACTGGGACCTGTGGAATCCGAGTGCGAACGGCGGCTTTGCGTCCGCGTACTACTACCAGGTCCTCCCGCAGCTCGCGTCCGCGCTCCCCACGGCGCTGTTCGGCCATCACCTGTTCTGGTTCCAGCTCAGCGTGTTCCTCCCGCTCGTGCTCGCACCTGCGGCGGCGTACCGCGGGATGCGCCTGCTCGGTGCCGCGCCGTGGCAGGCGGTGTGCGCTGCGTTCGCGATCGGCTTCACGATCGGTGCATCGCGCTGGGGATTCTCCGCCGACGGCACGTTCTCCGTCGGGCTCTACACCCAGACCTGGGCGTTTGCCGCGTTCCCGCTCTCGCTCGGCTACACGGTGCGCTGGGCACAGACCGGACGCGGCCTCGCGCCCTCGATCGCGTGGAGTGCGTTCGTCGGGCTGTGTCACCCGTTCGCGGTGATCGCCCTCGGACTCGCCCTGCTGTTCGGCTTCCTCGGCCAGCTCGCGATGCACCAGATCGATCGGCTGCTCGCGCGGATCGCACGCACCACCTCGCCCGGCCACTGGGCACAGCCGATCGTCGGGCGCTGGACCGCGCCCGCGGACCGCCCGTTCCTGCACGAGTTCCTCCGGCTCGCGCTGTTCACCGTGCTGCTGGTCGTCTCGCTGCTCCCCGTCCTCGTGCCCTTGATCGTCGACTACGCCGGCTTCGGCGGGTTCCCGCATCGCGTCAACGACGAGGTCGGGCCGGGGTTCACCGAGCTGGCGAAGTGGTTCACGAAGGGCGCGATCCTCGATCACGGTCGCGCGATCGTGCTGACCGCGGCGTTGCCGGTGATCGCGCTGTTCGGTCGCGCGCCGTTCATGCGGTGGCTGTGGTTCCCCGCCGTGATCTACGCGCTGCTGCTCGGGCTCGGCCCGCACATGGGCAAGACCGGCGACGATCTGCTGCCCGCGGTCCGCTTCCTCGGGGCGATGCAGATCATGCTCGCGCTCGCGATCGGCGCCGGCGCGTTCGCCCTCGGCAAGCAGCTGTGGAGCGCGCCCGAGCGGTCGTGGAGCTGGTACGCGGGTCGTTACGTCCTGTTCGGGGTGATCGCGATCGGCGGTCCCGCGCTCGCGGTGTACGTGCTGTGGTTCGCACCTGACGCGTCCCAGCTGCTCGCGCTCGCACACACGTTGACGCTGTCGCGCGTCGAGGAGCTCGAGACGCTGCGCTGGGTCGCTGCGATCGCGCTCGTCGCAAGCACCATCGCAGCGGTGGTACCGGCGTGGCGCGCGCTGCGCACCGAGTTCGGGATCCGCACCGGGATCAGCGCCGTGGTCGCCGCACTCGGCGTGTTGATCGCGGTGCCCGGCGCGCAGGTCCAGCGCGATCGGGTCCGTGCGCTCGGCGATTATCCGAACAGCAAGCGACCCGAGATGATGCAGATCATCGAGGCGCTGAAGACCCAGCCGCCGGGCCGCAAGCAGGTCGGTCCCGGTTGTGAGAACCACTGGTGGAACCTGCTCAGCTACGTCTACGGCCGGGTGCCCGCGACGCTCCAGATGGGCGGCGGTGGTCTGCAGGCGAGCTCGAACTACGACTTCCTGTGGAGCGTGCGGGACGTCCCGAAGACCGCGTGGCTGTACGACGCGCCGTACTTCCTGTTCGAGAAGTCCAAGGCCGCGACGCAGCCGATCGGCGAGACCGTGATCGAGACCGGATCGTATCTCGTGCGCCGGCTGCCGACGCCGGGCCTCGTGTCGCCGATCCAGATCACGGGCGTGCTCGCGGCAGGTCCGACGGGCGCCGGCACGCCGGTGCGCAAGACCGCGCTCGCCTGGGCCAGAACCGACATGCCGCTGAAGAACCGGCACCTCGTGTACGCCGGCTTCGGCCAGCCCGGCGTCGAACCCGCGGGCACGACCGTGCGCTCGTGGCGCCAGGACTCGCCGGGGGACGCAGCGGACATCGTCGCCGAGGTCGAGGCCACGGCGCTGACCACGTTCGTCGTGCGCGAGAGCTGGCATCCGCGCTGGCACGCATACCTCGATGGCGTCGAGGTCCCGGTCCGTCGCGTGACGCCGGACTTTCCTGCGGTCGACGTGCCCGCAGGCACCCACGTGCTCCAGCTCCGGTTCGAGCGACCGTGGTGGGCGCAGCTCGCGTGGCTCGCCTGGCCCGGGACCGTGCTCCTCGCGTGGCTTGGTCTGCGCGGGTATCACCGCCGCCGGATCCCGCGCGCTCGCGTCGTCCGCTGAGGACGAGAGCTAACGCGCTCGGCGAGCGTCCCCGCGAGCAGCAACGCTTCGCCCTGGATCTTGCCAAGGACGGCCAGCCCATCAGCTACGGCTGTCAGTGAACGCGATACGCTGGGCGCTGATGGCGGACGACGAACAGCCGGAGGGTCGCGACGCGGGTCACGCTGCCGACCTGGCACTCGCGAAGGCGTGCGTGCGGGGGACGTCGAGGCGCTCGCCACGTTCGAGCGCACGTACATCCCCGAGCTCGTGCTAGGAGACGCGCCGGTTGCTCGAGGAGCAGCTCCGGATCAGCGGCCCCGAGCTCGTCCACGTCCACGGACTCGGTAGCAACCGGGCTGAAGCACGGCCGATACGTCCGGCATGCTCGACTACGAGAAGCTTGACGTCTATCCATGTGCGATCGAACACCTGGCGTTCGTGTTCAGGTCCATCCCAAACCTG
>JAQBQE010000056.1 GCA_028287135.1 Myxococcales bacterium
GCGATCCGGCTCACCTGTGATGCCGTCACCGGGTGCTCGTTCGCGGAGTCGATCGCGCTCGACGTGTGGAGCGAGCAACGCGGCCCCGGACTGCCGATCGACATCGTGGTCACCGGCGCGGAGCTGGCTCGCCTGGATGCGGCCCGCGTCCCGTACGAGGTGCTGGTGTCGGATCTCGAGGCCGCGGCGCGTGCGGAATCCGGTCGCCTGAGCGCGCACGCGGTCTCGAGCACCGACGACTTCCTCGCCGACTACCGCGACTACCGGGCGATCAGCGATCACCTCCGCGAGCTGGCCGAGCTCGCACCCGAGCGCGCGTCGCTGCACGCCCTCGGCTCGTCGCTCGATGGCCGGCCGCTGTGGGCGCTGCGGATCGGTGGGAACGAAGGCGCGACGCCGATGCTGATCAACGGCACGCAGCACGCGCGCGAGTGGATCTCGACGATGGTGACGACGTGCATCGCGAATCGCCTGGTCCGCGACTACGACCAGGATCCTGCGATCCGGGAGCTCGTCGACCACACGACGATCTGGGTCGTTCCGGTCGTCAATCCCGACGGCTACCAGTACACGTGGAGCACCGATCGGTACTGGCGCAAGAACCGCCGCGACCGCACCGGTGTCGATCTCAACCGCAACTTCTCGGTCGCGTGGGGCGGTGCGGGCTCGAGTCGCAACGAGCGCTCGGAGGTCTATCGCGGCGCGTACGCGTTCTCGGAGCCGGAGACGATCGCGCTGCGGGATCTCGTCAAGCGCGAGCAGATCGCACTCCACATCGACTTCCACGCGTACGGTCAGCTCCTGCTCTATCCGTGGGGCTACACCGCTGCGCCCGCCAAGGATCGCGATCGGTTCGCGGCGGTCGGCGACCGGATCGCGTCATCGATGTTCGCTGCCCACGGCACGCGGTACGCGCTGATGTCGGCGGTCGAGCTCTATCCCGCCTCGGGAACGATGCTCGACTGGATGTATGGTGAGGCGGCGGCATCGTCGTACACCGTCGAGCTGCGCCCCAGGCGCGGCACCGGCTTCGTGCTGCCGCCCGAGGAGATCCGCCCGACCTGCGACGAGGGTCTCGCTGCGGTGCTCGCGCTTCGTGCCGCTCGTACGATCTCCGAGTGACCGCGCGCCCACGTCCTTCGAGTCACGACCGCACACGCATGCGGAGGTATCCGTAGATCCGCGGCGGGTATGCTGGTTGCAACACCCACGATCGCATGTCGAGCTCGATGCCGTCGCGCACGCGTGATGTGGTGGTCATCGGCTGCTCCGCGGGCGGCATCGACGCGCTCACCCGGATCGTGCAGGACCTGCCTCCGGACACCGCCGCCTCGGTGCTGGTCACGCAGCACCTCGCACGCACGGAGAATCCCTACCTCGTGAAGCTCCTGCAGCGCGTCAGCAGGTTGCCCGTGGTGTGGGCCGAGCAAGGCGCGAAGATCGAGCGAGGCAAGGTCGTGGTGGCGCCGCCCGATCTTCATCTCCTCGTCAGCGAGAGGCACGTTCGCCTGTCCCGCGGGCCTCGCGAGAACCTTGCGCGTCCCTCGATCAACAAGCTGTTCCGGTCCGCCGCCGCCGAGCTCGAGAGCCGCGTGATCGGCGTGCTGCTCACCGGGATGCTGTCAGACGGCGTTGCGGGACTGCTGGCGATCCGCAACGCGGGCGGCGTCACGATCGTGCAGGACCCAGCCGACGCTGCGTTCCCGGAGCTGCCGGGCAACGCGCTGCTCGCGATGCAGCCCGACCACGTGCTCCCGGTCCACAAGATCGGCGACGTGCTCGTGCGATTGATCGGGCGGGCGGTCGAGCCGACCACGGTCCCGATGCCGGTCCTCGAGGAAGCTCGCTTCGATCGCGAGGAGCGAGCCGACATCGATAGCCTGGCGAAGCTCGGGCCCCAGATGCCGATCGCGTGTCCTGACTGCAACGGCCCGCTGTGGGAGATCGGCGGCCGCGGCCACCGACGGTTTCGTTGCTATCTCGGACATAGCTGCTCGGCGTTCGACTTGCTGGCAACCAACGCGGACGCAGTCGAGGCCGCGCTCGACAGTGCCGTTCGCGCGCTCAGCGAGCGCGCAATCACACTCGAGCTACTCGCGAGTGACGCCGCCGAGCTCGGCCACGAGCAGAGCTCGGAGACCTACGCGGCGAAGGCGCGCGACACGCAACGGCAGGTCGAGCTCGCACGCGCCTTCCTCCGCGAGCTATCTCGCGTCAACCGATGAACGGTGCGTGCACCCGGATCGACACGGCGATCGCCACGGCCAGCGCCTCCAGTCGCCGCAGCGTCACCACGGCTGTCGCTTGCTCGGGGCCGCGGGCGACCAGCGCGTCTTCCGTTTGCTGCCTGACAAGAGCCATCACCTTGCCGAGCAAACGTGTCCTCCGACGTACGCTGCCGAAGTCGCGGGCAGCTTCCTGCTCGGCGTCGAACGCGTTCGCGAGCGCCGCTTCCGCCCCCTCGACGCCATCCATCCCCAGATCGCCCATCTACCAACCACACCATCTCCGGTCGTCGTCTTCAACAATCATGAACTATTGGATTTTTACACCGATGCCCCCGTAATTTTACACCCCGGCAAACCACTCGTAGCCCTGGTTTTCCCAGTACCCACCGGTGCGCCGGTCGAGAAAGCTGATCTCCGTCAGGTACTTGACCATCTTGTAGCCGAGCTTGACCGAGCCGTAGAGCCGACACGGCGCTCCGTGCTTGGGCGTCAGCGGCGCGCCATTCATCGCGAGCGCGACCATCGTATCCGGATGCAACGCGCTGGCACGATCCCAGCTCGACCAGTAGCCACGCGCCGTGGCGCTCGGCGCATCGAACGAGCGGAACTCGACGTACGCGGTCGGTCGCGCGCCCGCGAGCTTCGCGATCTCGGTGATCGCCACGCCGCTCCAGTCGGCCACCGCGCTCCAGCCCTCGACGCAGTGATGCCGGATCCGTGCACCGATCTGCGGGAGCGCACGCAGGTCCGCGAGCGTCAGCCGGAGCGGTGTTGCGACCAGGCCGCTGACGATCAGCTTCCAGTCGTCGGGGACCGCCGGGATCTCGGGCGCGACATGGTAGCCGGGGATGGCGTCCATCGGCGTCAGCTCGAGATCGCGACTCGGCACGCGCTCGGAGAGCATCGCGCCCTCGAGCGTCTCGGTGACGCGCTCCATGCGACCGAGCGCGCCCTTGTGCGGCTTGCTCGTGTCGCACGCGACGAGGCCGAGCGCTGCGAGCGCGCGGAACGCGTCCCGTCGCGAGGGAGGGACGCGGGTCACGGCGCGGCCTCGTCGTCGGCGGGCGCGCGACCGCCGGTGATCATCGCGGGGACCTGGCGCCAGTGCACGATCACCATCACGACATGCAGCACGACGAACGCGCCGAGACCGACGAGCGCGAGGAAGTGAATCACCCGGGCACCATCGTAGCCGCCCATCAGCCAGGTCAGGCGGTGGAGCTGCACGGGCTTCCAGATCGCGAGCCCGGACGCGACCTCGAGGATCGCGAGCACGATCGCCGCGGTGTACGCGGAGCGTTGCAGCCCGTTGTAGAGATCCTTCGCCGGCGCGAACTTGCGCAGCCGCAGGTAATACAGGAGCTGCTGGATCGCGGGCCGGGTGTCGCGCGGCGGCCAGAACAGCCGGCGTCGCCATTCGCCGGACGCCGCGAGGTAGCCGAGGTAGACGATCGCGTTCACCACCAGCAACCACGCGAACGCGAAGTGGAGGTGCCGCGCTCCGGCGAGCCAGCTACCGGCGCGCATCCACGCGGGCGGCATCCAGCCCTGCATCATCCAGTCGTAGGTCGCGCCGCGCGGTCCGAAGAACGGATACGCGATCAGGATCTGCAGCCCGCTCATCGCCATGAGGACGAGCGCGGGGACGTTGATCCAGTGGGTGACCCGGATCAGCAGCGGTTGCGGACGCCGGCGGCGGTTCGCCATCGCACGCTCACAGCTTGACGGAGTAGACGAAGCTCGCCTTCGGGAACCGGAGGAAGCGCTCCGAGATGATCTTGTGCGGCACGACCTTGGTGCTGTCGACGTACTGCTTGACCAGCTTCATCGCCCCCGCCTTGTCACCGCGCGCCTTGATCCCGGCGACGAGCTTCATCATCTCGTCGACCGCAGGCACGAGCCTGTCGGTGTGGATGATCAGCGCGCCCTTGTCGGTGCCGTTGCCGGCCGTCGCGTTAGCGTCCCAGGTCAGCGCCTTGCGATCGAGGAGAAAGCCGATCTGGATCGCGGCAACGTTCGAGTACGTCTTGCGCTCGCCGGCGCCGGTGTACATGCCCTGCGAGACGTGTCCCATCGCCCACACGATCGCGTCCGCGAAGCTCTGCGCGGCCAGCTGATCGGAGATCACGCCCTTGGTGCGCAGCAGCTCGAGCAGGTACAGCGCGGCGGTCTGCGCCTTGAGCTCCTCGAGCACCGATGCCATCGGCCCACCGAACACGTCACCGGCCTTCTTGCCGCCGACCTTGTACTCGTGCGCCGGGCCGAGGTTGTGCGCGGCCTCGTGGAGGATCGTCGAGAGCAGGCCGGGCTCCTGGGTGCCGGCATAGTTCTCGAGGCTCTTCGCGTCGAGCATGCTCTCGGCCTGTGCGCGGCGCGCGGCGATGCTGTCCGGATCGCCGTACAGGTTGACCATCGCCACCGTGCGGCCACGGCCCTCGTTGGCGACCGGTCCCCAGTTCGGCAAGCTCTGGCCGATCGTCGCGCCGACTGCGTCGCGGTCATCGCCCGCGTTGACCACGATGTCGATGAAGTCCGGCAGGTGGAACGTCACGGTGCGCGCGAGGTACGGGCGCCCCGCCGCCTTCGCGATCGCGGCCTCCATCTCCTGCTGCACGGGCACGAGCTTCTGCTGCCACACGCGCGAGCCCTGGTTGATCCGCGCGAACGTCAGGTGGGTTCCCGCCTTCGATGAGCACGGCTCCCAGTAGACCTCGTCGGGCGCGATCCGCACGTACCACTTCGAGTTGTCGACGGTCATCTTCGCCCACGCCTCGTCGGCGGGCTCCCAGTGGTTCGACTGAAAGCTCGCGGCGGCGGCGCGCAGGTACGTCACGAGCGGCTGCTCGGCGGGATCCTTGATCGTGTCGGCCGCGGCCGTGAGCTCCGCGGAGATCGCGGTCATCACGTCCTTGTAGGCCTCGGTGTACGGGACCGCCGTCAGCTTGTCGCCGCTACCGCGCACCGCGGTGAACGGAGACAGCAGCGTCTTGGCATCCTTGCGCTTCTCGAGCACGGTGCAGAACTTGTCCTGCTTCTGGAGCTCGGCGGGATAAATGTCGAACACCGGCTTGGGCGAGCCCGGGATCGCCGAGCACAGCGGATCGTTCTCGGTCGCCGGGGCCACGCACTTCGGTCCACGATTCCTGCGGAACAGGCTGCGGCTCGCCGCATCCGGCGGTAGCTGCGTCGCGAGCGCGGTCGCACCGTTCTGGAGCTCGTAGATCCGATCGACCAGCGAGGCGACCTTCATCATGTGCGCCGTGAACTTCTTGTCGGCGGCCGCCAGCTCGGACAGATCGTTCCACACCAGCGTGGCGCGACCCTGATCGAGATCCTTGCCGACGAGCTCGCGGCGCTTGCCATCCTCGGTCAGCAGATCGCCGGGCTTCTTCGACGCATCGACGATCTGCGCGTACGCGATCTCGAAGGACGGGGTGAACGCCCCGCCCTGCACCCAGTCACCAGGGGTCGGATAGAACAGCAGGGTCGCGACCTCGCCGGGATCGAGGTTGCCGTCCTTGTTCGCGTCGACGGTCCAGTAGAGGGGGAGGTTCTCGCGCACGGCCCACCGGTTGAGCTCGGTGCGTGGCATCGCATCGTGGCGGCGCGCCTCGACCTTGGTCGGGGTCGGGGTCGGAGTCGGCGTCGGCGTCGGGGTCGCGACGCCGGGGACCGGGTCCGCGACCGGCACGGACGGCGGCAACGGTGCGGACTTGCAGGCGGCGATCGCGACGAGCAGCAGCGGCAGACGGTTCATGGCGCGGACGCTAGCAGATCATCCACCTCGCCGCGTGCGGCGGCCCGCTCGGGGCGTGCGGTACCGCGCGGTACGCAGCGCGATGCGACCTCCATTCGCCAAGGATTCGCGAACATGGGCGAGACCGCGAGGTGCACCGGCCGTTGCACAGACACCCTGCGTGTCCCGCGTCGTTCACACGAGATGGCTCGACGCCGACGACTATGCCTCGCTCGCCGTCGTCGAGCACGTCGAGGTCGTGGACCGCCCGCCTGACGTCGATCGCATGCGCGCCCTCCAGCTCCTCGCGCGCGGCTCACGCCAGCGCCGGCGAACGCTGCCGACGCCGCTGCGTGGTCGGCTCGCCCTGCTCCGCTAGCTCGTGCAACTCGCCGCTCGGCGGTTCATGATCGGCCGATGCGGTGGTGGTCCGTCCTCGGTGTGCTCGTCGCGTTGCCCGCCATGGTCCGTGCCGAGCGCGCCGCCGATCCTCCCGAGGTCTCGTTCGCGGACGCGAAGGTCCTGCTGTCGCCGACCACCACGACGACGTGCACCACGATCCCGTGCCTGATCGAGCAGGCGTACGCCAGGGACGACAAGGCCCGAACCCTCGCGCTCGCCCTGTTCGAGGACACCGGCAACGTTGCCGGCGTCGGTCCCAAGGAGCTGATGGACGGTGGGTTTCGCGGACCGATTCAGCTCGTTCCGCAGCTACCGCTCGGCAAGTACCGAAAGCATCTCGCGTGGACGTCGGAGGCGATGCACTCGATCGATACGTTCTTCGCGACGCTGTTCGAGGACCAGAAGATCGCTCCGAGCTATCGCTGGCGCGCGCTGTCGCTTCGCTACGTGCGTTCGGTCGGGAAGCGAACCCCGAGTGCGTACGCGTTCGGCTGGACCATGGAATACAACGTGGAGGGATCGCTGCTGACCACCGCGGGCGGCGTGCTCGAGACCATCGTCCACGAGCTGTTCCACCTCAACGACTTCGCTCACAGCGAGTGGTCAGCAACGACGCTGCAACAGGACTACGACGCGATCGTCGCTCGCTGCGGCACGAAGGCGAGCTGCCTCGAGCCGTACGCGCCGAACCGGACCAAGGTGCGTGCGACCGGGACCTACTACGCGTTCCAGCCCAACAACGGCAACGGGGTCCACGAGTATGCCGCCGAGCTCGCGGTTCGCTACTTCACCGAGCAGTCGCAGATGATGCACAGCGGCAAGCTGACCCGTCGCGCGTTCAAGTGCGGTCCCGCCGAGAACGCCCGTGCGTGGCAGGCGCTGGTCGACGAGTTCTTCGCGGGACGCGATCTCGTGCCGGCCTGCTGATCAGAAGCCGTCGAACGGCGTCGACGCGAGCCACGCGTGCTGCGACTCGAACGCCGCGTGGGCTCCTTTGATGATCTCCTGTGCCGCGATCTCGCAATACGCCGCACGGTCGAGCGCCGCCCCGAGCCCGGCCCAGCCGTGCTGCGCACGGTGCTGGGTCGAGCCGAGGTAGTCGCCGGCGGTCTCGAGCACCTCGGGGATCGCCGAGCGGATCTTGGCGCGGATCAAGTCGTGGCGAAGCGTGACCCGCTCGCTGACGTACAGCCATCCGAGCGCCTGGGCTCCCGACGAGAACGCCGGGATCTCGTGACGGCGGAGCAACATCGCGCCTTCCGCGCGCGACAGCCCGAGGCCGAGCAGGTCCGACGCGATCCATGCGGCGCGGATCCGCGGCACGAGGAAGCTCGCGTCGAGACCCGTGGTCGAGAGCAAGCGCGAGGCGAGCGGCGCATCGAACCCATAGAGCCGCGCGAGCAGGTGGCGGTAGCTCGAGACCGATGGCGATGCGATCGCATCGAGCAGCAGCTCCTCGATCGGAGCGTGGTGCCGCTTGGTCTCGAGCGTCAGCCGCGCCAGCATCGGTGACAGCGCCTTCGGGTGACGAGGAGCCGACGCGATCGGGGTGACCGTCCCCTCGTCGACCGTCGGGCCATGGAGGGTGATCGCGTGCGGCTGGATCCGGGCGAGCATCGCGGCAGCTCTCTGCAAGCGGCGTGAGCAACCCGGACCGCGTCTCGATCGAAGGCCGCTGGAGCGAGATCGCAGGCTTGCATCGATCGACACCCGCGAGCCGAGCGAGTTCGCGCGGGCATCGCGGATCACCGTGGCACCCATGCCAGGGCCACACGTCGGCGGAGGTGATCTCGCGAGCGACGTGACCCGTCACCTGCGCCCGCGGCGACTCGGTGATTTTGTGAGCGGGCATGAGACGACGTGCGAGATCGCGCCGCCGCTGTGCGCAGGCGCGCAGTGAGCGAATTCGCACGCGTTGATTACGCAAGTCGCTGTGATCAGGACCCAAAATCGTGGATTTTTAGGCACATGGCGTGCACGAGGCTGCGCCTTGGTGCTGACGCAAGTCCGTCCTGAACCGTCGGGAGTTTCACTGGCTCTCGACCGGCGAGCGTGCGTATCCGCGCGTATGTCTCGCGTCCAACACCGGGAGTGCGATTGTGCCTTCCTCGTGGAGTGTGTTTGATCCACGGTGCCGGCCAGGGGATTTGGCCGGGGTGAGTTCCACTTATGCCCATGTCGACCTCCAACCTCCCGCCTGAGCTCCGCGATGAGGAAGCATCCGAAACGGATGCCCTGATCAGCTATGGCCGCGACATCCTGGTCGTCGATGACAACCAGGCCAACCTGGTCGCCGTCGAAGCGGCGCTGTCGTCGCTCGGTCGCAAGCTCGTGTTTGCGCACTCGGGAGTCGAGGCGCTCGGCAAGCTGCTCGAACAGGACTTCGCGCTGATCATCCTCGATGTCGCGATGCCCGGCATGGACGGGTTCGAGACCGCCAAGCTCGTGCGCTCCCGCGACAAGAACCGCGCGACCCCGATCATCTTCGTGACCGGTCTGTCGTGGCAGGACGACGCGGTGATCCGCGGTTACGAGCTCGGCGCGTTCGACTTCCTGATGAAGCCGATCCGCCCCGAGGTGCTGCGCGCCAAGGCCAGCGTGTTCGTGCAGCTCCAGGAGCGAACGATCGAGCTCAAGGCCAAGGCCGACGAGCTTCGCGAAGCCCAGGCCCGCGCCCACGAGCGCGAGCTGCTCGCCCAGCGCCGCCGCTTCGAGTCCGAGGTGATGGAGCGCCAGATGGCGCAGCTCGCCGAGACCGATCGCCGCAAGGACGAGTTCCTGGCGATCCTCGCGCACGAGCTGCGCAATCCGCTGCAGCCGCTGCAGACCGCCGTCGAGGTCCTCGAGCACGATCCGGACAAGCCGGTTCCGCCGCGGATCCGCGGCATCGTGCAGCGCCAGGTCCACCACATCACGCGGCTCGTCGATGATCTGCTCGATGTCGCCCGGTTCACAGCCGGCAAGCTCGAGCTGCGTCGCGCCCTGGTCAAGCTCGGCGACATCGTCGACGAATCCGTGACCGCGTGCAAAGGCGCGATCGACGCGCGCAAGCATACGATCGACGTGGTCGGCGGTGGCGACGCCGTCGTCGTCAACGGCGATGCCGTGCGCCTGATCCAGGTCGTCTGCAACTTGCTGAACAACGCCGCGAAGTACACCGACCCGGGCGGCAAGATCTCGGTGCGCTGGGGCTCCACCGGCGGGCGCGGCTTCATCACGGTGACCGACAACGGTAAGGGCATTCCGGCCGACGTGTTGCCGCGGATCTTCGACATGTTCGTGCAGGAGCGCGTCCGCTCGAGTGGCGCCGGCGGCCTCGGCCTCGGCCTCGGTCTCGTCAAGCGGCTGGTCGAGCTCCACGGCGGAACGGTCCGCGCGGACAGTGCAGGTCCCGACCGGGGCAGCATGTTCTCGCTCGAGATCCCGCTCGCCTCCGAGGCGCTGGTCGAGTCGAACCTCCCGGCCGCGGCCACGGTCCCGGCCCAGAAGAAGTCGCTGCGTGCGGTGGTCTGCGATGACGCTGCGGATCTCCGCGAGCTGGTCGCCGACCTGCTGCGGTTGCGCGGCCATGACGTCACCGTCGTCGAGGACGGTCCGTCCGCGGTGAAGATGATCTGCCTCGAGCGGCCCGATGTCGCCCTGATCGATATCGGCCTGCCCGACATGGATGGCTACGAGGTCGCCCGCCAGATCCGGCTCGCGGTGACCGATTACAAGCCGCGCTTGATCGCGATGACCGGCTACGGCCAGGCCAGCGATCGGGCGAGTGCCTTCGAGGCCGGCTTCGACGCACACATCACCAAGCCTGCGAGCGCAGACAAGATCCTGCGCGCTCTCTACGGAAGCCCAGAGGAAGCATGAACACGTTCGAAGATCCCAAGGCGTCGAAGGCGGGGAACGGCAAGAAGTCGAAGTCGGCCAATGGCAACGGCCACGCCAATGGCAACGGCAAGACCCCGACGACCAGTCTCGATCATCGCCAGATCCTCTCGGCGCTGCGTGCCTTCAAGCGCGGTGACTTCGACGTCAAGATGCGCGAGGACCTCGTCGGCGTCGACGGCCAGATCGCCGAGACGTTCAACGAGCTCGTCGACATGGTCAAGACGATCAAGGAGGAGGCGAGCGACGTCTCCAACGCGGTCGGTAAAGAAGGTCAGGCCGCCAAGCGGATGCGCCGCCTCAGCGCGGCCGGCGGATGGGCGGACTACATCACCGCCGTCAACGAGGTGATCACGGACCTCACGGGTCACGCGAACGAGATCGCGCGCGTCGTCACGGCCGTTGCGCGCGGCGATCTCGAGCAGACGATGGAGCTCGAGGACGGCGGTCGCGGTCCTCGGCGCGGCGAGTTCCTTCGTCACGCACGCATCGTCAACGGCATGGTCGCCCGGCTCTCGCAGTTCGGCTCCGAGGTGACGCGCGTCGCCCAGGAGGTCGGTGGTGAAGGAAAGCTCGGCGCCCAGGCCCGCGTGCAGGGCGTGTCCGGCGTCTGGAAGGATCTGACCGACTCCGTGAACCTGATGGCGTCGAACCTGACGTCGCAGGTCCGCGAGATCGCCCGCGTGACGACGGCCGTCGCGCAGGGTGACTTGACCAAGACGATCACGATCGACGTCAAGGGCGAGATCCTCGAGCTCAAGAACACCATGAACACCATGGTCGAGCAGCTCCGCGCCTTCGCGAACGAGGTGACGCGCGTTGCTCGCGAAGTCGGTACCGAAGGTCGCCTCGGCGGTCAGGCGACGGTCCGCGGCGTGTCAGGCGTGTGGCGCGAGCTGACCGAGTCGGTCAACTCGATGGCGAACAACCTGACCTTCCAGGTGCGAAACATCGCCGAGGTGACCAGCGCCGTCGCCGCCGGCGATCTCGGCAAGAAGATCACGGTCGAGGCCAAGGGCGAGATCCTCTCGCTCAAGAACACGATCAACATCATGGTCGATCAGCTGAGCTCGTTCGCTGCCGAGGTCACGCGCGTGTCGCGCGAGGTCGGCACCGAAGGTGTGCTCGGTGGTCAGGCAGAGGTCGCCGACGTCTCGGGCGTGTGGCGCGAGCTGACCCAGAACGTGAACTCGATGGCTTCGAACCTGACGTCTCAGGTGCGAAACATCGCCGAGGTCGTCACGGCGATCGCCGGTGGTGACCTGTCGAAGAAGATCGGCGTCGATGCGCGCGGCGAGATCCTCGCGCTCAAGAACACGATCAACAGCACGGTCGACAAGCTGAACCGGTTCTCCGCCGAGGTGTCGCGCGTCGCGCGTCTCGTCGGTACGGAAGGAACCCTCGGTGTCACCGCCGACGTCAAGGACGTGTCGGGCATCTGGAAGGAGCTGACCGACAACGTCAACCAGATGGCGAAGAACCTGACCAACCAGGTTCGCGACATCGCCGAGGTGACCACCGCGGTCGCCAACGGTGACCTGACCCGCAAGATCACGGTCGAAGCGCGTGGCGAGCTCGTCACGCTGAAGAACACCGTCAACACGATGGTCGATCAGCTCAACGCGTTCGCCTCCGAGGTGACGCGCGTTGCTCGCGAGGTCGGAACCGAGGGCGTGCTCGGCGGCCAGGCGCAGGTCCGCGATGTCTCGGGCATCTGGAAGGAGCTGACCGACAACGTCAACTCGATGGCCTCGAACCTGACCAACCAGGTCCGTAACATCGCCGACGTGGCTCGCGCGGTCGCCACGGGTGACCTGTCGCGCAAGATCACGGTCGATGCACGCGGCGAGGTCCTCGACCTCAAGGCGACGCTCAACACGATGGTCGATCAGCTCAACAGCTTCGCCTCCGAGGTGACGCGCGTTGCTCGTGAGGTCGGCACCGAAGGCCGCCTCGGCGGTCAGGCGTCGGTCGAAGGCGTCCGCGGTACGTGGAAGGAGCTCACCGACAACGTCAACGGCATGGCGTCGAACCTGACCAACCAGGTCCGCGATATCGCCGAGGTGACGACGTCGGTGGCCCGTGGCGATCTGACGCGCAAGATCACGGTCGATGCGAAGGGCGAGATCCTCGAGCTCAAGAACACCGTCAACATCATGGTCGATCAGCTGAGCTCGTTCGCCGATCAGGTGACGCGGCTCGCTCGTGACGTCGGCATCGAAGGTCGCCTCGGCGGCCAGGCCGACGTCCGCGGCGTTCTCGGAACGTGGCGCAACCTGACCGATGCCGTGAACTCGATGGCCGCGAACCTGACTGATCAGGTGCGTAACATCGCGAAGGTCGCGACCGCGATCGCCTCGGGCGATCTGCAGCAGAAGATCGTCGTCGATGCCAAGGGCGAGATCCTCGAGCTCAAGAACACCGTCAACACGATGGTCGATCAGCTGTCGGCGTTCGCCGACCAGGTGACGCGCGTCGCTCGCGAGGTCGGTACCGAAGGCAAGCTCGGTGGCCAGGCGTCAGTCGAAGGCGTCCGCGGTACGTGGAAGGAGCTGACCGATAACGTCAACCAGCTCGCGTCGAACCTGACCAACCAGGTCCGTGACATCTCGGCCGTCGCGACCGCGATCGCTCGCGGTGACATGACCCGCAAGGTCGCCGTCGAAGTCCGCGGTGAGCTGCTCGATCTGAAGAACGTCATCAACACGATGGTCGACACGCTGAGCTCGTTTGCCGACGAGGTCACCCGCGTCGCTCGCGATGTCGGTGTCGAAGGCAAGCTCGGTGGTCAGGCCGCGGTGCGCGGCGTCGCCGGCACGTGGAAGGAGCTGACCGACAACGTCAACCAGATGGCGTCGAACCTGACGATCCAGGTTCGCGACATCGCCGAGGTGACGACTGCCGTCGCCAACGGCGACCTGACCCGCAAGATCACGGTCGAGGTTCGCGGTGAGCTGCTCCAGCTCAAGAACACGATCAACACGATGGTCGATCAGCTCGGATCGTTCGCCTCCGAGGTGACGCGCGTCGCTCGCGAGGTCGGTCTCGATGGTGTCCTCGGTGGACAGGCCGAGGTCCGCGGCGTGTCAGGCACGTGGCGTGAGCTGACCGATAACGTCAACGTCATGGCCCGTAACCTCACCGAGCAGGTGCGCGGGATCGCGACGGTCGTGACCGCGGTCGCCAACGGTGACCTCGAGCGCAAGCTGACGCTGACCGCTCGCGGTGAGATCGCGACGCTGGTCGACACTATCAACAACATGATCGATACGCTGTCGACGTTCGCCGAGCAGGTCACCGGTGTCGCCCGCGACGTCGGTGTCGATGGTCGGCTTGGTGGTCAGGCCGACGTGCCCGGCGCCGCTGGCGTGTGGCGCGATCTGACGAACAACGTCAACGAGCTCGCCGGTAACCTCACCGGCCAGGTTCGCGCGATTCGCGATGTCGCGACCGCGGTGACGCAAGGTGATCTGACCCGGTCGATCACCGTCGAAGCGCGCGGTGAGATCGCGCAGCTCAAGGACACCGTCAACCAGATGATCCGCACCCTGGCGGAGACCACCAAGGTCAACCAGGAGCAGGACTGGCTGAAGACGAACGTCGCACGGTTCACCCGCATGCTGCAGGGTCAGCGCGACCTGCTGACGGTGGCGCGGCAGATCCTCAACGAGCTCGCTCCGCTGGTGAACGCTCACCACGGCGCGTTCTACATGACGGAGTCCGACGACGAGGGTCCGATCCTCAAGCTGTTCGCGTCGTACGCGTACCAGGAGAGGAAGGCGGTCTCGAACTCGTTCCGGTTCGGTCATGGCCTGGTCGGTCAGGCTGCCCTCGAGGGCAAGCGGATCGTCCTCACCAAGGTGCCGCCGGATTACATCGCGATCTCGTCGGCTCTCGGCGAGGCGCCTCCGCACGCGATCGTCGTCGTCCCGATTCTGTTCGAGGGCGAGGTCAAGGGCGTGATCGAGCTAGCGTCGTTCGACAAGTTCAGCGGCATCCAGCTCGCGTTCCTCGACCAGATGCTCGAGTCGCTCGGCATCGTCATCGCGACCATCGAGGCCACGATGCGTACCGACGAGCTGCTGCGCCAGTCGCAGTCGCTCACGGAAGAGCTGCGCAGCCAGCAGGAAGAGCTGCAGCAGACGAACGAGGAGCTCGAGGAGAAGGCGGTCCAGCTCTCAGATCAGAAGGCGGAGGTCGAGAAGAAGAACAAGCAGGTCGAGCTCGCTCGTCAGGAGCTCGAGGAGAAGGCGGAGCAGCTCGCTCTGACCTCGAAGTACAAGTCGCAGTTCCTCGCGAACATGTCGCACGAGCTGCGGACGCCGCTCAACTCGCTGCTGATCCTCAGCCGCCAGCTCGCGGACAACGTCGAGGGCAACCTCACCGACAAGCAGATCCGGTACGCCGACACGATTCGCCAGGCCGGTACGGATCTGATGACCCTGATCAACGAGATTCTCGATCTCGCGAAGATCGAGTCCGGAACCATGGCCGTCGATATCGGTCAGGTCCGGTTCGGCAACCTGCGCGACTACGTCGATCAGACGTTCCGTCAGGTGGCGGAGGAGAAGGGCCTCGGGTTCTCGGTCGATCTCGACGGCGAGCTGCCTGGGTCGATCGATACCGACGACATGCGACTCCGTCAGGTTCTTCGCAACTTGCTCTCGAACGCGATGAAGTTCACGGAGCGTGGCCGGGTCAGCCTGCGGGTGTTCCGTGCGGCGCCGGACGTCGTCGGGTTCGCGGTGTCGGATACCGGCATCGGCATCCCGAAGGACAAGCAGCGGCTGATCTTCGAGGCCTTCCAGCAAGCGGACGGCTCGACCAGCCGCAAGTACGGCGGCACCGGCCTTGGCCTTGCGATCTCGCGTGAGATCGCAGGTCTCCTCGGCGGTGACCTCCGCGTCGACAGCACCGTCGGAACGGGCAGCACGTTCACGCTGTTCCTGCCGACCGTGTACAAGGCGCAGGCTCGCGAGGCCCGCGAGCGCCAGCAGCAGCGCGTGTCGCAGGCCGCGCAGTCGGCGCTCGGGGCCGCTGCGTTCAACGAGCAGACCCTGCACGAGGGCAGCACGCCGGCGGCGCAGCCGACGATCCTCACGACCGCGATCGCACCGTCGCCGCTCGTCCACTCGGTCGCGGACGATTACTCCACCCTCCAGCCGGGCGACCGCGTGCTGCTCGTGATCGAGGATGACGTGACGTTCGCGCTGACGTTGCTCGAGATGGGTCGGTCGTCCGGGTTCAAGGGCGTGGTCGCGACCAGCGGCTCGCAGGCTCTCGAGCTCGCGCGCACGGTCAAGCCCGATGCCGTCACCCTCGATCTCCGGCTCCCGGATATCGATGGCTGGGTGCTGCTCGATCGGCTGAAGCACGACCCGTCGACGCGGCACATTCCCGTGCACGTGATCTCGGGTCTCGACGAGGAGCGTCGGAGCTTGCAGAACGGCGCGCTCGGCTTCCTCCAGAAGCCGGTCACCGCCGAGACGCTGCAGACGGGTCTCGAAGGGATCAAGGAGTTCGTCGAGAAGCGGGTCAAGAGCCTGCTCGTCGTCGAGGATGATCCGGTCCAGCAGCAGGCGATCACCGAGCTGATCGGTGATGGCGATGTGCAGACCACGAGCGTCTCGTCCGGTGAAGGCGCGCTGCAGTCACTCGACGAGAAGAGCTACGACTGCGTCGTCATGGATCTGCGGCTGCCCGGGATGTCGGGCTTCGAGCTGATCGAGCGGATCAAGGCCGACCCGCGGCACCGGCGCCTGCCGGTGATCGTGTACACCGGCCGCGAGCTGACCGATGAGGACAAGGGCCGCCTGCACGGGCTCGCGCAGACCGTCATCATCAAGGACGTGACCACGATGGAGCGCCTCCTCGACGAGACGGCGCTGTTCCTCCACCGGGTCGAGGCGAACCTGCCGGAGCGCAAGCAGCGCGTCCTGCGCCGCCTCGCGAAGAGCGATCCGCAGCTCGCGGAGCGTAACGTGCTGGTCGTCGACGACGATCTGCGCAACATCTTCGCGCTGACCTCGCTACTCGAGGGTCACAAGATGCACGTGCAGTACGCCGAGAACGGCCGCCGCGCGCTCGCCAAGCTCGAGGAGAACCCGAACATCGACGTCGTCCTGATGGACATCATGATGCCGGAGATGGATGGGTACGAGGCGCTGCGGAAGATCCGCGAGCGGCCGGGCTGGAAGGACCTCCCCGTGATCGCGCTCACCGCCAAGGCGATGAAGGGCGACCGCGAGAAGTGCCTCGAGGCCGGTGCATCGGACTACATCACCAAGCCGGTCGACGCCGACCAGCTGCTGTCGCTGCTCCGCGTCTGGCTCTATCAGGCGTAAGCGTACGAGCGCGGTGTTTGGAGGCGGCGGGCTCGACTCCCGCCGCTTCCACTACTATTCACCGAGGACCGATGCTAGTCCTCAAGATCGGAGAGCATGCGCAGGAGTTCGCGCCGAAGCGCCGGCGATCTCCGTTGGTGCGCCACGCCGCGATCACCGATTCGAGATCGTCGGCGACCGGATCTTCGTCGGTGATCGGCGGGTTCAGCCAAGATTTCGTGCCGGTACGTTGCGGCACCCGCCGCCTCATCGAGTTGTCGGCATTGACTCTCGACACCGTCCGCGCCGGCGGATCAATCGCTGAAGCCGTGCACGGGTGGCAGTCCCGCCGCGGCCCACGCGAAGATGCGTGCTCGCTCCTCGACCGGCAGATCGTCTGAGGCGTAGCCGGCGAACTGCGGGGTAATCTGGAGAGCGCCGCCAGTTCGCTGGTCGAAGGCATCCACCAAGGCGAGCGGATCGAGGTTTGACCATCGCAACAGTGCGTCCCCGATCTCCTTGAGGACAGTACGTCGCGACGGAGCGAGCAGCTCGAGGCTCCCGCCAGCCAGTGCGAGTTGCGCCTCGAACTCGGCGCCGTGGTGTACCAGCCGCCAACCGTCCCAGACCTGGCCCTGCAGATCCTGGTGAAACCCCGCCTCCCACAGGTCGATGCGCCGCGCGGCCAGGTCCAAGTGCGCACCACTAGAGGGCGCCCCGTCGCCGTGCAATAGAAGCGTAAGTGAGCCGTGCCCCGCGAGGGCTGCCAGCCGTTCGACGACCCCACCTTGAAAATTGAAGAGCGAAGGAGCCGCGACGATCGACGTGTACAGCGTCACGCGTCCGTCTGGATGGTGGACACTGAACACGCCGAACACGCGATCGTGGCTTTCCTCGAAACGGTCCGGATCGACCAACTCCCGGTCGCGACCGGATCGCACGACATCGCGCTCGATGCCTAGATGGTCGACGAGGTCGCCCAGTCCCTCGAACGCCCACCGCACGCTCCAACCAGGCCACGTGCGGTGCATCAGCGCGAGCATCAAACGATGACGCATCGGATCGTAACGGATGTCCTCACCGCCAAAGAACAGCAACTCGTGGCGCCGGAGATCGACGAGCGCGCCGCCTTCGCACCACACTTCATCGAGCCATCCGTGCTCCACCGACTGCGCGCGGATGAAGTTGATCGCGTGGACTGGTTCCCCAGAACAAGAGCTCATCAGCCCGGTTCGCGTCCTTCGCGAAGTACAGCGTGAATCCCGTCTCATCGACGAGGACGTAGTTGGCGCGCGAGCTCATGTTAGGTCAGACCTAGTTGCATCTTACACGGCCGGCATCCGCGCTCAGGCACCTCCCTGAATTCGGTGTCCGCGAAGCGACACTAAGTCGCTACCGGCACCGGCCGCGAAACGGCGTTGCTGCCGTGTTGGCCGCCGCACCCGATTCCGCACGACGCAATCACGCCACACAACACGCGGGTGAGTACCATCGAGCGCATCTACTTCCGAAAGGTCAATGAATCCTATCGGAAGTGAGGTCCAATAGATGTGGTACGCGCACGCCCCAGGTTACGAGCGGTATCGTGGGAAGCGCGAAGCGTGGCGCTAGTCGTCGAGACCAGTAAGCAAGCGAAGTAGTTCGCGACGAAGCCGCCTGCGATCGCCGTCCGTGCGCCATGCCGCGATCGCCGCGTCGAGATTGTTGGCGACTGGATCTCCGTCGGCAATCGACGGTTCCCGTTGAAGATCGGCAACTGGACCACAGCATGGTCCAAGCGGGTCCCGACCGGGTCACTCGCGAGCGGATCGCACCCATCCAACACGTTGATCACAGTGCTCTGGTCTGCTCGTGCTTGCTCGCTTGCTCGCGTTCGACTCCCGCCGCCTCCACCATTCCATGCCCGAAATCTCTGGTGATTTCGTGCGGGACTTCTTCGTGTGCGTCACCCGTGTCTCGATCATGTGCGGGTCGGCGCCGTCGTCGAGCGCGAGCGTTATGAACGTAGCGCGCATGTCGTAGTGACGACGAAGCCGCCAGCCGAGCGCCGGAAGGTCCTCCTCGCGCCACCGCTTGCCACTATCAAGTCGGCAAGCTTCGCGTCGCGGAACATGGCCGACACGACGTCGTGTGTCGGGCGTTAGCAAGTAGCCGAGCCATTCCTGCAACATCGCGATCGACTCCGCGTCGGTGGGCCAGAGTTGCCCCAGGAACGCGCGCCAGCGCGTTGGCTCCGGGGCCCGCGGACCGAACATGTAGGGCTACGGCCGCTTATGGCCGAGCGCGCCGAACAGGTTCTTGTTGAGCTCGTACCAGTCGGACGCCTGATACGGCGGCCCGCCGAGCTTGTCCTCGATCGCCTTCGCAAGCTGCTCGGAGGTCTTGATGTCGGAGACCGTCATCTCAATGCCGAGCGCCACATCGCCCTTGCCGAGCATCGCCTGTGCCGCCGCGAACGGCGCGAAGCCGAGCGTTTCGTCGTAGACATCGAAATCCATGTGGAACGTGCCCGCCACGCGGAACACGGTCTCCTTCGCACCGCGTGTCATCTCGTCCGCGTCCTTGCGCGGGCGCACCGTTACGTCATCCCCCACCGCTGCGCCGAGAACGCTCGCGAGCACGTCACCGAGGATGATCGGAGGTGGCTCGCCCGCCTTTGCGAGCGCGTCGAACGATCCGCTCTTCATGCGCCGCCCGACGGTCAGAATGCGCCCCACGTGCGCCGGATCGACGCCCTTCAGCGACAAGAGCTGCGGCGGCCGTCCCGCCCTCTCGATCTCGAGCTCCGAGAACGTGAACGCTTCAGCGTTCGCCACGCCAGGGATTTTCTGGACGGTAGCAAGCACGTCGCGCCACTCCGAGAACGTCGAGCTCTTCAGCACGAAGATGTGCGCGTTGACGCCGTTGATCTTCGCGCGCAGCACGTCGGGCGGATCCTTCGCCCACGCGGGCTCGGCCGAGCCCGAGCCGGCCCACGGATCGTTCACCTTCGTGGGCGCCGGCTCCTTCCCGGGCGTTTGCTGCACCGGCTGCTTCGAGTTGCAGGCCAAGAGCATGA
The DNA here is from genome assembly GCA_028287135.1 of Myxococcales bacterium. Lineage (GTDB taxonomy): Bacteria > Myxococcota_A > Polyangia > Haliangiales > Haliangiaceae > JABFXX01. The sequence goes on from JAQBQE010000056.1 coordinate 19,627, forward strand.
GGCACGCGAGGAAACGCATGTGTGTCGCTACCACGACGTCAGCGCGGCGTGATCTTGAACGTCACGTCCTTCTTGTGCGTGGCGGCGTCGGCCGCGCACTCTCGTTGCCATCCTTGGCCATCGATCGACCACTTGTCATCACGCATCCTCGAGCTCACAGAGCAGTGCGAGCAACTTCCGACGGACCGACCGTTCGTCATGTTCGGATGTCCAGATCGCAGGGATGCGCCTTAGCTCCGCCTCGACGGGATCCTCTGCACCAACGCTTGGTGCAGAGCCCGCGCACTCGGTGTCACCCGGTGACAGCTCGACAAGGCCAAGCTGCCGAGAATCGGCGCACGGAGTGTCATGGCGTGTCTCGCCCTGCGCCTTCGACTCCCGCCGCCTCCACCATTCCAGGCCTGAAATCTCTGGGGATTTCGGGGACTGCACCAGACTGCACCAAGGTTTTCCGTTTTCAATTCCTGGGCTGTGTCCGGTGGTGCGCCAGCTGACGCCGCGAGAGGCTGAGCGACGAGCTCGCCGTGGTCGACCCGGCGCACATTCAGCTTCGCCACCTCGGCGCAGGTGAGCTCCCACTGTCGCCCGCGGTTGTAACCGTCGAACGCGGTGCGGGACTTCTTCGTGTGCGTCGCCCGTGTCTCGATCATGTGCGAGTCGGCGCCGTCGTTGAGCGCGAGCGTGATGACGCCGGCCCGTTGAACCCGTTGAAAGGGGCGGCGACCCGCTTGTAGCGGTTCAAACTCAGGTGCTAGCAGTCCTGGGCATGGGGGATCATGGACTTCTTCAAGAAGAAGCCGAGCCGAGATCCGGTACCACCCGCCGGCAGGATCGAGACGTATAACGTCGCCGACAACGTCGGGACCATTCGTCTCGAATCGGGTGAGGTACTTCGTTTCGGGCGATCGGCATGCACGGGGTTCGAACCGGCAGAGGGCGTCCGTATCTTGGTCCATGCTTCGGGGCCACATCCGCTCGGGGGTGAGAGGGTCCAAGTGATGGTCCGGGATCCCAGCGACTCGACCTACGACAAGAATGTGAAGGCTCGTGACGTGGCTGCCGTCCCAGCACCGCCGATGCCAAAATCGCCTCCACGTCCCACTCGGCCGATTGACACAAATCTGCTCAACAGGCTGGGAAACATCGCTGCCGCGAACACCTTGGTCCGTGGCGGGCAAGACCCGGAACGGCTCCTCCTCGCAATCAACCTGGATCGAGAGGAGAAGGTCGATGGTGACAGGCCGACGATGAGGTTTCGGTTCGACGTCCAAAGGGTATCGGCCGACCAGTGGCATCTCGATGCGGCAATCGACGACGCAGTAGCCTTCTGCCGGTTCTCGATGGATCTCGATCTACCCGAAATGCCTGTCATGGACCCGGCCAGCTTCGACATGAGCAACTCACCAGGGTTTGCGCTCACGTTTTCGAAGCCGCCTGACCACGAGCGAAGCCCGTCGGCCCGCAGCGCGTTCCTGCTCGCCTGGCGTGTCGATGGAGGAATGGATTCTCCCAGTCTCGAAGATCCCTTGAGCGTGGACGTGACGGTCATGGGGGTCGAGTTGACCAGCTTGGGCTATGCGTACGTTCCGACGAAGGAGCCCAACCAGCACTGGGTGCTGCTCAAGTGTCGTCGCGGCGAACAGGCCTTTTGGCTAGGACTGGACCTGTCAACCGGCGCAGGCGAGGTCTTTCCCCGACGAGGCGAGGTCGAGAGCTACGAGCTCGCCTTGGACTTCCTGTGCACGTTCTCGTGATCACCGCGCTGACGAGTGCTCGGGCGCGTTCCCGATTCCTCCTTCGTTTTAAACACCTCCGGCTTTGTGGCTATTCTCGAGCTAGGTCCTCGAGCTCGGCCAGGACCCGCAAGAGCGCGCGGCGCAGCTCAGTGGGGTCGCGATCCGAGCGCCAGTGGTCAACGGCACGATTCAGTCCATGGCGATGCGACTGACCAGAACCTCGTCGAGGATTGGTTCGTGCTGCACCACACTTGGTGCGTCAACGGGGGTCTCGAGAGCTGTCGGCAGCACTGAGATCGCGCCAACTCCCGGACAACCGTGCTCTGGAGTGTCCTGGCATGGCTGCTCGCTGGCGTTCGACTCCCGCCGCCTCCATTTCGGTCTCTTACATCGGCGACAGCCGATGTGGTGCCCAGCGGGTGCCCGCCTGTGTGGCTGTTGGCGTCACTTCGAGAGCGGGATCTCCCGCTCCTTCCCTGACTTCGGCGATCCCGAACCGGCATGCGCATGGTCGACTTCGAGACCCGCGTCGCGCTCTCTGAAGCGCCGCGTGGCGATTCACGATGCCGCCCTGAGGCGCGGGCGCGCGATCGGCATGGATCGACCCGAGAATCGTTCCTGCTTGAGCGCCTGGCAGAATCGACTCCGCCGCCTCGGTCGTGCCACAAGGGCCTCATGGAAGAAGAGGCCGTCGAGTGCCCGAAGTGCGCGCAGGCGAACGTCTACCCCGACGGTGACAACCTGGTGTGCGCCGACTGTGCCCACGAGTGGCCAGCGGTCGGGGCCGCCGAGGACGCACCGTCCGAGATCATCGACGACGGTGTGATCCGCGACGTCAACGGCGTGCCCCTCGCCCACGGGGACTCGGTGGTGCTGATCAAGAGCCTCAAGCTCAAGGGCTCGGCGACGATGCTCAAGATGGGCACCAAGATCACCAACATCCGGATCGTCGACGGCGACCACGAGGTCGACTGCCGGGTCGGCGTGTTGAATGTGATGCTGAAGGCTCAGTACCTGCGCAAGGTCTGAACAAAAGCTGCCCATCGCGAGGGGCTCGTCCGTCTGTAGGGCACGGACCCCTCCATGACCAAGATCCTCCTCGCGACCCTCGCCTTGCTCGCCGGCTGCACCGGCGCCTCGAACACCGATACCGACGGCGGACCTGATGCGCCCGGCGGTGGCCCCGCGGGCTGGACCTGCGAGACCCGGGCGTACGACGACGGGCTCGTCTGCCACTGCGACTGCGGCGCGATCGATCCCGATTGCCAGGATCCGGCGCTGATCGTATCGGGGTGCCTGTTCGGCGAGGTCTGCTCGACCGGGACCTGCAGCCTGTGCGGCAATGGTGAGGTCGACGCGGGCGAGACCTGTGATCCACAGGCCGGAGGCGTGGCCGCGTGCGGACCGCTTGGCTATCAGCCCGGTGACGTTCCGTGCAACGCGTCGTGCGGGTGGGCCTACGATCAGTGTCTCCCGCTGACGACGTGTGGCAACGGCCAGCTCGATGGCGCCGAGCTGTGCGACGGAACGAAGATCCAGCCCGGCCGCACGTGCACGAGCTTCGGGTTCGCGACCGGCAGCCTCGCGTGCAAGCCCGGGTGCGTGCTCGATGCGAGTGCGTGTCATACGTGCGGCGACGGATCGATCGATGGGCCCGAGCTGTGCGACGACGATGATGCGAGCGGCGGCGATGGCTGCTCGGCGGCGTGCACCGTGGAACCTGGCTGGCAGTGCGGCGGTGAGCCCTCGTTGTGCGCGCCCGCGTGCGGCGATGGCGAGGTCACCGGGACCGAGGCATGTGACGACGGCAACACCACGAGTGGTGACGGCTGCACGTCCTCGTGTGCGATCCAGGCGAACTGCACGTGTGCAGGCGAACCCTCGCTGTGCAGCTGTCTGACGATCGAGACCATCGATCCCACCAGCTTGTTTCCGACCTTCGACACCGGTGCACTGGTCGTCGATGCGCTGGGCAAGGTCCACGTCGCGTACTCGTACGGCATCAACTACACCGAGCCGGACACCAACTACTCCAAGGAGCACGCCTACGCGATGTACGCGGAGCGGATCGGGACGACGTGGTCGCGCAGTCAGATCCTGACGTGGGACCAGATCCAGACCAGCGCGCGACCGACCGACTTCCGGTTCGTCAACGACGGCGGGGTGCTGAAGCTGTACTTCCAGCGGGTCTATCACCCGGAGGGCAGCTTCGCGGTCGCGACGAGGAACGCCGGGTTGTGGAGCTTTTCGTTCGACACCTTCTTCCACACGCAGGACGTCGTGCGCGGCGGTGGCGCGTGGCACGCGCTGGCCAAGCCGTCGCAGTTCGGTGGCCAGAACTACCTGGGCGGTGCGCCCGGCGCATGGACGCGCAACGAGATGGTCGCGACCGAGTCCACCCGGCTGGCCTACTCGGCCACCGGCGACGTCGTCGCGGTGAAGGCCCAGCAATCCGGGATCCCCGGCACGACGTACACGATCGAGGCGCGCCGCCGCGTCGACGCGACGACCTGGGCGCTCGACTACAGCCAGATCACGCAGGCAGCGGGGACGACCAAGGTGCACGCGATCGACCAGTGGCCGGTCGCCCTGCCCGGCGGCGGCATCGCGATCCTCGACGAGGGCTTCGACTGCGCGGGCAATCGCTGGCTCCGAGCGCATCGCATGCCGGGAGCCACCGGTCCCGAGCTCGTCGCGAATCTCTCGGTGTTCAACAAGAACTGCAGCACCTCCGGTGGCGTCAGCTACTCGAGCATCAACAAGGTCACCGCGGTCGACCCGCAGGGCCGCCTTCACGTCCTGTTCGCGTCCGCCGGGGTCGGGCCGTCGCAGACCTCGAGCTCGGTGATCGATCACTACCGCGATGCGACGGGTTGGAAGACGCGTTCACTACCGCTGACCAATGCGCGCGCGCTCGACATGGTGATCGACGCGACCGGGACGACCCACCTGCTGGTGCTGCTACCGAACAGCACGATGAACGGGACGCGGCTCGCCTACGTGCAGGTCGGCCCGAGCTCCTGGCCGAACCCCTGACGCCGTTTTTGGTGTCCCGCGTGCGGCCGTCGGCGTAGGTTCCCGCCCATGCGGACCCTCGTCCTCGTCAGCCTCGTCACCGCCGCCTGCAGCTCGCCGGGCGAGGTCGGACCCGATGCGGGGACCGACGTCGATGCTGCGCCCGATGCGACGGCGGACGGCTCGAGCACCGTGCCGCTCGCGGGCTTTGGCGATCTCGCCGGGATGTGCGGAGTGCTGAACGATCCCGAGCTCACCGGGCCGGGCCCCACGCTCGTCCACGCATCGCTGACGTTCGCGCGCCGCTACAACGACCCGGCGGATCGCCCGCTGCTCACGACCGGTGGCGCCCGGATGATGGCGACGCCCAATGCGGGCGGGAGCTCGGGGATGTCGGAGGCGTTCGCGTACGAGCAGCTCGCCCGCTGCGAGCTCGCGCCGCTGCTCAAGACCGAGACCGAGATCACGTACGACGTGACCGGCAAGATCACCGACCTCGAGGTCACGATCGATGGCCACAAGATCGGCGTCAGCGTGACGCGCGCGGTGGCGTATCCGTTCGGTCAGCCGTACACGCTGTCGGCCGCGACCACGCTGCTGATGCGCAAGCTCGAGGATATCCAGGCGTCGACGATGAACGTGTCGGCCGCCGATCGCTGGGAGAAGCAGATCCTCGCGTACATGGCGTTCGACGATCAGGCCGCGACCACCCTCGATCAGGCGTGGTCGATGATGGACGCCTCGATCAAGGGCGACACCATCCTGCTGGTGACCACGACCCACGGCGACGACCAGTTCCTGTACTCGAACCAGTAGTTACGCGAGCCCTACACGTTCACGGCGGACGGCCGATCCATGGGCTGTGACCACGGGCCGGCGCAGTCGCCAGAGCATCCAGCAGCGCAACGCGCACCTCGAGAGCCTGATCGCGCTCGGCCGGGTGGTCCACGGCAATCGCGCGCCGGAGATCGCGCGCTGCTACGTGGTCCTGACCGGGATCGCGGCCGACCAGGTCGAGGTCCTCCGGATCGACGCCTAGCGCCGATCAGCGATCGATCGCCGAGATCGCGCGCTCGAGATCCGGGCGCGGACCGATCTGCTCGCGGGTGTCGCCGGCCTGCGGTGTGCCCGTCGAGTGCAGCAGATCGCGAACCTCGCGCGGCGACAGCAGAGTGCCGCGGGTCTTCGCGACGCTCTGGACGATCACCGCGGCGCCCGCGACGATCGGGGACGCGCTCGACGTCCCCGAGAACTCGCCGGTGTAGTGGCGGTCCGCGCCGCTGCACGCCTGCAGATCGCCGTAGTCGAGCGTCGCGACCTTGCGGCCCCAGCCCTGGACGTCGACCCGCGCACCGTAGTTCGAGAAGTCGAGGCGCTCGCGGTCGTCGAAGCCACCGCGCGGTGGACCACCGGCGCCGACCATGATCGCGCCGGAGTCACGCGTCGCGCGCTCGAACTTGCGCTTGTAGATCTTGTGGTCGAGATCCTCGGCACCGTTTCCGGCGGCCTCGATCACGATCACGCCGCGGCGGGTCGCGACCTGGATCGTGTCGAACACGTCGTCCCAGTACTCGACCGGGATCCAGCGGCCGCGCGGTCCTCCACCCTGGAGCTCGATCAGGAGGACATCCCCCGGGCGCAGCTTCGAGGCGGCTACATCGATCGCGTTGGCGACCGTGGTGCCTCCGATCGAGGACGTGAACACGCGATCGACATCGGGCGCGATCCCGACGACACCCTTGCCGTTGTCGCGACCGACGACCTCGCCGAGCACGGCGGTGCCGTGTGCGCGCCACGCGGGATCGTGAAATACCAGGCCCCCCGCGTGCGTGATCCGATCGCCGGGCAGATCTTCGTGGTCGGCGTTCCAGCCGCCCTCGATATCGGCGAACCACACGCCGGCGCCGCGATGGCCGCGACGCCACGCCGCGGGTGCGTCGATCCCGTGCGGTGCCGGCCCGAGGTACCCCTGATACGACTCGAACGACGGCGTGGTGATCGGGCAGCTCTCGTCGAGCGCCATCCGGTAGCCGAGGGTCGCATCGGTGATCAGCGACAGCTCGGTGCGTCCGAGGTCGGGGCCGGCCAGGTCGCTGATCGACAGCTCGCCGGTCGGCAGCGTGATCGCCGGCGCGATGAAGGCCTGGTCCACGGCGGCGTCGGCAGCGAGCCGCGCGAGGATCACGTCGGCGGCCGCCCTGGATGGCGCGGTCAGCGTGATCCAGCGCGCGCGGGCATCGGTCGCACCGGCTGGCAGGCTGGTGAACATCGGAGCGAGGTTCGTGGCGAACCCGAGGTCGCGCTCGACCGCGAGCGTCGCGCTCGCCACCGCGACCGACGCCGAGGCAGCGGTCAGGCACCACGCGCAGCGAGCGGCCGGATCGGTGATCGGCGCGAGCTTGACATGGATCTGGACGGCGTCCTCGGCGCGAGCCACCACCCGCTCGCGGGTGTGCGGGTCATCCGCGTCGAGGCAGCGCACCGTCAGCGACGCACCGATGCCGAGACAGGCGACAAGACACATCCGCAGCGGCGACCACGGCACCCGATCGAGCATCACTGAATGATAGCCGACCGCGGAACCGACGCCCGCTCAACCGCTCGATCACGCCCCCACGTGCCAAGCAGAGCCGGGAGCAGAGCTTTGTTGCCGCAGCGAACATAGTCTCTCCCTCCCAGCTTGGCGGCCTTGGCGGCCTTGGTGGTTCGCTCGTCCAGGGGCACGCGCGCGAACGGGCGAAGCCCCGAAAGGCCTCTCGGCTTTGCGTCCTCTGCGTCTTTGCGGCTCATCTCCGGAAACGAGCGCCGACCTCACCCAGGGCTCAGCGCGGGCAGACGCGGTGAGCGGTCGCATTCGACCGGTACTCGGGCGAGTCCGCGAGCGCGCAGTTGCTGCGGATCAGCGCGCGCAGCCCCTCGAGCTCGCTGTAGGAGAGCGCCATCGACGGGAACACGAGGGGAATCGTCGCCGCCGTCGACACCGTCGAGCGCAGCGATGCCAGGAGATTGTCGGCGCGGCCGGTGTTCCACATCGTGCCGAAGTTCTGCTCGTACTGCCCGAGCAGCGCTGCGTGCTGCGATCCCTCGAGGTGCAACGCGTTCTCGAACGTCGCCTGCTCGGCGTTCATCGACAGGTTGTAGCTACCGGAGATCAGCTCCTTGCCGTCGACGACCATGTACTTCGAATGCATCTGCGCCGCGTAGCTCGCGTCCCAGCGATAGGCGAACGACTTGAACCGGACGTCGATGCCGGCATCGACGAGGGCGCGCGAGAACAGGAAGTTGTTGGCCTTGCAGTCGCGGGTCTGCGCAGGCGTCGTCGCGGCGGACAGGCACGCGGCCACCTCGGCGACCTGCGCCGTGTGACCCGACGCGGAGATGAACTCCTGCTGGTCGAGGTAGATCTTGATGTCGAGGTTCGGGCTCGCCTGCTTCCTGGCGATCAACGCCTCGGCCACCGGGCGCAGGCGCATGTGGCCCGAGGCGATGTGGATCGAGGTCTGCGCGTTGCGGATCGAATCGACCCAGACATCGGAGACGACCGTCGAGTCCTTGTTGACGCTCCACGTCGTGCCGTCGGCACCGGTCGGCCGGAAGTTCAGTGACGTCAGCAGGAGGTTCACGCCGGGCTCGTCGGCGACCTGGGCGACCGAGATGTTCGCGGTCGAGCGCGGCTGGGCCGGCGCGGGGCCGACGAAGTCACGCGAGCCGGTCCACAGGATGTCGAACTCGTGCTGGAACGCGGCCGAGAGCTCGGCGCTGCCCTGCACGAACAGCGTGTTCTCGTCGTAGACCGTGCCGCCGGTGCTCGACCAGTTCGCACTGCCGGTCACCAGCTTGGCGGTCGCCGCGCGCGAAGCGTCATCGCGCGGTCCGTCGACGATCAGGAACTTGTGATGGAGGATCTTGTTGACGTAGCGGACGTCGATGCCGGCCGCCTCGAGGCGCCCCGACTTCGATGCCGCACGCGCCGCCGCATCGATCAGCTTCTTGTCCTCGCTCGCCGTCTCGAACAGGAACCGGACCTTCACGCCACGCGTCACCGCGTCGGCGAGGGCAGCGGCGACGCCTGCATCCGAGTAGCTGTACATCGCGATGTCGACCGACGTCTGCGCCTCGCGGATCAGCTTGGCGATCTTGGCGGTGTGCGCGGACGCGGCCGGCTGCGGGGAGAACACGACCTCGAACGTCGCGGCACCGCCACCGACCAGGCCGCGATCGCGGGCGAGCTCGAGCAGTGCGTTGAGCGTGGCCGGTCCGACGTAGGGGATCGCATCGAGCTCGTGCAGCGTGTCGTACGGGTCGTCGTCCGCGGTGCCGGCGGTGCCGTCGGCGCCGAGCCGGTGCTTGACGATGTTGCCGGCGACCCGCGCCGTGACGCCGGCGTCGGCCTTGAGCTTCGCCGCGGTCAGCCCGCTGTCATTGACCAGGGCCAGCACGCCGAGCGCCTCGGGCGAGCCTTCGTCGATCCCGCCGTCGGCCTTGCCGCTCGCGAACCCGTCGGTCTCGCCGTCCTCGACCTCGGGATCGACACAGGCCGGCAGCGTGAGCGCGAGGATCGACAGGATTCCCGTCAGGACGGAGCAACGGCGCATGCGGGCCGGACGAGCAAGCTGCGCGCCGCGTCGCGGCATAACGATCTCGCGAGCTTGGCGGCCCAAGTGGAGCTGCCGGCCTGTCCGGTCGCCACTGTCCGGTGGCCGGCCGGGTAGCCTGACACGCCGTGTAACCCTCTGGTTTCAGTCCAGTTTCAGTCCGTGCTCAGGCCGGCATCGCGCGCGGGAACAGCACGCGCGACGCGAGATCGGTCGCGAACACATGACCGAAAGCGCGCCCGATCACGCCACCGATCGGATCACGTTCCAGGCGGTCTCGCAGGTAGCCCGAGTGACGGTCGACCACGTCCACGGCAGGCCGGCGCTGCGGGTCGCGGACCAGCGCGGCGTAGGCTCCAGCGTACGCGGCGATCGCGCGAGACGCGCTCGCAGGATGCTCGGGATGAACCTGCGCATGGAGCGGACGCGGCGACACCCATGCGCCGCGCCACGCCGGCAGCTCACCGAGCGGCGCCAGGCCAGGCAGCGCGTCGGCCTCGACCATCCCGGGCCGCCGGCGCGCTTGCTCGGCGAGCTGCGCCGCGAGCGAGGCCTCGTCGTCGACCATCGAGATCAGATCCGCGATCGCATAGCCGCGCTCGCGATCGATCGACTCGAGCTCGACGGTCAGGATCGGCGCGCCCGAGGAGGTCGGTGGAATGACGAGCAGATCGACCAGCTCGACGGGACCGCCGAGCACGGTCATGACGCGAGCGAATCGCGCACCGGCTCCCGCATACGTACGGACCCGCAGCTCGACCGGGGTGCGCCGCATCGATCCTCGCGCCGTCTCGAGGCGGGCATCGATCGTGACCCGGGCCAGGCCAAGGAGATCAACGAGCGCACCTTCGATCGTTGCGATCGCGCGCCCGAAGCGAAAGGTGGCGGGTTCGAGAGCGTGTGGCGTCACGTGGGTTGCGGCACTCGATGCAATCGCCATACGCGCGCGGATGCTGCTCCCTATCCGCTCCACGCGACGACGAATGCGCCCCGCAGGCACATGTGACAGCAATGAATGCGATCAGCGGCGCTCGCGTTCCTGCAGGTACGACTTGCCGCGGTTCATCAGCTGACGAAACCCCTCGAGGTCATTGGCGCGGACCACCGAGCGCAAGCGTTCGACGGCGTAGAGCAGCGCGGCCAGCGATTCGGTGCCGTAGTCGTTGAGCGTCTGGATCTCGAAGTAGAGGTCCGGATTCTCGGCAGCGACCTTCGCCGCCACCCCGAGCTGCGCATCGAACGTCGTCGACGACAGCGTCGCCAGCTTGGGCGCGGCCTCGCCGCTCTCCGCGAGTGCCGTGAAGAACGCGATGTTCAAGGCATGCGAGAGCCCGAGCACGTACGCGATCAGCCGGTCGTGGCTCTCGAGGTCCATCTCGACCAGCGTCGCCATCGTCGGCTCGAACAGCGCGCGTGCCGCCGCGGTGGCTTGCGGGGAGCCAACATCGACGAAGATCACGTGCCGGCCACTGAGCAGCTCGGTATCCGGGCCGAACATCGGGTGCACGGAGGTGACCTGAGCTCCCGCCGCTTGCAGCGCGCGCAGACTGCGCCGCAGCGGGCTCTTGAGCGAGCCGACATCGAACACGACGCCCTTCGGGGGCGAGGCGACCATCGCGTCGAGGATCTGCGCGGTCGCCGGCATCGGCGCGGCGACCACGATGAGCTCGTGATCGAGGGTCACCGTGCGCCAGTCACGATGATGCGTGATCCCGGCCGGCGCGGTGCCGCTGGGGTCTGCGACCTCGACCGTGAAGCCCTGCGCTCCGAGGTAGCGCACGAACCAGCGGCCCATGTGGCCGCAGCCGCCGATCACGAGGACGCGCCGGCCGCTCCCCTCCCCGGTTGCAGCGACCGTGTCCTTCTCCTGCACGGTCAGCGAACCGCGGATCAGCGCGAGGATCAGCTCCTCGCCGAGCTGCGGTGTGAGTCCGTGCTCGACCGCCGCCGCTCGCGCACGCTCGACGACGTCGCGCTCTTGCCGGTAGTCACGCGTCGGGATCCCGGCGTCGCGCTTGGTCTGGCCGATCTTCTGCGCGACCACCTGGCGGCGAGCCACGAGCGCGAGGATGTCCTTGTCGATCTGACCGAGCTCGGTGCGCAGAAGGTCGAGGCGGGTCCGGGAGTCTTCCGACATCCCGGGAATCTACGCCACTAACCCACGGCGCGCGCGGCCACGGCCGGCTGGTGCTCGTTCTGGAGCCACCGGCGCTGGCACCGGAACGCCTCGTTGGCCGAGGCCACGATCCGGTCCGCGATCGCGGGGTGGCGAGCGACGTGATCCAGGGTCGATCCGAACTGCCGCCAGCGCTTGCCGACGACACCGGAATACGAGCGCAGGTAGGTCGACGCGCTCTTCATCTCGATCGGCAGCCGGGTCAGCAGGTGGTGCCGGATCACGCTGTGAGCGAGGGTCGCCCGCTCGATCACGTACATCCATCCGAGCGCTTCGGCGGCGCCGCGAAAGTTCGGGATGGTCAGGCAGTGCGGAAGCTCGGCGACATCGTTCGCGCGCAGTCCGAGCTTCATCAGATCGGCCGCGATCATCGACGACCGCGAACGCTCGCGAAGATTGATCATGAGATCGAGGGCCGGCGTCATCATCAGCGAGGACTCGAGCGGTGCCTCGAAGCCGTAGATCCGCATCAGGAACAGCATGTAGTGCGTCGCTGACGCATCCGGCCGGAACAGGCTGTCGATGTCCGTGTCGGTATCACCGTGATGGAGACAGGTCTCCTCGTTGAGACGCTCGATCATCCACGACGCTGCCATCCGGCGAGGTAATGCAATTCACAGACTCTTTTGCCGGCGAAATGATCTCGCGCGGTTCGGCCGTGGCGCAGATGTCGGTGCGCGCCGACGCTACGCGCGGTGACGCGCGGTGTGCTCCGGAGGGCTACGTCGGTCGGCGTGCAACGACCACCTTGGCGACAAGGTGGGCCTCGGTGCTCTCGACGTCGAAGCCCTCGCTACGCAGCAGCTCGGCGAGGTCGTCTTCGAGGTAATTCGCGTAGAAGGGCTCGTGGAACTCGCGCGGGAACTCGCGCAGCGCCGTCGCGATCTCGGCACTCTCGGAGACCTGGGCCGAGTCCTCGATCACGACGAGCCCGCCCGGACGGAGCACGCGAAACATCTCGCGCACGACGTTGCGGCGCGCGTTGCTCGGTAGCTCGTGGAACAGGTACACGCTGGTCACGACGTCGAACACGCCGTCGGCCCACGGCAGCGCCTCCGCGTTCTCGACGGCAAGCGTGAGCTCTGCGATCTCGGCGAGCCGCTTGCGTGCGATCCGGATGTACGCGGGAGACAGATCCACGCCGTGCAGCCGCATCGACGGATGCGCACGCGCGAGCTGATGCAACGTTCGGCCAGTTCCGCACGCGACATCGAGCAAGCGGACCTTGTCGGCGCCGCCGACCGAGCGAACCAGCCGGGTGATCGGCGGGATGATCTGCCGGCGCATGACATCGGCGGTGCCGCGGAACAGCAGCTCGACGCCGAGCTCGTAGACCTCGGCCGAGTGCTCGCTGAAGTAGCCGTCGGTCTGCCAGTGAAAGTTGCGCCGGTAGTACGCGGGGTACCGATCCTTGTCGACCGCCGGGATGTCCTTGTAGTCGCGGCGCCGCATCCGCCGCACGACGTTCGGCGTATCGCGCATCAGCGCGGGCAGCGAGCGCAGGTAGCGGCGCACCGGGATGTCGAACAGCATCTCGCGCGGATAGAGATCCGCCTCGACGTTCGCGAGATCTCGCTCGTGGAGATCCTTGCGCCGGCGGATCAAGCAGCGAATCTCGTCGGGAGATACCTGCGGCCTGGGCGTGCGCGAGACGATGCGCGCGGCCTCCTGCATGAAAGTGGCGTTGAGCAGCATCGACAGATGCTGCGTGCGATACGCGAGACGATCGAAGGCTCGAAGGGTCATCGGATGCGGCGGCGGCGAGGCCGCAACAGCACCATACCAACCACCAGCCCGAAGGCGAGCCCCGTCGGACCGCCGCTCGCGCTGTTGTCGCAGCAGCCCTTCGGAGGATTCACGACGGTGTTATCACCGCCCGCAGAGTCGTCGGGCGCATCGAACACCGCCGGACAGCTCGTCGGGTCGGCAGCGATCCCGAACTGCGCGCGCAGCCCGCACCATGGAGACGGCGACGCAGCCACGCACTTGTCGTTCTGGAGCGTCCCGGGGGCACACATCAGCGGGCCGGCGATGTCCTGGTACTTCAGCACCGGGGTCCAGGTCGCGAGCGTCGTCGACTTCATGATCCCCGCGTCGTCGGACATCACGCCCGGGCTGCCGAAGTTCTGGGTGCACGCCCAGACCTCGCCGGCGGTGTTCTCGACCAGGCAGTTGACGTGCGGGGCATTGGGCAGGTCCTCCCACGCCGCGCCGTTCGACGGCGACCGCGAGACGTGGAGCCCCGATTGCCGGCCGCCGACCACGAGGTCTCCGTTGGCGCGGACGACGAACGCGAGCTCGTCCTGATCGTTGCGGATCCGCGTCCAGGTCATCCCGCCATCGAGGCTGCGGTAGAT
>JAQBQE010000034.1 GCA_028287135.1 Myxococcales bacterium
TGATCGTGTCGCTGTCGGCGCGTAGCTCCTTGAGCGCTCCGATCCGCTCGGGACCCGCGTAGCGCTGACCACCGATCACGACCTCGCCGAGCTGGTTGATCTCGGCCTCGCGCCACAGCGCGGTGACATCGGCGAGCTTGGCGCCGGTCTCCGACGCGTTGCCTGCGATCGGCCAGTTGTCAGGATCCGCGCGACGCTCGACATCGTGGAGGAAGCCGTGGGCGACGCGATCGAGCTGCTCCCACGAGCGGACGGCTTCGTGCCAGCCCGGATCCGAGCCGCACATCACGCAGCTCGCGACGGCGTTGCGAACGCGATCCATCGCGCGCCGCGTGGCGACCGTCGCCACGATCGCGCCCTGGTACTCGGGGACGATCGGCTTGCAGTCGCCAGCCAGCGGACCGCCGCACAGACGCTGCAGGTACGCGCGTGCATCCTCACCCGGGACGGGCTGGAGCACGACGGCTTTTGCATCGCGCTTGATCATCACGGCGTCCGCTTCGATCGGCGGCGCGAGCAACGTCGGCCACACGGTCAGCGCGAGCGCCTCGACCTGCTCGGCCATCGGCTTTGCCTGCACTGACTTGACCGGACCGAGAGCGAGCACGACGAGCTTGAGCTCGGCTTCTTCGGCGACCGTCCGATCCATCCCCGAGCGCAGCGTGAGCACGGTTGCCGCCAGCTCCGCGAACGCCTGGGGGGTCCTGCCGTCGGCCACGAACTCGTCGACGGCGGCGTGGAGGGCCTTGCGGTTGTAATCCGCGGAATCGCCGCTCGTGACCTCGATCTTCTCTTCACCACACGCGGTGAGGAGGGCGACAACGACGGCTAGCGAACGGGTCACCACGGCTGTACGAGACAACAAGCAAGGCGGATGCCCAGTCCGTGGTGACCGTCAGCGCGCCGCGCGAACACAGCGCTCCAGCGCCTCCGCCTCGACGGCCGGGCCGAGTGCAACGAGGCGTCCTTCCTCGAAGTCTGGCGCTCCGACCGGCTCGCTCGACACCCGCAGCCCGACGCGATGAACCGCCGTCCAGCACGCCTCTGGGCGGCCGCCGCGCGCATCGATCGCGCGCACGATCCCCTTGATTCTCACGTAGTTGGCCGGGAGATCGGCGAGCTGATCCTCGAGCTCCTCGAGATCGACGGCACCCTGTACAGGGACCCACACGCTGTCGATTCCATGTGCAGTCGTAGCGTCGGGATGCCGACAGCTCTCGTCATGAACATGAGGAATTACCTGGCCATCCGGCGAGGGGACCAGCGCCTCGGACAGGTGGCCGATCGGGGGATCCGACAGCGCCTGCTCGAGCCATGACGCGTGCTCGTCCGTCGAGCCGCGGCGGATCAGCGCACGTGGGGCGAGCGTGCGAACCGCAGCGATCGCGGCATCGGTGTCGTGGTCTCCCGCGATCTCCGCCTTGGTCACCAGCACGACGTCCGCGTACGCGACCTGGCTGTCGACCGACGCGGACAGCGTGCGCGAGGTCAGGAACGTCGTGGCATCGACCAGCGTGACCACGACCGCGAGCCGCACGCGTTCGTCGATCGGAGGACGGCGGAGTGCCCACGCGATCGGCAACGGCTCCGCGACGCCGGTGGTCTCGAGCAAGATCGCCGAGAGTGGATTGGCGTCGACGAGCTCGAGCAGCGTCGTGTCGAGCTCGTCACCGAGCACACAGCACACGCAGCCACCGGGCAGCTCGATCTGCCGCGTCGAGGCACCGGAGAGCAACGCGCCATCGATCCCGACCTCGCCGAGCTCGTTGACGATCACGCCGAGCTTGGTCGTGTCACCACGTGCGGCGCGGCGCGCGAGGATGCGATTGACGAGCGTGGTCTTCCCGCTGCCGAGAAAGCCAGTCACGAGGACGAGCGGAACACGCACGGTCCGAGCATAGCCCGCTCCCGCGGATTGCCCTGTACGATCGCGGCAGGGGTGTGATGATGAACCGGATCTTGATCCTGCTCGCGCTGCTGATCGTGCCGTCGACCGCGACGGCCGGGAAGCTCACCTACGACCTGGTCCGGTACACGGCACCCGCGCCGTGGAAGAAGGTCGCGTGGATCAAGAACATCAAGAAGGTGAACGACGTCGTCAGCTGGACGATGACCGACAAGAAGACGGGCACCTACTGCCAGATCTTCATCTTCGCCAGCATCCCGAGCGAGGGTGACATCACCGCGGACTTCGATAGCGAGTGGAAGACCACGATCGTGCCGTACGGCGTCAAGGAAGCGCCCCAGATGACCGACGCGGCCGAGGAAGATGGCTGGACGGTGAAGGCCGGCGTCGGGACGTTCGCGTTCGACGGTGGAACCTCGATCGCGATGCTGACGACGGTCAGCGGCCACGACCGGGTCACGAGCATCGTCGCGGTGATGAGCAGCGAGGACTACGTACCTGCGGTCCAAGCGCTGCTCGGCTCGGTCGAGATGCAGAAGCCCAAGACCACCACCAGCGCGCCGACGAAGAGCTCGTCGAAGGGCACCGCGAAGCCCGCCGCGCTCCAAGGCTACATGAACTACAACCCGATCACGAAGACCTGGCAGTGGCAGCTGCGCTACCCGCCTCCGCAGTGATCAGGCGGTCGCGTCCGCCGGCTTCTCGACGATCACGACCTTGCGCTTGCCGGCGGCCGACAGCGGAATGTCGTCGACGTACTCGACGCTGAACGGCGTCGCCGGCAGGTACTTCGCTGCGAAGTCCTGCACCTTCTTGTAGTCGGCGTCGGGGAGCTTGTCGCCGACGTTCGGCACGACCTTCATCACCACGCTACCGTCGACGCGCTGGATGACCTGGAACTTGCGGGCGACGTGGTTCAGCACGCCGAACAGGATATTGAACACGAGCCCGCCGACCGGATGGCCGTTACCGTCGCGCAGGGTCTCGGTCACGCGCCCTTCGATCGGACCGATCCGATCGAGGCCACGGCCGCAGCTGCATGGCGTGTTCTCGCGAGCGACCGCGAGATCACCGGTGATGTAACGGATCATCGGACACGCGAGGTTGTGCAGATCGGTCAGCGCGACCTCGCCGGTCTCGCCCGGTCGTGCGTTGCGAACGGTCCCGTCGAGATCGCGCACGATCAGCTCGACGATCATCGTCTCCATCGACGTGTGCATGCCGTCGTGGGCCTCGCACTCCGAGCCGATCAGCATCACCTCGCGGCAGCCGTAGGTCTCGAACACCGGACCGAACGCCTCCTGGATCATCTCGCGATCGTGCGGCCACAGCCGCTCCGCGCCGACGAGCACCGGGAACGACTTCCAGTCGCGGAGCTTGTGCTCGTTGACGAACTTCGCGAGCGCAGCAGCGCCGGCGGTGTACGCGACCATCACCTGCGCGTCGTAGCTCTTGAGCTGCTGCACCGCGCCCATCAGCGCCTGATCACTGCGCGGCGTGCAGTCGACGTAGAGGTCACGCTTGATCGCGCGATCGAGCGCGACCTTCTGGCGCTTGACCCAGCTGTCGGACGGCGGACCGAAGCCCCAGTAGTGGTAGGCGCGCATGCCGATCCGGTAGCCGGACCAGCCGTAGCCGCGCCAGCGCGTGGCATCGCGCCAGTGGCGAGACTCCGCGTTGTACTTCACGACCACGGGCTGCCCGGTCGTGCCGCTGGTCGACTTCTGGATCACCCAGCGCGGCGGAGCGGCCGCCGTGCGCGCCTCGAAGGACGTCCTCACGGTGTCTCGATCGAGCAGCGGGAGCTGCGCCAGCGCCTCCACCGAATCGAAGTCTTCGGGGCGCAAATTGCGCTGATCCAGAAGGTCCCGGTAGTAGGCGGTGTGGAGGTACGCGTGGCGGATCAACCGACGGAGAAAGCCCGCCTGGAGGTCACGAAGCTGCGCGCGCGACATGCGTTCAGTCCCCTGCAGATACTTGAGCAGCGGAACGGTCGGACGACCGCGCGCTGCCTCGAATGCAGGGAACAACGCCTTCTCGAGGATAGGTCCGTAGAGATCCATCACGTGGGTTTCGGATTAACATGCACCGTGCGTGCTAGGCCGTATTCGTAAAAAGAACCTTCAATACTGGGTACGTGACTACGCCCGTCATCTCGTTCGACGTGCGCGGGCGCCACAGGCGCGCGGCCCCAGACACATCTTGTTCGCACTCTGCGATCACTACGAGCCGCTGTGGCACGGCGCGAACGAGGAGGTGGGCAAGGCCCGCGTCGACGCGTGGGCCGATCGGTACCCCGCCCTGGGGGAGTTCCGCGACAGCGACGGGCGTCCGCCGCGACACGGGTTCTTCTTCCCGGGAGAGGAGTATCGACCGCACTTCCTCGATCAGCTTGCAAAGCTCGCGCGCGCGGGCTTCGGCGAGGTCGAGTTCCATCTCCACCATGATGGCGACACCGCGGACTCGCTTGCGCCACGCATCGTCGAGCACCTGAAGACGTTCGCCGAGCACGGTCACATCTCGCGTGGCCCCGCCAGCTCGTTCCAGTGGGCGTTCATCCACGGCAACTGGAGCCTCGCCAACGGGCGCCCCGACGGAAAGTGGTGCGGGGTCGACGACGAGCTCCCGATGCTCCACGAGCTCGGGTGCTACGTGGACCTGACGTTCCCGTCCGCTCCGGATCCGTGTCAGCCCGACAAGGTGAACCAGATCTACTGGCCGACGGGCGATCTCACCAAGCGCCGCTGCTACGAGAACGGTGAGCGCGCGCGCGTCGGCGCGTACCACGACGATCGCTTGCTGATGATCACCGGACCACTCGCGTTCGCTCGCAAGGGCAACGGGATCCGGCTCGAGAACGGTGCGCTCACCGGTGATGACCCGCCAAGCGCCGAGCGTGTCGCGACGTGGATCAAGCAAGGGATCCACATCGAGGGCCGCCCGGAGTGGGTGTTCGTCAAGGTCCACACGCACGGCGCGATCGAGAAGACCGCAGACTCGCTGCTCGGCAACGATGGCCGCGCGATGCACCGTGCCCTGCGCGAGCAGGTGATCGACGCCGGCGATTCACTGCACTACGTGACGGCGCGCGAGATGTTCAACGTCGCGCGCGCCGCGATGGACGGCAAGACCGGCGACCCGAGCGGCTACTTCGACTACGTGGTCACACCGCCGCCGATTGCGACGACGTAGTCGCGAGCACGCGCGCGCGTTCGGCGGAGACGTCGTTGTCGCGGACGTGGCGCGGCACGCCCTCGACGTCCCACACGATGCGCAGCTTCTCGAGAAGCTTGAGCACGTAGAACGTCACGTCGATCTCCCACCAGTAGAAGCCCTGGCGGGCCGAGCGCTGGTAGTGGTGATGGTTGTTGTGCCAGCCCTCGCCGAGGGTGAGCACCGCGAGCACCACGTTGTTCTTCGAGTCATCGCTGGTCTCGTAGCGACGGCGCCCCCAGACGTGCGCGAGCGAGTTGATGCAGAACGTCAGGTGCCACGCGAGGACGATCGACAGGAAGTGGCCGTAGAACAGCGCCGTCGATCCGCCGATGAAGTAGATGACGAAGCCCCACGCGACCGCGATGAACAGGTCGTGGCGATCGAGCCAGCGCAGCTCGGGGAACTTCGCGAAGTCCTTGATGCGGTCGTAGTGCGTGATGCGGTTGCGCGGCGCGAGGATCCACGTCATGTGCGACCACCAGAAGCCACGCTGCCGCGGCGAGTGCGTGTCCTCCGGCTCGTCCGAGTACTTGTGGTGGTTGCGGTGATGCGAGGCCCACCACAGCACGCCTTGCTGCGCGCTGCTCATCGCGACCAGCGCGAGCAGGAACTGGAACACCCGGCCCGTCTTGTACGTGCGGTGCGAGAAGTAGCGGTGGTAGCCGCCCGTGATCGCGAACATCCGCACCAGGTAGCTGCCGATCAGCCAGGCGGCCGCGGTCCAGCTCCAGCCGATGTAGATCGCGCCGCCCACGGCGAGCACGTGCACGGCCCAGAACGGCAGGTGGTCCCGCCAGATCACCTGATCCGTGGGGTGCCGAGCGCCGGAGGCGATGGAGGAATCCATGGCGCCAGTGTGGGCTGTGCGCGCCACCGGGGATTCCAGGAGATGGTCAGCGTTACAGCAGGGTTGTTGCGGGACGTGACCGTTTCGTGACGCGGCTGACCGTGCGTCGTGAGGGCCTATCATCGCGAAATTCGAACAATCCGCCGGCATTGCCGTGGGGCGCCCCCGGGTAGGTCGCAAACCTTCCTCCAGGTCTGTGGCAGCTCGCACTTAAATCCGGGAAATTCCTCAGGCATACTATTCGTCGTGACCATTCCGGCGGGGACATTGGTCCCCCGCGACGCCAGGGATTTCGGCAGCTATCAGCTGATCGCGAAGCTCGCGACCGGTGGGATGGCCGAGATCTTTTTGGCGCGACCCTCGGGTCGCGGTCAGCAAGACGTCCTCGTCTTGAAGCGAATCCTGCCGCACCTCGCGGAGGACGATCACTTCGTGACGATGTTCCGCGACGAGGCGGACCTCGCGAGTCAGCTCGTCCACAAGAACGTGTGCCAGGTCCAGGCGTTCGGCGAGTACGCCGGCACCTGGTTCATCGCGATGGAGTATCTCCATGGCGTCCCGCTGTCGCGGATGATGACCCGCCTGTCGAAGGCCGGGAAGATGCTCGACGTGCGGATGGTCGCCGGCATCATCACCCAGGCGTGCGAAGGCCTGCATGCGGCGCACGAGGCGCGGGGCCCCGACGGTCAGCTGCTCAACGTCGTCCATCGCGACGTGTCACCGCCGAACATCATGGTCTGCGGCGACGGGCTCGTGAAGGTGCTCGACTTCGGCATCGCCAAGGCGCGCGGCGCCAACTCGCGCACGCGCACCGGAACGGTCAAGGGCAAGAACGCGTACATGTCTCCCGAGCAGATCCTCGGGAAGCCGCTCGATCGACGCAGCGACGTGTTCGCGCTCGCGATCGTCATGTACGAGATGCTGGCGATCAAGCGGCTGTTTCACCGCGACTCGGACTTCCTGACGTTCAAGGCGATCACCGAGGAGCCGATCCCCGATATCCGCGAGCGCCGTCCCGATCTGCCGGCCGGCATGCGCGCGGCGTTGATCCAGGCGATGGCGCGCGATCCCAACGGCCGGTTCGAGACCGCGCAGCAGTTCGCGAACGCGATCAAGAGCTCGCTGGCCACGCTCGGCGGCCCGGCGAGCCAGAACGATCTCGCGCGCCTGCTGTTCACCGACTTCGGCGACGAGATGGCCGCGCGCGACGAGATCCTGAAGGCCGCCGACGAGCCGGCACCGCCGCCGCCCCCGCCGCGGACCGGGCAGATGCCGATCCAGCATTACCGGCCGACGCCGCCTCCGCTGCCGCCGGCCGCGCGCAGCGGTGAGCTCGCGAGCGCGGGAACGCCGCGCATCAAGCAGGTCACCGGGCTCCAGACGGCCGTGCCCTCGATGATCGTCCAGCAGACCACGAGTCGCATCGAGGTCGTGCCGGTGCCCCCGCTGCCCGATGGCGTGATCGATCTGTCGGCCAACGTACCGGTCGATTCGTGGATGGCCAACCCCGATACCGACCTGCTGCGCGCCCACCGGATGAAGGGCGTGCTGACGGTCGCCGTCGCGCTCGTGATCCTCGCCGGCCTCGGCGTCGCCGGCTTCCTGTTCCTGCAGAGCACCGAGGAATCCAACACGTCCGAGCCCGCCGTCGCGGCCGTGCCCGCCGACGCCGCGGTCCCCAAGCCTGTGGTCCCCGATGCGAACACCGGGATGTCGAAGGACGACATCCTCGCGATCTCGCGATTTGGCTACCTGACGATCAAGTCGAACCAGAAGACGACGATCTTCGTCGACGGCAAGTACATCGGCGAGACGCCGATGACGCGCCTACCGCTGCCGCCCGGCCCGAAGAAGATCAAGGCCGTCGGCCCCAAGAACAAGACGAAGCTGATCACCACGACGATCCTCGGCGGTCAAGATACCGACGAGGGCACGATCATCTGGTGAACATCGTCGGCGCGCTGGCGCTCGGCGTCGGTCTCGGGGTGGTGACCGGGATGCCGCTCGGCGTCGTCAACGTCGCGATCGTCGACGCATCGATCGCGCACCGGCGCCGCCACGCGATCGGTCTCGGGATCGGAGGCGCGCTCGCCGACACCGTCCACGCCGGGCTCGCCTTCGTCGGGCTCGCGGCGCTCGTGACCACGCGGCCCGATCTCGTGCGCGTGCTCGCCGTGCTCGCCGCGATCGCGATCGGCGCGTACGCGCTGATGGCCTGGCGCCGACATCGCACGGCAACGACGACGACCGGCGCCGCTCTGCAACGCGGATCCGATGCAGCGCGCTCGTCGTCGGCGCCCGCCGCCGTGGACCGTACGGCGCGGGCTTCGAGTGCATCGATCGGCTCGAGCCTCTCGAGCGGCGCCACAGCCTCGAGCGTCCACGATGAGTCCTCGCTACTCGGCGCGATCCCCGCGGGCCTCGCGCTCACGCTGCCCAACCCGGGCGCGCTCGCTGCGTGGGTCGCCGTCGCCGCGTCGCTGTGGCCGCGCGCGCAAACCGTCGAGGGCATCCTCGTCGGCATCGGCGTCGGCCTCGGCAGCGCCGCGTGGTTCACCTCGCTCGCGATCCTGATCGCCCGCATCCGCCGCGATCACCCCGCGCTCCGCTACCTCCCGCCCATCGCCCTCGCCGTGTTCCTGGCAATCGCGATCACCGGCGTCATCCGCGTGCTCTGATCAAGAGTTCTGCTCTGAGCCCTCTGCGGCTCTGCGATAGCTCTCCGAGCACAGGCCCCGCCGGGCGAAGCCCGAAAAAGTTCTCCGCTCGGCTTGGCGTTTTGGAGTCTTGGCGGCTCCGCGCACCGAGCACCGAGCACCCTCCGGCGCCCCTACGACAGCGGCGCCGGACGAATGCTGGTGATGTGGAACTGCGACTCGGCGCTCGTCACGATCTGCACGCGATCACCCTCGTGAAAGCGCGGCACCAGCTCGGCCGGTCCCTGGAAGTGGAGGTCGACGAGGTTCATCACGTCGAGGTCTTCCCCTTCGTCATCGGTGGCGCGCTCGATGTCGAGCTGGATCTTCGCGACCTGACGCGACGTCACGTTCTGAAAGCGCGTAGCTGTCGTATGCAGCTCGATGCTGCGGATGGTTCCCACCAACCGCAATCCTTCATCGCTGCGCGTGGCCGCCACCTCGTTCATCGTACACCTTCCACCGCGTCACTTGCCGGGAGGGCGCGCAGGGGATCCCGCGATCTCGATCCCATTCACGACGCGGGCCGCATACAGGCAGGCCTCGTCGCCCTCGCAGATCACATCGTGGTCGACGCCCCCGGCCTCGATCACCTCGTCGCCAGGGGCGTACACGCGGCCGCTGACGCGATCGCGCAGCCGACCTGCGAGGATGAGCGACACCTCCTCACCCATGTGCCGGTGGAACGGGAAGGCGGCTCCTGGCTCGAGCCTCACGAACCCGCAGTCGGCGACCGCGTAGGCTGGACCGGCCTCGAAGTGGACCAGGCCTACACCTGGCGCGGCAGGGCCCCAGGACGCGCTGCGCTCGATCAGCCCGAGGAGCTCGCGGGCCCGGTCGAGGGTGACGTCGTACAGCGCGGCCACCCGGGTCGAGAACCGCTCGAACCGCCCGCCACCGATCGACGCCAGCAAGCGAGCCTCGACCTCCGGAGCGGGGGAGATCGGCGCCACCAGGGCACTCGCGCCCTCCTGGTAGGACGCGAGCTCGGCCGCGAGGCCGGGATCGGCAGCGATCGCCCGATCGACCTGCGTCACCTCGTCGGCCTCCAGGACCCCGAGGGCGTACAGCGGAAGCAGGTCGCGGACGTCGCTCACGACGCTCCCTTGGGCGCCAGGCCGGTGCGCAGGCGATCGAGCCCGGCGGCGATCCGCGACTTCACGGTCCCGACCGGGATCGAGACGCGGTCGGCGATCTCGGTGCACGACAGGCCCTCGAAGTACGCCAGCTCGAGGCACCGGCGCTGATCCGCGCCGAGCGCTGCCAGGGCCGTTCGAATGCGCGCATGATCCGGACTGGAACGCTCCGCCTCGTCGATGAGACCGTCGAGCCCCGCATCGCCCGCATTGCGAGAAACGCGTGCGGACTTCTGCATATCGAGGGCACGAGAACGCATCCGGATCGCTAACCAGGTACGAACCCGCCCGCGCTTCGGATCGAAGTCTTTCGCGGCGCGCCATGCCTCGAGAAACACGTCGTGTAGGAGATCCTCCGCTTCCCGGCGGTCCCGAACGATCCGCATCGCGAGCCCGAGCAGGATCGCGCTGTGCCGTGCGTAGAGCGCCGACATCGCGCCACGGTCCCCCGCTGCCATCCTGGTGACGAGCTCGGCATCGAGCTCGGCCTCGTCGATGGAGTCCCCTGCCACGTAACGGAACGTACCATGGCTTTGGTCTCGGACCCTGGGCGTGCTAGAGGGAGAGCCCGTGCTCGCAACCCTACGCGATGCGGTTCGCTCCGCAGCGACCGACCGTACGTGGTCGCAGGGCGTCACCCTTGCCCGCGACGGGAGAGTCGTGGGCCGTGTGGACCGTCCTGATGAACGTGAGCTCGAGGTCCGGGTCCCTGGCCGGCCCGTCCCGTTCGAGGTCGTGCTGTATGCGAAGCGCTCGGAGTGGGAGTGCACCTGCACGAGCCGCGAATCGGTGTGCTCGCACGTCGTCGCCGCGGTGATCGCCAGCGAGCAGAACGCCGGGGAGCTCCCGAAGTCCTCGGTCGCCGCGGCTCCGATCCGCTACATCCTGTCGCCCCATGAGGGCGGCATCATCGTCGAGCGCGTCCTGGTCCGTGGCGATCGCACCGAGCCGCTGACCGGCTCGCTGATGTCCCTGGTCGGGACCGGCAAGGCCGGGCACATCGCCACGATCCAGGCCGACCTGACGGCCGATCCCCTGATCGGGGTGCGCCGGGGCGCGATCACCGGCGAGCGGCTCGACCGCCTGCTGACCGTGCTCGCGGACGCGCGCGACGTGATGTGGCGCAACGAGCCGGTGACCACGAGCGGTGACCCGATCATGCCGCGCGCGATCGTCGAGGATTCTCGCGGCGGCGTTCGCGTCCTGATCGAAGCGGATCGCGATGTCCGCGATGTCGTGGCGATCGGCGTGGTGCGCACGATGGACAACGTGCTCCGCCCCGTCGGCGCGGTCGATCTCACCGGCGCTCGCCTCGAGAAGCTGCCACAGACCTTCGACGTGCCGCGGTCGGCGTTCCCCGAGTTGATCGGTCGCACGCTGCCTGCGCTCGCCGCGCGGATCGACATCGATGTTCGCGCGACCGCCCTGCCCCCGATGGGCAAGCGCGAGACGCCGCGGATGTCGTTCGACGTCAACCAGGACGGCGATCGCCTGATCGTGTTCCCGACGCTGGTCTACGGCGATCCCCCGCGCGCACGGGTCGACGGCAACACGCTCGTCCACCTCGATGGCGCGCTGCCGATCCGCGATCAGGACACCGAGCGTCGGCTGACCCACCGCTTGCGCGACGAGCTCAACCTTGTTCCCGGCCGCCGCGTCGAGCTCGTGGGTCGCGAGGCGTTCCAGATGCACAACCTGCTCGCCGCCTGGTTTCGCACCGACGCGCGGTCCGCCAATGCGACGAGAGCGGTCACGCTCGACGCGCGGATCGACATCGACGGCAGCAAGCTCGACGTCGCGCTCACCGGTCCCGGCGGACGCACGGCCTCGGTCGCTGCAGCGCTCCGCGCGTGGCAGAACGGCGTCGATCTCGTTCCGCTCGCGGGCGGAGGCTGGGGTCGCGTGCCGATGTCGTGGTTCGATCAGCACGGCGATCGGGTCGCCGATCTGCTCGCGTCGCGCGGCGACGATCACAAGGTCCCGATGTACGCGCTCCCCGATCTCGCGAAGCTATGCGCCGAGCTCGACGAGCCGCCACCGCCCGAGCTCGATCGCCTGCGCCCGCTGCTCGATGGCTTCAACGGGATCCCCGTCGCCACCGCGGCTGCCGGCTTCGTCGGCGAGCTGCGTCCGTATCAGGCGCGCGGCGTCGACTGGCTCGTGTTCTGCCGCGATGCCGGGCTTGGCTGCGTGCTCGCCGATGACATGGGTCTCGGCAAAACGATCCAGGCGCTCGCCGCGATCCCCGGGAGCGGCAAGGGCAAGACGCTCGTCGTCTCGCCGACCAGCGTCCTGTTCAACTGGCTCGCGGAGACCCGCAAGTTCCGCCCCGACCTCAACATCTCGTCGTATCACGGTGCGCGTCGTGCCCTCGATACGACCGCGGACGTCGTCCTCACGAGCTATCCGATCCTCCGCAACGACACCGACGTGCTCGCCGCGATCACGTGGGACACCGTGATCCTCGACGAGTCGCAGACGATCAAGAACCCCGACAGTCAGGTCGCGCGCGCCGCGTACAAGCTCAAGGCGCAGTGGCGCGTGACGCTGTCCGGTACGCCGATCGAGAACCGGCTCGACGAGCTGTGGAGCCAGCTCCACTTCACGAACCCGGGCCTGCTCGGAGGACGCGCCGACTTCGCGGATCGCTGGGCCGAGCCGATCTCGGCGGGCGATGGCAGCACCGCGGCCCGGCTGCGCGAGCGGATCCGTCCATTCGTGCTGCGCCGGATGAAGACCGAGGTCGCGCGCGAGCTGCCGCCGCGCACCGACGCCGTGATGTACGTCGAGCTCGAGGAGGCCGAGCGCGTGACGTACGACGCGATCCGCGCGGCGACCCAGCGCGAGATCGTGGCGATGCTCGAGGCCGGTGGCGGCGTGATGGCCGCGCTCGAGGCCCTGCTCCGCCTGCGCCAGGCGGCGTGTCACACGGCGCTGTTGCCGCAAGGTCTGCGCGGTGGGGACGCACCGCAGATCTCGTCGAAGCTGCAGCGGCTGATGGAAGCGCTCGAGGACGCGGTCGCCGATGGCCACCGCGCGCTCGTGTTCTCGCAGTGGACGTCGCTGCTCGATCTGATCGAGCCCCACCTCGAGAAGGCCGGGATCGGCTACGTCCGGCTCGACGGCTCGACGGTCGATCGCGCGAGCGTCGTCAACGCGTTCCAGAGCGAGTCCGGTCCGCCGGTGATGCTGCTGTCGCTCAAGGCCGGTGGTACGGGTCTCAACCTGACCGCAGCCGATCACGTGTTCCTCGTCGATCCGTGGTGGAACCCGGCCGTCGAGGATCAGGCCGCCGATCGCGCGCATCGCATCGGCCAGGACAAGCCGGTGATGGTCTACCGGATGGTCGCGCGCGACACGGTCGAGGAGCGGATCCTCGAGCTCCAGGCTCGCAAGCGCGCGCTCGCGAATGCCGCGCTGTCGGATGCCGGTGGTGCTGCGGCGATCACCCGCGACGATCTGCTCGCGCTACTCTCCTGAGGATGAGGCCGGTGGTCGGGGTGGTGGTCGTCGCGCTCGCGACGCTCCTGGTGAACGCGTGCAAGGACACCGCGGCACCGCCAGCGGTGACCACGACGACCGACGTCCGGGTCGATCGCCGCGTCGAGCTGGTGTCGATCCTCCAGCGGCTGACCGGCCACCAGGCGTACACGACCGCGCCGATGACGCCCTACGTCGCCGCGATCGATCGCACGTTCGGGGCGTTCGTCGATCACCCGGCGGTCGCCGCGACCCGCGCCCTGCGTGCGAGCCACTCGATCAGCTGGGACGCACCGATCGTGCTCGCCGTTCACCTCGACGACCAGCTCGAGCTGGTGAATCCCGACGAGCTGCCATCGATCGATGCGCGGTTCACGGGCGCCGATGTCGCGAGCTATGCCGCGCAGCTACGCGCGTTCGCCGCGGACACCAGGCTCGACGCGTTCCTCGCGGCGCAGCGCCCGTACATCGAGCAGGTCGAGGCCCGGATGCGCGCGATCATCGACGCGGAGAACGCGGTCGCCTGGTTCGACACGTTCTTCGGCGCCAAGGCGAAGGCGCGCTATCGCGTGATCCCGGGCCTGCTCGCCGGTCACCGCAACTTCGGCGCGCGCGCGAGGCTGCCCGACGGAACGCTCGAGCTCTACCAGGTGCTCGGGATGACCGCCGCCGATGGACTGCCGGCGGCGACCACCGACTCGATCGCGCTGCTCGTGCACGAGATGGCGCACTCGTACATCAACCCCGTGCTCCACACGCAGCGCGCCGCGCTCGAGGCTCCCGGATCGAAGCTGTTCGCGCTCGTCGAGAAGCAGATGAGGGCGCAGGCCTATGGCGACTGGACCACGCTCGCGAACGAGTCGGTCGTTCGCGCGCTCGTCGTGATCTACCTGCGCGATCGCAAGGGCGAGGTCGCCGCCCTGGCCGAGCTCCGCGCGCAGGAGCAGCTCGGGTTCCGCTGGACCACCCCGCTCGTCACCGAGCTGCGGCGCTACCAGGCAGCGCGCACCCGCTATGCCTCGTTCGACGCGTTCGTGCCCGAGCTGGTGGCGACCTTCGAGCGGCTCGCCGCCCAGCCCTGAGCTCGGCGACCACGACGATCAGGTCAGCGGGGACAGCCGCAAGATCTTGCCGTGGACATCGCCGCTGTCCTTGTCGAACGTCGGATCGATGAACAGCCGGGTCACCGAGGTCGCACGAAGTCCGCTCAGCACGTCGTCGGAGATCAGCGCGCCGGCTTCCATCCCGATCGCGAACAGCTCCTCGCCGGTCCCCATGTCCTTGGCGAACGTCTCGGCCGCCTGACCGGTCGAGAACAGAAACCCATACGGCCTGCGGCACCACATGTCCGTGCCGTTCGAGGTCAGGTACCAGATCCTCGCGGGCAATAGCTCGACGAGCTGCTGCATGGTCGTGACGTCCTCGCTCATGCCGCACACCCTGCCACAACTTTCATGGAGTCGTGCCGGACGCTACGCCGCGTGTTAGCGTCCGCGCATGAAGTGCCTCGCTCTCGCCCTCGCGTTCGCGTCTGCAGCCTGCGGACCCGGTGCCAAGGGCGGCCCGTCGATGAACAACAAGATCAGCGGCGGCGGCTACGACGCGCCGACCTCCGACGTCATCTCCGCCGACATCATGGGGCGTGAGCCGGTCGCGAACACCGCGAGCGTCAAACACATCCTGATCTCGTGGGCCGATCTCGCCGATCAGTTCAGCGGCCGTCAGGATCCACGCGCCGGCGCCCGGTCGATGAAGGAGGCCGAGACCGAGGTGAAGTCCCTGCTCGGCCAGATCAAGGGCGGCGGTGACTTCGACGCAATCATGAAGGAGCACTCCGAGGATGTCGGCAGCGCTGCGAGCGGCCG
This sequence comes from Myxococcales bacterium, assembly GCA_028287135.1. Taxonomy (GTDB): domain Bacteria; phylum Myxococcota_A; class Polyangia; order Haliangiales; family Haliangiaceae; genus JABFXX01. The sequence continues at coordinate 15,147 of JAQBQE010000034.1, forward strand.
CCCGTTCACGGTGACGCCCGATGCCCAGCTCGTGATCGAGTTCCGCCAGCTCTCGCTCCGGCTCAACCCCGGCGAGATCGGCGTGTGTCAGTCCGACTTCGGCTTCCACATCATCAAGCGCTACGAGTAGCGATCAAAACGTGTGCGGGCGCGCTCGCTCGCACGCGATCCACTCGGCGAGCTGCTTGCGCTCCTCGGCGGTCGGCTGCTTGCACGCCACCGCGAGCGGACCACCTGCCTGCTCCGGGCACCGGTCCGGCGGCATGAACGTGTTCTCCGCCGCAGGGCCGGAGCCGGCCTGCTCGTCGATGTGATCCGGAACCGCGAGCACGCCGAGCAGCGTCTCGAAGTCGTGATAGATCGGCGCGCCGTTGCGCTGCGAGCGAGGTAGCGCGCTGTCGTGACACTGCACGCAGTAGTCGGTCATGAACTGGCGGCCAAAGCTCTCGTACGTCAGCGTGCCGGGATCGGGATCGGGACACACGGTCTGAGTGGGCGTCGGCTCGTCGGGCGTGCACGCGGAGAGCGCGAGGAACATCAGGGCGGCGCGCATGAGGGTTCAGAACCGTAGCGCGGTCTCGACGATTCCGCGCACGTTGAAGGGTTCTCCGACGAGCCCGACCTGGAGCTCGGCCGACGTGGCGACCCGCCCGGCGCTCCACAGAGCGCGGACCGCGCCGATCGTGCGATCCGTCCCACCCTCGCCAAGGGCGAACGCGCCACCGACGCGGGCTCCGAGCCGCAGGGCCTTCGCTACCGCGAGCTCGCCGCTCGCGCTCCACGTCAGCTCGGAGAAGTTCATGGGATCGACGATTGGCCCCGAGCCGTGGACGTGCTCACCGCCGTCGCCGCTCGATGCGCCGAGCGCCCGTCCGTAGCCGCCGGAGGCCGCGACCGTCACGTCGCCGACCGACCAGCTGCCCCACAGCGCGGGCATCAGCATCACGTGACCCATGCCGAGCCCGTCGCGCGCCGAGCCCGTGGGCGCGGAGATCGCGAGCGCGACACCGGCGCTGCGGGCAGCGTGGCCGAGCACGGTGGCCTGGCCGTGGACCATCGCATCGCCGGGCCCGTGATAGACCGCGCCGTTCTTCGTCAGCCGGTAGAAGCCGATGTTCGCCGACACGGCAAACCGCGCATCGGCCCACCGCACGCTCGGCGTC
>JAQBQE010000029.1 GCA_028287135.1 Myxococcales bacterium
ACGCTCGGACTCGACTGCCAGACGAACGGCGTTGGCTCTAAACGGGCTGCTGTACTGCTTTGCCTTCTTGGGCACGGGACATTCTCCTTTGTGACGGGGGGATGTCCACGGAATCGGGGCCAGGCCAGATCACTGTTCCTCTGCGCGCTCTGAGGTTGAAGATCCGCGGCACACGCCGCTCAGGCGAAGCCGAAAACATTTCGGCTTTGCGTCCTCTGCGTCTTTGCGGCTCCATCCGGGGCACACGCCACGGACTCGCGGCGCAGCCGCCCGAAAACGAAAACGGGCGCGAGATGCTCGCGCCCGTCGGTCGCCGTCTATCCGGAAATCACTGCGCGGGGAACGTGGCGTGCTTCGCCTCGATCTTGATGCCGAGCGACAGCGCCTTGACGCCGTTGATCGTGACATCCGGGGCCAGGAGGCTCTGGATCAGGCTGTTCATCTTGATCTCTTCGACCGAGACCATGCAGTTCTTCGGCGTGCCGTCGCCACCGTCGAACAGGTCGAGGACGGTCTTGCCGGTCGAGCTCGCCATGCAGCCGCAGCCCGGGGGCGAGGCCGGCATCGTGCAATCTGCCGCGATGACGGGCGCGATCTGCGCCGCGATCGCCGGGATGACCTTGGTGTTGAGGTCGGACTCGGTCAGTGCACCCGCGAGGATGACGCTGCCGATGTCGGTCGCCGTGATCGCCGACGCCTTCGCGCGCGCGCCGATCAGGTCGAGCGTGAGCGGCTCGGTGCTGCCGAGCGCGATCTGGAGCGAGAGGTCGCCAGGGCCGCCGGTGAAGGTGCCATTGATGATCTTGCCGCCGAGCGCCGCATCGCTGGGCGAGGTCGAGCTGATCGAGAACATGCCGGTGCCGGCGAGGTGCTTGCCGCACGTCGCCGGGGTCGGCATCGCCGGGTCGGTGCACGGCTGCGGCATCGGGTTCGATCCGAGCAGGATCTTGATGCCAGCAGCGGTGGTGTTGGTGAAGTCCTTGGTCTGGAAGTCGACGAGCAGGATGATGCTGCCCTCGTTGACCGCGTCGTCGATCGTCGTCTGGATGTCGAAGCCCATGGTCGACAGGGTGCCGAGCACCATGCCGAGCTGGTTGTCCGCCACGCCGTTGCCATCGAGATCGAGGCCGTACTCACGAGCCTGGTTGTTGTTCGTCGGGACGTTCGCCTTGCTGGCGACGTACTGCGTGTGCTCGCCCTCCGGGACGATCATCGGTTCACCACCATCATCGCCACCGCAGGCAACGAGGCTGAACGGAAGGGCTGCGAGCAGCAAGAACGGACGGATCGATGCCATGTGTTTCCCCTGGGCTAGCAAAAAGTTAAGCGTGGTTCTATCGCAGAACCCCGAGGCGGCACAATAAGCGGAAAGCGGCTCCACGTGCCGTGACAAACGTTACGGACGGGTTCGAAAGCTGCGACTCAGGGCGTCACGCCGACGAACTTGACCTTCGCACCCGGTGCCAGCTTGTGAGCCGCCGCCCACCCGCCGTTGACCTCGAGGACGTACAGCGACGGCACGCCGACGCTCCGCAGCTTCTCGGTGCGAGGCTCCGCGCGCTCGACAAACCCCGCGACCGTCAGGTCCTTCGTGATGAAGATCATGTCGAGCGGGATGAGCGTGTTGCGCATGTAGAACGTGTGGTCTCGCTCGTAGCCCATGAGGAACAGCATCCCGTCATCGGGCGGGAGGTGCTCGCGGTACATCAAGCCACGCTGGATCTTGGCCTCGGTCGCGACGATCTCCACGGTGACGGTCGCCTCACCTTGCCCGGTCTCGAGCACGACCTTGGGCGCGGGACTCCCGGGGGGCTTGGTCGCCGGCATCATCGTGGTCGAGGCATCCTCGCGCTTGGCGCCGTTCGAGCACGCCGCGATCAGGCAGACGAACAGAGCGAGACAGCGCACGGCCGAGAACCTACCACGCGGGCTGTGCGCAGGAGCACGGAGCCGCACGGGGTCACGCGATCGCGCGGATCACTGCGACGATGGCGTAGATCGAGACCGCGATCACGGCCACGAAGGCGAGGGCGGCGCCGACCACAGCGAGCCAGTCACGCGTCGTCGCCTTGCCCCCGTGCTCGGCTCGCTCGGCGAGCAGGGCCACGTTCTTCGTGTTCGCCTTGTGCGCGACGTCGAACAGATCGCCGGCGAACGGGACGATGCCGAGCGCTGCGTCGAGCGCGAGGTTGGTCAGCATTCGCGCGATGATGACCGGTGACATCCGGCGGCGAACCGCGAGCATCACCGTGTACATGCCGAGCATCGAACCGATCAGGTCGCCTGCGCCCGGGACGAAGAAGCCGATGATCGGATCGACGAAGTAACCGTCGAGGATCTTCGCAAGCCGCTTGACCCGCTCGACATCCGGATCGAGCTGGGTGCCGGTTCCGCGCTTGGCGCGTGGCGGGTAATACGGCAAGGGGGTGGTGGTGCTATGCGTGGTTGCCACGCGGGTAGATTCAGCACGTCGCGTGCCAGGTCACGTAGGATGACACGAGATGGCTGACGCGTCCTACGCCGTGTTCACGCGCGAGATCGACGCCAGCTCGGCCTACACAACCGTGCTCGCACAGCTCGGTCTCGCGATCGTGCCGATGCCGCTCACCCGGACCGAGCCGCCACGCGATCCCCACGCGCTGGCGCGTGCCCTCGACGCCGGTGGGCACGCGGCGATCTTCGTCGCGAGCGCGCGCGCTGCGGCCGCTCTGATCGAGGCGCGTGGGCAGGCTGCGCTCCCCGAGGTGTGGGCGGTCGGTCCCGCGACGCTACGCGCGCTCGCCGCGGGCGGCATCCCGGCGGTGCATCCCGCGTCCGCGCACGATGGCGCGTCGCTCGCGCATGCGCTGATCGCGAAGCGCGACCTCGCGGGTCGGCGGGTGCTGTTCCCGCGCGCGGAGGACGGGCGCGAGGAAGCGATGTCGATCCTGCGGGCCGCGACCGTCGGCATCGACGACGTGATCGCGTACCGGACCGTGCCATCGCCCGCCGATGATCCGGCGCTCGCGCGTGGCCGCGAGCTGCTGCTCGCCGGTCAGGCCGCGGTCTGCGTCGTGTTCGCACCTTCGCAAGTCACGGCGTTGACGGCCTTGATCGGACCGCTTGGCGGGCGCGCGACGCTGTTCGCGGCGATCGGAGATACGACGGCCGCGGTGCTCCGCGAGGCCGGGGTCGCGAATGTGGTGGTCGCGAGCGCACCGACGCCCGAGGGGTTGGCCAACGCCATCGCCGCGGTGTATCCACCCAGACGATGAACTTTCCCGATTACCGGCCGCGCCGGATGCGGCGGACCGAAGGCCTGCGGCGGATGATTCGCGAGACCCGGCTCTCCGTCGACGACTTCGTCTATCCGTTGTTCGTCGTGCCGGGATCCGGCGTCGAGAAGCCGATCGGCTCGTTGCCAGGCCAGTTCAACTTCTCCGTCGACAAGGCCACCGACGCCGCGTCGCGCGCTGCCGACCTCGGCATTCCGAGCGTGCTCCTGTTCGGGATCCCCGAGCGCAAGGATGCGGTCGGTTCGGAGGCGTGGAAGGAGGGCGGTGTCGTCCAGAAGGCGATCCGCTCGATCAAGAAGGCGCGCCCGGAGCTCGTCGTCCAGGCCGACGCCTGCTTCTGCGAGTACACGGACCACGGCCACTGCGGCGTGCTCCACGAGGGCGAGCTCGATAACGACGCATCTCTCGAGAACCTCGCACGCACCGTCGTCAGCTACGCGAAGGCGGGCGTCGATGTCGTCGCTCCCTCCGGCATGCTCGACGGGTTTGTCGGTGCGTGTCGCGAGAGCCTCGACGAGGATGGCTTCGATCAGGTCGCGATCATGGCGTACTCCGCAAAGTACGCATCGGCGTATTACGGACCGTTCCGCGAGGCGGTCAACTCCGCGCCGCAGTCGGGCGATCGCCGTGGTCATCAGATGGACTATGCGAACGTGGCCGAGGCCGTGCGCGAGGCATCGATGGATGCCGCCGAAGGCGCCGACATCGTGATGATCAAGCCAGCGCTCGCCTACCTCGACGTGATCCGCGCGGTCTCCGACGAGGTCAACCTCCCGATCGCGGCATATGCCGTCAGCGGCGAGTACGCGATGATCGAGGCAGCGGCCGAGCGCGGCTGGATCGACAAGGAGCGGATCGTGATGGAGACGCTGACCGGCATCCGCCGTGCGGGAGCGGACATCATCATCACGTATCACGCGCCGTACGCGGCCAAGCTGCTCGCGAAGAGCTAGAGCGCTAGACTTTCCGCATGGCGATCCAGTTCAAGTTCGTCGAGCTCTCGATCGTCACGGACGAGACGCTCGGGGACTGCGTCAACGAGTGGGTCGCGAAGAGCTGGCAGCTCGAGGGCATCCGGTTCGTGATGAGCGAGCACTCGAAGCGCCCCTCGATGGCGTTCGTCTCGTTCACCCGCGAGGCCCTGCAGGAGGTCGTCGATCGCGATGCGCCGCGCAAGCCGCGTCCCCTGGTCGCGATGTCCCCGCCCGGGCCAGGCGACGACCACGAAGACGAGCCACTACCTCCGCTCGTCGATCCGAAGCCGCCGTCCCCTGACCGCGACAAGCCGTATGTGATCACGGCCGGTCACGACGACGTCGAGTAGGCATCCCGGGGACCACCGGCCCCGTTCTTGACAGAGCGGACACGCGCGTGCCAGATCTCCGTAGCTTGCGAGTTGCCATCCAGATGCAGAACCGCCTGCAGCGCGCGATCGCGCTGGTGGTCGCGAGCTGCATCCTGTTCGCTGGATTCGCGGAGCTTCGCCACGAGACGAGCGTCGTGCACGTCCGCGACGCGATCCACGGCGAGCTCCAGCACGCGCACGCACTGGCTGACTTCCACGAGCTCAGCACGACGCCGCACCTTCACAACCGTGACGTCAACGCCGAGCACGAGGCGGGTAGCTGCGCGCTGCTCGCCGCGCTCGGCTACTCGACCATCGTCGGTGGCCAGCCGCGCGCTGCCGTGACGCTGGACGCCATCGCGATCGTGGATGCGATCGTCATCACGCTCGAGCCCCCTGCGCTCGAGCTGTACCTGCTCGCACCGAAGACGTCTCCGCCCACGATCGGCTGATCGCGGGGCGACACGTGGGCGGAGCGCCCGCGGGCGCTCCGTGGTCTCGCATCGTGCAGCCATGATCGCCCGAGTGCCCTCTGCGGATCGCTACCGTCGTCCTCGACGTCGGTACGGGATCTGGAGCCCACGTGACCCGAGTCGTTGTCGTCCTGTTCTTCCTCGTCGCTGCCACGCGCAGCGCGCGAGCCCAACCCTCCGACGCCGGCGTGCCCGATGCACCGCCTGCGGACGCAGCGCCCGCGGACGCCGCTCCCGCCGACGCACCACCACCACCACCACCGCTGCCGGTACCGACACCCGCCACGCCATCACCTGCGTGCGACGGGACGCTCGACGGTCACGTCGTCGACGCGGTGACGCACGACGCGATCGCCGCCGCGACGGTGACGGTGGGCAGCGAGCTGCTCGCCCAGACCGACGACCACGGACGGTTCACGTTGACCCGGGTATGTCCCGGCGAGCTGGTCTTCGTCGTCGAGCGCGCCGACTACAACCCGGCGACGCAGGCGATCCAGGCCGCACACGGCGCGATCGAGATCGAGATGACCTCGCTGGCCTCCGAGACCATCGAGATCCGCGAGAAGGCGCCAGCTCCGACGGAGATGAGGTCGACGGCCGAGATCTCCGGCGCCAGGCTAGAGCGCACACGTGGCAAGGGATTCTCGACCGCGCTCGCCGACGTGCCCGGGGTGTCCGAGCTCAGATCGGCGACGGGCGTGGCCAAGCCGATCATTCGCGGCCAGTTCGGGCGCCGGCTGCTGATCCTCGTGGACGGAATCCGGCATCGCTCCCAGGAGTGGGGGCTCGATCATGCGCCCGAGATCGATCCGTTCATCGCCGACAAGATCCAGGTGGTCCGCGGTGCCGGCGGCGTGCGTTACGGCTCCGATGCGATCGGCGGCGTGGTGCTCGTCGAGCCGCCACCGCTCCGCTGGCAGCCTGGCTACAGCGGAGAAGCTCACCTGATCGGCAGCTCCAACGGTCGGGGTGGAACGTTCGCTGGCCGCCTGCAGGCAGCCTCGGATCGCGCCCCGGGCCTCAGCACGCAGATCGAAGGCAGCGTCAAGCGGCTCGCCGCAGCGGAGACGCCGACCTACGCGCTCGACAACACCGGCCTGTTCGATGTCGGCGTCAGCGCCACCGTCGGCTATCGACGCAACAATGCCGAGTACAAGATCTCGTATCGGCGCTATCAGGCGCGGCTCGGTGTCTGCGCGTGCCTGCGGATCCACAACATCGACGACTTCCTCGCGCAGGCGGAGCTCGGCGAGCCGCTCGGCGCGGACGCGTTCACCTCCGACTTCGAGATCGATCGCCCGTACCAGACCGTCGCGCACGACACAGCGCTCGTGCGCGGACAGTGGGATCGCGATCACCTCGGCACGGTCACGGCGACGTACTCGTTCCAGCACGACCTGCGCCGCGAGTACGACGTCGTTCGCAACGCGGCCACGGCGGGCGCGCAGTTCAACTTCCGGTTGATGAGCCACGAGCTCGAGGCGGTGTTCGAGCACAACCCGATCCACCTGTCCGAGCACTGGCACCTGCGCGGCGCCGCCGGTGTCGTCGGCGGAGCGCAGATCCACCACTACAGCGGACTGCAGCTGGTTCCCGACTTCACGTCGATCGGCGGCGGTGTCTACGTGACCGAACGCCTGATCGGCCACTCGACCGATGTCGAGCTCGGGCTGCGCTACGACCTGCTCGCCCGCGACGCCTCGCTCGAGCGCATCGACTTCTTGCGGCTCGTGCGCAGCGGCCAGCTCGCTGCCGGTGCGTGCACCGACCCCGGTGCCGATCAGGTGACCTGCGCGTCGCGGTTCCACACGTTCGCCGGATCGCTGGGTGCGAAGCAGCAGATCGGTGGAGCCTGGTCGATCAAGGGCGAGCTCTCGGTCGCGTCGCGCGCGCCGAACACCGACGAGCAATACATCAACGGTGCCGCGCCGACCTTCCCGGTGCTCGGGCTCGGCAAGCCCGATCTCGATCCGGAGACGACTTACTCGTCGTCCGCGACGGTCGCGTACGACGGGCAGCGCCTCAAGCTGGAGGCGTCGGCGTACGCCAACGCGATCGACGACTACATCTACTTCGGGCCCGCGATCGGCGCGGACGGCATGCCGATCTTCGACGTGTTGATCCGCGGCACGTTCCCGCGGTTCTCGACCAAGGCGGTGGACGCGCTGTTCTACGGTGCAGATGGCGGCATCGAGGTGGCGCCCATCCCTGCACTCGAGCTCGGTGCGCAGGCATCGCTCGTCCGCGCCAAGAACGCCGACGACGGCTCGTACCTCGCGTTCGTCCCGTCCGATCACTACCGGGGCTCGATCACCTACCACCCGCCCGACCTCGGCCCGGTTCGCAAATCGTTCGTGACCGTGTCGGGGACGTACGCCACCCGGCAGAAGCGGTTCGACCTCGCCGCGGACTTCATCGCGCCACCGCCGGCGTACTTCCTGCTCGGCGCCGAGCTCGGCACCGAGACCACGATCGCCGACCAGACGGTCCGGTTCGCGCTGCAGGGCGCCAACCTGACCAACGCGCGCTACCGCGACTACACGAGCCTCATGCGCTACTTCGCCGACGAGCCCGGGTGGCAACTCTGGCTGCGGATGAGCGTGTTCTTCGATTCGACCAGTCACCCGAAAGGCACCTGACCATGCGTGGAACCTTGATGCTGAGCGCTCTGATCACGATCGCTGCCTGTGGCGAGGACGGAGGGTCGACCAACTCCCAGGAGGTGATCACGACCGTCACGCTGACCTTCACGAAGGCGGGCAGCACGCCGGTCACCGCCGAGTTCGACGATCCGGACGGAGATGGCGGCGATCCACCGACGGTGCAGCCGGTCGAGCTGTCCGCCGGGATGTACACGATGACCGTCGGATTCGAGAACCGGCTGTCGTCGCCGTCCGAGTCGATCACGCCCGAGGTGATGGACGAGTCGGATGTCCATCTGGTGCTGTTCACCGGCACGGCAGTCGTTGGACCTGCGTCGCCCACGACGTCCGGCCCGCTGACGCAGAGCTATGGCGACATGGACGCCAACGGCCTTCCGGTCGGACTGACGAACACGGTCGTTGCTGCCGCTGGCACCGGCACGCTGACCGTGACGCTCCGCCACCTGCCGCCCGAGGAGCCGCCGGTCAAGGCGACCGATACGCTCAGCCTCGCCAAGGAGGGTGGGCTCGATGCGATCGGCGGCAGCACCGATGCGACCGTCGACTTCATGGTCACGGTCCGGTAGCTTCGCGGGCGATGAAACCCGCCTTCCTTGCCGTGATGCTCGTCTCGCTCGCCGCGTGCGGTGAGGATCCTCCGCCGGAAGGCGACGCGACCGCGTGCGGCGCGCTCGAGATGGGGCCCTACGTCGCGGTCACCGCGGCGGTCGGCAAGGACACGAGTACGCCTGCGATCCTCAGCGACGCGCAGGCGTACACGATCACGCTGCCGGCCTCCGGGATCGGCTACGTCGCGTTCGAGGCGACGTCCGCTCGCGACCACGTGGTATTCGTCGATCGCGACGTCCCGGTGACGGCCCAGACGTCGACGAGCATGACGATCGCGGCGAAGAGCAGTGCCAAGAGCTCGGATGCGTGCGTGACGATCAAGGGCCGCTACGTGTTCAACCTCGCGGCCGGCAAGAACTACCTCGGCGTCGGTCCCGATGCAGGTGGGCCGGTCAACGTCGTGATCGACTGACCACGGGTCGCCGCGCGCCGCGGACGAGCTAGACTGCGCCGGATCGTGTCGGTCGAGCTGTTCCTCACTCCCCAGCGCCTGCGTGCGATGGCGGGCTACGCGTTCGCGCGGGGCGACAGCTACTGGCGCCAGGGCCGCGTGCTGTCGTGCGTGCGCGACGGCGAGACCCTCGACGGCGTCGTTGCCGGCAGCGAGCAGTATCGGGTGCGGATGTCGGCGGAGCAGGGCGGGCTGGTCGCGCGCTGCACGTGCCCGGTCCAGGACCTGATCTGCAAGCACGCGGTCGCGCTCGGCCTGTCGTACCTCGCGCAGCAGCAGGGCGCGCCGCCGCCCACGAGCGTCCTGCGCATGTTCGCCACACGCGCGGAGATGACCGCGTTCGCGACGGCGCATCACATCCCGTTCGCGCTCGACCTGTCGGCGGAGATCCTGTGGCCCGCGCTGTCACTTCATGCGGGGCAGGACGTCTGGATCAAGTCGTCGCTCGCCCGACTGTCGGTGCGCGACATCGGCTCGCGCGACGGTGCGTTCCGGTTCGTGGCATCACGCGGACTCGACATCAAGCTCGCGGAGGCGGCGCACGCGATGCTCGAGACGCTGGCGGCGGTCGTGTCCACCGGGATTGCCGAGGAGGACGCGCGTCCCGATTCACCGCGGAATGCCGCGCTCGCGCCGCTGTGGAATCGCTTGCTCGAGACCCGCGCGGTCGTGCGTGATCGTGCGGCGCCGCGGTCGCGCGCGTTCCTCTCGACCGGCGCGTGGGAGTGGAACGCCAAGGATCTCGCCGTGACGTGGAGCGAGCGCGACCGGATCGTCCGCTCGAGTCCCGACTACGGGACGTTTCCGCTGACGACGCGGCTCACCTTCAACGGTGCAGGTGAGGCGAGGCTCGAGTGCGCGTGCAAGACGCGCGACGGCCACTGCACGCATGCACTCGCGCTGATCGACGCGACGCTCGACGTGCTCGATGATCCGTCACGAACCGCACAGGCGACGCTCCTCCGCGAGGAGCTGCTGCGCCCGGGCTGGTCGCGCGCACTGCAGGAGCTCGCGGTGCTCGAGTCCAGGGTCGCCAAGCCGCGGGTCGCGATCGAGGTGTGGTGGCAGATCGAGGAGCAGATGGGCAGCTGGACCCTGACGCCGACCGTGAAGAAGCAGACCAAGCGCGGAGCGATGTCCGCCGGGTCTCGAATGTCACCGGCGCGTCTCCTCGACGATCACCGCGAGGTGGTGTCCGAGCGCGATCGGCTGGTCGCCGAGCACCTCGCGGCATGGAGCCCGGCAACGCGCGCAGCCGGCACGTATCCGGTCCGCGCGTTCCTCGCGCTCGCCGGTCATTCGCGGGTGACCTGCGACGCGGATCCCGACCTGCCGATCGATCTCGTGCGGACGCCGCTCGGGTTCACCGCGCATCCCGCCGGCGATCACATCCGGCTCGAGCCCTCGGTCGAGGGCGCGCGGTTCAGCCCGCGTCTGCTCGGCCCCTTGCTCCGTGCGTTCGCCCCCGGGGAGCCGCTGCTCTGCATCGAGCCCGAGCAGCGGCGGTGCCTGCTGATCGATGTCAGCGACGACGCGCGGCAGCTGTGGAACGTGCTCGAGAAGCACGGCGATGCATTTCCACCCGAGAGTCACACGCAGTTGCTCGAACGGCTCGCTCGCCTCGAGGGTCGCGTCGCGCTCGACGTGCCCGCCGCGCTCAAGGGCAAGGAGCTCGCCGAGGTCTCGGCCACGGTCGTGCGCTTGCGCCTGCTCCCCGATGTCACGCTCGAGGCCGAGCTGTTCGTGCGGCCCGGCGCGGGGGCGCCCCTGTTCCATCCCGGTTCGGGCCCGCGCGACGTGATGCTCGCGCGCGAGGGCGAGCGCGGGTACATCCGGCGGCGGCTCGACGCGGAGGAGCCGCATGCGCGCTCGCTCCTCGCCCAGCTCCCGCTGGCGAGCGCGGAGGAGGGCCCGCCGTACTGCTTCCGGATCGGGGACACCGAGGCAGCGCTCGCGCTGGTCGCGTCGCTGCAGGGCTCGCTGCCCGCCGGGCTCGAGGCGGAATGGGTCGATACGCGGCCCCACGTCACGTCGACCGCCACGGTCGAACAGCTCCGGGTCACCGTCGAGAAGAAGCGCGACTGGTTCGGGATCTCCGGCGATCTCAAGCTCGAGGCCGGCCGGCTCGAGCTCGCGGTGCTGCTCGATGCGGTCCGCCGCCAGCAGCGGTTCGTCCGCGTCGATGCCGATCGCTGGGTCGAGCTCTCGCAGACGCTGCGCGATCGCTTGCAGGCGATCGCGGACCAGACGTTCACCACCCGCAATCGGCTCGAGCTCTCGCCCGGCGCCGTTCCCGCGGTCCGTGCGCTCTCGGACGCCGGCGCGCAGGTCGAGACCGCCGCCGACTGGCAGACCTTGACCGACCGCATGACGTCCTCCAAGACGCTCGTGCCGAAGCGTCCGCGCGGGCTCACCGGGATCTTGCGCGACTACCAGATGGAAGGCTACGCGTGGCTGTCGCGGGTGGCTGCGTGGGGCGCAGGTGCCTGTCTCGCCGATGACATGGGACTCGGCAAGACCGTCCAGGCGATCGCCGTACTGCTCGATCGCGCGAAGCTCGGCCCGACACTCGTGCTCGCGCCGACGTCCGTGATCTACAACTGGCAGGACGAGCTCGCGCGGTTCGCGCCCTCGCTGCGCCCGGTGATCTATGCCGATGCCGCCGATCGCACCGCGTGCCTCGACGCGCTGAAGGCCGGTGACATCCTGATCGCGAGCTACGGTCTGCTCGTGCGCGATGGCGCCGCCCTCGCGAGCAAGAAATTCGCGACGCTCGTCGTCGACGAGGCGCAGGCGCTGAAGAATCCGAACACGCTCCGGGCGAAGGCCGCGCGCAACCTCGACGCCGGGTTCCGGATCGCCCTGTCGGGTACGCCCCTCGAGAATCACCTCGGCGAGCTGTGGAGCCTGTTCGCGATCATCTTCCCCGGGCTGCTCGGGAGCTGGGAACAGTTTCGCGAGCGGTTCGCGTTGCCGATCGAACGGGGTCGTGACCCCGAGGCGGGCAAGGCCCTGTCGCGCGTGCTGCGGCCCTTCCTGCTGCGCCGGACCAAGGCCGAGGTCGCGCAGGAGCTGCCGTCCCGCACCGAGATCCAGGTGCCGGTCGCGCTGTCGAAGGCCGAGTGGGCGCTCTATGAGGATGCGCGACTGGCTGCGGTCGCCGAGCTCGGCGTCCACGGCAAGAAGATCAAGAACGAGCAGCAGCGGTTCGCCGTGCTCGCCGCGCTGACCCGGTTGCGGCTGCTCGCGTCACATCCACGGCTCTACGATTCGCAGTCGACGATCGCGTCGTCGAAGATGCGGCGGTTGCTCGAGCTGCTCGAGGAGCTACGCACCGAGGGCCATCGCGCGCTCGTGTTCAGCCAGTTCACGTCGCACCTCGCCCTCGTCCGCGAGGAGATCGATCGCGCGGGCTTCGCATCGCTGTATCTCGACGGCACCACACCGGCGGGCCAGCGGCAGAAGCTGATCCATCGGTTCCAGGAGGGCGAGGGCGACGTGTTCTTGATCAGCCTCAAGGCCGGCGGCACCGGGATCAACCTCACCGCGGCGGACTACGTCATCCATCTCGATCCGTGGTGGAACCCCGCCGTCGAGGACCAGGCGACTGACCGCGCGCACCGGATCGGACAGACCAAGCCTGTCACCGTGTTCCGCCTGATCACGCGTGGCACGATCGAGGAGCAGATCGTGGCGCTCCATGGTGACAAGCGAGCACTGGTCGCCGGGATCCTCGAAGGCACCGATGTCGCCGCGCGGCTGACGACGCGCGATCTCCTCGAGCTGCTCGAGGCTGGCTCGCGCGCGCCCGACGACGGCGACGACGCCTGATCAACCGCCCGCAGCGCGGAACGCGGCGAGCACACGCGACGCTCGAGCAGCGATCGTCGCGCGGATCGGCGCGAGCTCGACGGTCCCGTGCAGCTCGGTGAACAGCGGGCAGTGATCGAGCCAGACGATATCCATCAGGTTGAACTCGGAGGCAGCGCGCAGCGTGGTCAGCACCTCCGCTGGGCGGCCCATCCAGGCTGCGATCTCCGCCATCCGCTGCAGCGCGGCGAGCTGGACGCGGTGTGGCTTCGTCGGATCGAGGTTGGCGTCGATGTGGCTCTGCCACGCTACCGGGTCGAACTCGCCGTGATTGCGCCAGCGCTCGAACGCGGAGAGCATGCCCCCGGTCTCGTTACCCGCGCGCGAGGTCAGGTGCTTGACGGCGTTCATCACACCCTCCATGTCGCGACGCCAGCACGCCAGCCGCGCGGCAAAGATCGCTCCGAACTGGACGACCGGCGGATCCGGATCCGCGAGCATGCTGGCGACCCGGCGATCCGCGCTCGTCCAGTTGCCCTGCAAGGCATCGAGGCGTGCGAGATCGCCGTTGAGCATCTGGACGCGGCCCGGATCCAGTCCGAGCGCGGTCTCGAAGTGATGACGGGCCTCGATGACGGCATCGACCTCGACGAACATCCGTCCCGCAGCCTCGTGCGCGGGCGACGACATCGGTGCGCGCGACAGGGCAATCCCGAGCTCGCGCGCACTGTCCTCGAGCAAGCCCTGGTTCATCTTGAAGATCGAGCTCGCGAGGTGGGCCTCGCCGTAGCCGGTCGCGATCGCACGGTCGACGGACACACGAGCGCTGGACCGTTGCTCCGGCTTGCCGGTGCGGGTCCAGGACTGGACGGCCGCAAACGACAGTGCACTGAGGATCTGCGGTGACGACGGGGCATATGCCACCGCCTGCTCGAGCAGCTCCTTGGCGTTCTCGGTGTGCTCGCCCCAGAACCGGCGGAGCTCCGAGCGCGCTCGCAGATACAGATCGACGGCCCGCTGATCGATCGGCTGCGAGGCAGGCGCCGCCCGCGTCGAGAGGCCCTGCGCGATGCCCTGCACGATCTGCTCGCTCACCGTCAGGACCTCGGCCTCGGTGCACTCGACCTTGTGCGCCCAGATCTGAAATCCATCGGTGACGCCGATCAGCCGCACCGCGACGCGCAGTCCCGCCGGCACACGGCGCACCGAGCCGACGACGATGTGATCGACCTCGAGCTCGCGGCCAAGCGCACGTGGATCTTCCTGCGAACGCGCGCGCGACAGTCCCGCGGGACGGACGCGCAGGTGCGCCGCCGTCGACAGCGTGTCGACGAGATCCTCGAACACGCCGTCCGCGAGGTACTCGTCGGCGGGCGCGCATGCGAGTGGCAGCACGGCGATCGTGGTGACCGTCGACGCGGTCGTCGTCTGCGTCGCAGTCAGCGTCGGCGAGGGCAGGGGCGGCAGGGTCGCGCGCGTTGCGCGAGATTGGTGAACGGGTGCTGCGAGGCCCGCGATGGTGGCGCCGATCTCGGCGGCGGTCGCGGGGCGGCGATCACGATCGATCGACAGGCACTGTCCGATCAGCGCCGCATAGGCCGGTGGCGTCGTCGGGGAGAGGAACGGACGAGGTGCGGTCGTAGCCTGCGCGACGGCGATGGAGATCGGATTGTCGCCCGACCACGGTCGCGACCCGGTCGCCATCTCGAACATCATCACGCCGAGCGAGAACACGTCCGCGCGCGCATCGACCTCGCTGCCCGCGAGCTGCTCCGGCGACATGTAGCGCGGGGTCCCGACGATCGCGCCGACCTGCGTCACCGATGAATCGTCGCCGCTGCGCGCGATCCCGAAATCCGTGATCACGGCGCGATCGGTACCGCGCTCGATCAGCACGTTGTCGGGCTTGAGGTCGCGATGGATCACCCCCGCGTCGTGCGCGGCGGCGAGCCCGGCGCAGATCTGCGTGGCGAACTTTTGCAGGCGCACCCACGGCATCGGTGCGCCGAGCTCGCGCGTCAACGGCATCCCGTCGACGAGCTCCATGGTGAGGAACTTGTCGCCCGCGTGCTCGCCGATATCGAACATCCGGGCGACGTTGCGGTGCTGGATGCGCCGGGTCAGCCGGACCTCGCGACGGAACCGCTCGCTCGCCTCCTCGGTCAGCCCTTCGCGCAGGACCTTCAGCGCAACGCGCTCTCCGAGCTCGGTGTCGAGCACCTCGTAGACGCGGCCCATCCCGCCGCCGCCGAGCCACCGCACGATCCGGTAACGGCCGGCGAGGACCTCGGCCATCGGGCTCGCAACGCCGGAGAGAGTCGGGAACGAGCTCGCGACCGTGTCGTCATCGCCGACGGGCATCTCGAAGTGAGACTAACAGGATCGTAAGTCCGCGCACGAGCCGGACGACGTCCATGCGTGAAATCGTCGAGGAGGCCGCTGAACGATCGTCGCGATCTCCGCCGTCCGCCGATGCGCATCTGTGCGCGAACAACGACAGCGACGAGCGTCGTGCGTGGTGGTTAGCGTGCCCGCGATGCGAATCTCCCACGCAGGCGCACTCGCGCCGATCCTCCTCGCAACCACCCTCGCCGGCGCCGAGACGCGCCACGTCGCGATCACCGGCAGCGATACGGCAGCCGGCACTGCTGAAGCTCCGTGGCGAACGATCCAGCGCGCGGCCGACGCGGTCGTTCCGGGCGACACCGTCGTGATCCACGCGGGCACGTACACCGGCTTCCGGGTCACCGCGGACGGAACCGAGGCCGCTCCGATCGCATTCACGGGCGAAGGCACCGTGAAGATCGACGGCGCCGCGACCACGAACCGCGACGCGGTCCTCGTCGAGGGCGGCGCGTGGATCCAGATCGAGGGGCTCACGGTCACCGGCGCCACGCGCGCGGGGATCAGCGCCCTCGACTGCCACCACATCACCGTGCGCGGTAACCGCGTCGATGCGAACGGGCGGTGGGGCGTGTTCTCCTCGCACTGCGATGACTTCGTCGTCGAGCGCAACGAGGTCTCGCGCTCCGGCACCGAGCACGGCGTCTACGCCTCGAACAGCGCCGATCGCCCGGTGATCCGTGACAACCGGATCTGGGGCAACGGCATGTGCGGCGTGCACATGAACGGGGACATCAACTTCGGCGGCGACGGCGTGATCTCGAACGCGATCGTCGAAGGCAACGTGATCCTCGACAACGGTCGCCGCGGCGGATCTGCGATCAACGCGGACGGCGTCGCCGACTCGCTGATCCGCAACAACGTGCTCGACGGCAATCACGCCTCGGGCATCTCGCTGTATCGGATCGACGGCGGTGCAGCGTCGACCGGCAACCGGATCATCAACAACACGGTGCGGATGGCGAGCGACGCGCGCTGGGCGGTCAACATCCAGGACGGCTCGAGCGGCAACGTGATGCGTAACAACATCCTGATCCATCCGTCGGCGAGCCGCGGCGTGCTCGACATCTGCGCGGCGTGCACGACCGGCATGAGCTCCGATCGCAACGCGTTCACGGGTGGGTTCATGGTCGCCGGGACCACGATCAACCTCGCGGCGTGGCGGACGCGAACGGGCGGCGATGGCGCCTCGTTCACCGCGACCGACGCCGCCCTGTTCACGGCCCCAGCGACCGGTGACCTGACGCTGCGGCCGGGCTCGCCCGCCATCGATCAGGGCAGTGCCGACGGAGCACCGGCCGTCGACGTGCTCGGCACGCTCAGGCCCCAGGGCGCGGCGATCGACATCGGCGCGTACGAGCACTGCAGCGGAGCGTGCACCGGCGGTGACGACCCGGGTGGCGACGATCCGCCGCCGCCGGGCGAGGACCCCGCAGCCGGCGAGCCCGACGAGACCGGCACCGACGATAGCGGCGATCCGTTCGTCGGACCGGCGGCGGATCCGGACACCGCGGGCTGCAGCGCTGCAGGCTCGGGCGCGGGCCTCGTGCTCGCGCTATTGCCGGCGCTTACGCTGCTCGTACCGCGCCGTCGCCGGCGCTACTCGTGACCCTCGCGCGCGTAGAACTTGTCGAAGTCGCGGTTCTCGAGCCAGCGCACATCGTGCTCGTCGATCCGGCCGGCCTCGATCTCGGCGCGTAGTGCGCGCTCCTTCTCCGAGAGCTTCTTGACCTCGGCCATGAACCGGTCCGCGCACTTCTTGTAGAGCGTGGGCCGCGGCTTCTCCGCCATCAGGTCCGTGTAGTCGATCGGCGGACCGAACACCGCGATGATCGACTTGCTACGGCGCGCTTCCTTCGTGAAGTTGATGCGGACGTCCTCGGCCAGGTTGTTGCCGAGGCCGTTGATGAACGCCGGTACGACCATCGGCTGGGCGAGCAGGGCGGCCTTGCCGACGCCGGGCTGCGCGGGCAGGAGCTGGTACGGATCCGCTCCCTTGCCGCGGGTCCCCTCGGGATGCATGCCGAGCACGGCGCCGGGCCGCTTCAGGATTTCGACCATCCGATCGAGGGCCTCGTCGTTGAGCGCGCGGCGCTCCGCCTGGCGGAAGATCGGCGGGTACATCGCACCGCCCGCGATCGCCGCGTTGATCGCGATCCCGAGCGGCGAGTCATAGAAGAAGTTCGACCGGACCGGGAACTGGAGCGACTTGGCCCACGGGACCCGGCCCATGTAGCAGGCGAGCAGCAGGATGTACGAATCGAAGAAGCTTCGGTGGTTGGCGACCAGCATCACGCCGGTCTTCGGGCGAAGCGCAATCACCTCGTCGAGGCCCTCGGCGAAGATCCGGCGGGCGACCACCTTCCGGACCCAGACGTAGGACACCCCCCGGAGGAACTTGGTCTGGATCCACTTGCCGCGGGGATCCTCGTTCGCGAGCTCTCCGATCCGGAGGGCGAGCTTCTCGATCCGGGTCAGCGGGGCGTCCTGGGCCATGGCGCGACCAGATATCACAACCCGGCCATCCGCAATCGCAGCGCGGCCGCCGTCCCGCGACGAATTGCCACAAGGCCGCTTTCCGGCCTGATCTCGGGCCTCTTTGGCCTCCGCATCGATTGACCACACGGAGTGTCCGCCCTATTTTTCGCCCGCTTAGCCGACTCGGCTATGCGTAGGGCAACACCCCGATGTCACTCGAATTCTCCGCGGACGCCCAGGCCAAGATCGCGGCTCTGTGCGAGCGCTATCCCACGAAGCAACCGGTCGTGATGGCGGCGCTTCACATCGCGCAAAAACAGTTCGGCCACCTGTCAGACGACGCGCTCCGGCTCGTCGCCTCGACACTCGGTCTGCCGTACGCCCACGTCTACGGCGTGGCGACGTTCTACACGATGTATCGGCGCGAGCCCTCGGGCGCGACGACGATCCGGATGTGCACGAACATCAGCTGCATGCTGCGCGGGGGCTACGACGTCCTCGCGGCGTTCGAGAAGCAGCTCGGCGTGAAGAAGGGCGGCACGACCTCGAACAAGCTGTTCACGCTCGTCGAGGAGGAGTGCATCGCCGCGTGCGCGAACGCGCCGTGCGCGATCGCCGGCACCAAGTACCTGCTCGATATCACGCCCGATCAGGTGCCCTCGATCATCGCGGCGCTCGAGAAGAACCCGTCCCCCGAGTCGGAGGTCGTGTAGTGACTGCACCGATCGGCACCAAGCTCGTCAGCGCCCGCTTCGGCAACCTCGAGGCGCAGACGCTCGCCGGCTACGAGCGTACCGGCGGCTACCAGTCGCTGCGCAAGGCGCTCGCGATGCGCCCCGATGACATCACCGCCGAGGTCAAGGCCTCGAACCTCCGCGGTCGCGGCGGTGCAGGCTTCTCCACCGGGATGAAGTGGAGCTTCGTTCCGAAGGACGCCAAGACCGTCCACCTCGTCTGCAACGCGGACGAATCGGAGCCGGGCACCTGCAAGGATCGCGAGCTGATCTACTGGGATCCGCACCTCCTCATCGAGGGCATGATCGTCGCCGCGCACGCGCTCAAGGCCGTGCATAACTACATCTATATCCGCGGCGAGATGATGCGCGAGTACGTCGTGCTGCAGAAGGCCGTCGACGAGGCGTACGCCCGCGGCTATCTGGGTAAGAACGTCCTCGGGACCGGCCTCGAGATCCACCTGACGGTGCATCGCGGCGCCGGCGCGTACATCTGCGGCGAGGAGACGGCGCTCCTGAACTCGCTCGAGGGTCTGCGCGGTCAGCCACGGCTCAAGCCGCCGTTCCCGGCCGTGAAGGGCCTGTTCGGCAACCCGACGATCGTCAACAACGTCGAGACCCTGATGAACGTGCCGTTCATCATCGACAAGGGTGGCGCGTGGTTCAACGAGCTCGGCACCGGTCGCTCCGGTGGCACGCGCATGCTCTGCGTCTCGGGCCACGTCAACAAGCCCGGCGTGTTCGAGCTGCCGATGGGCATCACGTTCAACGAGATCATCAACGATGTCTGCGGTGGCGTGTGGAAGGGCAGGGCGGTCAAGGCCGTCATCCCGGGCGGCGTCTCGATGCCGCCGCTCGATGCGAGCGAGCTCGACGTGCCCTGCGAGTTCGATGCGCTCCAGACCGACGAGCGGATCAAGCCGGTGATGGTGTCGCCGACCCAGCCGTTCGATCTCGGCGGTGGTCGTCAGCTGCGCACGATGGCCGGCTCCGGTGGCGTGGTCGTCCTCGATGACCAGACCGATATCCCGAAGGCCGTGTGGCGGATCATGAAGTTCTTCGCCCACGAGTCGTGCGGTCAGTGCACGCCGTGTCGCGAAGGAACGGGCTGGCTCGAGAAGGTCTCGCGCCGCGTCGCCGACGGTAACGGCAAGCCCGATGATCTCGAGCTGCTCGCGAGCATCTCGCACGGGATCGCGGGCAACACGATCTGCGCGCTCGGCGATGCCGCGGCGTGGCCGATGCTCGGGTTCCTGACCAAGTTCCGCGCCGACTTCGAGGCGAAGCTGAAGAACGTGAAGACGAGGGCAGCATGAAGGTCCTGCTGTTGATCCTGACGATGCTGCTGACGCTCGGGGCGATCGATGCGATCGCGCCCCAGCTCGCGGTCGCCGATCCGATTCCCGCCCAGGCCGTGAACAAGGGCCGCACCACCACCAAGGTGGTGAAGCGCTCGCCGCACAGCGACAAGATCGAGTCCAACGGCAAGGGCATGGCGCTGCTGTTCTGGGCCTTCGCCGCGGCCACGATCGGTGGCGCGCTGTTCGTCGTCACCCGCCGCAACCTGATCGCGGCGGTGATGGGAATGGTCGGCTGCTTCCTCGGAATCAGCGCGGTCTACATGATGCTGTACGCGAGCTTCCTCGCCGTGATCCAGATGCTGGTCTACGCCGGCGCGATCATGGTGCTGTTCGTGTTCGTCGTCATGATCCTGAACAGGCCCGAGGACGAGCCGGTGGCTCCGACCGGACGTGCCGGCAAGGCGCTCGGTGGTCTGGCGATCGTCTATCTCGTCGGCCGGCTGATCTTCATGTTGATGAAGGTGCAGCCGCCGAATCCGCTGACCGCGATCAACGCACCCGCAGCGGTCGAGCTTCCCGGTGACACCGTGGGCACGATCGAGCGCGTGGACTGGGGATCGGTCAAGGCCGTCGGCTGGGACCTGTTCGGACCCGGCCTGTTCGTGTTCGAGGCGATCTCGCTGCTGCTCCTGATCGCGGTCGTCGGCGCGATCGCGATCGCGCGGCCGCTCCACGAGGACCAGGACAACCAGAGTGAGCCGTTCCACCCGCCGCGTGACGAGGCAGCCGAGGCAGCTGCCGCGGCCGCCGCTGCTGCTTCCTCGGGAGGCCACGCGTGAGTGACATCCTGTTCAATGTCGGCTACGGGCACTTCCTCGTGCTCGCAGCCGTGCTGTTCCTGATCGGGACCGCGGGCGTGATGATTCGCCGCAACGCCCTGATCATCCTGATGAGCGTCGAGCTCATGCTCAACGCCGCGAACATGACCCTGCTGACCTTCGCCCGCATGTGGGGCGATCTGTCGGGGCACACGTTCGCGTTGATCGTGATCGCGGTGGCAGCAGCTGAAGCCGCGGTCGGTCTCGCGATCGTGGTCGCGGTGTTCCGCGGACGGCGCAACGTCGATGTTGATCGACTCACGACGCTGAGGCACTAGGACATGGACTACTCGTCAATGAAGTTCGGTGGTCTCCCGCTCCTCGCGTGGATCCCCTTGTTGCCGCTCCTCGGAGCGCTGATCAACCTGACGCTCGGCCGCAGGTTCTCGAAGGCGACGATCCACACCATCGCGATCGCGACGGTCGGACTCGCGTTCGTGCTGTCGTTCTGGCTCGTGTTCGGCGTGCCGGGCCTCGGCGGTGGCGAGCTCTGGAAGCTGTACAAGGCAGGCGGCGGCGGTACCGGCATCGCGCAGACCGTCTACACCTGGATCGAGGTCGGTAACCTCAAGGTCGAGCTCGCGTTCAGGCTCGATACGCTGTCCGCGGTGATGATCCTGATCGTCACCGGCGTCGGCACGCTGATCCACATCTACTCGACCGGCTACATGGCCCACGACCCGCGCTACGCGGCGTTCTTCGGCTATCTCAACCTGTTCACGGGCGCGATGTTGATCCTCGTGCTCGGCGCGAACCTCCTGGTGATGTTCATCGGGTGGGAAGGCGTCGGCCTGTGCTCGTTCCTGCTGATCGGGTTCTGGTACGAGAACGAGGACTACGCGACGGCCGGTCGCAAGGCGTTCATCGTCAACCGCATCGGCGACTTCTTCTTCCTGCTCGGCATCTTCCTCCTGTTCTGGGCGACGAAGACCCTCGACTTCGCGCAGCTCAAGAGCACGGCGGTCGGCGCCGCGTACGTCCAGCCGTTCTGGGGCGGCGAGCGCCTCGCCGCGGCTGCCGCGATCTGTCTGTTCATCGGTGCCTGCGGAAAGAGCGCGCAGCTTCCGCTGTTCGTCTGGCTGCCCGACGCGATGGCGGGCCCGACACCGGTCTCCGCGCTGATCCATGCCGCGACGATGGTGACCGCCGGCGTCTACATGGTCTGCCGGCTGTCGTTCCTGTACTCGGCATCGACGACCGCGATGATCGTCGTCGCGACGGTGGGCTTGCTCACCGCGCTGGCGGCTGCGTTCATGGCGTTCGCGCAGACGGATCTCAAGAAGGTCCTCGCGTACTCGACCGTCAGTCAGCTCGGCTTCATGTTCGTCGCCGCCGGTACAGGCAACTGGACCGCGGCGGTGTTCCACCTGATGACGCATGCGTTCTTCAAGGCGTGTCTGTTCCTTGGAGCAGGCTCGGTCATGCACGGCATGGAGCACGGCGGATCGACGACCCCGGGCGACATCACGACGATGGGCGGGCTGCGCAAGCACATGCCGATCACGCGGATCACGTTCATGATCTCGTGCCTCGCGATCGCCGGCATCTTCCCGTTCTCGGGCTTCTTCTCGAAGGACGAGATCCTCGCCGGCGCGTGGGGCGTTCATCCTCCGGGCTGGCCTGCGATGTACGGCAAGGTGCTGTGGATCGGCCTCCTGATCGCCGCGCTCGGCACCGCGTTCTACATGTGGCGGCTCTACTTCCTCGTGTTCTCGGGGGACGAGCGCTCGGAAGCAGCGAAGCACGCGCACGAGTCGCCACCGTCGATGACGATGCCGCTCGTGGTCCTCGCGATCCTCGCGAGCCTCGCAGGCCTGATCGGCTTCCCGCACCTGACCGGGACGCACCTGCCGAGCTTCACGCACGCCTTCGCGAGCTGGCTCGCTCCGAGCGTGACCCCCACGTACTGGAACCCGGGTCCCGACGGCGTCAACGCCAGCGAGCTGATCGCGGGTCACTCCAGTGACGCGACGATCCTCGGCCTCGCGGCGATCGCGCTCGCGATCGGCGCGATCGGCATCGCCCTCGCGTGGACGTTCTACGGACGCGGTCCGTCGCCGAGCGTCAACCGCCTGGTCGAAGGTCCGCTCGCGGGCCCGTACGAGGCGTCGAAGCACAAGTTGTGGTTCGACGAGATCTACGACGCGACGATCGTTCGTCCGTTCAAGGTCGTCGCGAACGGCCTGTACACCGTCGTCGACAAGTTCATCATCGACACGATCGCGGTCAACGGTTCGGCTCTCGTGATCAGCCTGTTCAGCCGCATCTCGCGGTGGTTCCAGAACGGGCAGGTCCAGCGCTATCTCGCCGGCCTCGTCGTCGGTGCTGCGCTGGTGTTCTTCGTCACCGACTGGCACTCGAAGGCCGCGTTCTCGTACGAGATCGTCGGCGACCGTCTGCACCTGACCGCGGAGCCGGGCGCCGGCATCCTCGGCGCGGGCACCAAGCTCGCGTGGGACATCGATGGCGACGGCTCGCCGGATGCGGATCCCGCGACCGGCGCGGCGTACGACAAGCCGGACCTCTGGGTCCTGCTCGGAGACACGCGGACTCGCGTGAACCTGTTCGTCACGGATCCGATCACACGCAAGACCACGAAGATCACGCGCGTGCTGCGGTTCCCGGCGGCCAACGTTCCGGCCGCCACGTCGGAGGAGAAGTAGTCATGCAGCCCGGCGCATTCGTCCTGCCGCTCCTGATCGCGTTGCCGCTGCTCGGCGCGATCCTCGTGATGTGCACGCCCAAGACCGAGTCCTCGCTGCATCGCGGCGTCGGGATGACGTTCACGGTGATCACCTTCATCGTCAGCTTGCTCGTGTTCCGGTACTTCAACGCGAAGGCCGAGGGGTTCCAGCTCGTGTTCGACGTCGAGTGGATCCCGGGCCTCGGCGCGCGGTTCAAGACCGGCATCGACGGCATCTCGATCTTCCTCGTGATCCTCACGACGTTCCTGATGCCGATCACGCTGCTCGGCACGAGCAAGTCGATCGAGAAGCACACGCGCGAGTTCATGGCGGCGATGCTCGTCCTCGAGGCCGGCATGCTCGGCGCGTTCGTCTCGCTCGATATCTTCCTGTTCTACACGTTCTGGGAAGTGATGCTGATCCCGATGTACCTGCTGATCGGGATCTGGGGCGGTCAGCGCCGGCTCTACGCGTCGATCAAGTTCGTCATCTACACGATGCTCGGATCGCTGCTGATGCTGGTCGCGATCTTCTACGTCTACATCCAGCACGCGAACGTCACCGGCGTGTACACGACCGACCTCGAGCAGCTGCTGACCGTGGCGCTGCCGCATAACGCGCAGTTCTGGTGCTTCGGTGCGTTCGCGCTGGCGTTCTCGATCAAGATCCCGCTGTTCCCGCTGCACACCTGGTTGCCCGACGCGCACGTCGAGGCACCGACCGCGGGCTCCGTGATCCTTGCCGGCGTGATGCTGAAGTTCGGCATCTTCGGCTTCCTGCGCTTCGCGATGCCGCTGTTCCCGAACGGCGCGGCCGTGTGGGCGCCGGTGATCGCGATCCTCGCGGTGATCGGCATCATCTACGGCGCGCTCGTCGCGTTCGCACAGGACGACGTCAAGAAGATCGTCGCGTACTCGTCGGTCAGTCACATGGGGTTCTGCGCGCTCGGTCTGTTCGCGCTGACCCCGTACGGCATCTCCGGTTCGATCTTCGCGATGCTGTCGCACGGCCTGACCACGGGCGGCCTGTTCCTCGGAATCGGCGTCCTCTACGAGCGTCGTCACACGCGGCGGCTCGCCGAGTACGGCGGCGTGTGGAAGGTGATGCCGGTGTTCTCCGCGCTCTACCTGATCATCGTGATGGGCTCCGCAGGTCTCCCGGCGCTGTCGGGGTTCATCGGCGAGTTCCTGACGATCTTCGGAACGTTCAACGCCGGCGACACGTTCCCCGCGTCGCACCCGAACTACCTGCCGTCACCGCGGCTGCTCGGCGCCCTCGCGGCGACCGGCGTGATCTTCGGCGCGGTCTACCTGCTCTACATGTTCCAGAAGGTGTTCTTCGGGAAGCTCGACAAGGCGCGCAACGGCGGGCTCAAGGACCTCAGCGGGCGCGAGCTCGCGACGTTCCTTCCGCTGGTCGCGCTGATCTTCGCGCTCGGTCTGTTCCCACGTCCGGTCCTCCAGGTGATGGAGCCGAGCGTGCAGAAGTTCATCAAGGACTATCACCGCCGGGTCGCTGAGCCGGATGGTCCGTCGCACGTCTACGGCACGCTTCCGCAGGCGGACAAGACGGCGGACGCGATGCAGAACAAGCTCGATGCCGCAGCCAAGGGCGCGCAGGCGGTGCAGAACACGCTCGGCACGCCGCCGGCAGGAGGTGCCCAGTGAGCTTCAATCCCGCAGATCTCGGCTGGCTCGTCCCGTTCCTCATCCTCGCGATCGTCGGCATGTTGCTGGTGCTCGCCGAGGCGTTCTACAAGGGCACCGACCGGACGGCGCTCGTCGGCTTGACCGTCGCGGGTTCGCTCGCGTCGGCGATCGCGTCGATCGTCCTCTACCGCCAGCTCGAGCCCGGCCAGCAGATCGCCCTGATGGGCGAGGCCCTGATCGCGGACCGCACCGGCTACGTGCTGTCGGCGCTGTTCGCCGTGGTGACGGCGATGACGGCGCTGATGTCGCCGGCGCACCAGCGCGAGCATGACTGGCAGATGGGCGAGTACTACGGCGTGTTGCTGCTCTCGGCGTCGGGCATGGTGATGCTCGCGCACGCAGGCAACCTCGTGACGGTGTTCCTCGGCATCGAGACGATGTCGATCGGCGTCTACGTGATGTGTGCGATGCGTCGCCGCTCGCGTCGCGGCAACGAAGCCGCGATGAAGTACTTCCTGATCGGCGCGTTCGCGACCGGCTTCCTGATGTACGGCATGGCGCTGATCTACGGCGCGGCTGGAACGACCAGCCTCGTCAAGCTGCAGGCGCTGCTGCCGCAGACCCAGAACCCTGGCCTCGTCGTCGCGGGCGCGTTCCTGCTCGTCGTCGCGTTCGGCTTCAAGGTCGCGGCGGTGCCGTTCCACATGTGGGCTCCCGATGCCTACGAGGGTGCACCGACGCCCGTGACCGCGTTCATGGCCGCTGCCGTCAAGGCGGCTGCGGTGGCCGCGATGATCCGCGTGTTCGGTATCGCACTCGGTGGCGAGATCATCCCGTACGGCACGCTCGGCTGGGCGAGCCCGATGGTCGTGATCGCGGCGATCACGATCACGCTCGGAAACATCTCCGCGGTCCGCCAGGACAACATCAAGCGGATGCTCGCGTACTCGTCGATCTCGCACGCGGGCGTGTTGCTCGTTGGCATCTGCGCGCTCGGCCTCGGATCGAAGACGGCGAATTCCGGCCTCGTCTATTACTTGATCGCGTACAGCTTCACGACGATGGGCGCGTTCGCCGTCGTCAGCTATGTCGGATCGCGCGGTCGCGAGCGGCTGCTGATCGATGACTGGGCCGGCCTTGGTAACCAGTTCCCGGGCGCCGCGCTCGCGATGACGATCTGCCTGCTCTCGTTCGGTGGCGTGCCGCCGACCGGTGGCTTCTTCGGCAAGTTCTACGTGTTCAAGGCGGCGATGGAGGTCTACGACGGCCAGCTCCTGTGGCTCGTCGCGATCGGCGTCGTCAACTCCGCGATCAGCATCTATTACTATCTGCGGATCGTGACCGCGATGTACTTCCGCGAGGCGAACCAGCCGTTCGCCCCGAACCGCTCCGGCGGTCTGCTGTTCGTGATCGTGGTCTGCCCGTTGATCGTGCTCGAGCTCGGCCTGATGCCGGGCTGGTGGCTCCGCCTCGTCGGGTAACCGACGTACACCGGTGTAGGCACATGGAGACGGCCCCGCGAGGGGCCGTTTTTTCATTCCGGACGGGAGCTCTGACTCGCCGCGTCGGGGTCGTTCCGTGTGCGCCCGCGCTCCCGCCGCGCGACGATCCCACGGCCTGCGCACCGTGTTCGGTTCGTCGTCATCGTCGGAACATCGTCGGATTCGATGGAGCGACGGAGCTCCGACCGTTTCGACCGAGACACACACATATGCATCCACATGTATGCGCGTGCGTACCGGGTGTTGCGCATGCTCGTCGTCACGATCATCGACGGTGTGATGCTGTCCGCCACGTGCGCACATCTGGAGTGAAATCGACGAGATCGCCGGCGCGATCCTGTTTCTGATTCTTGGCAGCGTACGCACGAGTGCTAATATTTTTTTCGCTGCAGGGGACTCATCGCGTATCGGGCGCGATTCGTCGGTGAGCGCAGACGCACTTTCGTAAAGAGGGAATCGCCATGAACACTCCGTCGAAGATCGTTGGACTCGCAGTGGCCGTGATTGCCGGTGGCGCCTGTGGTGGGGACCAAGACGACGACTCGTGCTCGACCCCGGGCAACGCCTGCGTCTGGGCCGGCGTCAGCGAGCGTGGCTTCAACATCGAAGATCCCAATGCGCACCGGCTCGACAGCAAGCTCTACTTCCCCGAGGACCTGACGTTCGGACCCGACGGTCTCGGGTACATCGTCGACTGGAACAACCACCGCATCCGCCGCGTCGAGGCGGACGAGTCGATGACGGTCGTGGCCGGCACCGACTACGAGGGCGACGGCCCGCCGCAGATGGAAGATCTCCTGCCGCTGTGCAACGCGTTCGGCGCCCCGCCGACCACGATCGCGCTCAACCACATGACCGACATCGAGTTCGGCCCCGACGGCAAGATGTACATGGCCGCGTGGCACAACAACAAGATTCGCGTCCTCGACTTCGCGACCAACAAGATGACGGCGCTCGCGGGTAACGGCTACGGCTATGCCGGCGACGACGGCCCCGCGTGCCGCGCACTGTTCAACCAGCCCAAGGGCCTCGCGATCGCGGCCGACGGCACGGTGTACACGATCGATCAGCGCAACGTTCGCATCCGCGCGATCACGCCGGGCCCGACGCCGATGATCCGGACGATCGCCGGCACCGGCAAGCTCGGCAACATCGGCGACGGTGGCCAGGCGCTCGATGCCGAGTTCGGGTTCGACACCGGTACCACGCCGCGCCCGTCGGGCTCGCTCGTCCTGACCAACAACGATCGCACGCTGCTCGTCGCCGACAGCCTCAACAACCGGATCCGCCGCATCGATCTCGAGACCGGCATCGTCGACTGCATCGCGGGCAAGACCGACGCCGGCTACTCCGGCGACGGCGGTCAGGCCCTCGACGCAACGTTCAACTTCCCGATGGACATCGAGCTCGGACCTGACGGCCGCCTCTACGTCGCCGACCGCGAGAACCACGCGGTTCGCGCGTTCGACCTCAACACCGGCATCATCGAGACCGTGGTCGGTAACGGCACGAAGTGCGACACCGCGAAGCAGGCGTGCGCCGAGACGGGTTCCGCCAAGGACATCCAGCTCAACGAGCCCTACGGCATCGCGTTCGATGCCACCGGTAACCTCTATGTCGCCGACACCCACAACAACCGCATCCTGAAGGTCGCGAAATGAAGAGCTGTACGTTCCTCGCAGTCGTTCTCCTCGGGGCGTGTGGCGGCGACGGTGACGGCGACAAGGCCTGTGATCCGGACGCTGTCGACACGATCTGTACGATCGTCGGCTCGGGCGAGCAGGGCTTCAACGGCGACGAAGGCCCGGCCACCGAGGCCGCCGTCTACATTCCACAGGACACCGCGATCGCGCCGAACGGTGATCTCTGGTTCCTCGACTTCAACAACTACGTCGTTCGTGCGGTCGACGCCGACGGCATCATCACGAGCGTCATCGGTAACGGCGAGGTCGGCGATGCCCCGGATCCCGGGACCCCGTCGTTGCCCGCGCTCCAGGCCACGTTCAACCACACGACCGACCTGTTCTTCCACGACGGCTACCTCTACCTGTCGGCGTGGCACAACAGCCGCGTCAAGCGGGTGAAGCTGTCCGACATGACGATCGAGAACTACGCGGGCCGCGGCCGGCGTACGTTCTACGATGGTGACGGTGGTCCGGCCCTGATGGCGTCGCTCGATCTGCCGTCGAGCATCGCGCTCAACCCCGCGGGCAACATCGTGATCATGGATCAGGCCAACCAGGCTGTCCGCATGGTCGACCAGGCTGGCGACATGAGCACGATCGTCGGCAGCTGCGTGGTCGAGCTCGACCAGCCGTGCGCCGCGGGCGTCCAGCCCGTCGCGTGCCCCGGCTCACACAAGCTCGCGTGCGGCGATCCCGCGACCGAGTGCGCGAAGGCGTGCACCCCCGGCTACGGCGGTGACGGTGGCCTCGCGATCAACGCGCGCCTCGGGCAGCCGTACGGTCAGGCGGCCGAGCCGGCGGGTCGCGTCGCCTATGACAAGGTGGGCAACCTGCTGCTCGCCGACACCGACAACAACCGGATCCGCAAGGTCGACGCGGCGGGCATCATCACCACGATCGCTGGCACCGGAGCCGCCGGCTATTCCGGCGACGGCGGGCCGGCGACCCAGGCGACGCTCGACCGCCCGGTCGACGTCGCGGTCGGCGACGACAACGCGGTCTACTTCACGGACGTCCACAACAACTGCGTTCGCAAGATCGATCCGTCGGGCATCATCTCCGCGGTCGCCGGCACCTGCGGCGCGGAGAAGGGGTTCGCCGGCGACGGCGGTCCGCCGCTCGAGGCCAAGCTCGATCGGCCCTACGGCATCGACCTCGTCGGCAAGAAGCTGTACGTGAGCGACTCGTACAACAACCGCATTCGCGTTGTGAACCTTCCATAGTGATGCGCTCGCAGTACCTCGCGTTCCTCGCGATTGTTGTTCTCGGGTGCGGCAGCGACTCAGCGATGCCCGATGCTCCTGCTGAACCCGTGTTGCTCCCGGCGGACTACGCGCAGACGTACCAGCAGGTGCGCAACTGCCGGTTCAGCCTCGAGCACGACCTGATCCGGATCCGCGTGCTCGCGTCGCCCGATGCGTTGACCCCGTACAACGGGCGAACCGCACCGTTCCCGGTCGGTGCGGTCATCGTCAAGGAGCAGTACGCCGAGGACGACACCAATTGTGCCGGCCCGATCGTCGACTACACGGTGATGAAGAAGCTCGACGCCGCCGACACGACGGCGGAGAACATGGGCTGGTCGTGGCAGGAGGTCAGCGCGACGTTCCGCTCGACCGACGCTGACATCAAGCGCTGCACGAACTGCCACAAGGACTGCGGCAACCCGCCCGACGGCTACGACGCGACCTGCGCGGTGCCCTGAAAGGGCCCCTCGCAGCGGGTTGCGACGACGGGCGTTGCGATCCGGACGCACCGAACACGATCTGCACGATCAACCGCATCCGCGTCGTGAACCTGCCGTAGCGCGCGGACCGCTCGCTAGAAACGTTCGATCAGGTCGGTGTCCTCGATCACGACGCTGCGCGTGACCTTGCTCTGGTCAGGCCCCACGTAGTCGACATCGTAGGTCCCCGGCGCGACCGTGCAGTCGAGCGGCACCGCTACCGCCGTGCAATGCGGTGCACCCCTGACCGTGACGGTGCCGGCGCCCGCTGCCTCGACGCGCAGGGTGACGCCGGGAACCAGCTCGCCGCCCTTCTCGAGGCCCTTGGCACCGCGCTCGGGCGTGAACGGCTCGATCACGACCGGCACGTGCTTCGGCATCCGCAGGGTGAACCGCTGCAGCTTCGCCGCCTCGACGAACACGTCGGCGGGGGTGTACGTGCGGTCGACGGTCGCGAGCTGGCCGGTCTGGATGATCTCCGCCCCCAGCGGATCCGACACGAACCGTACGCGCACGAAGTCATCGGAGAGCTCGAGCGGCTGGACCAGCTTCGCCACCTCGCCGGGCACCGGGACCTGCAGGCTTGCCGTCGCCGCGCGATAGCCGCGCTGCGTGAACGCGATCGACAGGGTCTTGCCCTCCGCCAGCGAGGTCAGCGTCACGGGCGTCGAGCCGAACGGGACGCCGTCGATCTCGATCAGCGCGCCGGTGGGCTTCGAGTCGATCTCGACGGTCGGGACCGGATCGGGGACGTGGCCGCGAATCAGCCGGCGCGCACCGAGCACGGCGGCCACCGTGAACGCGGTCGCGGCGATCCCGGTACCGACCCGACGAACGAGCCGACGCCTGCGCGCGCGGGCCGCTG
This sequence comes from Myxococcales bacterium, assembly GCA_028287135.1. GTDB lineage: Bacteria > Myxococcota_A > Polyangia > Haliangiales > Haliangiaceae > JABFXX01. The sequence continues at coordinate 30,532 of JAQBQE010000029.1, forward strand.
CCGCCGAGGGGACCGCGCGCGCGGGTCCGCTCGCAACCTGGCCCGCCAGATCGGTCTGCCGGAAGAACCCGAGCTCCTGGAGCCTCGCCGCCGGCGCCTGCAGATCGAACACGCAGAGCGCTTCGGTCGCGATGCCGGGCAGCACGGTGAACTGCACGACGGACGCCGCATTGACCATCAGGTACAGCCCCACGCCGGCACCACCTGCCTTGCGGTCCATCTGGTCGGGCGAGTGCAGGCACTTGTGGAGAAACCGCAGCATGGTCGCGCGCTCGAGACTGCCGAACGAGTCGCGCACCGCGACCGCAAATCGCCGGCCGTCGTAGGCGTACTCGACGGTGACGGTGTGCTCGGTGCGCATCAGAATCCGCGAGCGCGTCGCGACGCCCGAGAAGATGTGCTTGCCCTGCGCGTCCACGGGCGCGTCGTAGAGCGCGTTCATCAGCATCTCGTCGAGGCATTGCTCGATCGGCGCGTGCAAGCTGCGCGGTGCTCCGATCTGCACGATCTGATCGACGATGTGCGTGATGCAGCGCAGCTTCTCCACGTGGTCGCCGACGGCGATCGCGTGGATCTTCGTCTCGGGAGGCATCACGCTCGCGAGACCGAACAACCGATCGTCGAGCAGTCGCGAGCCGGTGGCCGCGAGCTGAGCCGGGTCGAGCTCCTCTGCGACGATCATCCCGGCGATCCGGTCATGCGCCTGCATGAGGTCGACCGCCGCAGCCAGATCAGAGCGTGGCAACACCACGATCACCGGGCAGCGTCCGATCAGCCGTGGCACGAGCGTGATCGCCGTCGGGTCGCCGCCGAGATCGAGCACGCACAGCTCGGCCTCGATGCCGCCAGCACCGACGGACTCGAGCGTCGCGTGAACGCCGACCGCGCGGCCCTCACCCCGCAGCGCCGCTGCGATCTTCTGCCCGAGCTCCTTGTCGGGCGAGACGGCAATGATCTGCCGAGGGAGCACCGGCGCAGTCTTTCCCTGGCTAGGACCGGATGAGGTACATGGCAAGTGCGGCGAGGACCACGATCGCGATCGCGATCGCGACCTTGGCAATCATCGTCTCGCGCTGCGCGGCCTGCGCTGCCGTCGGGGGTTCTTGCACGCGCTCGCGACCCTGCGTCGAGGCCTGCGGCGCAGGACGTGACGCTGGAACCGGACTCGGCGGTGCGGGCTGCACCTCGACGCGCGCGACCTCCGGCACGGGTGTCTGCAGCTGCGGCGGCACGACCCGGCGGAAGGTCTCGGAGACGTCGATCCCCGACCGGCCCGGGTTCGGCGTGATCGACACCGGCGACCGGTCGTCCTTCATCGTCATCGAAACGTCGTCGGGCAGCACGCTCGCGAGCTGCTTGACGCTGACGGCTTCGATCACCGGCGTGCCACTCGACTCCTCCGGGAACAGGTGCGTGAGCAGCTTCGAGACATTCGAGCCCGAGCTCTCGAACCGGTAGGCACGAGCGATCTCGTTGAGCTCCTGCGCGACCTCCTGGCCGCGCTGCGGACGATCGTCGGGGTTCGGGGCCAGCATGCGTCCCACGAGCACGGCGAGCTCCTCGGGGATCTCGGTCGCGATCTCCTGCAGTGGCTTGTACTGACCGGCGCGGATCTTGGCGACGATCTCCTTGGGGTCGCGGCCGGTGAACGGCATCGATCCGCAGCACAGCAGGTAAAGGATGACGCCGAGCGAGAACAGATCCGACCGGTGGTCGATCTGCTGGCTGCTCGTGGCCTCCGGTGACATGTACAGCCACTTGCCGACGATCATCGCCTCGGCGTGCTCGGTGACCGACGACATCGCCACGCCGAAGTCGAGGAGCTTCACCGTCCCCTCGTAGCCCATGATGATGTTGTGCGGTGAGACGTCGCGGTGGACGACAGACAGCCGCTGGCCCGCCATGTCCATCGACCAGTATGCGTGGTGCAGCGCCTGCGCGACCTCGCGGACGACGTAGCAGGCTTCACCGAGCGGCATCAGGGTCCGGCCCTGTTGCAGCTTCTTGATGACGCCGCGCAGATCCTTGCCGTGGACGTACTCCATGGCGAGGTACAGCGCGCCCTGGGCCTCGCCGACGTCGAGCACCTGCACGATGTTCGGGTGGGTGAGGCGGCCAGCGATCTTGGCCTCGTTGAGGAACATGTCGATCGCCATGTGCCGGCTGTCGAGGAGCTTGCGCTGGATGCGCTTGAGCGCGACCGGCTTCTCGAAGCCACCGATGCCGACCTGCTTGGCGAGGAAGACCTCGGCCATGCCGCCCTCCGAGAGCCGGCGGACGATCTTGTACTTGCCGAGGATGGTGTCGTCGGCGACGACGTTGGCGGTCGCACCTTCACCCGCCTGCGCGACGTTCGCATCGGTCAGCGCGCGGGACAGGATCTCGTCGCGTTGCCCGATCAGCTTGGCGCTGGCGGCGGGCGCGCTGGTGCTCACCTTCTGCAGGGACTCGAGCGCCTCGGCGGGCAACCGGCTGCTCGTCGTTCCGCCACACGTCGTGCACACGTGCGCACCGAACGTCAGCGGCCAGCTCGCCTGGTCGAGCAGCACGCTCTCGTGCGAGGTCCGGCTGCACTCGATGCATCCGTAAGGAACGAGCACGGATGCGATCGCGATGTTGGGCGATGCACCGACTGCGTCGCCGATCGTCGACAGGAACGTCTCGTTGACGTCGACCAGCGTGACCGCCGGGACCTGTCCGGACATGCTCTTGAGCAGCCGCTTCCACTCCTTCTGACCCGCAGCGTCGAACCGCGCGACCTCGGCGAGATCGATCACGACCTCTCCCTCGGCGCCGACCAGCAGCGGGCGCGCGCGGAACATCGATCCGATCGTGCCGATGATCCGGAAGTAGGTGACCGAGCCGTGGACGAGCTTGATGATGCGGGGCGGCTTCTCGGCCTCGCTCTCGGCCGCGGTGTACAGACCGTGCGCGGCGAGGAGCTGCGCGGCAGCCGGGTGGATGCTCGAGGCGGCGTACTTGTTGACGAACGAGAAGTAGCTCTCCGGGGTCTCGTCGAACTCGAGCTTGCCGCCGCAGCGACGGCACTCCTTCTCCGGCAAGCCGCCCTTGGCGAGGCTCGCTCGATCCGCGCGCACGTCGATCGTCTCGCCGGACTCCGCGCCGCACGAGGGGCAGGTGTAGGGAGCGACGACGGTGAGGATCTTGCTGGTGCCGGCGAAGTTCAGCACCATGTTGAGCTGATCGACGAAGAACGTCGGGCAGCCGATCAGGTAGAGGTCGCTGATCGTCTTGGGCAGCGAGTCCATGCCCTTGAGCCACTGGCGAACGCCGAACGACGTCATCCGGGTCATCCCGGCGACGTTGATCACGAGGGCCTTCACCGTGCCGACGTTTCCAAAGCCGGCGAATCGTTCGTCGACGAGGCCCGAGACATGGACGAGGCCTGCCTCGCCGGAGGTCACGAGCTCGATCGCCGCTTCGGAGCGCGCGGCAGCGGCTGCGGGAGCCTTGGTCTCGCGACTCATAGATCCGCCTTGTCGGGTGCGATGGTCACGGACGTCTCGACCAGCCGGCGGCGCTTCTTGCCGTCGCGGAAGAACAGGTGAAACGCGAACGGCCGCGGCCCAGGCGATTTCTTCGCGATGCCGACCAGGAATTCGGTGTGGCGGCCGCTGACCACGGAGATCGCGACGAACGATGCCGCCGAGAAGATCCGCCACAGTCCGAGCCCGGCGCCACCCATCGATTCGTCGACCTCGACCTGCATGTCCGTCCGCGCGCAGCGGGTCAGCACCTCGACGAGCCGGGTCCGCGTCAGCGAGCCAAACGGATCGCGCAGCCGCACGATCGCGAGATCGTCGCGACACCCGTACACGAGGTCACACGCGTCGTCGTCGGGAAGCGTGACGTCCTGGGTCCGCGAGATCGGATGGTCGACCGCGCCTGCGGACACCGGTGCGTCGTAGAACGCGTTGGTCAGCAGCTCCTCGGCGGCGTCACGAAGATGCTCGATCGTGCGAGCGCCGACGCCCTTGGAGTCGAGGAAGTCGCTCATGCGCTCGAGCCGCTCGACGCGCCGGCTCGCCTGCGCGAGGCGGACCCGCCGGCCCGACATCGTGGGGCCGAGCCAGTCGAGGAGCCGTGGCCGCTCGCCGCCGGTCAGCGTGTTGATCACGTTGGTGAGATGCTCGGTGGCGAGCGGGTGGTCGAGCATCGACGCGCTCAGCACGTGCGAGAGCCACGGCCTGGTTGGCAACCAGCCGATCGAGCTCTGCAGCGTCCCATCGCAGACCGCGATCACGTTGCCCGAGAGCTCCGTGCCCTCGAGCTCCGCGATCGTCGAGCTATCGACGAACGAGACAGTCTTGCTGTCGAGCTGCGCGTCGAGCTGCGCTCCGAGGAACGCCTCCGCCGACTGGACCACCGTGGTGGTCTCCGAGGGGAGTCGCGCACTCAGCTGTCGCGACAGCGACTCGGACATCCAGACGATCGATCTCACCGTCCAAACGATACCATCACCACGACAGCGACTGCAGTTCCCGCCCCCCCGGGAACGTCACGAGCTGCTACTTCGGTTCGATCGCGACGCGGCGGTTTCGCCCGTCCGCCCGACCGTACTTCAGGCGCGTATCGCCGTAGGAGATGACCTCGAGGCGCGAGGCATCGACGCCAGCGGCCACCAGTGCATCGCGCACGCCTTCGGCGCGAATCTGCGCCAGGGCGAGGTTGCCCTCGGGCGTACCCGTCGGATCCGCATGGCCGGCGATGACGGCGACCACGTCGGGGTGCGCCGCGAGCCACTTCGCTGCCCTCGCGATGCCTGCGCCGCGGACGTCGGCGCTGCCGAGGCCGAAGAACAGCTCGACGTTGAGGTTGGCGCTCGCGACCGTCTTGGCCGGCTTCGGGTCAGCCGTGGGCGGCGGATCCGACGTCGGGACAGCCTTGGGCTCGGGCTTCTGCTCGACGACCCTGGGCTCGGCCTTGGCAATCTTGGGCTCGGGCTTCTGGTCGACGACCCTGGGCTCGGCCTTGACCGCGACGGCCGGCCGCGTCTCGACGGCGGCGGGCTTGGGCTCGGCCTTGACCGGCGTGACCGTGGTCTCGGGATCGGCGGCCGAAACCACCGTGCGCCTCTCCGGCGTCGGACCTGCAGCGACCGGCGTACGAACCTCGCGTGCCGCGACGGCCGTGCGCGACTCGTCGGCGCGCGTCGGCGTGCGGGCGACCTTGGACTCCACGGACCGCGCATCGGCGGTGAGGTTGCCGGAGCGGACAACGACGATCGACGTGCCGAACTGCGAGCGAGCCTCTGCGGCGGTGTCCGCGTTGTCGACGATCACGACCGCGTACTGCTTGCGCTTGGCGCGGGCAGGGGTCGGAGCGACCTCGACGTCATGTCCTGCTGCGGACAGATCGCCGACGAGCTTCTTGGGCGGGCTGCCGAGGAGCAGCAAGTGCGACGGATTCGATGTCCGCGCGATCGCCTTCTTGGGCTTGCTCGATTTGACGTTGAGCTTGACGCCACACGCTTCGGCCGGAGCCGGCGCCTGGATGTCGAACACGAGAACCGCCAGAAGTGCGGCGAGCTTCCACTTCATCAAAGCCTCCGGTGTGCGTCGATACGATCGACAGCACGAGTGTTCACGCTAGCAGAGCCAAACTCGTCGAGCAAGCCAGCCTCCAGGTGGGGGACTGCCTACCAGCTCGGACCGATGACTACATAGGCACCGACGCCCAGCAGGATCACGAGCGCCGCGATCACGAGCACGGTGCCGATCGAGATCGCACGAGTCGGCGTTACCGGAACCTGCGGTCGTGGAACGATCGGGCGGTCCGCAGCGGCCGTGGTGGTGCTCGGCGACCGAACGGGGACGTTCGGCACCCGGGTCGGCGAGACGACCTTGGCGCGAGCCGGAGCTTGCGCCGGAGCCGGAGGCACGGACACCACGGCAGTCCGTGTGGGCATCGGAACGGCCGGCGTGATCTCGGCGGCGCGAGACGTCGCGGCGGCCTCGAGCTGACGGGCGAGCGGCGGGATCTCGATCGACGGAGCCGACGCCGGGCCCGACGGCGGCACCGCCGGAATCTCGGGATATGCGACCGAGACGTCGATCGCCGCGCGAGTGCTCGTCGTGCGAGGCGTGAACGAGTTGGCCGAGACCGACGACATCGATTGCGACATCGTCCGCACGATCTCGGTGGTCGGCTTCTCGGTTCCTGCGACGTGCTCGGGGAACAGGTGCCCGAGCAGGTTGGCGATGTTCGGCCCCGAGCTCTCGAAGCCGCACATGCGCGCGATCTCGGTCAGCTCCTGCGCGACTTCCTGGCCGCGCTGCGGGCGGTCGTCGGGGTTGGGAGCGAGCAGGCGGCCGACCAGGTTGGCGAGCTGCTCGGGGACCTGCGGCGCGATCTCCTGCAGCGGCTTGTACTGGCCGCTGCGGATCTTCTTCACGATCTCCTTGGGCTCCTTGCCGGCGAACGGCATGTAGCCGGAGCACAGCAAGTAGAGGATCACGCCGAGCGAGAACAGATCCGACCGGTGGTCGATCTGCTCGTTGAGCGTGGTCTCGGGCGACATGTACAGCCACTTGCCGACGATCATCGTCTCGGCGTGCTCGGTGACCGACGACATCGCGACGCCGAAGTCGAGGAGCTTCACCGTCCCCTCGTAGCTGAGGATGATGTTCTGCGGCGAGACGTCGCGATGGACGACGGACAGCCGCTGGCCCGCCATGTCCATCGACCAGTACGCGTGGTGCAGCGCCTGCGCGACCTCGCGGACGACGTAGCAAGCCTCGCCGAGCGGCATCAGGTTGCCGCCCTTCTGCAGCTTCTTGATGACGTCGCGGAGATCCTTGCCGTGGACGTACTCCATGGCGAGGTAGAGCGCGCCCTGGACCTCGCCGACGTCGAGCACCTGCACGATGTTCGGGTGGGTGAGGCGACCAGCGATCTTGGCCTCGTTGAGGAACATGTCGATCGCCATGTGCCGGCTATCGAGGAGCTTGCGCTGGATGCGCTTGAGCGCGACCGGCTTCTCGAAGCCACCGATGCCGACCTGCTTGGCGAGGAACACCTCGGCCATGCCGCCCTCGGAGAGCCGGCGGACGATCTTGTACTTGCCGAGGATCGTGTCGTCGGCGGCGACCGCTGCGCTCGCACCTTCGCCGGCCTGCGCGACGTTGGCATCGGTGAGCGCGCGGGACAGGATCTCGTCGCGCTGGCTGATCAGCTTGGCACTCGCGGGCGGCGTGCTCGTGCTCGCCTTCTGGAGCGGCGTCAGCGCCTCGGACGACATCTTGTTCTGGGTCGTGCCGCCGCACGTCGTGCAGACGTGATCCTCGAAGTTGCGGGGCCAGTTGGTCGTCAGGATGCTCTCGCTCTCCTGTGACTTGCGACCGCACTCGACGCAGACGTACGGCACGAGCACCGAAGCGACCGTGATGTGCCGCGCGATCGTGAGCGTGTCGCCTGCGGCCGCGAGGAACGCATCGTTGACGTCGACGAGGGTGACGGCCGGGACCTGCGCAGCGAGGCTCTTGAGCAGGCGTCCCCACTCCTTGCGACCGGCCGCATCGAACCGGCTGACCTCGGCGAGATCGATCACGACCTCGCCTTCGGCACCCACGAGCAGAGGCCGCGCGCGGAACATCGAACCGATGGTGCCGATGATCCGGAAGTAGGTGACCGAGCCGTGGACGAGCTTGATGATCCGCGGCGGCTTCTCGGCCGCGCTGTCGAGCGACGTGTAGAGCCCGTGCGCCGCGAGCAGCTGGGCCGCCGAGGGCGCGATGCTCGAGGCGGCGTACTTGTTGACGAACGAGAAGTAGCTCTCCGGCGTCTCGTCGAACTCGAGCTTGCCGCCGCACCGCGCGCACTCCTTCTCGGGGAGGCCGCCCTTGGCGAGGTTCGCGCGCTCGACGAGGACGTCGATCGTCTCACCGGACTCGACGCCGCACGACGGGCAGTTGTACGGAGCGACGACGGTGAGGATCTTGCTCGCGCCGGCGAAGTTGAGAACCATGTTGAGCTGATCGACGAAGAACGTCGGACAGCCGATCAGGTAGAGGTCGGTGATCGTCTTCGGCAGGGCGTCCATGCCCTTGAGCCACTGGCGAACACCGAAGGACGTCATCCGGGTCATCCCGGCGACGTTGATCACGAGGGCCTTGATCGCTCCCACGTTGCCGAAGCCAAGGAAGCGCTCATCCACGAGCCCGGAGACACTGACGAGCCCTGCATCGCCAACGGCGACGAGCTCGACCAGTGCCTGGGTGCGAGCGGAAGCAGCGTTAGCGGGTTGGTTCGTCTGCTTGATGTCTCGGGACATGGTTCGCTCTCGACAATGGCGTGGCCATCAGACGCCGGCCCACGGCCTGGTGAGGATACCACTGCCCGCGGGCTGCCAGCACCCCCGAGCCAAGGATCGTGGGATCGCTCGCTGGGGCCTCAGCGGAGGGGACGCTTGACCGTCTTGGGCGCTGCGGGAGTCTCCCCGGCCTTGACGACCAGCGTCAGCTCGCCCGCGCCCTTGGCAGCCTCGTCGAGGCGGCGCGCGAAGCTGGTCGCATCCTTGACCGGCTGATCACCGACAGCGACGACGATCTGCTGGGGGGCGATGCCGGCCTCGGCGAACGACTTGCCGACCTTGGTGAGGTACGCGCCGCCCGCGAAGTCCGGGTACTGCCAGGCGAGCGCCGGGAAGGCGGTCATGACGGTCGAGCCCGCGACCGGCGTCGCCGTGGCGTACTTCTCGACGAGCGCCCGCATGCTGTCGAGGCTGACGTCGAACCGCACGAAGACGAGGGTCTCCTTCTTGCCGCTGTCACCGGCGTACTCTTCCCAGTACCAATCGGTCCGCTGCGTGGGAACGGCAACGCCGCCCGACGCCTGGAGGGTCTCCGCGACCCGCTTGCGGGCGTTGCGGACGATCTCGCCGGCGGCGGCGTACGCCGCAGCACCCTTCGTATCGGCGGTGCGGTCGATCTCCGCTGCCTGCAGGGCGGACAGCGCCTTGGCACGCGCGGAGCTGTAGCCGGCGATCACCGTGTCCTGAAACGCGGGGTCGACGATCTTGAGACCGATCGCGCTGACGAGCTCCTCGAGCGCCGCATCGTTGGCCTCGCCGACCGCTTCGTCACGCGTCGGGCGATACGAGGACACGCCGACGCACATCAGGCGGTTGATGACGTCGTGGCAGTACGCCGACGACGGCACGTCGGACATGATCCAGTCGGGACGTGCGAACGCGGGTTTCTGCGGCGTGTCGGCGACCGGTGTCTGCGTGGTCGTCACCACCTGGACGGGTTGCTTCTTGTCCTTCCAGACGACGACACCGACGACCGCGAGCCCGGCGATCAGCAGCGCGAGCAATCCCCACACGAGCGGGACGGCGGGCACGGTCTCGGCGGGCTTGGCCGCCTCCTGGCTCTTGAGCGCGAGCGCGTTCTCGAGCTTGTCGGCCGGCATCTCGCGCATCGACGTGAGGAACTTGTCGAGGACGACGTCCCGCTCGCGGGCCGGGAGCGCGCGCATCAGCGCGACCTGGCCGGACGTCAGCGACGCGGAGAGCGGCGCCTTGCACGTCTGGCAGCGGCCGGCGGGCGCTACGCCCATGACGAGCTGCTCGAGGTTCTCGGCAACATCGACCATCTTGCTCGTCGTCTTGTTGCAGGTCGCGCAGTCGTAGTTGACGGCGAACGAGCGGACCTTGAGCTTGGTGCTGAGATCCTCGGGACGCACGGCGCTCTCGAGGAACCCGGGCGGACAGCTCACGAGCTGCAGCGAGCTCACCTTGGTGAGCGCGGCCCGTACGTAGGCCTGCCACGCCGTGACCTTCTGAGGATCGAACGCGATCGACTCGAGGTCGACGACCGTCGTGCCTTCACCGGCCTTGGCGAGGACCTCGCCCGGAAGCGCGGAGATGCTGCCCGACAGCCGGAGATACGTGTAGCCCTTGTTGACGCGCCGGTGCGCACGGAACCGGCTGAGGTCCGGCGTCAGATCGTACTTGTACGCGGTGCGCAGGTACGCGAGGACCTCGTCGTCGAGGTCGAACGCCGAACGGTCGGCGATCGTCTCGAAGAACGCCGCGGGGTACTCCTCGAGCTTGGCCTGCCCACGACAGGTCGGGCAATCGCGCGACGAGTTCGGCAGGTTGCGGATCGACTCGCCCTCGCTCGGAACGACGAACAGCGTCTCGAGCTCCTGCGTGCAGTTGGAGCAGCGGTACGACGCGTAGTAGCTGACGAGCTTCGCGTGGCCGAGCAGACCGGTCACCAGGTTGATCTGGCTGACCGCATAGGTCGAGCACTCGACGAGGTAGAGGTCGTAGTCGGCGGTGATCCGGAGGAACTCCGCCCACTCGGACATGCCCCACGACGCGAGGCGGCGCGTGCGCCGCATGTCGACGATCACCTTCTTGGTCTTGATCCCCTCCGCGATCTTTCGTCCCTCGAACTCCTCGTTGAGGGTGCCGGTCAGGGTGAGGATCGTGATGCCGCCCGACGTGGTCTTCGTGACGCCGAACTTGTCGGGGATCTGCGACGTCGACGGAATCGGCGGGCCCGCAGGCGTCGTCGGGTTCGACGGGGTCGGAGGGGCCGAGGGGGCCGTAGGCATGAGTCTGTCGTCCTTTGTTCGCGGGCCGGTTACGTGAGCGCGTTGCAGCGAGCCGGTGCGCTCATGGCAAGACGGGGAGGTCGATGGTCCCCTTGAAGATCACGACGCCATCGATGGTCAGGGCTCGATCGAACTTGCCGCCGACCGCGAACAGGTTGCCGTCGTCGTCGACCCACGCCGAGTGCAGCGACTCGCTGGTCAGCGCGTGCTTCTCGGTGATGTACTTCCCGGTGCCGCGACGGGCGACCGCACCGAACTGCCCGACGATGTACGGATCGTCGCCGGCCGGCGTGACGCCGCGCCAGACCGGACCGTCCTCGGTCGGGACCTTCGAGCTCCAGCCTGCACCGCTGTTCTCGTAGAGCACGCCATTGGATCCGTTGGTCCCCGCGGTCAAGCACAGCTCCGCGGTGCATCCGATCGAGAACAGCGATTCATCGTTGCCGCCGATCATCTCGTTCGACAACGTCTGACCATCCCAGTGGAGGACGTAGCCCTGCGACGCCGACATCCACACGTCATCGGCCGCGCGCCCGGTCACCTTCCACACGGCGCCCGTGGTGATCCCCGCCGGAATGCCCGGCACCGACGTGAACGCGGTGCCCTGATAGCGCCAGATGAACGGGCGACCCGTCGTCTGACCACCGACAGCCCACACATCATCGGGGGAGCTGCCCCACAGGCCGAACACGATGTCGGTCGACGGCGTGGTCAGCTTCTCGAACGTGTTGTTGCGGTAGCGCAGGATCGTGCCGTTGGAGCCACCGAGGAACACGGTGCCATCCGCGAATCCGAACACCTGCCAGAGGTCGACGTTGACCATGCCCGTATCGAGCTTGGTCCATGCGGTCCCGTCGTAGTGGAGCACCGTGGGACCCGCGCCTGCGCCCTCGCGGCCGCCGACGATCCAGACATTGTCCACGCCCGAGGACCACACGGCGAGCAGCGAGGAGGGCCGGCCTTCGCCCAGGAGTTGCCAGTGGCCTTCCTCCTGGACCGGGGACCCATCATCTCCTCCGCAAGCAGCCAGGAAACACAGCGCGACGAACAGCGATGCACGCATGGTGCTCATCATACCGCGTCCACGCAGGATGGCGTCAGCGACGCCTGCCCGAAAACCGGAACGGTGCCGGGACGAGTGTGCGATACGCCGCTCCGTCGGTCGTGGGGCGACTCAGGCGTGCTCGATGACGAACTCGAGCGAGTCGTCGACCACGAGCCGCCCGCCGCATCCGCACGGGTATTCGGGGGAGTGGACCGTCCGCGTCGCGCGCTCGACCTTGAGGTCGCGCTGCACGTCGAGCAGCACGACGTCATTCCGCCCACAGCGCGTGCAGGCGTAGCGGGCGTGGAACGACGTGATCCGGCCGTAGCGCGAGAACTGCAGCATCTGGAACTGATCGACCATGGTCTCGGAGCACTCTGCGAACTCGACCTTGTGCTGGTTGCCGATGCCTGCGAGGTGGCGCATCAGCATCCCGACGCCGTAGGACGTGATCCGCGTGATCCCGCCGAGGTTCAGCACGACCGTACCGCGTAGCTTGGTGAACGCCTGCTCGAACTCGACGGCACCCGTGTGGTCGAGGGTGCCGACGACGCGGATCTCGGTTCGATCGCCGCCATGCGTGACGGTTGCGATCGGTTGGGTCGCCATGGCCGGCCGTTATATCACTGCTGCTTGACAGGTCGCTGGGGCTGGACCGCCTGCGCGATCGCGCGCGTCTTCGACCGACCGACCACATCGAGCCGGCGCAGCTGCCGACCGAGCGTCTGCCGACCCCAGTCGAGATGTCGGGCCATGTCGCTCTTGTTGCCGCGACAGTAGACGAGCAGCTCGGTCAGGACCACGCGCAGGGTACGGTCGAGGAGCTCTGCGACGCCGGGCTCGCGGACGCTGCGCTCGAGGATCGGGCCGAGCGGATGGTGGCGGATCGTGCGCGACACCTCGGGATCACCGAGCTTGTCGAGGTGGCTGCCGAACGTCTCCGGGTGCATATCGAGGAGCCGCGCGGCCTCGCTGATCGATCCTTCGGTCATCCGGAGACACGTGCGCAGGACGAACGCCTCGATCGCATCCTGCGGTGGCGACGAGGTCGCGGCCTTGGGCGCCCACTCGTGCCACAGCCAGCGCGCCACCGCATCCTCGACGTCGGTCGGAGGTGGCTCGTCGGCGCCGGCGGGACCTGGCGTGCCCGCGGGGCCCTCGACCGGGGCGGGTAACGCGAGCTCGCTGCGATCCGGCGACTCGGACCGCCGCAGCGCTCGGTTCGGGCGCGGGATCTCGAGGTTCAGATCCTTGGCGGTCAGCTCGGGCCCGGGCGCGACGAGCAGAGCTCGACGCAGCACGTTCTGCAGCTCGCGAACGTTGCCCGGCCACGGATGAGCGCGCATCGCCGCTTCGGCATCGGGAGAGATCGTCATCATCTCGCGGCCGATCTCGACGCAGTACTGCCGGAGCGAGTGAAGGGCCAGCAGCAGGATGTCGTCACCGCGAGCACGCAGCGGTGGCAGCTTGATCTCGAGGACGCGCAGGCGGAAGTAGAGATCCTGGCGGAACGTGCCGGCCTCGACCATCGCCGCGAGATCGCGGTGGGTCGCCGCGATCAGACGGAAGTCGACCGAGATGACCTCGCGACCACCGAGTCGGCGCACGGTCGATTCCTGGAGCACGCGTAGCAGCTTGGGCTGGAGCTCGATCGGGAGCTCGCCGATCTCGTCGAGGAAGATCGTTCCCTTGTGCGCTTCTTCGAAGTGACCGATCTTGCGGCTGTCGGCGCCGGTGAACGCGCCCTTCTCGTGGCCAAACAGCTCGGTCTCGAGCAGCGAGCCGGGGATCGCGCCGCAATCGACGACGACGAACGGGCCGCGCCGGTTGCTCGTCCGGTGCACGAGGCGCGCGACGGCTTCCTTGCCGGTGCCCGTCTCGCCGGTGATGACCACCGGGAAGCTCGACGTGCGCGAGCCCTCGATCGTTCGAAACACGGTCTGCATCGAGGCGTCGTTGCCGACCAGGCCGGAGTTGGTCCGCACCAGTCGACGCAGCTCGATCGTCTGCTTGCGCAACCGATCCGCGGTCTCCTGTTGCTGCTTGCGTGCCTCGGCGAGTGCCTCGACCTCGCCGATCACGCGTCCGATCTGGCGAGCGAAGGTCCGGAGGAAGTCGAGCTCGCTCTGCGCGCCTCGCAGCATCGCGCTGTCGTGGGCGAGCTCGAGCACGCCGGTCACCGCTGTCGTGTGCCGCATGCTGATCGCGACCATGTCGACGCCGGTACGCGTGCGCCGGACCACCACATCCGAGCTCTCGGCAGCGCTCGCGATGATCCCCAGGATCTCGGCGGTGACCGGAGGGCCGGAGGGAAGCTCGGAGTCGCGACGCGCCGTGCGATCGATCGATGTCCGACGTTCCCAGGCTCCATTGACCTGGTGCCAGAGAGCGACGCGATCGGCGCGGAACAGCGGGATCAGTGCGCGGAGCGTGGCGGCGATCAGCTGGTCGAGCTGCGCTCCGTTACACAGCGCCTCGAACAACCGCCAGATCGCCAGGATCCGCTGGTACTCCGCACCCGACACCGAGTCGATGTCGGGCAAGGGATCATCGGGATCACGAAGGGGTAGGGCGGGGGTCCACACCGCGAGCGGCAAGCGGGTGTGGCGCGCGGCGAGCAAGGCCGCTCGTGCGGCCCGCAACAGATCGCCGTCTGGTAGATCCTCGACCAGCGAGGCGACGCCGATCGACAGGCTGACGCCCACGGGGAATCGGGTGGGCCGCTCGCGCTCGAACGATCGCTGCAGATGGTGACCGAGCTCGCGCGCAGCGTCGGTCCCGATGCCGGCGAGCAGGACGGCGGTCACCGCGCCACCGATCCGGCTCAGTGCCGTTGCTGCCGGGAGCTCGCGAACCAGGAAGTTGCTCGCCTCACCGAGCACACCGTCGCCGGCCTCGAACCCGATCATCTGGTTGACCTCGTCGAGCCCGTTGAGCCCCACGGCGACGATGCTGACCGGTGCGCCGCTCGCGCGCGAGACCTCGACCCAGCGATGGGTCAAGCGGCGGAACGCGGGCGCACCCATCATCCCGTGCGCCGACGAGCCGCCCATGTTGTCGAACGACAGCAGCAGCGTGTCGGCGACGAGCTCGATCACCTGCTCGACGGCCGCGAGGTCATCTGCCGGCGGCCGGTCGCGTCCTGCGCTCTCGACCAGCAGCAGCCCGACCGGGAACCGGTGCGCGAGCTCGGTACCTCCAGGCAGGTGCGAGCGAATGGGAAGCACGATGATCGACGTCGGCGTGCGTCCGCGTTCGGTCACCGGCAGCACCACCCGCTCGTCCGTCCACGCGATGCTGCGCGCCTGCTCGCGGATGTGCTCGGGCGGTGCATCGCCGTGGACGAGATCGGTCTGGTCGAGGCTCAGGCAGGAGACCCGGACGGTGCCGCCGAGGAGGAGCTTGACCTCGTCGACGAGCGCTGCCAGCGCATCGCTGTAGCCACGGACACTGGCGCGCTGGACGGCGCGGAACGCCCCGAGAACCGCGGTTGGTCCCGACGAAGGCATCGATCCCACGGAGAATGACACAATCCCCGCAAGAACAGGACAATCGTCGCCGCGCCCCACTCCGGCGTGGCTTGACGGAGCGCCAGTCGGTCATGTTACGCTGGTCGAGGGGCCGTATCTGTACTCCGCTGCACGCGGTGAACGGCCGCCAATACCCATGAATTACACAACCATGCTCGCTGACGTTGTCGCCAGGCGGACCGCATGACGGTCGGTCGTCGTGCCGAGGTCCTCGAGGAGATGTTCCGGTCCGCCGGTGCGCTCCAGACTGCCGAGGCCGAGCTCCAGGCCAAGCTACGCAGTCGCGGCATCCTGTTCGGGGACGGGCTGCTCCCGACGTATGCCTACGCGTTCGTCACCTCGCGCGACACCGTTCGCCGGTGGGCGGGACAGGCGGAGCTCCTGATCGAAGCCGCCGAGCATCTGTCGCGCCGGCTCCTGTCGGAGACCTCGTTCTACGAGGCGATGGGGCTCGGCCAGGATGCGGTCGAGCTGATCAGCGTCAATCCCGGGTACCAGCGCAACTGCGTGCTGTGTCGACCGGATGGGATCCCGGTGGGCTCGGAGCTGAAGTTCGTCGAGCTCAACTGCGACAGCCCGGCGATGATGAGCTTCCTCGACATCGTCGCGGAGTGCCTCCTCGAGCTCGACGCGTTCTCGTCGTTCGGAGGAGCCGCCAAGCCGATCTCGGCCTCGGATCGTCTGTTCGACACCCTGCTCGCCTGTTACCGCGAGTACGGCGGCAAGAACGCCGCGCCGACGATCGCGATCACGGACTGGGAGGGGCAGAAGACCCGGTACGAGCACGCGCGGCTCGCCGAGCACTTCGAGGCGCGCGGCGCGCCGACGATCGTGTGCGATCCGCGCGCGTTCCATCTGGTTGATGGTGAGCTCCGGGTCAAGGGACGCCGCGTCGACCTGGTCTATCGACGCGCGCTCGCGTCGGAGATCATCGAGCGGCAGACCGAGGTCGAGCCGCTGCTGAAGGCGTACCGCGACGGCACGATCTGCATGGTCAACCCGCTGCGCTCGTACGTGGCGGGTGCCAAGTCGGTGCTCTCGCACCTCGCGCTTGCGCCCGACCTGCCGGCTGCGCTGAGTGGCGCGGCGAAGCTGGTGCCTCGCACGGTGCTCCTCGACAACGAGGATGCACGCGCGACCGTGAAGGCGACGTCGACGCGGTGGGCTCTCAAGAAGAGCGAGAGCCACGGCGGGATGAATGTGATCCTGCCGGGCATCTCGACCGAAGCGGCCTGGCATCAGGCGCTCGAAGCATCGCGGCGCGAGGTCTGGATCGCGCAGGAGTACCTCGAGGTTCCGCGCATGGAGCTTCCCGTCGTCGACGCCGGCTCCATCGCCTGGAGCGAGAAGTACTACAACTGGAACCCGTTCGTGTTCGGTGGTCAGTACGCCGGCGGCCTCGTGCGCGTCAGCTCGACGCCGCTCATCAACATCACTCTCGGCGGTGGCCTGATGCCGACGTTCACGAGCTAACCGTGACGCTGTCCCGGATCGAACAGCGCTATATCGCGGAGAACCCAGGCTCGCAGCGCCTGGCGACCCGTGCACGCGAGGTCACGCCCGGCGGCGTCTCGCAGATCTCGCGCGACTTCCAGCCGTTTGCGCCGTTCTACGCGCGCGCCTCGGGCACTCGCAAGTGGACCGTCGACGGCCAGGAGATGGTCGATTTCTGCATGGGCCACGGGTCGCTGATGTTCGGGCACAACCACCCGGAGATCCTCGCGGCGATCCAGGCGCAGCTCGCGCTCGGGACGCACTTCGCCGGTCCGTCGGAGCCCGAGGTCCAGCTCGCCGAGCTCGTCTGCGAGCTGATTCCGTCGGCCGAGCGGGTGCGCTTCACCGGCACCGGCAGCGAGGCCGTCAATCTCGCGCTGCGGATCGCACGCGCGGCGACGGGCCGCGACGTCCACGTCCGGTTCGAGGGCCACTACCACGGCTGGCATGACCAGGAGCTGTGCGCACTCAAGCCTCCGTACACCGCGCTGGCAAGTCACGGTCTGCCGCGAGCGGCGAGCGACGGTCGCGTCATCCTCCCGCCCGGTGATCTGGCCGCTCTCGAGCGGACACTCACCGAGCGTGACGACATCGCGTGCGTGATGCTCGAGCCCGCCGGCGGCATGCACGGCACGGTACCGACGACGAAGGCGTGGGTCGCCGGCGTGCGCGAGCTGACCAGGCGCCACAACGTGCTCCTGATCTTCGACGAGATGGTGACGGGGTTCCGGCTCGCGCCGGGCGGCTACCAGGGGCTCGAAGGAATCGTTCCTGATCTGACGACGCTCGGAAAGACCCTGTTCGGTGGGCTCCCCGGATCGGCGGTGGCCGGTCGCGCGGATCTGATGGACCAGATGAAGGCCGGTGCACCGACGTTCGTCGGCCACTTCGGGACGTGGAATGCGTTCCCGGTCGCGTGCGCCGCGGGCGTCGCGTCGCTGCGCCTGCTTCGTGACGGCCGCGTGCAGCAGCAGATCAACGCGTACGGAGCACGGCTGCGTGGCGCGCTCAACGAGGTGATCGCTCGGACCGGCGCAGCAGCTCGCGTGTTCGGCGCAGGATCGCACGTGCACTTCTGTCTGAAGCCGTGGCCGTTCGGCGACACGGACGAGGTGCCGGTCGGCCGCCACGCCGAGCTCAGCGGTGATCCGCGGCTGGCGCGCCTGCTGCGACTCGCGCTGTTCAGCGAGGGGCTCGACTTCGACTTCGCCAACAACATCAGCGCCGTTCACGGAGACGCGGAGCTCGAGCGCGCGATCAGCGGCTTCGAGCGCGCGGTGACCCACATGCTCGAGGAGCAGCTGCTGGCTAGGTGAACATCCCGAGGCCGGGCACCGCGCTGCGGTACTCCTTCAGGGACAGGCGGAGATCGACCAGGCCGATGATCTCGGTACGGCGCCCGGGCTCGACGTTGATCGCGAGGTGACTGAGTGCGGCGAGCATGAGGCGAAAACCGAGGCTGGCATGGACAGCGGTCTCCGCGATGCCTCTCTCCTCGTGCACGAGCGCCTTGCGGATCGCTCGAATCAGGTCCTCGTGGCGAAACAGACCATGCTCGTCACGGACCGAGACCGCGAGGAACCGGCCGTCTGTGGCGCATGCGACCGTGACGGGTCGCACCGACCGACCGGTCGTCTCGGCGCTGGGGACCGGCCGATAGATCGCGTTGATGATCATCTCGTCGACGGCAGACAGCAGGAGGTCGGTGATCCGCGGGTGGCAGTTGACCCGGTCCGCGGACGCCCTGAGCTGGTCGAGCACGGGAGTCTTCTCGTCCGAGCTGCCGAGGGTCCAGAAGTCGGCGTTGACGCCGGGCAACAGGTATCGCTCGAGGCCGAAGAACGTGCCGGAACCGAGCTTTCGCAGCGTCGCGAACAGGACGTCCTCTGACGTTCCCGCGGGGATCAGATGATCGGCGTGCTGCACGAGGATCCGGTCGAGTGCCGCTCGCCGATCCTGGGACTCGTCGACGACCGCAATGCGCAACGACGGATGCGCTCCGCGGCGAAGGAGCTCCACCTGCGAACCGACGGCGCCGCCGAGCACGGATTCTCCGAGGACGAGCAGCGAGTAGTCGGCGATCTGCTCCGCCGCGATCTCGTCCACCGTGCTGATCCAGCGGAGCGGGAACTGCGCGGCGCTCGCGACTCGCTGGAGCATCGCGACGGTCTTCGCGTCCTCCGCGATCAGCAGTCCGCGCGGGGCTTCGGACTCCACCCGCGCCCTACGACTGCGACCGGTTCTTGAAGAACGAGAAGTAGCCGTCGAGCTCGTCGAACTCCAGGGCGGCCGTGCACTTCGGGCAGCGCTTGGACGGTGGCGCACCGCCGGAAGCGGCCACCTCGTCGGCAGTGACCTTGACCATCACGTGATCCTTGCAGGCAGCGCAGTAGTACGGCGCCCCACACGACACGACCCTGGCGGCACCGAACAGGTTGGCGACCGCATTGGCGTTGAACACGAACGCGTACGAGATCTCTTCGACCACGACGCGATGCTTCGCGGACAGCCGGGCCATGACCGGGATCCACAGATGAACGCCCATGGAGTTCACCCGCTCGACGTCCTTCATGTTGATGACCAGGTCGCCGTTCAGCTTGGCGAACGGGGTCTCGAGATCCGAGTTCTCGTCGACCGTTCCGGACAGCGTCACTCGCGAGCCTCCGCCCTGCTGCTCGACCTTCACCCGTAGATTGTTCGCACCCGTGGCTGCGCGTTTCACCCGAGTATCTTCGTCGATCTCACAGTGGGAGTAAACGTCGCCCGCATTGCCGTCGGTGAACTGTTTGCCTTACGATCCAGGGTCGAGATGAGCCGTAGCTACAATCGGGGGGCGTCTGTAGGGCGCGAGATGAACCGCAGCTACTATCGGGGAGCGCGCGTCGGGCGAGCGCTCGATATCGAGGAGCTCAGGCAAATGCCGCATCGCCGTCTGCCCGGCTTCGTGCTCGAGTAGCTCGAAGGCGGAAGCGAGGACGAGCGGACCCTGCGCGGGAACGTCGACGCCTTCTCGGAGCTGCGGTTCGTGCACCAGGTGCTCGTCGACGTCTCGACCCGCACCGCTGCCACGACTCTCCTCGATGCGCCGTGCGGGATGCCGCTCGTGGTGGCTCCGACCGGCTTCAACGGCCTGCTGTGGCGCGACGGGGACATCGCGATGGCGCGCGCCGCGAAGGCGAACAACATCCCGTTCACGGTCAGCATCGTGTCGAGTAGCAGCCTCGAGGACATCGCAAAGCATGCGGGCGGTCGGCGATACGACGGTGGTGGAGCGCCTGATCGCGCGCGCCGAGCATGCCGGCTACGAGGCCCTCGTGATCACGCTCGATGTGCCCGTGCTCGGCAACCGCACGTGGGACATCCGGAACTTCGGCGAGCCGCTCTTGCTCTCGCTGCGAACCAAGCTCGACGTCCTGCATCATGTGCGGTGGTTGTTCGGTGTCCTCTTCCCACGTGGTCTGCCAGGGTTTGGCAACCTCGCCGACTTCCTCCCGCCCGAGCGCCAGAATCCGCTCGACGGATCGCGCTACCGGGCGTCACAGGGCAATCCCGCGCTGACGTGGGATGCGATCCAGGTGCTCCGCGAGCGCTGGAAGGGGAAGCTGGTGCTCAAGGGCGTGATGAGGTCCGACGACGCGGAGAAGGCGGCGCAGCTCGGTGTCGACGCGATCGTCGTCAGCAACCACGGCGGCCGCCAGCTCGACTGCGAGCTTGCACCGATCGAGGTCCTGTCCGAGATCGTCGCTGCTGTGGGCGACCGGCTCGAGGTGATGATCGATGGCGGGTTTCGTCGCGGCACCGATGTCATCAAGGCGCTCGCGCTCGGCGCACGTGCCGTCATGCTCGGGCGCGCTCCACTGTATGGCCTCGCTGCCGGAGGAGAGCTCGGGTGCCTGCGCGCCCTCGAGCTGGGGCATCGACCTTTCTACTCAGCGCGACCACCAGTACGACAGCTTGACGAGGAACACGTGGGCGGCGGGATCGGTGAACACATCACCGATGTCGCTCGAGTCGATGGCGCCCTCCGTGCCGGCACCGCTACGGGCCTGGCTCCAGATCAGATACAGGTTGGAGCCGGGCAGGTACTCCCAGCGAAACACGAGGTTCGAGATCAGCGTGGAGACCTGGAAGTCGGGTCGCCGCACCGTGAAGTCCGCGGTTCCGTCGCTGTTGGAGTCGATGCCGAGGCGTCCCATGCTGGGCGTGACCTGGCTGCTGCTGAGCTCGGCGAAGCGGTCCTCGTAGTTGCTCGATCGCACATCGGCGCTCTCCTTGTAGCCGACGTACTCGCCGCCGCTGATGAAGGGCTGCGCATAGAGCTGGAACGACATCTGAGGTGAGAGCGTCACGTTGAGCCGGGTCGCACCGATCAGGGTGTGCTGGTGCAGCCGACCGAGGATGTAGTGGCGGGATCCATCCATCGCGCTCGCCGCGCCCACGAACTGCGCGTCGTCGATGTTCCTGATGAACGTGGGGGTGAACGAGAGCTCGACGTTGCTCCGCAGGTTCCAGACGAAGCCCACGCTCCCCTGGGTCCGGAACGAGTGTGAGTCGGGACGACTGGTCACGGTCGAACTCATCAAGAACTGGAAGGCCTTGGTGATGCTGGTGCTCATCGTTCCGGCGCCCTGGATCGAGTCGTCGCCGTGGACGGCCGGTCCGCCGCGCAACAGCCGGGTGTCGAGAACCGACCGCGTGTACTGCGCGGACACCCGGGCTCGCCAGAAGTTCGCGAACCCGAAATCGCCGACGAGCGTCGCACGATGCCGGAGGATGTCAGGCGCGAAATCCGTGAAGGTCTCGACCACCGCGGAGAGGTCCGCGTCGGCGACGATGTCGCCACCGACCGATGGATCCGTGCGGCTGATCTTGATCGACGGATTGATCTGGTCGGCGAAGGTCAGAAAGCCGACGTTGTTGACGTCGAATCCCGGCGACCGGGCGTCGACGCCCACGTCCATGAGGTAAGTGCCCGCGATCTTCCGCAGCGCCGTGTTGACGTTGAACCCGCTCAGCCGCGTCAGGGTTGGATCGACCTCGAGGTGCGTGGCATCGGGCCGCTGGAAATAACGCTGGCTCGCGCGCTGGCTGTTCAGGATCGAGCTTGCGTGCCCGTGCACGTAGCTACCGCCGACGAGGGTATAGAACGCCCAGCGGTTCTTCGCGAACTGGTGCAGGTACTGGAGGGCGCCCGCGTAGGCCTGTTCGTGCAGGTCATCGATCGCGCCACCATCACCGAATCGATGGACGGAGGTCGCGGCTGCGCGGACCTCGCTCGAGCCGCCGCGGAACTGATTGCTCAGCTGCGCGACGTTGAACAACGTCATCGGCTCGATGACCTCCTCGTTGATCTCCCCGGTGTCGAGCTGAGCGCGCGATTTCTCCTCGGCTCCGAGCGCACTGAGCAGGCCGCTCTTGGTGCCTCCGAGCGAGCCCGAGAGCTTGGCCGCGGTGTACAGCGTCGTGACGCCAGGCTCGTCGACGTAGGGGGCAGTGCCGATCCGCGAGAACGACGGTGACGCGCCGATGCGCCGCGAGTAGAAGTAGTCCTCGTCACCACGACCGATCTTGAGCGAGTACAGATCGGCGTCTTCGATGAAGATCGGCCGGCGCTCGCTGAAGAACGTCTCGGTATCCGAGAGGTTCACTTCCGATGGATCGGCCTCGAGCTGGCCGAAGTCCGGGTTGACGGCGGCGGTCAGCCGCAACGATCGTGCGACCTGGAGCCTGAGATCCGCGCCGCCGTTGTACGCCGGGGCGAGCGGATCGTTGAGGCTGTCGGCCGAGGGGACCGCCCTCTCGTAACGGGTTCCGCCGACCACGTACGGGATGATCTCGATCGGGTGGCCCGCGTCGATCGTGCCGTCGATCAGGAGATTGCCAAATCCGGTGACATCCGTGTTCGAACGGAACGTGAACGGCGACCACCAGTCCTTCTCCTGGCTGCGGGCCACGCGACGCATGACGTTGAAGCCCCAGCGATCCTGGTAGCCGTCCTTGACGCGCATCTGCGAGTACGGGATCCGGACCTCGGAGTACCAGCCAGTCGCGTCGCGCGAGCTCTTGCCATCCCACACAGCCTGGTAGGTGTGATCCGTGATGTTGCCGGCGAACACGCGGGTGTCGATCTTCACACCTGCGGCATTCACGGCGAAGCCGTACGCCATCCGGCGGTTCAGCTCGGGGTCGATGAACACGAACAGCCAGTCGGACTGCGGGATCTTGGTGATGGTGAGCGGGTGGTGGAGGAGGCCGGCGATCTTCGACGGTTCCGGATCGAGGGCGTGAACCCCGACGTACAGCGCCTTGTCGTCGTAGAGCACCCGGAACTCCGTATGCGCGATCGCGTTGAGCCCCTCCTTCGGGCGCTCCTGCCACTTGAACTGCGTGGTCGTTGCAGCGGTCCACGCCTGCTCGTCGAGAACACCGTCGATCGTGACCGGACCGTTGCGCCGGAACGCGCGCGTCTCGCGCCGGAACAGCGGGCCGCCGTCCTTCTGCGTCGCGATCAGCTCCGGCGTGACGAGGTCACCGTTGTCCGTCGGCACGGGCAACCCTTTCGCGACGCGGTTCGCGATGTCGGCCTTGACCCTGTCGGCGGCCTCCTTCTCGGCGGCCGCCTTCTCGGCCGCTTCCTTCTCGGCGAGCTCCTTGGCGGCGAGGTCCTTGGCGGCGAGCTCCTGGGCAGCGAGCTCCTGGGCAGCGAGCTCCTTCGCCGCTTGTGCCTTCGCGGCCCGTTCCTTCGCGGCCTTGATCTTGGCGGCCTTGGACTCCTTGGGCGGCCGCTTCTTGGCGGCGCCGCGCTTGGTCGGCGCCTTCCGCGCCGAGCTTGGTGGTCGATCCGCCGACTGCGCCCGGGCGGGCGCCACATGTCCCGCGAGCCCGAGGGCCACGATCAAGAGCGCAAGAATGTGTCGCAAACAGTGCCCCTCTCTCAGTCTAAACCGACTGGGCGGACAAAGGGGATCTTCGCTAAAGGCGCCCGAGTCCGCGGGACAGCGTACGAGCCCGGATTCGTGCTGCCGACAGCGCATCGTCGCGGCCCCGCGTCGATCCGATCATCGTCGTCGGACACGTCGGATCGTCGACCACCACTTGCCCACCCCGTGGGCACGAAGAACGGATCGATCAGATCGGTCGCGCTCGAACCGGTCGCGAACCGGGCGCGCAGGTCGAGCAGGTTCGCGATCCGCGTGCCGATGCTCGTGGCGAGAACAGCCGGCATAGGTGTGGCGCAACCGCTCGCCGGCGCTCCGGGGGGGGGACATCGGTGTCATGATCCCTCGGCCCCGACATGTTGTCCGTCGACAGCTACGGCGGGGCGCGTCGAGGTCCATGGGCAATCTGGTAGGCTTCCACATCGTGACCAGGGCGCGCCTTCGCGATTTCATCGGCGGTCTTGCAGCACTCCTGATCGCGAGCTGCTCGTCCTCGAGTCCTCCGACATCGACGGGGGGGCGCGTGATCGTCGCGCTGACCGTCGACTGGGAAGGCGCTCAGATCTCGGCCGAGAACATGACGGCGGTCACCGAGCTTCGCCGCAGTCTCGGCGACGTACCGCTCACGCATTTCCTCTCGTCCGCGTACTTCACGAAGGAGGCTCCGGACCCCGCACTGATGACCACGATAAAATCGGCCATCCGCAAGGGCGACGAGCTGGCCGTCCATCTCCACGTCTGGAGGTCGCTCGCACAGGCGAGTGGGGTCGACGCGAAGGTCAGTCCGTCGTTCCTGTCTGGCACCGACGAGCTGTTCGAGTTTGACGATGGCGACGACGGGTTTGACACCGATCCCGACGTTTACACGGTCGCGCAGCTCCGTTCGTTGCTGCGTACGTCGAGGCGGTTGCTCGAGCAGACCCAGCTCCCTGTCTCTCGTTCGTTCCGGGCGGGCGGTTATCTCGGCACCCCCAAGCTGCTGCAGGCGGTCCGCGACGAGGGCTTCAGCGTGGACTCCTCCGCGATCGATCACCGTCAGCTCGACGAGCTGAAGGGCCAGGTCTTGCCGTCCCGCGTCAGCGGCATCTGGCCCACCGTGGAGGCGACGAGCCAGCCGTGGTTCGTCAAGGCGCACGGGGGGCAGGTGCTCGAGCTGCCGATCGCCGCGGTGACCGATTACGCGAGCGCTGCCGAGATCGTCCAGTTGTTCGACCAGGCGCATGCACGCGTGCAGGCCGAGCCGACCCGGGACGTGTTCGTCGTGCTCGCGTTGCACCTCGAGACCGCCGCAGAGTTCGCGGACCGGCTCGGGGACGCACTCACGAACGTTCGTGGACGTGGCGAGATCGCGGACACCCTGACGTTCATGACCGTCGAGGATGCAGCGGAGCAGGCGCGGGTGGGCCTGACGCCAGGGCCACCCTGATGCTCGGTCGGCGGTGCCGCTGGCTGCTGGCGGCGGCGAGCCTCGCAGCGTGCAGTGACCCCGCCGAGGCTCCGGGGCCGACGTGCCTCGATCCGCCGCAGGGGCCGCTGATGTCGTGGTTTCGCGACGTCACGCACGAGAGCGGCGTCGCGTTCGAGTACACGAGCAACGACTTCAAGGGCGGCGGACTGGCGGTCGTCGATCTCGACGGTGACGGTCGCCCCGACCTCGTTGCCGGGCGCCGGACCGGTGGCCTGTCGCTGTACCGCAACCGCGGTTCGCTCCGGTTCACACGCGTCGCGGCCTCCGGCCTCGATCCGGAGACCGCGGTCCGCGCGATCGCGGCGGTCGATCTCGATAACGACGGGGATCGCGATCTCGTGCTCGCAGGCACCGGGCACGCGGATGTGATGGGCAATCAGGGCGACGGCACGTTTCGCCCGGTCGCACGACTCGAGGGTTCCGGGCTGACCGAGCACGTCCTGCCGGTCGACCTCGATGGCGACGGCCTGCTCGACCTGTACGTCAGCAACGCGGACATCTTCGACGCCGAGGCATCGACCAACCGGGTCTATCTCCAGCGCGGGCCGCTCGACTTCCGGCTCGCGGCGTCGATCGGGCGCGGGCTGTCGTGGAGCACGACCGCGTTCGACGTCGATGCCGACGGCGATCAGGATCTCTATGTCGCGAACGACACGCTGCGTGTCGATCACGGAAAGCCGACGATGCCCGGGGCCTCTTCGCTGCCGCCGGATCTGCTGCTCCGCAACGACGGCGTGGGATCCGACGGCGTCCCCAGGTTCACGGACATCGCCGAGGAGCGTGGCTTTGCGACCCCACGCAGCTCGATGGGCGGGCTGCTCGCCGACTTCGATGACGACGGCCGCCTCGACCTCTACGTTCCAGACTTCGGCGCGAACGAGCTGTTCCTCCGCGACCCCACCGGAGGCTTTGTCGAGCGTGCGACCGAGCTCGGCGTCGCCGCCAGCGCCCGCCGCAATGCCCTGTGTGGGCCTGACCCGACGACCGAGGACTGCCTCGTGCTGACGTGGAGCGCGGCGCTCAGCGACTTCGATCTCGACGGCCACGACGAGCTCCTGCTCGTCAACGGTGAGACCTCTCCGCTCGATGCTCCACCGGTGCTGATGTTCACGCGTGGCCCCGAGCTGTCCTATCGCGAGGTCTCACCAGGCATCCCGTGTGCCGACGCGCGCGGCCTCGTCGTCACGGACCTCGACGGTGACGGCGATCAGGACATCGTGATCGCGTCCAAGGAGGGCCCCCTGATGATCTACGAGAATCGCGGGGTCCCGGTTCCCGGAACCTGGTTGCAGGTCCGCCTGCGCGGCCGGGCGAGCAACCGCGACGGCGTGGGAGCGGTCGTGAGCGTTCACCTGGCGACCGGGCGCGTGCTGACGAAGGTCGTGGGCGCCGGCGGCGTGGTCCACACCGCGAGCCCTGCGGAGGCGTGGTTCGGGCTCGGCTCTGACCGCGTGGTGACTATAGAAGTGCACTGGCCATCAGGGCATCGGACGGAGCTATCCCACCCACAGGAGAGCTCCGTGAAGATGGACGAAGCGCCGTGAGCCTTCGTCCGGGCAGGTTATATTGGGGATCATGGCGACCGATCACAACGAACTGGACGACGCGACGGTCGTTGGCGCGGTCGCGGAAGACGTCGGCCTACTCAGCAAGGATCGCGCGTACCTGATCGTCATCGCGGGCACCCTCGTCGGCGAGATGATCCCGTTGAAGCAGACCACGATCCTCGGACGCGGGGTCGAGGCCGACGTTCGGCTGATCGAGGAGAAGATGTCTCGCCGACATTGCCGCCTCGTGATCGACAAGGGCGAGACCTATATCGAGGACCTCGGCTCGAGCAACGGAACGTACGTCAACGGTGCGCGCGTCGCACGCCAGCGGCTGAGCGACGGCGACAAGATCCAGGTCGGAGAGACGACGATCCTCAAGTTCACCTATCACGACCGTCTGGAGGAGAGCTTCCAGCAGCAGATGTACGACTCGGCGCTGCGTGACGGGCTGACGAAGATCTTCAACAAGAAGTACTTCCAGGATCGGATCCGGACCGAGTTCGCGTTCGCATCGAGGCATCGGACCTCGCTGTCGCTGATCCTATTCGACATCGATCACTTCAAGAAGGTCAACGACACGCGTGGCCACCTCGCCGGTGATCGGGCTCTGGCAGCGCTTGCCCAGCACGTCGGGAACCTCGTTCGAACCGAGGACGTGTTCGCTCGTTACGGTGGCGAGGAGTTCGCGGTGCTGTGTCGCGGGACCGACGTCCAGAATGCAGCGGTCCTCGCGGAGCGAATCCGATCGACGACCGAACAACTCGTCATCCAGTTCAACGGCGAGACGGTGCCGATCACGATCAGCGCCGGTGTTGCGATGATCCCGGATCCCCGGATCCGGGACGCGGATGAATTGATCGTTGCGAGCGACGAAGCGCTCTACGAAGCGAAGCGCAGCGGGCGCAACCGGGTGGTCACCCGCCCGCTGCCGTGAGCCGACCGTCCTCGCTGGTGCTACAAGCAGGGCGTGAGTAGAGTCGCGCGGATGTCGATGATGAAACGGTGGCTGCTGGTCGCACTGGCGTGCTCGTCGTGCGGTCGCGAGGACAAGCCGGTACCGAAGCCCCAGGCCACCACCACCACGGTCTCGCCCGCGGCGCAGGTCGTCGACGATCGATACGATGCGAGAGCGCTCGGGGCGCTCAGCTTCGAGCTGTCCGAAGGCACGCCCGCGGCCCGGGCGCATTTCAAGCGCGGCCTGCTCGCTCTCCACTCGTTCTGGTACGACGAGGCCACGCGCGAGTTCCAGGCAGCGATCGTCGCGGATCCCAGCATGAACATGGCGTACTGGGGCGCGGCGATGAGCCGGTGCAAGCTCCTGTGGGGTGACGACGACGTCGCGGCAGCCAAGGAGCTGTTGTCCCGGATGCCCGATCCGGATCGGTTGTCTCCGCGCGAGCAGACCTGGGTGGTCGCGACGCTCGAGCTGCTTCGCGCTGGCGACGTGCGCGCGAGCCGCGCGAAGTTTGCCGCCGCGATGGAAGCGGTGAACGCCGAGTTTCCCGACGACGAGTCCGCCACGTTTCTTGCGCTGGCCGTGCTCTCGGCGATGCGGCCCGATGATCCGGACGCCATCGCCGTGCGCAAGCGGTCCGCTGCGCTGGCGCTCGGGGTGTTCAAGCGCAACCCCAAGCATCCCGGCGCAGCGCACTACCTGATCCATGCGTACGACACACCCGAGCTCGCGGCGGAGGCGCTGCCCTTCGCGCGCGCGTACGAGGCGATCGCGCCGGCCGCGTTCCACGCTCGCCACATGCCGGCCCACATCTTCTCGCGCATGGGGATGTGGAAGGACGCGATCACGAGCTGTCAGTCGGCGTGGGATGCATCGGTCGCGGCCGCCGGGCGCGAAAAGCTCTCGCGCGATCATCACGACTTTCACAGCCTCAGCTGGATCGTCGAGATGAACTTCGAGCTCGGTCGGCGCAAGGACGCCGATGCCGCGCTGAAGGTGTTCGAGACCGCGGTGCGTTCCGGCCTCGGTCGCCAGTTCCGGGCCGCGTATGCGAGCCAGGTGGCCTCGTACGTGAAGCGGACCGGTGATGCATCCCGGATCGACGACCTGCTGGCTGCGCTCGAGGCGCCCGCGGTCGAGGAGGCTGCTCCAGCGGCTCCCGCAACGGGTAGCGCGGCGCGCAGCGGGCAGCCCGCGAGCCACTGTGCACCCGCGTCGGCGTCGTCGCCGCTCGCGTTGTTCGAGCACCTCGCGGTGAGCGATGCCCGTGCGCGCGCCGCTTCGATGCAGCGCGATCTCGCGAAGACGAAGAGCTACATCGCAGAGATGGATGCGGCGAACGAGAAGCTGCATCCGTTCTTCGCGTCGACGCAACCGGCGGACGCGCTCGCGAAGATGGACGCGGCGAACGCCCGCCGTCGAGAGGCGTTGCTCGCTCGCGCATCCGGCAACGATCGGAGGCTGCTCGAGGTCCTGCGGCAGTCCGTCGCCGCTGACGCGGGAGCCGGAGCGGCAGGGGAGAGCAATCCGAGCGGCTTCGTGGTGCAGGAGGAGATCGCCGACACGTTGCTGCGACTCGGTCAGGCCAAGGAGGCCGCGGCCGCGTATGACGCCGTGCTGCAGACGCATCCGGGCCGTGCGAGCGCCGTGCTGGGAGCGGCGCGCGCCGAATCCCGCGCGAAGAACCTGACCTCGGCACGCGCGCGGTACCAGCAGCTCCTCGAGCTGTGGTCCGCTGCGGACGACGGCATCGACGGCCTGGCCGAGGCTCGCTCCGCGGTCGCCGCGCCGAACTGACCCGGCGCCGCGACGGCGATCGCGTTACTGGATGACCGAGACGCCAGCGGCGGTGCCAGCGTCGTCGAGCGTCATCATGTCCGCGGTTCCCCACTGGAGGAGAACGGCGGTCCAGTCGTCGTCCTGTGCGCCGACCTGCACGCCCTCGACCTTCGTGATCAGCTGCTGGAGCGCGGTCTTGAGATCCTGCTCGCGCGTCTGCATGTAGAAGTTCGAGACACCACGCGGACCGAGCAGCTGGGTGTTGGCCATCGCGACCTCGGGAATACCGTCCGTGAGGATCAGCACGCGCTCGCCGGGGCGGAGCTTGCCCTCGAGCCGGCCCATCTCGAAGTGCGGCGATCCGAGCGGCATGCCGGGACACATCAGCACCTTGGTTCGCCCCTTCGGGGCCAGCGCGAACACCGGCACGCCACCGGCGCTTCGAATCACGTACTCGCCGGTGTTGATGTTGACGTTCACCGCAGTGAGCGTCATGTGGTACTGGCCCTGCGACACGCGGAGGACCTCGTCGTTCATCTCCTGCAGGCGAGAGTCGTCGTCGACCTTCGTGCCGAGCGAACGGAAGCAGGCTGCGACCGCGGCGGTCACCATGGCCGAGCCGGCGCCGTGGCCGGTCACGTCACCCACGAGGATGAAGTAATCGTCGCCCCGGGCCTCCCACCACCACCAGTCACCACTGCACTGGGTGGCCGACTTGTAGAACCCTTCGAGGCTCAAGCCGCCATCGCGCACCGACGACTCGGTCGGGAAGAACCCCTTCTGGACGGCGCTGGTCAGCGCCATCTCCTTCTCGAGCTCGGAGAGCCGATGCTTCTGGGTCATCGCGTCGAGCTGCTTGCGCTGCCGGCGCCAGACCAGACCACCGATCAGGACGAGGATCAGTCCGTAGCTCGTGTAGGCCCACCACGTGCGCCACGGCGGCGGCTCGACATGGATCGGGAGCTTGATGCCTTCTTCGTTCCACACCCCGTGCGCGTTCGATCCGCGAACCTCGAGGGTGTAGTTGCCCGGTGGCAAGCTCGAGTAGCTGACGAACCGACGATCGGTCTCGATCCAGTCGTGGAAGCCCGTGAGTCGGTACTTGTAGTGATTGCGAAGCGGCGACGCGAACGCGAGCGCCGAGAACGACACCGAGAACCAGCGATCCCTGAACGACAGCGACACGGCGTCAGGAATCTGCTTGGTCTCGCCGCGAATCTCGAACTTCGTCAGCACCACCGGAGGGACATACGAATCGGGCTTGAGGTCGTCGGGCGTGAAGACGTTGAAGCCACCGGGACCACCGACGTAGAACCGTCCGCTCGGACCCTGGTGGAAGCCACCCTGACCGAACTCGTCGTTCTGCAAGCCGTCGCCGGCGCGGAAGTTGACCGTCTTCTTGTCGTCGGGATTGAACCGGGTCAGGCCGTCATTCGTCGTCAGCCACAGCACGCCGGTCTTGTCCTCGAGGATGCCGTACAGCACATCGCTCGCGAGGCCCTCGGCCGTATGATAGTTCGTGAACACGCCGGTCGTGCGATCGAGCATGTTGAGACCGCCACCCCAGGTGGCGATCCACAGCCGACCGGCCTTGTCCTCGTGGATGTCGGTGATGTGATCGTGGCTCAAGCTGCCGGGCTTGGCTGGATCGTGCATGTAGCGCACGACCTTTCCGGTGTTCTTGTCGAGCGCGTTGAGGCCCGCCGATGTTCCGACCCAGAGGATGTCGGGCTTCGTCCGGTCCTGGTGCAGCGCAACGACGGCGTCCGAGCTCAGCGTGGCTGCGTTGGCCGCATTCTTCGCGAAGTACTCGATGGTCTTCTTGACCGTGTCGAACCGCGCGAGTCCGGCGCCGAAGGTGCCGATCCACAGCGTCTCGTCCTGCCGCAGCAGCGCGAACACGGCATCCGACGTGAGCGTTCCGCTGTCCGTGTCGTAGGTCTCCACCTCGCCGGTGCTCGGCGTGAAGTGGAGCAGTCCGCGATCCGTGGTCGCGAGCCACAGCGAACCCTTGTCGCCGGCGACGATCTTCATCGTCCAGGTCGCGCTCAGCTCCTCGTCGAGGTAGCTCTTCACGTTCCCGGTCTTGAGATCGAGCGAGCGAAGGCCGCGTCCCTGCGTGCCGAGCCACACCTGGTCCTTGTCCTCGAGGAAGGACAGTCCCGGATTGGTCCGGTAGAAGGCGAACTTGCGGCGCATCAGGTAGAGCTTCGAGGCGCCACCTGCATTGAAGCCGAACCACAACACACCGCCGCGGTCCGCGAACGCCGAGCGGGTCCACGGATGGCTGATGCTGGTCGAGTCGCCGCCGTCGTGGGCGTACTTCTCGATCGCGCCGTTGCTCCGATCGAACCGGAACACGCCGATGCCTTTGACGCCGAGCCACAAGCCGCCGTCGGCACCTTCGACGATCGACGTGATCCACTTCGGAGCGTCGATATCGACGAGGTAGCGCTTGAAGGAGTTGGTCTTGGCGTCGAACTGATTCAAGCCGTCGACGGTACCGACCCAGACGGTGCCCGCGCTGTCCTGGTAGATCGACGTGATCTCGTCGCGGGACAGCGAGGTCCCCGAGGCCGGATCGTTGGTGTAGCGGGTGAACTTGCCCGACGCCGGATCGAGGCGATTCAGACCGGCTTCGCGCGTACCGACCCAGACCTTCTTGTCCTTGTCCTCGAGCACGACGGAGACGCCGTCATCGCTGAGCGAGTCGGCCTGGGTCTCCTGATGAGCAAAGTGGCGGATCTCCCCGCTCTCGATGTTCAGCGAGTCGAGACCTGAATCGGCGGTGCCGATCCAGAGCAGCCCGCTCGTGCCGAGATGCAGCGAGGCGATGTCATCGCTGGCGATCGCCTTGCCGTCCTCGGCGTTGGCCTTGAGCCGGGTGAACTTGTTGGTCTTCAGGTCGAGGCGGTTGAGACCGCCGACCGTACCGATCCACAACGCGTTCTTCCCCGCGGCGAGCGAGGTGACCGTGAAGCTCGACAGGGTGTTGTCCTGCTCGCGACCCGGCACGTAGTTGACGAACTCGTAGCCGTCATAGCGGCTGAGTCCTTCCTCGGTGCCGAACCAGATCAGCCCGTTGTCGTCCTGCGCGATGGCGCTGACGGCACCCTTGGTCATGCCCTCGATTCGATCGAACCGGACGTACGGGAACAGCGTTCCCTCGGTGGCACGTGGCGCCGCTTTGGCCGGCGGGTCCGCCGGCGGCGTCACCTGAGCAGCAGCCGATGCTGCCCACCCCAGCCAGAACACGAGTGACGTTACTTGTGGGAACAGTCTGCGTGCTGCGGCCAAACGGTGCCTCTTTTCAGTTACGACGCGGCTTCGACCGAGCGGCGCAGCTTTGCAAACTCGCCGTCGAAGAAGGTGTGGTACAGGCCCTGGTGGTAGGCGATGCCCGAGTAGACCTGGGCAGCATCCTCGGGGGTCTCGATCCGGCGACCGAGCTCCTGACGCACCGTGAACGCGTGCTTGTCCTTGTCGTACGGGGCGCCTTCGCCGTGCGAGACGAGGACCTCCATCTTGTCGTCGCCGATGCCGCGCTCGCGCAGGGCGAGCAGGGCGGCGCGGAGCTCGAGATACGAGTTCCACTCGACGCTGAAGATGCCGGTGAACGCCCACAACGAGTCGGGGTGGGTCACCGTGCGGAGGTTCCAGTTGAGCATCGCGCGCATCTCGACGTTGTCGACGGGCGCGTGCCAGTCGACGATCTCGCCCCACTTCTTGATGTCGTTGGCGGTCTGCTGCGCATGCGCCTTGTCGAGATCACCACCGCCGAGCTCGTCGACGACGAGCACCGCGAGCTTGATGCAGTCGTGGAACTCCATCGGGAGCTGCACCAGCATGATGCTGCGGTGAACGGTGCGGATCCGGACCATGACGCTGTTCAGGTAGGCCAAGACGGCGGCCTTCTCCTGCTTCGGGCTCATCTTGGTCTCGGCGAGGTACTTGAACAGCGGGTGGTGCTGCACCGACCGCTTGCGGAACTCTTCCTCGACGAAGATCGCAGCCTCTTCACCGACCATCGGCTTGGGCAGCGTCAGCTGCGGAACGTTCTGCTCCTCGACGGCCCACACGATGTCGCGGATTCCGGCGGAGACGAGATCTCCGCGGAAGAACGGCCGGCGGCGGTCACTGACCTTGAGGCCAGATGTGACCTTGAACATGGGCAGCTCGAAGATCCCGTTCTGGATCAATCTCCAGGCGGTCTTGTCCTTGTCCTTGAACGCCAGCGTGGCGAGCTCGTGAGCCAACGGTGCGCGCTCAGCGAGAGCGCGCGCCTGGTCCACTGGATTGAGCGACGAAGGTGAAAACACCTTGTCAGCAAGCGCGGTCAACTCCTGCTCGGATCGAGTCATGTACGGTCCCTCCCGTGACGACGAAGCTATCATGGTGTTCGCCCGCCTGTAGCCGCAGCTCGCGCTTTAGAGTGGAGAACAATCCGCCTACATTTTCTCCAACCCGCATTCACGTTACGATGTCTCGAGGGTGGACTTGACTCCAATGCAGCTAGACCTAACCGAGCTCCGTCGCCAACTTTCCGACCCATGGGCTCTCGAGGATCCAGGCGCCGCAGGCATTGCCGGCGTCGCCAAGGACCTCGAGGCGCTTGCCCACCGTGCCTACATCGACGGCGACGAAGCCGCGAAACGGCAGGCGGAGGAGATCCTCTACTTCATCAACATCGACAGCTGCTTCGCGCCGCCGCTGCACTCCGTGGCCTCGGTGGCGTGGACCACGCTGATGCGCGTCAAGCTCGCGGCGATGCGCAGGGCGTTCGGCGGCTGCGAGCCGATCGAGGTCCCCGAGATGACCCGCCGGCTCAAGGCGGCGGTCGCGCAATGGGGTGCCTACAACCACCCCCTGATGCAGACGCTGAAGACGCGCTCCGACGACATCGGCGCCTACCGGATCTGGGCGAAGAACTGGTTCGGCAGCTGCCTTGGCTTCTCGTCGCAGCTCGCCGCGCTCGTCCAGCGCACCCATGGCGAGGCCAAGAAGTGCGTGCTCGAGAACCTGACCGACGAGTTCGACGACAAGGTGACGCACGACGTCCTGCGCATCCGGTTCTACGAGAGCCTCGACCTCAAGTTCTCCGCCGCCGACGCGCTGAACGATCCGGATCGTGTGGTCGAGGCGACCGAGCTCCTCAACGCGCGCACCGGCCTGACGTTCTTGCGCGACCCGCTGTGGGCGCTCGGCTGCTTCTACGGCGTCGAGGCGAACTGGCCGACCGAGTGCCGGATGCACGTCGAGATCAACAAGAGCCGCGGGCTCGATGATCACACGCTCGAGTACTGGACCGGTCACGCCTTCGCGGACGACCACCACTCGGCAGAATGGCTCGAGGTCCTCGAGAACCTGTGCCGCACTCCCCGCGACTGTGCGGCGGCCGTCGACGGGGCCGTCATCCAGTTGCGCCTACGCTGGCAGATGTACGACGCGATCGCCCGACGCATTGCGGCCCACTGACGAAGGAAGCTCCCATGTCTGACACCCAACAATTCCTGAAGGACCTCAACGAGGAGGTGCGGAACCACCCCGCGGTGAACCACCACTTCCTCGAGACCGTGAGCACGCGCCCGTTCTCGAAAAAGGCGTGGCTCGGCGGGTTCGCGCAACAGCTCTATCCGCACGTGCACTTCTTCATTCCGTACATGGAGGAGATGCTGCTCAACACGTTCGACATGAATGCCAAGCTGATCGTCGCGAAGATTCTTCTCGACGAGTACGGCGAGGACGCGGCCGGCGCGAGCCATCCGGAGCTGTTCCGCCGCTTCGTCCGTGGCTGCGGTGGCGCGGAGGCGGATGCCTCCCTGCTCACCACGCCACTCGACCAGGCGACGGTCGACCTGGTGCAGACGCACATGCGGCTGTGCCGCGACGAGCACTTCCTCGTCGGCATCGGCGCGATCGGCCAGGCGCACGAGTTCGCCATCGCATACCTGTTCCCGCCGATCCTGAAGGGCATGAAGCTCTCGGGCTTCACGAGCACCG
The DNA here is from genome assembly GCA_028287135.1 of Myxococcales bacterium. Lineage (GTDB taxonomy): Bacteria > Myxococcota_A > Polyangia > Haliangiales > Haliangiaceae > JABFXX01. The sequence continues at coordinate 65,875 of JAQBQE010000029.1, forward strand.
AGACCGAGTTCTTCTCGCTGCACGTCGATCACGACGTGGAGCACTCGAAGATGCTCGAGGACACGATGATCAAGATGGCGATCAGCGACGAGGATCGGGCGATGATCCGGAAGGGTGCGCTCGCATCCCTGCAGGCTCGCGCTGACCTCTGGGCATCGATGGAGCGCCGGATGATCGGGATCGAGAACGGCGATGTGCCGCCGACCAGCAAGCAGACGCTGCTCGACATGACCAAACAGTTCAAGAACGTCCCCGACGCGTTCTGGCCGTCCTGACCTGACCGGCGGGTAGGCGGCCGCCCGTGGCTGCCCGCCGAAACGCTGCCGACCGAAACGCGAAAAGCGCCCTCCGAAGAGGCGCTTTTGCTGCGTTCAGTGCGTCGAGGTCAGCAGCTCAGGGAGCGGCGGTCCACGGCGAGACGTAGCACCAGATCGAGATGAAATCGATCCGCTTGCGGTCGTGCGTGACGCCGTCCGTCAGCTCGCGGACCTGGTGCGAGAGGTGCGCGCGGGCCAGGAGGCCGGCGCCGCCGAGCGAGCGAGCGTGATTGACCATGTCGGCCGGGATCGTGATCGATCCATCGAGGCTGTCCTCGATGCAATCGACGACCGGGCCCATGCCCGGAACGATCAGCGCGGCGACCATGTTGAGCGCCGAGCCCGGCGGCTTGTTGGTGTTCGGGCCGGGGGTGTACGTGATGACGAGCGGTGTATCCGCCTGCAGCTGAATCGGGGCGAGGCCCGGGGTGCCGAGCGTCCACGCGGACGGCATGTAGTGCGCGTCCTTGTGGACCTGCGCCGGCCACGCGTCCGAGCCGGTGAAGATCGCGTCGTACTGCGTGTCCCAGTTGCCGAAGTACGTCAAGCCCGCCGTCGAGCCGACGAAGAACTTCCACGTGCCGTCATGCGGGCGCGCCATGCCGTCGCGGTTCATGCCGCCGGTGGCCACGTTCGAGCCAGCCGGCATGTTCAGCTGCATGCCGCCACCGCTGTAGATGACCTGACCGACGTCGAGGTACTCGTGCGTCGTTCCCATGCCGAGCGGGAAGCGATCGTCCATGTCCATCTTGGTGCAGCCCGGGATCAACGGGAACTCGTAGCGCTTCGGGGTCTTCGACTTCCAGAAGAACGCCGTCGCGCGTGCCTGCTTGCGCGACACGGTCGGGTTCATCGGATCGTAGAACTCCTGGTACTCGATGCGGCTCTCGCCGCCCTCATCCCAGCTGAAGTCGGCGACGGGCGCCGCGTCGACAGGGGGAGAAGAATCGACCGGCCTGCCGTCGATCGGCGTGTTGGCATCGGGGGTGGCCTTGTCGTCGCCACAGGCGGCGAGCAGAGCGGGAACCAGAGCAAGCCAGGTGCTGAACAATCTCATTGAAGCCTCATCGCGGGTTGAGTTAAGGGAAGGCCCCCACGGCCCCCAGGGGATAGCCCCCAGGGGACAGTACATCGGATGGTTCCGGCCACGCAAGCAAGCGGCAATGCGAGCGCGTCAGGTCGAGGGTTCGATCACACGTGTGCTCGATGGTGCGTGTTATCGTCGGTGCGAGGGTGACGACATGTCGTATCGCGTCCGTCCGATTCGCTATCTGCGCCAGTGGCAACACCAGGACTGGCGACTCAAGGTTTACGGGATATCCGCAGCGGGAGACCGACCTTCCGATCCGATGATCGCAGCGGGCGAGCGACTCGCGATCGCGACGTTGCCGTCGGGCGCGACCGCCGACGGACGGCACGGCGTCGGGCTCCTCGGGATCCACGAGGGCGTGCACGCGTGCTTCGTGTTCGTCAGCTGGTGGGCCAAGATCTACGAGCTCAACCACTTCTTGTTTCGCGGGCCCAAGGGCAACCCAGACGAGCTCGCGCCCGTGCAAGCGGGTCTCGTCGGGTGCACGTGGGATCTCCGGGTCGTCGCGTTCGAGCGCGACGCCTGGATCAGCTCGATGAGCGGCCCTAGCGATGGACCGAATCTCGAGCAGTACCTGGCGGCGACGTTCAACGCGGATGTGTAGCGGTCCCCGCCTGCAAGGAGATCTTCGTGGCAGCACTTGATGGAATCGTCGTCCTCGATCTCACGCACGTCGTGGCGGGGCCGTTTTGCACGATGATGATGGGCGACCAGGGCGCGAACGTGATCAAGGTCGAGCGGCCGGGGAAGGGTGATCACATCCGGGCATGGCCACCTTCTTGGAACGGCACCGCGTCGGCGTTCCTGGCGCTCAACCGCAACAAGCGGAGCATCGCGATCGACTTCCAGCAGCCGCGCGGAGCGGACGTGGTGCGAGCGCTCGCCGCGAAGGCCGATGTCGTCGTCGAGAGCTTTCGTCCCGGTTCACTCGCCAAGCATGGCCTTGCGTACGAGCAGATCCGGGAGCTCAACCCTCGCGTCATCTACTGCAGCATCTCCGGCTACGGCCAGACCGGACCGCTGGCGGAGCTCGGTGGGTACGATCTGATCGCGCAAGCGTTCGGCGGGTTGATGAGCACGACGGGCCAGCCCGAAGGGCCGTCCGTGCGCGCGGGCTACTCGGTGGTCGACACGTTCGCCGGGATGTCCGCGTACGGCGCCGTGATGACCGCGCTGCTGCAGCGCGAGAGGACCGGCCAGGGTCAGTACGTGGAGACCTCGCTGCTCGACGCCGTCGTCGCGCAGATGAGCTATCACGCCACCGGCTACCTCGCGACGGGCAAGATCCCCGGCCGGCTCGGCACGGCGAGCCCGAGTCTCGTCCCGTATCAGCAGTTCCAGAGCGCGGATGCCGACTTCATCATGGGCTGTAACAACGACGTGTCGTGGCGGCGGCTGTGCACCGCGCTCGCGCGACCGGATCTCGCCACCGACCCACGATTCACCACGAATGCGGATCGGCTCCGTAACAAGGAGCTGCTGATCGGGATGCTCTCGGAGATCTTCCGCACGCAGAGTGCGACGCACTGGGTGACGCTGTTCAACGCGCACCAGGTGCCGAGCAGCCGGATCAACACGGTCGCCGACGTCGTCCACGACGAGCAGGTCGCTGCACGCGATCTGCTCCCCGCGATCCCGCATCCCGCGATCCCCGATCTGCGAGCTCCGGCTACACCGTTCAAGCTCGTCGGCGCATCCGCCGCCCCGATCAAGCCTCCGCCGGGACTCGGCGAGCACTCCGGGGCGATCCTCGAGGAGCTCGGCTTTTCGATCGAGGACGTCGAGGCACTGCGCAGTGCCGGTGTGGTTGGTTGAGACCCACACCCACCGACCCTGTGAGATCCGCACCCCCTTGCTCGACCCGCTGGATCCGTTACGCTCGTGGGCTGATGAGGACTGAAAGCGCCGTGCGCTCGATCGGAGTGCTTGCCGTCGCGGTGATCCTGACGACCGGGTGCAGCGGGGACGATGGGAACGAGGCGATCGATGCGCAGAGCGAGGACGCCGCGCCGGACGCGCCGAAGGGCCCGTGCTGGCCCGTCGAGGGCACGACGCCCGGCGGATCGCTCGAGCTCGGGACCGGCGAGTTCGGCTTCGAGCCGATGCCGGATCCGCTGCAGGTGGTCTATGGCTCGCAGGGTGGATTCCACATGGTGGTCAACACCCGCGTCACCGGGATGCTCGCCGGCAATCCCAGCGACGTGAGTGACCCGAGCAATCCGCGGACCCGGTTTCGCGCGTTCTTCGTCGATACCGGCGTCTCCGTCAACGGTGCGGTGTGTCCGATCCGGCTCGCCTACAAGCCCTCGGCGGGATCGACGCACGAGCTCCTGGTCTCGTCGGCGATCCTGTTCGAGATCGGCTATCCGGAACACCTGATCTTCGGCCGCGAGATCCGGATCGAGGCCGAGGTCATCGACGCGGCCGGTACCTATGCGAGGGACGAGAAGACGATCCGGTGCGCTGCGCCCGACGGCTGGCAGACGATGGTCGACGCCGGCACCTGATGCACCTCGCCCGCCGGCTCCTCGCCCTGACCGTCGTCGTTGCGGGCTGTAGTGACCAGCCGGGGGCGCCTGACGCGCGCCCTCCGTGCTGGATTCCCGAGGCCACGACGCCCGGTGGATCGCTCGAGCTCGGCACCGGCGAGTTCGGCTTCGAACCGATGCCGGATCCGCTGCGCGTGGTCTACGGATCCCAGGGTGGTTTCCACATGGTGGTCAACACGCGCGTCACCGGGATGCTCGCTGGCAATCCCAGCGACGTGAATGATCCGGGCAATCCGCGAACGCGGTTTCGCGCGTTCTTCGTCGACACCGGCGTCAACGTCAACGGCGCGGAATGTCCGATCCGGCTCGCCTACAAGCCGTCGGCGGGATCGACCCAGGAGCTCCTGGTCTCGTCGGCGATCCTGTTCGAGATCGGCTATCCCGAACACCTGATCTTCGGCCGCGAGATCCGCATCGAGGCCGAGATCATCGACGCGGCCGGGACCTACGCGAGGGACGAGAAGACGATCCGGTGCGCCGCGCCCGAGGGCTGGCAGTCGATGGTCGACGCCGGCGTCTGACGCGCTACTTCTTGGCGACGAACGCGCGGGCCGCGGCGATCTCGGGGCGCGTGCTGTCGCCCGCTGCGGTCTGCTCGACGGCCTGCTCGTAGTACTTGCGAGCGACGTCCGCCTTGCCGGCCTTCTGGGCAGCGAGGCCCGCACCGAGCAGGCTGTTGAGTCGGCGCGGTGACGTCTTGAGTGCCGTCTCGTACGCGACGATCGCTTCGGCCGGCTTGTCGAGCTGCAGCAGCAGATCGCCGAGCTGCTCGTAGATCAGGTTGATCGGGCCCGGGCTGACCGGGTTCTTGCCGAGCTCCTCTTCCATCTGCGCCGCCTTGCGGAGCGCTGCGATCGCGTCGGCGCTCTTGCCCTTCGCCTGGGTCAGCCACGCGGTGACGGCCTGGTGCTGCAGCGCGAGGTGCTGCTTGAAGTACGCGAACTTGGGATCGTTGGTCAGGTCGCGCAGCTCGGTCAGGCGGGCAAGCGACTTCTCGGCACCCGCGATGTCTCCGCTGCGAGCGCGGCCAAGACCACGCGCGTACTCGATGTGAGCCTCCGCGAACGGGAACTTGGTCCAGAACGACGCGGTCGGAACCGTCAGTGCCGCCGCCTCGGCCCACGCATGGCGCTCGACGGCGAACCGGGCCGGCACCGCACCGACCGCGTAGGATGCGACGAAGTCGATCTCCGGGACCGTCTTCTTCACCGACATCACGTGCTCCACGACCGCCTTGGCCTTGGCCTCCTGTCCGGTCTGCAGATACGCGTAGACGAGGTAGTCGAGTGCGTGCAGCTCCTCGAACGACATCCCGTCGAGCTTCATCTCGGTGACGTACTTCTTCCCCGCGTCTGCCGAGGCCAGGTTGCCGTTGATCGAGTCCTGCCACATGCCGAGTCGAACGAAGATGTGCGACGGCATGTGCAGCGCGTGCGGCACCCACGGCGCGATGTCGGCGTACGCCTTCGCGACCTCGAGCCCGCGCTCCGCGAGCGGCGGGAAGTCGTAGGCGTGGATCATGTAGTGCGCGACGCCCGGGTGATCGCGGTGAGTGGCCCACTGCTTCTCGAGGATCTCGGCCGCCTTGCGCGGGTTCGTCAGCGTCGGATCGACAGGCTTCGCCGAGCCGAGGAGTGCGAGCGCATAGAACGATGCAGCCTCCGTGTCCTCGGGGTTCGCCGCGAACACCTTCTCCATCGCCATCGTGTAGGTGGTCGCGCGCGTGAGGTGATCGCCACCGCCCGTGGGGCCGTGGCAGCTCATCCCGCCGGCGGATCCTGCGGCCGATCCGGCGCCCGGCTTCGGCGCCGGCATGTCGGTGTAGAACGTCGCCAGCGCATCGATGAACGTCGTCTCGTGCGGCGACTTCTTGGGCGCGGCCTTCGCCTTCTCGATCGCGGCGCGGCCGCTCGCGAGCTCCTCGGGCGTCGGCGGGGCCCACAGCGGGTGGTAGTAGGTCATCGCCACGCCCCAGTGCGCGATGCTGCAGTCGGGATCCTTGGTCGTCAGCTCCGTGAACAGGCGGCGCGATTCGCCATAGAAGAACGAGTGCAGCAGGGCCATCGCGCGATCGAACTGCGCCTGCTGTCCGTCGCAGGAGATCTTGAAGTCGACGCGACCGACCTTCCGGAGGTCGCCGACGGCAGGACCGTCGGTGGCGGTCGTGGACTTCGCGGGCGTGGCGACCGCGGGCGTGACGTCGGTTGTGGGCGCGACGGGAGTTCCCGGCTCTGACGCCTTCTTGCACGCGGCCCCCGTCAACGCGGACCCGAGAGTGAGCAGGAGAACGGCGCGTTCCAGCTTGGGCATCCGGCCGACTATAAATCCGCCGATCCCGCGCCGGCAACTGCGGTGCTGCTCAACCACGCGCCAGGCCTGGCCAGATCGCGGCGACTGATCACGGTTATCAGTCAAACAGAGCAGAAACGCGAACAACGATGCAGACGGCCGGGAAGGGGAGCGGAAGCCACGGAATTTGGATCAGTGCTCGGTCGGGTGGCAGATATATATCGTGAGTGATTGAGCCATGTTGCGAGGCTAAGTGGAGTGGCTTCTCACGTGCACATAGGTTCGTCACCCCCCGCCAAGGAGTCTGGATACATGAAGCAACGAATCGGTCTCGGTAATTATGCAGTCAGCGGCGTACTTCTGTCACTCGTGGCCTGCGCGGCCACGGGACCCGAGACCACCACGACCGAGGAGGAGGCCACCACCTCGTCCGCCCGCCGCCATCACGACGTCATCAGTGACGCCGTCGTCCGCGAGTGGACCCAGATCGCCGTCAACACGATCGGCGCCCAGCCGCCGTTCCCGTCGACGCGCTTCATGGCGACCGTCGAGCTCGCGATGTTCGAGGCCGTCAACACGATCACCGGCAAGTACGAGGCGTACCTCGGTACGGTCAGTGCTGCCCCCGGCGCGTCGCCGCAGGCTGCCGCGGCTGCCGCCGCGCACGCCGTCCTGAAGGGCTTCTTCCCGGCCGCTACCGCCACCCTCGACGCGAAGCTCGCCGCCACGCTCGCGACGCTTCCGGACGACGGCAAGGCCGATGGTGTTGCCGCCGGCCAGGCCGCCGGAGCCGCGATGCTCGCCAACCGCACCGGCGACGGCTCGGCGCCCCCCGCGTTCTACAACCCGCCGACCCCCGGCGCACCCGGCGAATGGCAGCGCACCGCGAGCTGCGGTGCACCCGGTGGTGCGTTCGCGCACTGGCAGAACGTCAAGCCGTTCGGCATCCAGAGCTCGTCGCAGTTCCGCGCCGACGCGCCTCCGGCGCTCGGCAGCAAGAAGTACGCGAACGACTTCGAGGAGGTCGTGGAGCTCGGCAATGGTGCGTTCGGCACCAACCCCAATCGCTCGACCGATCGCGAGGATGTCGTGAAGGTGTACGGCGCGCAGCCGCCGCACCAGGGCTGGAACCAGATCGCCCTCCAGATCATCGCCACCCGCAACGACGACATCAGCGACACCGTCCGCACGCTCGCGCTGATGAACCTGTCGCTCAGCGACTCCCACATCAGCGTCTTCGAGTCGAAGTACTTCTACAAGGCGTGGCGCCCGATCACCGCCGTGGCAGGCGCTGACACCGACGGCAACAACAACACCGACGTCAGCGCGTTCACGTCGCCCATCCCGGCGCCGTGCTTCCCGAGCTACCCGTCGGCGCACGGCGTCGGCGCTGGCGCGGCGAGCCGCGTCCTCGAGAAGGCGTACGGCAAGCGCCACGACTTCACGGTGACCACGCCGTCGCTGCCGCTCATCACCCTCCACTACGACTCGATCGCCGACGTCGTGTCGGACGTGTCCGACGCTCGCGTCTACGGTGGCATCCACTTCCGCTTCGACCAGGATGGAGCCGAGAAGCAGGGCAAGAAGATCGCGAACTACAACCTCGACCACGTCCTGCAAAAGCAGGATGACGAGCGCTGCGACGACTAGTCGACACGCAGATACCTGACGGGGAAACCGCCGCGCCGAAAGGCTCGGCGGTTTTGTCGTTGTCGCGTTCTCGAATTGATAACAAACGATCGCGAGACACACGCGAACGGTCCGGACGCGAGCCCTGTTCTGTTGCGCAATCCGGTGGGGTGGTGTGACATACCGAGCATGATCGCGATCAAGAACGCTGCTTCATTCACGTCCGCGCTCGCACTCGCTCTGCTGACGAGCTGCGCGGGACCTGCGGGCCCTGCCGGCCCTGCGGGCCCCGCCGGGCCTCCAGGACCACCCGCGGTTCCCGGGGCGCCTGCGCAGGAAGCCTGGAAGAAGGAGTTCTTGAACCCTGCGGGCATCCCGACTGCGCCCGCCTACACGGCGGTGATCAAGGCGGGACAGATGGTCTTCGTGGCCGCGCAGGTGGGGGCCGTCAAGAATGGAAAGGTTGTCTCCGTGGGAAACCCGGAGCAGCAGGTCCGCGAGATCTGGCAGCACCTGGACATCGCGCTGGCGGCCGCGGGCGGAACCCGCAACGACATCGTCGCGACCTGGTCGTACATCACCAAGCCGGAGTACAGCCAGTACGTGACCAAGGTCCGCGTCGAGCTGTTCCCGAACCAGCCCCCGACGACCTCGAAGCCGCTGGTCGTAACCGCCGTGCACCCGAATCCCGACTACCTCGTCTCGATCAGCTGTATCGCCGTGATCCCGCCGAAGTGAGCTGGGACGCGGGGGGGGCTCCGCCACGGTGCGGTTGATGTTATCGTAGCGTCGTGAGGCCGATCGTTTGGATGTCTGAGCCGCTGTCGCGCTCGCTCCGCGACAGGCTCTCCGGAGAGTCGCTCGTCGTGAGCTCCACGCAGGAGTTCATCGACGCGCCGCGCGATGCGAGGACCGTGTCGTTCCTCGACGGCTCGACGCTCGCAGCACTCGACGAGCTCGCACTCGCGTACGGCAAGGAGGTGGTCCCGCCGCCGAACTGGCGACGCCTCGTCGCGGCCGTGTCGCTCGGCCCGGTGATCCTGATCTCCTCGGATCCGATCCGGGCCACGATCAACGGGCTCCAGCCCCACCCATGGCTATCACACATCCTGAGCGCGACCATGCTCGAGCACCGCATGGCCGCCGAGCACATCGGTCACGTCATGCAGGCAGCGACCACCACGGACACGCCGAGGCTCATGGACTGGCTCGGCACCGAGGTCGCGGCCCGCCGGATCCGGATCGCCCACGCGAGCAAGCGTATCGAGCGGCTCGAGCGGATGAGCGAGTTCTTCACCTCGCAGGGCGTCAGCGAGCGTACGGTTCACCAGATCCGCGACGTCGCCGAGGAGCTCCTGACCAACGTGTTCTACAACGCGCCCGTCGCAGCCGGCGCGGTCAAGGATCCGATCCCGCGATCCCAGGACGTCTCGCTCCCCGCGGACAGCGCGTGCGATCTGATCTACGGGACCCGCGAAGACCTCGCGTTCGTGCGGGTCCGCGACCCGTTTGGCTCGCTGTCGAGGTCGCGGCTCGTCGAGGTGCTCGCCCGCTGCGCGCGCACGGAGAAGGTCGAGGTCGACAGCTCGATGGGCGGCTCGGGCCTCGGCCTGTGGCGCGTCGTCAACGCCGCCTCGCTGCTCTCGATCCTGGTGGTCAACAACCACCACACCGAGGTGCTCGTCGGGATCATCGACCGCCCCGCTGCGGGCCAGCGTCCGTTCGCGTTTCACATGTTCGTGAAGGACGGCGCGAAGCGCAGGTCCTGGACGTCCGCGAACCAGGACACCGGCGTCTCCGAGCCGACGTTCAACACGTCGGTCGCGATCGTGCTCAAGGACTAGGCGCGCGCGGCATCGACGACGCGGAACCACCGCGCGTCGGCTCGTCCCACGACGCGCGGCACGATCGGCACCGCGTCGAGGTCGAAGCAGAGGTCGATGTCGGCGCCGAGGTTCGGCTCGTTCGCGCGACGCTCCATGATCCGCGCATCGAGCCGACACGCAGCGATCGCTGCGGCGGTGTCGATGGGCGCAGCCGGGTCGGGAGCCAGCATCGCGACGATCACGTCGGCGCATGCGTCGTCCTCGGCGTTGCGCCGCACGCGCTTCACGTTGCCTGCCGGCATCAGCGCGACCGAGGCTACGCCTCTGCGGTGGACGTGGTCGAGGATCGCGGCCACGTTGATGAAGCCGGCGAGCAGGACCTCGTCGGCGATCTGTGCGGCGAGGCTGATCGCGAGCGTGCCGTTGGTCGTCACCAGCACGGGCATCCGCCCATCGAGCTCGACATCGCGCGCCTGGATCGGCGAGTTGTCGAACCGCGGGATGTCGGACTCCACGCCGGCCAGCTCGCTGAACAGCGCGTAGCCGGCGGCACGCTCGGGCAGCTCACCCAGGTCGGCGGGCGTGGTCACCACGCACAGCTCACCGAGCCGGCGGCACAGCACGGTGGCGGTGCTGGTCGCGCGCAGGACATCGATGACGATGCAGATGTCGACGCGCTCACCCGGCGGATCTCCGGGGCGGACGATCGAGACGCGCACGCTAGCTACCGCGACGGGCGGGCCACGTCAGCAGCGTGTGCTCCTTGAGGCCGCGCCGGAACGACTCGAGCGTCAGCACGTCGGTGGTCTTGATGTTGGCGAGGTTCACGTTCGGCCCGAGCTTCTTCAAGAAGAACAGCTGCTGGGGGCGCTCGAGCGCTTCCCAGATCAGGCGGTCGTGGCCACCGGCGAGCTCGAGTAGCTCGTCGACGAAGCCTTCCCGGACCGGCTGACCGACGGGCCCGACCTGGCGTCCCTCGACGACGATCTTCTTGGCACCGGCGCCGAACTCCTGCTTCAGGACCTCGCCCCAGTCCTTCACGTGGAGCGCGATCTTGCCGCCGATCTCCGACCACACCTCGGTGACCGCGCCGAACCGCTCGATCCACTTCAGCTTGTCCGCGGTCGGGATATCGATCGAGCCGTCCGAGACCTCGATGTGGATCTTGGTCGCGCGAACGAGCGCGAACAGCTCCTCGAGCTTGCCGTGGAGGAACGAGTACTCGAACAGCGTCCCGCCGAGCATCGGGCTGATCCCGGCGTTGCGATAGATCTCGAGCTTGGCATCGAGGTTCGCCGTGATCAGGGAGCTGCCCCAGGCGATCTTGACGAAGTCGCAGTGGGCGGCGGCGGTATCGGCGAGATCCGCGGCACCGCGCGGGCCAAGACCGGTATCGAGCGCGATCGTCAGGCCGTGATCACGGGGCTTGACCGTGCGGTCGCTGACGTCGAGTACAGCGCGAAAGAGCGGTTCCTGGTTCATGGATCAAAACCTCGAGTCAAGGAGGGCCATCAGCGTCTTGGCATTCACATCGTACTGCGCCGCCGCGAGGATTCCGAGCCGCGGGAACTGCACCACGTCGAAACCCAGGCGCTCGAGCGCTTCCTGGTGGCTCGCGTCCAGCGAGTCCTCGACATCGAGCTGCGTCGGCCGGTACTGATGGTGGACGCGTGGGAGCGCGGCGGCCTGCGAGAGCGCGAGACCGTTGCCGTACATGCCCAGGATCGTCTGGGCGACCGCCGTCGGGATGCGCGGGCCACCGGAGCCGCCGATCACGAGCTCGACCACATCGCCGTTCGAGACGATCGTCGGGGCCATCGAGCCGAGCGGCCGCAGGCCCGGGGCCAGCGTGTTGTACTTGCCCTCGAACAGCTGGTACCAGTTCGGCACGTCGGGGAGGATCCCGAAGTCATCGATCGTGTTGTTGAGCAGCGAGCCGGTTCCCTCGGCGACCAGCTTCGACCCGAACAGCGTGTTGAGGCTGTACGTGTTCGAGACCGCCATGCCGGAGCTGTCGATCGCGCACATGTGTGTCGTGTTCTGCGGCGGGAACGGCTCGCGGACGGGGCGCTCTCCGACGAGGCCAAGCTCGCGCTCGAACCGCTCGATCGATCCCGCGTCGAACTTCATCTGCGTCAGCTCCTCGCAGCGAGCGAGCATGGCAGCGGGCACGACCTTGGGATCGCCCGCGAACTCGGCGCGTAGCGCGTACGCGATCCGGAACGCGCGGGCGAGGAGCTCGTAGCGCGCGGTCGAACGGACGGGGAGGGCAGCACAGCCCGCGGCCTCGAGCAGCGCGAGGCTGAGGATCACGATGAAGCCGCCACCCGAGGGCAGCGGCGTCGTCATGATGTCGTGACCGAAGATCCGGCGGTGGTACGGCTTGCGCCAGATCGCCTCGTACGTGAGCAGGTCGCCGTGATCCATCACGCCGCCGTACTTCTGCACCGTCCTGATGATCGCATCGGCGATCGGACCCTGACGGAACGCGTCGGGACCGTTCTCGCCGAGGAGGCGCAGGGTCTTGCCGAGATCAGGGTTGCAGAACAGATCGCCGGGGCGCCACATCCCCTCGGGGGGCAGCATCGCCTGCGCGGTCTCCGGGAAGGACGCGAGGTCCTTATGATAGAGGGAGAGATACCGGGCCTGGCGATTCGTGATCCACGTGCCGTGCTCCGCGAGATCGATCGCCGGACGCACGAGCCGATCCCAGCTCCAGGTCCCGAACCGGCGTACGGCCTCGGCGAGACCGGCGACGGTGCCGGGCACCGCGACCGCAAGACCGCCCCGCACGGAGCGATCGTTGGCGGTGGCGAACAGGACCGGATCCGCGAGGCGCGGCGCGGACTCGCGATAGTCGAGGAGGTGGCCTTCGCCCCCCGGCGGCTTGATCAGCATGAAGCCGCCGCCGGCGAGGTTGCCGGCCTGCGGGTAGGTGGCTGCGAGGGCGAGCGCCGTGGCGACCATCGCATCGACCGCGTTGCCGCCGTCGAGCAGGACGCGGGTTCCGACCGCGGACGCGATCGGGCAATACGAGACGACGCACCCCTCCGCCTTCGGGATGAGGTTCCGGAACGGACTGCGCTCGAGTCCTAACCTCGGCACACCTGCTCCGGGGTCACGGACAACGCATCACCTGGTCGCGCTGGATCAACAACACCGGCAGCATACAAGGCCGGCCACCGGGCAACAATTGTGAGCACCCCACTTCGAGAGGTCAGACCTTGATCCGGTCCTTGGGCTCGCGCAGGAGATCTTGCGTGCACAGGACGACCCGGTCGCCGCCCTGACTCCGTGCACGATGGAGCGCGGTCCCGGCGGCCGTCATCAGGTCATTCGCCGATTCGATCCGCAGCTCACTGACCGAGCCGACGGCGAGCGACAGCGTGATCCGCTCCGGTCCGGTGGCGCCGGGGACCGTCAGGCCCGCGGTCGAGGAGCGCAGGCGTTCGGCGAGCATGAACGTGTCGCCCGGGCTCGCGGAGCGGGCCATCATCGCGAACGATCCCGCGGCCAGACGAGCCACGATGTCTTCCTTGTGGATCTTCTCGACGATGTGGTTCGCGAGGGAGGTCGTGAGCTGATCTCCAAACGGCTGGCCCTGCGACGCGCAGATGTCGGCGAATCGATCGATGTGGATCAGCAGGAGCGACAGCGGGCTGCGGTGCTCGAGGGCATACGCGACCTCGACCTGGAGCCGATCGACGAAGTAGCGCCGGCTGTACATCCCGGTCAGCGTGTCGCGGACGGACTCGTGTGCATCGGGGCTGGGAGTCTCACCAGCGTCCGCGGTCTCCTCGTACGTGAAGCGGAGGACCGTGGTCGTCCCGATCTGCAGCCGATCCCCTTCCTCGAGCGGAGCCATCCCGCTGACGACCTTCTCGCCATTGCGATAGGTCCCGTTGCGGCTGTTCATGTCGTCGACGACGACGCCCCCGGGCGTATGCCGCAGCCGACAGTGGAAGCGCGACACGCCCTCGTCCTCGAGCACCAGATCCGCGCCTGCAGCGCGACCGATCACCATGTCCGGAGAGCTGACCGGGTGGATCTGGCCGACCTTGGCTCCACGTACGACGACCACATACGCGCGGCCCTGCCGGGGCTCCTCGAGATCGATGGTCCCCGGCAACGCGGCGACGGTGTCATCCCAATCGTCGTTCACGGCAGCTCTATTATCTCGGATTTACGAACCAGGGCCACTTCCGCGGACCTGACCCGCTCCTCATCACGCACAGGAGATCGTGACGACGTGCGTGTGGCCCTCACCATCCGACGACGTGACCATGATGGTCCCACCCGCCTTCAGCATCGTGAAGTCCGCGGCCGAGATCGTGACGGAGTGCGTGTGACCGGCGGCCCCCATGATGTCGTAGATCTTCTCGACGCCCGCGGTGACCTCGGCGCTGGTCACGACCATCGCGTGCATGCCGTGGGTGTGATTGGTGGCGATCATCGTCGTCGCATTGCTCGACGTGCAGCCGGCCGGCGCGTCAGGACCGACCGCAGCATCGATCGCGGGTGCACCGTCGTCGCCACACGCACTCGCGAACACGCCAGCAGCCACGAATGCCGAGACGCGGAGAACCTTGGCGACGTTGGTGCGGATGATATTGGACATCGGGTCGTGGTGAGAATAACACGGTTCGCAACGCCGCTTCGAGAGGCAGTCTTCTTGCTCGGCTCCCGACGCCTGAGTACGATGCCCGCTCGGGGGTCGAGCACATGTTCGTAGTACGTCATTGTCGGTCAGCGGGCCTCGCTGTGGTCGCTGCAGTCTTTCTCATGGGCCTGTCCTCGGTCGCCCACGCGCAGGGTGCCTGGGTTGGCGAGCCCAAGACCCTGTCCGTGGACCTGTCCTACCAGTACGTCCCGTCGAGCGCGGTCGTCGTGTCGCCCGACATCGAGGTTGCCGATAGACCTACCCGCAACCACGTCTTCACGCTGGGCGCCAAGTACGTCCCGATCGAGAAGCTCGCCATCGAGGGTGCGCTGCCCCTGGCCATGCTGAAGTACGCCGGCACCACCGCCCACATGCCGCCCGGTGCGTGGGACGACGGCAACTATCACACGACGCTGACCGATCTGCGGGTCGGAGCGCGCTACCAGCTGCTCGAGGAGGCGGTCGCGCTGTCCCCTCACCTGGCGGTCTCGATTCCGCTCATGGACTACGAGGTGATCGGCTTCGCGACCGGCGGCCGCCATCTCAAGCAGCTCCACATCGGGGCAAGCATCGGACGGACCCTCGATCCGTGGGTGCCCAACATGTATCTCATGGGTAGCTACGAGCTCTCGCTCGCCGAGCACTACGACGCCACCCCCGTGACGGAGGACATCGGCCAGGCCCGGAGCGATCTCGAGGCGCAGATCGGCTACCTGTTCCTCGACGGCGCGCTGAGCTTCAACCTGGCCGGCAGCTGGCGGATCCAGCATGGTGGCATCGGCTTCGAGGACTTCTCGACGCCGGGTTTCAGCCAGGATCTGATCCTCAATCACGACCCGCTGCTCGACGAGGAATTCGTGTTTCTCGGCGGTGGTGCGTCGTATTCGGTCACCGAGACGGTCGCGGTCTCGGCCGTCGTGCGGTTCTTCGTGCGTGGGCACAACACGCGCGATCAGAACCTGTTCGGCTTGAACGTGAGCTGGGACGTCTTCTGAGTCCCGGCCCGATCGCCTGGTGATGGTGTGAGTGCACTCCGCGAGCTGGCGACGATCGCCGGGATCGACGTCGAGTATGCGGCCTGGAACGGCAAGCCGACGGCTGCCAGTGACGAGTCCGTGCTCGCGGCCCTGCGCGCGATGGCGCCGGATCTCGGGATCAAGATCGACCGCAGCGAGGATGCGCGCGGCGCGATCGCGGTGCTCGAGCGCGAGCGCTGGAACCAGATCGTGCCCCCGGTCGTGGTCGGATGGGACGGCTCGATCGTCGTGCCGTTCGGCGTGCCGGCCGAGGACGATCTCGACTGGGAGGTCGAGGTCACGACCGAGAGCGGGCGTCTCGTGCGCGCGCACGGCCGGTTGTTCGATCTGCCGGGGGACTCGCATGCGTGGCCCGGTGGCGTCGTCCACTGCCAGCGCCGCGCAACGATCTACCTCGACGGCGAGAACGGTTATCACAGCGTGCGCTGGAAGACCTCGGGGGCGCAGGGGGAGGCGTTCGCGATCTCCGCACCGATGACGGCGTGGGGCGGGCCGGGGCAGGGTGCCCGTCGGTGGGGCGTGTTCGCGCCGGTCTATGGTCTGGCGTCGGCCGAGACCGGCCAGGCCGGTGACCTCGGCACGCTGCGCCGCCTGTTCGATGCGGTCGAGCGCCGCGGCGGACGCTACGTCGCGACCTTGCCGATCCTCGCGCAGTTCCTCGACGAGCCGTGCATGTTCAGCCCGTACTCGCCGGCGAGCCGGCTGTACTGGAACGAGCTCTATCTCGACCTCGCACCCCTCGCCGCCGCGGCAGGCATCGAGCCGCCAGTGGCGCCGCCGATCGTGCCGGGTACCCGGATCGACTACCGCACGCAGTATCACTGGCGCCGCCACGCCCTCGACCCGATCGCGGAGCGGCTGCTCGCGGATCCGGCACACTCATCGGCGATCGACGCGTGGGCGCACACGAACGGCGCCTACGATTACGCAGCGTTCCGCGCGATCGGCGAGCAGCGCCGCGCGGGATGGGCGTCCTGGCCAGCGCCGTGGCGCGACGGGACACCGTTCGTCGAGACGCGGGCGGATGCGATCGCGCTCGGCGCGGATGGCGCGCGACTGTCGACGCATGTCGTCGGTCAGTGGGCGATGCAGCAGCAGCTCGAGAAGCTGGCTGCGGGCAAGGTCGGGCTCTATCTCGATCTGCCGGTCGGCGTGAACTGCGATGCCTACGAGGTCTGGCGTCACCGCCACCTGTTCCTCATCGATCTCGCGGCCGGCGCTCCCCCGGATCCGCTGTTCCTCGGTGGGCAGAACTGGGGTCTCCCGCCGCTCTCGCCGATCGCGCTCCGTCGTGATCGCTATCGCTACTTCATCCGCTGCGTGCAGCACCACATGAAGGTCGCGAGCATGCTGCGGATCGATCACGTGATGGGACTGTTCCGCCTGTACTGCGTCCCGGGTGGCCGGCCCGCCACCGACGGCGTGTACCTGCGCTACGACTACGAGGAGCTGTTCGCGATCCTCGCGCTCGAATCGCACCGCAATCACTGCGCGATCGTCGGCGAGGATCTCGGCACCGTGCCGCCTCAGGTCCGCCCCGCGATGACCCGTCACGGGATGTTCCGGCTCCACGTCGGGCAGTGGTTCTTCCCGTCGAGGCCGGGGGCGAAGCCCGAGCCGGCGCCCGCCGAATCGGTGGCCAGCCTCAATACCCACGACACCCCGACGTTCGCGGGCTGGTGGCGGGGCGCCGACATCGATGATCGCCGTGACCTCGAGCTGATCAACGATCAGCAAGAAGGCCAGGAGCGCCTCGAACGCGATCAGCAGCGCGCAGCACTGCTCGCGCACGTCCACACCGACCCCAGCGGGATCACGATCGGTGACCCGCTGACCGACGTCGAACGCGCGATGGTCGGTGCGACCACGGACCTCGCGGTCGGTCCGGCCGAGGTCGTGCTGGTCGCGCTCGACGATCTCGTGCTGGAGCCGTTCCCGCACAACGTCCCGGGGACCGTCGACCAGCGCCCGAACTGGCAGCGTCGCGTCGACCGGTGGTCGGAGTCGCTCGACGAGGATCGTGCGTCGCCACCGGCGGCCGCCACGATCACGGCCGTGGTCGCTGCTCGCACATCGCGCTCGTGAGCACATCCATCCGGGTCACACCCGAGGTTCTCGGATCGGAAGTACCAGGATCCATTCAGCTCCGTGCGCTGGCACGTCCCCTGCTCGTTAATCGGAGCAGGAGGCCTTCATGGCGGACAACAGCAACAGCAGCATCGTGGCGATCTTCGCGATCGTCCTCATGGTCCTGATCGGCGGCTTCGTCGCCTACAAGATGGGCGTGTTCGGGGGCGGCGACGGCGATGGCCACGGCAAGCTGATCGACGTCGACGTCAAGAAGTAGCTCGGTCGGCGCATCCGGGTCACAACTGACGCGTGAGACGTCGCGCGGTCAGCTGCGTGCTCGGTGCGAGCCTGCTCGTCGGGACGACCCTCGCGGTCGCCGACGAGGAGCGGACGGCCGTGACGGTCGCGGTCGGACAGACCGTCGAGCTCGAGGTCGGCTACGCGATGGGCCACCTGTGTGACAGCGACAGCGTGGTTCGCGCGGAGATGCGGAACAAAAACGCGGACACCAACGTGTTCGCGATCACCGGGCTCGCGGCAGGCACCACGCTGTGCCGCGCCGGGACCGTCACGGTCGAGAATCGTCCGACCGTGCTGTTCGAGATCACGGTCGTGGCGCCGGTGCGGTCACCCGCGACCGCACCGAAACGTCGGCGGTGATGCCGACGCTCGCGTTCCACAAGCCCTACGGCGTGCTGTCCCGCTTCACGCCCGACGGCAGCAAGTGGCGAACCCTCGCCGACTTCGCGTTGCCGAAGGACGTCTGGCCGATCGGACGACTCGACGCCGATAGCGAGGGACTCTTGATCCTGTCCTCGGACAAGTCGCTGGTCGATGCGTTGCTGTCGCCGCGCCGCGCCCACGCAAAGACCTACTGGGCCAACGTCGAGCGGATCCCGTCCGCCGAGGCCCTCGCGAAGCTCGAGGCCGGCGTGGTGCTCGACGGCACGCTCACGCGACCCGCGCGCGCGCGGTTGATCGATGCGCCGGCGCTGGCGCCCCGCGACCCACCGATCCGGTTCCGCAAGAACGTGCCCGACTGCTGGCTCGAGCTCCGGATCGTCGAGGGCCGCAACCGGCAGGTTCGCCGGATGACCGCGGCGGCAGGCCATCCGACGTTGCGCCTCGTGCGCGCCGCGATCGGAGCGTTCGAGCTCCGCGACCTCCCGGCGGGCGAAGCGGTGGCGCTCCGAGCTCCCGAGATCTCCCGCCTCCTCGGATCACCCGCCGACGTCTGATCCGCGTGGCGGGGACGGGGCGCGGCGCGTTCGGGCGCTACTGCGCCGGCGTGATCGTGCGGACGCTCGCGTGGCACCCATCGATCGACGCGCTCGTGGCGCGCCTCGCCAGCGTGCCCGCCATGCTCGTGGCGACCAGCGCCCGGCGCACCGCACGCGCGAGCCTTCTGCCGCTTGCCCGCGGACGCCTGACCCAACCGGGTGCTCCGCACGTACCAGGTGTCTGCGCCGCTGATCTTCGACAGCGGCTGGGACGAGCTGCGCGCGGATGCACGCGGGTTCTCCGAGGCGGCCGCCTCGATGGGCAACTAGCCGCCGCTCGCTACGCGGACTTCGGACCCTTCTCGGACCGCTTCCGCTCGTTGTGATCGAGGATCATCTTGCGCAGGCGGATCGTCGCCGGCGTGACCTCGACGAGCTCGTCGTCGTTGATGAACTCGAGCGCGAACTCGAGCGTCAGCTGACGCGGCGGCGCGAGGATCAGCTTCTCGTCAGCCGCCGTGGTGCGGATGTTGTTCAGCGCCTTCACCTTGTTCGGGTTGACGACGAGGTCGTTGTCCCGCTGGTGAATGCCGACGATCATGCCGCTGTAGTTCGCGATGCTCGCGCCGATGAACATCTGGCCGCGCTCCTGGAGGGAGAACAGGCCGTAGGCATTCGACACGCCGGTATCGCTCGAGATCAGCACGCCGTTCTGGCGCGTGCGGATGTCGGGGAGCTGCGGACCGTACTCGGCGAACTGCGTGTACAGCACGCCGGTGCCGCGCGTGTCGGTCATGAACTGGCTGCGATAGCCGATCAGACCACGTGCGGGGATCCGGTACTCGAGGCGAACGCGGCCCGCGGCCGACGGCCGCATCTCGCGCATCTGGCCCATGCGGCGGTTGAGCTCCGCGACGACGGGACCGGTGTAGTTCTCGTCGAGATCGATGACCGCATCCTCGTACGGCTCGAGCGTCTTGCCGGTCAGCTCGTCGGCCTTGAGGATCACCTGGGGCTGCGAGACGCAGACCTCGTAGCCCTCGCGCCGCATCGTCTCGATCAGCACTGTCAGGTGCAGCTCGCCGCGACCGGAGACGCGGAAGATGCCGGCGTCCGCCGTCTCCTCGACCTTGAGCGCGACGTTGCTCTTCAGCTCGCGCTGGAGCCGCTCGGCGAGGTTGCGCGACGTGACGTACTTGCCTTCCTTGCCCGCGAACGGTCCGTCATTGACGCGGAAGTTCATCGTGATCGTCGGCGCGTCGATCTTGAGCAGCGGGAGGATCGTCGGGTTCGCGATCGAGGTGATCGTCTCGCCGACGTTGAGGTTTGCCATCCCGGTGAACGCGACGATGTTGCCGGCGAGGGCCTCGGCGAGCTCGAACCGCTTGAGGCCCTGGAAGCCGAGGACCTTCTGGATCCGGAACTCTTCCTTGCTGCCGTCGCGGTGCGCGAGCAGCACGCGATCGCCGACCTTGCCGCGACCCGCGCGCATGCGGCCCACGGCCATGTAGCCAAGATAGTCGTCGTAATCGAGCGTCGCGACCTGCATCAGCAGGGGCGCCTCGGGGTCACCTTCGGCCGGCGGGACCTTCTCGACGATGAGGTCGAGCATCGGTCCGAGATCCACCCGCTCGTCACCGAGCTCGCGGATCGCGAAGCCCTGGCGGCCGGAGGCGTAGATCACCGGGAAATCGAGCTGCTTGTCGTTCGCACCGAGCGAATCGAACAGCGCGAACACCTGGTCCATCACCTCGTGCGGGTCGACGCCCGGGCGATCGATCTTGTTGACGACGACGATCGGGTTGAGACCCATCTCGAACGCCTTCTGCGTCACGAACCGGGTCTGCGGCATCGCGCCCTCGTAGGCGTCGACGAGGAGCAGCACCGAGTCGACCATGCCGAGCACGCGCTCGACCTCGCCACCGAAGTCGGCGTGGCCCGGCGTATCGACGATGTTGATGCGCGTCCCCTTCCAGGTCACGGCCGTGACCTTGCTGAGGATCGTGATCCCGCGCTCGCGCTCGAGATCGTTGGAGTCCATCGCGCGCTCGGCGACGACCTCACCAGTCCGGAAGGTTCCGGCCTGCTTGAGGAGTCCATCGACCAGGGTGGTCTTGCCGTGATCGACGTGAGCGATGATGGCGACGTTACGAATGCTGGGTGCGGACATCTAGAACGCCGCCTTCGGTGCAAGAGGTGACAGGCGGAGTGAACTTCGCGACATACGGGCGGCGGTTCATAACAGGATGCGGGAGCGCCGGCAATGGCGGGCTCGCTGTGGTAGGTGCGAGGGGGACATGGGTCGATCGGCTGCCAGGGCCCTCGTGCTCGCGTGCCTCCTGGGAGCCGCGCCCGCGGGCTGCGGACAGAAGAGCTCGCAGCCTGCCCCTGAGCGCAAGGACGCAGGGCTGGACCGCACGGGGCCCGTCCGCACGGCGCCGATCGAGCTTCAGGCGGTCCCGCTCGGCCTCTCGGAGGTGGCAGGGTTCGCCTGGCGCAAGCGAGCGGGCCAGCCGCCGTTCCGGATCGCGCGCAAGGCGGAGTCCCGCGAGGACTGGGTGGCGGCGGTCGCCGCGTGCAGGGAGGCGCTGGCCGCCGATCCCGGGCACCTCGAGGCGTCCTGGCTGCTCGCTGCGGCCCTCGGCAAGCTTGGGAAGGTCGACGAGGTCCTCGAGCCGCTCCGGCTCGCGGTCGCGGGTGACTTCGGCAAGTGGGGGCTCGCCTCCCTCGAGCTGCCGGCCCTCCAGGGATTCCTGGCGACCCCGATCGGGGAAGCGTGGCGCCGGCGCGTCGAGCAGGACCGCTCGACGTTCCTGCTCGAGCTCGGCCGGTCGACGATCGTCAACGCGGACGGGGATCTGTTCGCCTTCGACCTCGAGAGCGCGCGCTGGCTGCGCGTCACGCGGACCTCGGGGGCGGTGATCAGTGGTCTCGCGATCCCGGGGGCACGCAAGATCGCCTACGTCGCCAGGCAGGCGGTCAAAGGCAAGCGCATCCTGGCCGTCGGCGTGGTCGACCTCGGGCGGGGGCGCACGACGCGCGCGGTCGACCTCGGGACGGCCGGGCCACTGACGATCGCGTTCAGTCAGACCAAGCCGGAGGGCTTCTGGATCGGCGCCGGTGGACCGAAGCTGCAGTGGCGCGCTCTCGAGGATGATCACAAGCTCGTGCCAGTCCCTGCGAAGACCGCGCGGCCGAGCGGACCGCGCCTCGAGATTGCGAGCACCTCGTCCCGGCTGCAGGCGCTGCCCGTGCCGACGGTGACGGCCGACTGGGACGATCACGGGCTCGCGAGCGCGATCCGCATCGGCTCGTCCAATCGCGTGGTCTCCGCACCGAGTCCGGGCCTGATCGATGGCAACACCGCGGCGTGGTCACCGGGCAAGTCGCACCTCGCGTTCGTCGCGCAGCTCGACGAGACCTGCCTACCGGGCGCGGTCAGCTCGGCCGCGTACATCGCCGATGCGGCGACCGGCAAGCTGCAGGAGATCGAGCGAGCCACCGGTGGCCTCGCGATCGAGTGGCTGACCGATCGGAAGCTCGTGGTCGCCGGGGATCGCGGCGTCACGATCATCGATCTCGATGGCGCCGAGCCTCGTACCCTGGTCGGTGCCACCAACCTGGTCGTCCCGCGCAAGCGTCCGAGATGCTCCGAGGAGCCCGTCGAGGAACCGCCGCTCGGTGAGGAGCTCGATATCAACGAAGCCACGGTGGGCGTGGAACCCACTGACGCTGGAGTGGTCGAACCACCGTAGACCTGTCAGTTCTTCGACACCGAAACCGCGTAGGTGGGCGCAACCGCTACGGAGTCCAACGTGGCATAAAGGGTGCTCAATCCTTTGCTCGTGAAGAATCCCCGCAGACTGCTGACCGCCGGTTTTGGCGGTGTCGTTGCGACGCTGTTCGACGTCTCCTTGCTTGCTCTCATGATCAAGCACGGCATCGCGATCAGCGTGGCGGCGTTCTTTGCAGCAGCGGCGGGGGCGGTGATGAACTTTGTGTTGAACAAGTACATCGCCTTTCGGGATCACACCCCGATCACCTTTCAGCAGCTGAGTCGCTTCGGTGCCGTTGCCGTGGCGACCGCCATGCTGATGGCGCTCTCGATGCACGTCGTGGTGGTCAAGATCGGCGTGCACTTCCTGCCCGCCAAGGCGGTCTGCGCAGCGATCGTGTTCGTCATCTGGACGTATCCCGCTCAGCGTCGGCTCGTGTTCGGTCGGTCGTACGTGCGGACTCCGGCGCAGTGGTCGGACGTCGACGACGTCGGGCACGACGCCGGCGCTTCCGCCGCGTAACGCAGACCTTCAGCGCCGCACATGCGGTGCACCCTCGCGCGAGCTCTCGCGCGTGTTCCTCGCGTGCCTGGTCGCTTGCCTGGTGGTTCAGCGTGCTGGCGCCCTCCAGCTCGAAAGGCTCTGTCATGTCGAATGTCCCGTGTGTTGATCTCAGCGTCGTCGTCCCCGCCTACAACGAGGCCCAGCGCCTCCCGCCGACCCTCGAGCGGCTCCACGCGTTCCTGTCGTCGCAGCCGCTGCGTTACGAGATCATCGTCGTCGACGACGGTTCGAAGGACGAGACCTGCGCGGTGGTCGAGCAGGCGATGACGCGGATCTCGCATCTCCGCCTGGTGCGGCAGATGCCGAACGCGGGCAAGGGTGCCGCGGTCCGGCGCGGGATGCTCGCGGCGACCGGTCAGATCCGGGTGATGTGCGACGCCGACTGCTCGATGCCGCCGGAACAGCTGCCGCGCCTGCTCGCCCCGATCATCGCGTGCAGGGCCGAGATCGCGATCGGCTCGCGGTACGCCGACGGCGCGAAGACCGACGTCAAGCAGCCGGCGTATCGCGTCCTGTGGAGCCGGCTCTGCAACAAGGTGATCCAGCGCTCGCTGGTGCCGGGCATCCGCGATACGCAGTGCGGGTTCAAGGCGTTCACCGCGGAGGCCGCTCGCGACTTGTTCAAGCGTGCGACGATCAACGGCTGGGCGTTCGACCTCGAGATCCTCGCACTCGCCCTCCGCCGCGGCTTCGTCGTGGAAGAAGTCGGTGTCGAGTGGAAGGACGACAACCGCTCGCGGATCAATCCGCTCTCGGACATGTGGAAGGTGATCCGCGAGGCGCTCACGATCCGCAAGAACCTCAAGAAGGGTCTCTACAACACGGCGCTTCCGAGCGCTGCCTAGCCGTGGTATCGATCGGTCGCTCGTTCGACGGAGAGGCCGAGGTGATCGCCGGTGACGACACGCAAGTGGCGTCGCGGGAGGAAAGTCCGAGCTTCGCAGGGCAGGGTGCTGGTTAACGACCAGTCGAGGTAACTCGCAGGACAGTGCAACAGAAAGCAAACCGCCGGTCGGAGATTGCATCAATGGCAGGTAAGGGTGAAAGGGTGCGGTAAGAGCGCACCGCTCCGCTGGTGACAGTGGAGGCTAGGTAAACCCCACCCGAAGCAAGACCAGACAGGGGTCGTGTTGCCCGCACGATGACTCCGGGTTGGTCGCTGGAGCCCGTCAGCAATGGCGGGCCTAGATGAATGATCGCCGCACACAGAACTCGGCTTATTGTCCTCTTCGCCGAACGAGCCTTTTTTTCTTTCAGTTGTGCGTGAGCAGACCGACCACGTGGCGCGTGAGCTCTGCGGACGCATACGGCTTCTCGATCAACGACGCCCCGCGCGCGATCTGCGCCTCGCTGTCGCTGGTGTAGCCGGTCGCGACGAGCACCGGCACGTCGGTGATCTCGCGCAGCCGGGTGAAGCACTCGGGCCCGCTCATCACGGGCATCCCCATGTCGAGGATCACGAGGCCGATCGATGCGGCGTGCACGCCGAACACGGTCAGCGCCTCGGCGCCGTTGCAGGCCTCGAGCACGGTGAATCCCTTGCGCTCGAGGATCCGCTTGGTGCCTGCCCGCACCATCGGTTCGTCATCGACGACGAGCACGGTCGCCCGCACCGGACGCGGCTCGCTGGTCGACGGTGGAGCTGCGAGCAAGCGACGCGAGGTGGTGAAACGTCGCCTGTGGAGGCGGAACGCTTCGCGTGCGTGTTACCGTGATCGATGGGGCCATGGAGCAGCGTTCACCGGTGCACGAGATCGTGAACGCGCTGTGGAAGGCGCTGCACGACCTCGAGTCGACGGCGGAGACCCACGACATCGAGCGCTGGGGCTTCTCGATCCACGCCGCGCTGTCCGCGGCGGGTCGCGAGTTCCACAACCACGACCACGTGGTCGACCTGCTCCACGATGGAGACCCGCTCGAGGTGATCGCGGCGCTTTATCACGACGCGGTCTACATCCAGGTCGACCAGGGACCGCCGCGCTCGATGCGGAACGAGATCGCTGGTGTGCTCCAGCAGGGAGCCGATGGCTGGCGCATCCTGCCCGAGGCCGCGGCTCCGGTGTCCGCCGATGTACTCGGCGTGTTCGGTCGCCAGGTCGGCGAGATCGTGACGCCGACGACCGGGCTCAACGAGTTCGCGTCGGCACTGGTGTCCGCGCTGCAGTTGCAGGACGCACTCGATCGCGAGCAACGGATCGCCGTGGCCGCGTGCATCGAGCTGACCATTCCGTTCCGCACGGATCCGGTGAATGCGCTCGCCAGCCGGCTCCAGGCACTCGGGATCCCTGCGTCGCGTCACGAGGACATGGTGCGGCGCGCGGTGCGGGTCGGAAATCGCGACGTCGAGAACTTCTCGAACAACGACGCAGCACAGTTCCTCGACAACACGTGGAAGCTGCTGCCCGAGAGCAATCCCGAGCTCCACGCGCCGATGGTCTACACGGTCCGCGACTATCGCAAGGCACTGCTCAAGATGGAGGGCTTCCTGGCGTGGTTGCCGGCGGAGCGCGTGTTCCATCGCTGGGGCGATGAGCCGCGGGCCGAGGTGCACGCGCGCCGCGTCGCTCGCACGACCGGCAATCTGAAGCTCGCCGTGCGCTACCTGCGCGCGAAGCTCTACTCGATCAGCCTGGTCGAGGCGATCGCGGAGACCACCGGCGGCGACGTCCCGCTCGATTACTTCATGGGCGGGCTCAAGTCGACGCAGCTCGCGCGCCCGACCGCAGGTCCGGTGAAGCGAATCGAGCAGTTCCTCCCGCAGCTCGCGCACGCACCGGATCTCGATGCGTCGCTGCACCGTCTGCTCGCCGAGGGGCGAGCGTCGGAGTCGAGCTTCGATACCGGACCGTCTCCCCTCGGTGCGTTCCTCCACGCGACGGTGGGCGAGAGCGCCGTCATGAAGGGCGTCGAGCACGCGAAGAAGTGGTGGGCCGGCGGGATGGACGCCGCGGACTTCCTCGCAGCTCAGCCAGCGCGGCCGGTCGCGGCGATCGCGCGGGCTGCCGGAAACATCATCGATACGCGGCGCGATCGGTTGTTCGCGCTCGCCGAACGCCTCGAGCGTTAGGCCTTCGATTCTTCAGCAGCCGGGGCTGCAGCCGCGGCGGGTGCGGCGGGCTCGAGCAGCTCCTTGCGATACACGAGGCGGCCGCAGCGCGGGCAGGTCTCGATGCTCTCCATCCGGGCAAGGATGTTGTTGAGCTGAGGCGGCAGCGCCATGTGGCAGCCCTGGCAGACGCCTTTGACGACGGGGGCGACCGCGTAGCCGCGCTTCGCCGCGAGCGTGTCGTAGATCTTGAGCCACTGCTTGTCGACCTGGGCGCGCGCCGCATCGCGCGTCGTGATCGCCTCGGCCAGTGCAGCGCGGATCGCGCCGAGCTGTTCGGACTGGGCATCCTCGCTGGAGGTCAGCTCGGTGCGAACGCCCTCTACGTCCTTGTCGCGGCTCTGGAGCTGGACGGTCGAGGTCGCCGAGACCTCGCTGACCTTCTTGAGCTCGGCCTCGCGGTCGGTGATCGACTTGCGCTTGTTCTCGACCTCGCGGCTCGCGGCTCCGAACTCCTTGCTGTTCTTGGAGGCCTGGAGCTTGGCCTGCGCGGCCTTGAGCAACTCGCGCTCGCGGTCGATCAGCTCCTGCTGCGTCTTCCGCCAGGCGTCGGTCTCGGCGAGCTTCGCGCGCTCGGCGTCGAGCATGGTCTGGAGCTTCGCGAGATCCCGGCGGAGTGGGTCGAGCTTGGCCGGGAGCTGTGTCGCCGCGGTCTCGAGCTCGCGGACTTTTACGTCCGACTGCTGGAGCTGGAGAAGGAAGACAAGCTGATCGCGCAAGGTGAAGCCTTTCGTAGGAGTCGTCGTTTGCCCCCGTGAGCGGAGCGAGCGGAGTTTAGATTATCAGTGTGGGCCCACCTGGATTTGAACCAGGGACCCACCGGTTATGAGCCGGCCGCTCTAACCGTCTGAGCTATGGGCCCGCGACCGAGGGTGCCAACTGCTGTGGAACACCGCACGGACAGCGAGGCGCACACTACCAGGTTGCCAGGAAACGACAACAGCCGGCGCCAAGTTGCCCGGTGCCTCCGGACCGCCGGGGGCTATACTCAGATTCGATATGAGCCTTGGCAACGTCGCACGGGTGGTTGCAGTGCTGGCTGCATGTGTCGCAGCGGCTGGTTCGGCAACCTCGGACTCCAACAAGAATGCAGGTGGTCCACCGCCGCAGGTCGCGGCGAACCAGCCGCCGCCACCGCAGCAGATGGAGCCCGCCGCGGCCATCGGCCTGTGGCGCTCGACGTTCGGTGCGGTGCGCATCGAGGCCGACAACAGCAAGGGCGGCCTGCAGTCGGGCGCGGTCCAGGGCGTCTGGGTCTACCAGCGTCAAGGTCAGGAGGTGATCGGCTACTTCTCCGGCAACCTCCGCGGCAACGTCCTGCAGTTCCGCTGGCAGGAGCCGAACAATCCACCGCTCACCGGCGAGGGCTACCTCGTGTTCGATCCGCAGGGTCGTCAGTACTCGGGCCGGTGGTGGAGCGATCGCCGTGATCGCGTCGGCGACTGGAACGGATGGCGCAACGCACCGACGCAGACCACGTACGGCGCGCAGCAACCGTACGGCGGGCAGGGCTACGCAGATCCCGGTGCGCGTCAGCCGTCGCCGTACGAGCAGCCGCGTCCACCGTCGCCGTACGGTCAGCCGCAGCAGCCGCAGCCGTACGGTCAACCGCAGCAGCCGCCGTCGCCGTATGGCCAGCCATCGCCGTATCCGCAGCAGCCATCGCAGCCGCCTCCGCCGCCGCGCGGCTATTACTGAGGCTCGGAGCCCGGAGATCGGAGCCGCCAAGACTCCAAGACGCCAACCAGAAGGTGATCTTCTTTCGGTTCGCGACCGTGGTCTGCTCTGGCACTCGTGCGCTGCTGATCGCGCGCTGCTCTGTGCGACGATCAGCGCGGGCGCGCCGACAGCTTCGCGAGGTCGAGCTCGCCGTCGTAGACGTGGACCGCGGGGCCGTACATCTTCACGTTCGACAGCTCGGGCATCACGCGGATCTTCAGCGCGCCACCGGGCAGGTTGACCTTGACCGCGGGACCTTCCTCGCAGCGACCGGTGAGGATCGCAGCGACCACCGTTGCGCACGCGCCGGTCCCACACGCGAGTGTCAGGCCCGCGCCGCGTTCCCACACGACGAGATCGATCTCGAGCGGGCTCTTCACGAACGCGAACTCGGCATTCGTGCGCTGCGGGAAGTAGGCGTGACGCTCGATCGCGGGACCCACGGTCTCCGCGAGGTGACGGGCTTCCTCGGCGGAGCTCACGAACGTGATCGCGTGCGGGTTGCCCATCGAGACGCACGTGATCGTGCGCGTCGGCTGACCCGGGACATCGATCGGCTGATCGATGCAGCGCTCGCCGAGCGGACCGACCATCGGGATCTCGCTGCGGAGCAGGCGAGGGGCGCCCATCGAGACCGTGACGTGACCATCGTCGCCGACCTCGCACACCAGGCGCCCGGCACCGGTGTCGATCGCCATCTGGTCCTTGGCGATGCCACCGCGATCGCGGAGCTCCTTGACCACGCAGCGCAGACCGTTGCCGCACATCTCGGCTTCGCTGCCATCGCTGTTGAGCACGCGCATTCGTGCGTCGTCCCCGGCGACGAGCGAGGGCAGCACCGCGAGGACACCATCGGCGCCGACCCCGAACTGACGATCGCACAGTGCGATCACGGTCGAGGGATCCTGGACCTTCGCGGCGTCGGCGGCCGAGACCGAGCGCAGGTCGACGACGAGGAAGTCGTTACCGAGACCGTGATACTTGGCGAAGCGCATGACCCGACCCTACCACTCGATCTGCGTACGATCCGTGGTGCGGTAGCTCGCGGGCGGGAGGCCAGCGTGAGCCGTCGATCGACGGGAGCACTACGTGGGCGCCCGCTCGCGTCGCCTACTCGATCACTTCGGTGCGTTGGGCGAGGAGCTGTTCGGAGCGGGCGGCGTGGCGGCCGGCGGCTGCTCGGCGGGCTTCGTCGTGTCGGCCGGCTTGGTCTCCGTCGCGGGAGGCGTCAGCGGGCGATCTTCCTTGGTCGTCGAGTCGGCGCCGGGCTTGCTGACCGGCGGGATCCGCGAGTCGGCCGGGCGCTTCGCATCGGCGGGAGCCGGCGACATGCCGGCCGGCGTCGCCGGGTTTGCCGAAGCTGGAGATCGACCGTCCGTGGCGCCCGCGGGCACCGGCGTCTCGGCCGGGGTGACCGCAGAGCCCGACTGTCCGCCACCCGGGTTGCCGGGCAGATCGCCCGCGGAACCGGTGGTGGTGCCCGGAACCTCGGGCGTCATCATCATCGACGGACCCGCAGACCCTGCAGAGCCGTCCGACGATCCCGATCCAGCGCCCTCGAGGGCCTTGGCCTTCGCAGACTCCTTGTCGGCCGCGAGCTTCGCCTGCGACTCGCCGAACTTCTCGAGTGCATCGGCCGAGTTGTGGCTCGCGATGAACGCGAGGACCATCGACGTGATCATGAAGATCGTCGCGGCGCCCGCGGTGAGCTTGCGCAGGAACGTCGACGCGCCGGAGCCGCCGAACACCGTGGCAGCGTTGCCACCACCGAAGGCTGCACCCATGCCGCCGCTCTTGCCGCTCTGCAGGAGCACCGTGAGCATGAGGAACAAGCACACGATGACGTGCAAAACGGTGATCAGCGTCGACATACGGACCTAGCTTCTAGCCCAACGGCTGATGCGGTGCAAGCGCTAGCTAGGCCGTGCGGCCTTCACGATCGCAATGAAATCAGCCGCTTCGAGGGAAGCGCCGCCGACGAGCGCGCCGTCGATGTCCTTCTCGCTCATCAGGGCTTCGGCGTTGCTCGGCTTGACCGAGCCGCCGTACTGGATGCGGATCGCATCCGCCGTCGTCGGAGTGAACCGGTCGGCCAGCCATTTGCGGATGTGTGCGTGAACTTCCTGCGCCTGCGCCGGCGTTGCGGTGCGGCCCGTGCCGATCGCCCAGACCGGCTCGTACGCGATCACGATCTTCGACGCGGCGGCGGCCGCATCGATGCCCGCGAGCCCGCCCGCGAGCTGGTCGTCGACGACCGCGAGCGTACGCCCCGCATCGCGCTCCGCGAGTAGCTCGCCGACGCACACGATCGCGCCGAGTCCGGCGGCGAGCACCGCACGCGCCTTCTTGCCGACGATCTCGCTGGTGTCTCCGAAGAACTGCCGGCGCTCGCTGTGTCCGACGATCACCCAGGTCGCGCCCGCATCCGCGAGCAGCGGCGCCGAGACCTCGCCGGTCCACGCGCCGGTGGTCTCGAAGTGACAGTTCTGACCGCACGTCGCGATCGCCGAGCCCTCGAGCCGCTTGGCGACCGAGTGCAGCGACGTGAACACCGGGGCGACGCCGACCGCGACGCCCTTGACCGCACCGAGCTGGTTCTTGAGCTCGGTCACGAGAGCGAGGGACTCGGCGATCGTCTTGTTGAGCTTCCAGTTGCCGACGACGAAGGGGGTGCGCATCGCCGGATGTCGTAACACGCGCACGTTCCCGCGTGTCAGTCCGTGGTCCAGCTCAGGCGGAACTCACACCGCGCACCGCCGGTCATCACGCACGCGGTGTGCGTCGCTCCGACCGCGCTGGCACCGGTGAGCTCGACGATCCGCTCGAGCTCCGACGCGATCAGAGCGCAGACCTCGGTCGATCCGGAATACCCGTCGAGCGCGATGTCCGCACTCCCGTGATCGACAGAGACCTCGACCGGGCTCCACGAGTGATAGCGATCCCAGAACGACGGGAGTGCAGCGAGCACGGTCTCGGCCGACAGCGTGGTCGGATCGGCGCCGAACAGGTGCGTGAACGTCGCGCTCATCGTGCCGCGACCGACCTTGCGCGGCACGAGCTGGCTCGGGACCTTGGTGCGAGCGAGCTCGAGCGCGACGACGAGCTCGGCCAGCTCGACCCAGGCGAGCGGAGCGAGCGTCGGTGCGAGGACGTTCGCGAGCGACGGGTTGTCGTTGATGAGCTTTGCGATCCCGGACTCGCCGAGGTGATGCTGGAGGAGCTTCGAGAGGACGCGGAGGTGTGCGGCGCGGACGAGGCCCGTGATCGGGTGCTGTCCCGAGACCGGTCGGGTCCGCGGGGCATCCGGCACCGCGATGCCCGCCGTTGGAGCGAACAGCGCCTGCGCCGCGCTGACCGGATCGGAGATCTCCTCGACCCGGACCGGCGCGGGCAGCTCGTCGGCGGGCAGCCGCTCGAGGGCACGGCCCAGCGCGATCGCGAACGTCGACGCGGACGCCCAGCGCTTCCGCGCATTTGGCGACAGCGCCTTGGCGATCACCGCGTCGACGGCCTCTGACAGGGTCGAGCGCAGCTGCGACGGAGGAACCAGCGGATCGTTGAGCTGGCGCTGCACGACCTGCGGCGCCGGTCCGGAACCGAACGGCGGGCGTCCCGTCAGCATGCAGTACACGGTGGCCGCGAGCCCGTAGACATCCGTCGTCGGACCATCCGAGGCCTCGAGGAACGATTCGGGCGCGGCGAAGCCCGGCGTTCCCGCTGCATCGCGCGCATCGCCCGCGCGAACGGCGACGCCCACGTCGACGAGCACCGCGCGATCACGCTCGCGATCGAGCAGGATGTTCGCCGGCTTGACGTCGCGGTGGATCAGGCCGAGGTGGTGCATCGCATCGAGCGCATCCCCGATCTCCATCGTGATCTGCGCGACCGCGGCGGTCGGGAACCACTCCTTGCGCTCGAGCGTCTGGCGGACGACCTCGGAGAGCGGCTGCCCTTCGACGAGCTCCATCACGAAGTAGACGTTCTGCGCGTACTCGCCGAGCGAGTAGACCTGGACGAGGTTCGGGTGGTGCAGCGATGCGAGGATGCCGGCCTCGGCGCGGAACCTCGACACCAGATCGCGATCGGACGCGAGGTCGGAGCGCAGCACCTTGATCGCGACCGCCCGGCCGAGGCCAAGATCCTCGCCCCGATAAACGACACCCATCGCACCGCGCGACAGCTCGTGCGTGACGCGGTACGTGCCGCCGACGATCGTCCCGGCCGAGAGCGTTCCGCTGTCCGCTCCTGGATCGGTGTCGGTCGTGCGCTCGTCGGGGGCGATGATCCGGACGTCGCTCGGTGGCGAGGTCCGCAGCGCCGCGTAGCAGCGGGCGAGGGCGGACTCACCACTGCGCTCACCGCCGGCGACCTCGGTCGCGACCGCGCGCACGGTGATCGAGACCTCGGTGGTCTCGTCGACCTTGATCGGCTCGTTCTCGAGCTTGTAGAGGATCTTGCGGACGACGAGCGTCGCCTGATCGTCGTTGGCGCCGACCAGCAACACCGCGAGCTCGTCGCCGCCGAGCCGCCCGATCGGATCGTTGCCCCGCACGTTGGCGCGGATCTTCGCGGTGACCTGCGCGAGCACCTCGTCGCCGGCCTTGTGGCTGTGCTGGAGGTTGATCCGGCGCATCCCGACGACGTCGAAGATCACGAGCGTCAGCTTCTCGCTGCGACGCGACGCGGATGCGATCTCGTGAGCGATCGTCTGCTCGAACGCACCACGCGTCATCGCCCCGGTCAGCGCGTCGTGCAGGCTGGTCGCCATCAGGCGCTCGCCCTCGGCAACGATCCGGCGATGGCTCGACAGCCACGACAGCTCGCGGGTCAGGCGCGCAGCGATCGCCTTGAGGTCGGTGCGCTCGGCGGCCGAGAACCGCCGACCCGAATCGGCAACGATCGCCACGAGGCCGGCGACCTCGGTCGGCCCGGAGCGCAGCGCATCGGCGATCACCGAGCGCGGGTTCGCACCGCCGATGATCACCGTGCCCGATGCGGCGGCTGCGATCCGTGCCGCGTTCGCCATCTGCGTGCGGTAGACGTCACTTGGATACGTGCGCGCGGAGGTCGGCAGCATCTGGCTGCCGTCGCGCCACCACACGATGCAGTCGTTCGCGGTGAAGCCCTCGGCGACGGCAAGCAGGGTCTCGGTCGCGCTGCCGGTCAGATCAACGAGCGACGTCGCGATCAGGCCGCGGGCGCGCGCGAGGTCGAAGTCCGGTGAGATCGGATCGGTGTGGGCGACCGCGGCGACCGCCTCGACCGACAGCGGCATCAGCAGCACGCCCGAGGCACCTGCCTGCGCGGCAGCGCCGGCGACGCGCGCGGGATTGCTGCCATCGCCGATGATCCAGCGCGGCGGACCATCGACCGGGGACGGGCCGAGATCGGCGGCGACGAGCGGTGCGATCAGGACCGCAGCGCACCCGGTCGCGTCGGGATCGTTCACCGTGATCGATTGCAGCGCGACGTTCGCCCGGTCGGCGAGCGGCGTCAGCTCCGCCAGCAGTCGACCCGATGGGTCGAAGACTGCAAGCCGCTTCCCTGCCATCGCGCCATCTTACGACGGCGCAGGAGCCGCGGCTATGGGCGCAGCGCTGCGATGCCGGGCAAGTCGACGCCTTGCACGAACTCGAGCGAGGCACCACCACCGGTCGACACGTGGGAGACCTTGTCGGCGAGCCCTGCCTGCGCGATCGCCGAGGCAGAGTCACCACCGCCGACCACGGTCAACGCCAGCTTGTTGTCGGCCAGCGCCCGTGCGATCGCGTTCGTGCCAGCTGCGAACTTCGGTTTCTCGAACACGCCCATCGGGCCGTTCCAGAAGATCGTGCGCGCAGCAGCGAGGACCTTGCGGAAGTTCTCGATCGTCGCCGGTCCGATATCGAGCGCCATCGCATCGGCCGGGATCGCATCGGTCGCGACGACCTTGCTGCCCTCGGCATCGTCGATGCTCGAGGCGACCACGACATCGACCGGCAGGTAGACCGTCACCTGCTTCTCGCTCGCCTTGCGCATGAAGTTCCGCGCGTTCGGCAGCCGGTCCTTCTCGACCTTGCTCTTGCCGACGTTCTTGCCCTGGGCCTCGAGGAACGTGTTGGCCATCGCGCCGCCGATCACGATCGCGTTGACCCGGTCGAGCAGGGCGTCGAGTACCTCGATCTTGTCGGAGACCTTCGAGCCGCCGAGCACGGCGACGTACGGGCGATCGACGTCGCCGAGCAGGCGCGACAGGAAATCGATCTCCTTGGCCATCACGAAGCCCGCACCCTTCTCGGGGACGAACTTCACCATGCCTGCCGTCGAGGCGTGCGCGCGGTGCGCCGTGCCGAACGCGTCGTTGACATAGATGTCAGCGTACGACGCGAGCTGCCGCGCAAAGGTCTCGTCGTTCGCTTCCTCACCAGGATGGAAGCGAAGGTTCTCGAGCATCGCGATCTGACCGTCACGCAGGTCGCTGACGACCTTGCGCGCGCCGTCACCGACCGGCTCGTCCGCGAGCGTGACGTCGAGCTGCAGGAGCTCTGCGAGCCGCGCCGCGACCGGCTCGAGCGAGAATTCGGGCTTGACCTGACCGTCGGGACGGCCGAGGTGCGAGCCGATCACGATCCGCGCGCCGCGGTCGATCAGGTGGCGGAGCGTCGGCAGGGTTGCCTGGATCCGCGCATCGTCGCTGATCTTCTTGGTCGCCTTGTCGATCGGCACGTTGTAGTCGACGCGCACGAAGACACGCTTGCCCTCGACCGGCAGCTCCTCGACATGCTTGATGCCGTTCGGCAGTGCCATGGCCTAGAGCTTCTCCGCCACGAACTTCGCGAGATCGAACAGGCGCTGCGAGTAGCCCATCTCGTTGTCGTACCAGCCGAGCACCTTGACCTGATCGCCGATCGCGGTGGTCAGCGCCGCGTCCAGCGAACAGCTGTGGCGATCGTCGTTGAAGTCGCACGACACGAGCGGCTCGTCGACGACCTGCAGGATGCCCTTGAGAGCGCCGGCAGCGGCCGCGCGGAACGCATCGTTGACCGTCTTCGCATCGGCGGCCTTCTCGAGGCGCACGGTGAGATCGACGAGCGAGACGTTCGGCGTCGGGACGCGGATCGCCATGCCGTCGAGCTTGCCCTTCATCGCGGGCAGGACTTCCTTGAGCGCCTTCGCAGCGCCGGTGGTCGTCGGGATCATCGACAGCGCAGCGGCGCGCGCGCGACGGAGGTCCTTGTGCGGCAGATCGAGGATCTGCTGGTCGTTCGTGTACGAGTGGATCGTGGTCATCAGGCCCGACACGATGCCGAACGTCTCGTGCAGCACCTTCGCCATCGGCGCGAGGCAGTTCGTCGTGCACGACGCGTTCGAGATGATGTGGTGCTCGGCGGGCTTGTACATCTCGGTGTTGATGCCCATGCAGAGCGTGACGTCCGGATCCTTGGCGGGGGCGCTGATCAGCACCTTCTTCGCGCCACCGGTGATGTGCTTGCCGGCTCCCGCCTTGTCGACAAACTTGCCGGTCGACTCGATCACGATGTCGACGCCGGCGTCCTTCCACTTGATCGCGGTCGGATCCTTCTCGGCGCTGATCGTGACCATGTCGCCGTTGACGACGAGCCCGCCGTCCTTGACCTCGACGGTGCCCGGGAACTTGCGGTGCACCGAGTCGTACTTGAGCAGGTGACCGAGCGTTCCCACGTCCGTCAGATCGTTGATGAGGACGAGATCGAACGTGTCGGACTTCGACGCCAAGCAGCGCACGAAGCCACGACCGATGCGACCGAAACCGTTGATGCCGATGCGGACCTTCGCCATATGCCGGGGACCCTAGATCGATTCCACGGGCCCTGCCAGGGACAGACTGCGTGTTCCTGGAAGGGTCCGTCCCATCACGCAGGCTTCCCCTCGACGGACTCCGCCCGTATCGTGAAGTCTCCGTGAGTGATCTCCGTCGTCGAGACGCCTTGAAGTGGATCGTCGCAGGCAGCGCAGGCCTGGTCGGTTGCGCGAGCGAGCGAGGGCGCTCGTCCGCGAGCTCTCCGGTCCTCGCCGTCGCCAAGCTCCCGACGGGACCGACGCCGTGGCCGACGCCCGACCCGTTCCTGTTCTGTGTTCACCACGACGACGCCTACCCGTTCGGCAACGATCGACTCGGTCCGGCCGCGGAGCTGTCGGGACGCGAGCTCGGGATGGACTTCGCCGGTCGCGACGGCTGGCGCATGTATCACGGGCGCGATGTTCCGGGATTTCCGGCACACCCGCACCGCGGCTTCGAGACCGTCACCGTCGTCCGACGTGGCCTGCTCGATCACTCGGACTCGCTCGGCGCGGCCGCGCGCTACGGCGGCGGTGACGTCCAGTGGCTGACCGCCGGTGCGGGGATCCAGCACGCCGAGATGTTTCCGCTGCTCGATCGGGGA
Source organism: Myxococcales bacterium (assembly GCA_028287135.1). Taxonomy (GTDB): domain Bacteria; phylum Myxococcota_A; class Polyangia; order Haliangiales; family Haliangiaceae; genus JABFXX01. The sequence continues at coordinate 102,129 of JAQBQE010000029.1, forward strand.
GCGGCAAATCCGGTCGAGCTGTTCCAGATCTGGCTCAACCTACCAGCCGTCGACAAGATGGCGCCTCCGCACTTCGCGATGCTGTGGAATCACGCGATCCCACGCCACGTCGCGCGTGATGATGGGGGCCGGACCACGGAGATCACGGTCGTCGCGGGAGCCCTCGACGGGAAGCGTGCGGCACCACCACCGCCGAGCTCGTGGGCGGCACGCGCGTCGTCCGATGTCGCGATCTGGACGATCAAGATGGCGCCGGGCGCACGCTGGAATCTGCCGCGCGCGACCCCGGGTGCGCAACGCTGGCTCTATTACTTCACCGGCAACCGGCTCGCGATCGCGGGTCAACGGATCGAGGTCGGTCACGTCGTCGAGCTCCGCAGCGACGCGGTCGCCCGGATCGATAACGGCGATCTGCCGTCCGAGCTGTTGATGCTCCAGGGCCAGCCGATCGGCGAGCCGGTGGTCAAGCACGGGCCATTCGTGATGACCACGAAGACGGAGATCCAGCAGGCGATCCGCGATTATCAGGTCACGCGGTTCGGGGGCTGGTCATGGCCGAGCGATGAACCGGTACATCCGCGCGAGGCGGGACGGTTCGCGCGGCACGCGGACGGATCGATCGACCGGCCGGCGTAGGTGCCCGGAGGCACCCGCCAGGGCTACGCGACCTGCTGGGACGCGAGCTGCTGCTTGTCGTTGGTACGAGCGATCTTGGTGGTCACTTCGCTGATGAGCTCGGTGGCCAGTGCAACGATCTGCTTCTCGTCGAAGCCCTGCGCCTCGAGGTCACGGTAGATCGACTTTGCGAGGATCTTCACCGCGCGGGTCTTGGCTTCACGATCAGTCATGGGACGGACCGAGTCATCAGCACTACCCATGCCACGCGCACATGTGCCGATCTGCCACGCCAAGTCGGCGAAATCCCGAGCCCAAACGTCCGCGTATGAACCACGGTGGATCGAAGTTCACCCACTCAGGTGTGTAGCCGGTCGCCGGGTGCGAAGCAGGCTACGCACACGGTCGGACCAATCGACTCGATCCGAGGTCGGGAGCATCAGTGCCGTTCGAGGCCGAAGAAGCCGCGGATCTTGCCAACGAGGTCCTGCTTCGCGGTCTCCATCCGGTTGCGACGCACCTCGTCACGTTCGTCGCGCGCGGCGGTCAACGCGGTGCGCCGTGCGATCAGGGTCTCGGCGATCTGCTCCGCCATCGCCGGCGTCTCGCGAAGGATCCGCTCGAACGCGGGCTTGTCGATCCGGTAGGTGATGAGGTCGCTCGTCGCGAGGACGGTGGCGGTTCGCGCCTCGCCGGTCATCAAGGACATCTCGCCGAAGAACTGGCCGTCGGTGAGCGTCGCCAGGTCGCGCTGCTCGGCGCCCGTTCCAATCCGTACCGTCGCGGTACCGCGGACGAGCATGTACAGCCCCTCGTCCTTGTCGCCTTCCCGGGTCACCGCCTCGCCAGCAGCAAACGGCATGTAGACGAGCTGGCTCGCGAGCTCCTCGCGCTGCGACGCGGGCAACCCGGAGAACAGGTCCACCGAGGACAGCGCCTTCATGCGCGACCCCATCTCGTCCTCGGCCTTGCGCTGCGCGCGCTCCGGTGTCTCGTGGGTCAGGAACACCGAGCTTGCGGGGATCGAGAGCGGGATCCCGGCCCGACGCAGCGCGAACCAGATGCGCACGCGCACATCACTGTCGGTCCCGTCGTCGACATTCAGATCGGTCAGCCAGTAGCGAACCGCGTAGACGCCGAAGCTGTCGCGGACGCCGAAGAACAGCACGTTCGGCGCCGGCATCGCCGCGACGCGCGGGATTGGATTCTTGAGCGCGGCGGTCACCGACGTCAGGACCTCGGTCGGCGCCGTCCGGAAGTCGACGAAGAACTCGACGTGTCGACGCAGCAACGTCGGTTCGCCGAGTCGACGACCGAGGATCGTGACCTGACTCTTGACCAGGTTGCCGTTCGGGATGATCACGGTCTCCCAGTTGCGGGTCTCGATCGCGGTGTAGCGCCAGCGGATCTCGACGACGCGCCCGATCGGTTGACCCGGGCCGAGCGTGATCCAGTCGCCGACGGAGACGGACTTGTCCATCTGCACCGACAGCCCACCCATGATGTTGCCGAGCGTGTCCTGCAGCGAGAACCCGATCACGGCAGTCAGCACCGCGCTCGTGGTGATCAAGCCGGCCACCGCGAACCCGGCACGCTTGCCGACGATGATGAACACCACGAGCACGGCGACCCCGGTGAGCAGGTCGATCATGATCCGCGGCAGCGTGAAGCCGAGCCGCGGGAGCCCGACGCGGAACACGGCGGTCATTCCGAGCGAGACGATCGCGAGCAACTCGAAGGCGAGGGCGATTAGCTCCGCGACGTGCGGGTCGTAGTCGTACGTGGTCTGCGCCGCGGCGACGACCACCGCGATCAGGTGACCGACGATCAGTGTGCTCGCGGCACGCAGGTGATAGTGCTCGACGCGGGTCTCGCGCCGGACCAGCGCGACCGTGACGAGGTACGCGAGGACGACGAACAGCGTGCGTGCCGCCCACAGCTGCTCGACGAGGGCGCTCGGAAATCCCACGCGCCGATACTAGCTCAGCCGGCTCAGCGCGTCGGCACCCAGCGGCTCCAGCGTCACTTGCGCTTCGTCGGCACCGCTGCGAGCGCCTTGGCGCCGGCGTCGGTCCCGAGGAACGTCCACAGCAGTGCGGTGACCGCGAGATCATGAGCGCGGCAGGTCGCGCGCGACGTCACCCGTGCGAACGGAATACCCGGCTTGTCGGCGGCGGCGTGCCACGCGAGCTCGCCCTTGTCGTTCTCGCTGATCGTCAGCTTGTCGGCCGTGAACGCGGCGCGCGTCGCATCGTCATCGCGCTTGATCTCGAGGACGTGCTTGCCGGGCTCGGCGGCCGTGACCGTGACCTTGTTCGGATCGAACGCACCCTTCGCGCTGAACACCGGGCGTGGATCGTCGCGGAGCTTCGCCGCGATCCGCTCGCCGGTGGCACCCCGCGCATCCCACGCGCGGAGGTCCGCGGCGCCCTGGACGTAGAGCTTGGTCGCGCCATCGAGCGTCTCGATCCCGACCTTGTGCTGGATCAGCGGCGCGGCGATCACCAGCGCGCCGAACCACGCGAGGCGCTCGTCCGTGTCGGCACCCGTGACCGTGCCGAGCGGCGTCTTCGTGCCGCCGCGCGCGTGCACGACCTCGCCGCCCGGGCCAACGGTGATCTCCCAGTCGAGGCGGGGCAGGGTGAACGTCCCGCCCTTGCGCTGGACGATGTTCCACGGCTGCTTTGTTCCGGCGCCGAGCTCGATCTCGGTCGCCGTGATCGTGCCAGTCAGCCCGCACGGGCCCTCGAGCTTGGTGCCGTCGCCGCTCGCGAGCAGGAGCTCGCCGTTGGTGTCGGTCCAGCGCAGCTTGGGCACGTCGCCGGTCGGGGCCGGCGTCGGGACCGGGGTTGCCGGCGTGGCCTTGGTGGTGTCGGCGGTCCGGGTGCCCGACGCGGCACCCTCCTTCGACGTCTTGGACTTGCACGCGGTGAGCAATGCGAGACACGCGACGAGCGCGATCCGGATCATGCGGCGAGCATCGCACGACCTGCCACGGGTCCGTCGACACCGGCGTCGCCGAGCGAGCTGGCTACTCCGGTCGCGACGAGGTGCCAGCCTCGCACTGGCCACCCGAGTTGCCACTCGAACTATCGCGACCTTGCACGCGTGTGCGCGAACCGCACAAGGGATCGTCGTTTGCACGAGGACGCGTCGCCGTGCAGCACCTCCGCTATCTCGCAGTTCTCCTCGCATTCACTTCATGTGCAGACGACGGGGCGATGCCCGACGAGACCGATCTCCCCGGTGGCGATCTGCCGCTCGGCGACGTCTCCGCCGAGGACATGAAGGCCGACGGTCAGTGGGGCTCTGCACTCGACTGCAAGCCGCTGCCGATGGTGCCCGCGCTCGCGAACCCGAAGATCACGCTGTCGATCGACGGCCTGACCCTGCACCTCACCGACGCCGCGAGCGGCTATGACCGGGTGTTCCCGGTCGGCCCCGGCCAGATCGAGACCGACCCGACCAGCGGCGAGTTCCGTGAGTCGCTGTCGTATTTCCCGATCGCGAGCACCGGCCGCAGCGACTTCCAGATCACACCGTCGACGATCCAGCCGTGCAAGACGTGGTGGACCGATCCGGCGACCGGCATCAAGACGCCGGTGTTCGCGGGCCTGCCGTTCCTCAGCTTCTACGGCAATTACGCGATCCACGGGCCGGTCGACAACTATCGCGCGCCCAACGGTGGCTCGCTCCGCCGCGGTTACGTCTCGCACGGCTGCTTCCGCATGGAGGCCGCCGACATCCTCGAGGTCTATGCGCGGATCAAGGGCGTCGCCAAGGTCCCGGTGCACCTCCAGCGTGAGCCCGAGAAGAAGCCCGAAGGCACCAAGCTCGATCTTGCCACCAAGTGGATCGGTGCTGCCTGCACGCAGAGCGCGGACTGCAACTTCCCGAACGGCTTCTGCGCGACCAACAAGCTGACCCAGCGCGGCTACTGCAGCGCGCGCTGCACCGCGTACTGCGCCGACAAGCCGGGCTACCCGTCGACGTTCTGCATCGCGGATCCGAATGCAGCGGGCCAGGGCATGTGCGTCGCCAAGGCGACCCCGACGAACTTCGAGTGCCGCCCGTACGATCACCTCGGTGTCGCGACGCTCGCGCGCTTCAACCAGCCGACCGTGACCGCCAACGTCTGCGTGCCGAAGTCGCCGGGCTGGGTCGGCGATCACTGCTTCGCGAGCTCGGACTGCTCGTCGGGGACGACCTGCAAGGGGGCAACGGCGCTGACCGCCGGCGTCTGCACGATGTCGTGCGATCGCTACTGCGCCGATCAGCCGGGCTACGCCGACACGTTCTGCGCGGCCGTCCCCCAGCTCGGCACCGGCGGCAGCTGCCTGCGCCAGTGCACGCCGAGCTCGAACGCAGCGGAGTGCCCGAGCGACATGGCGTGCGTGACCACCGCGCGCAACGGCGATCCGGCGACCAAGAAGTCGGTGTGCCGCCCGACGACCGGCACCGTCGTCACTCAGTAGCCTCGCTCCGCGAGAGCGGCGAGCTACGTCGCGCTGCACGGAGCCGACGCGGACCACCGAAGCGTGCGGTGTGCTGACGCCGAACGGCTGGACCGCCGAGCCATGCACGACCGCACACCCGTTCCTGATCCGCTCGCCCGCGCTGCCCTGAGTCCGCTCAGCGCAGGAGCGCAGGCGTCATCACGCTGCTGCGGCACTGCCAGTTGAAGCTGCGCACGCGACCGACCTCACCGCGGCTCTTGAGGCCCGCGACGAGCTGGTCCGCGGCCGTGCGGAGCGCCGCATCGGTCTTGCCGGTCGACGCCCAGGCGAGCGCGACGACGTACGCGGACTCGCCCCAGTGCTCGTCGAAGTCATCGGCGACATCACCGGCGGCGCCGACGCCCATCCAGTACAGCGGGCGTCCCGTCGAGTCGCGGCCATCGCGGGCGATGATCTTGCCCAGGCGGCCGAGCGACGCGCGGACCTCGGTGGCACGCGCTCCGCCGACACGACGCGCGTGGGCGTCGAGTGCGTCCGCGAGGATCGCGCTCATCCAAGGGCTGCAGCCAGCGTTGCCGTAGCTCTCGCCGTGCGCGCCCGCGGTGTGCGCGAAGCAGCGTGCGGAGGTGTCGGTGCTCTGCCCGTAGCGCTGCGCGACCTGCGTCGCGAGATACGCCGTGACGGCCGTGTCTGCGCGCGCGCCGATCGCTGCAGCCTTGTCATCGGTGACGCGTGCGGCCCACTCGTGGGCGAGTAGCGCGAACCCGGCATGACGCTCGGTCCAGAACTGATCCGCGCCGTTGTAGCTCGGGTTGAACATCCCGGCGACGCGCGCGGAGATGGCCTCGGCTGCCTCGCGGAACCGGTCGTCGCCGGTCAGCAGGTAGTGGAGCGCCATGCCCTGGCTGTAGTGGTACTTGAGGTCGGTCTGCGCGGTCGGCACGGCGATGTTCGTCGTCATGCCGTTCGAGATCGTCATGCCGGCGCGATACAGCGATGCCTCGCGATACGCGGACTCGAGCGGCGAGAGATCGCCGGTGATCGCGTAGCCGCGATACATCGAGGTTGCGCGGTCGAACAGCCAGACCTCGCGGTCGGCCGAGCCGGCGAGGAACGCGCTGGTGTTCCACTGCGAGTAATTGCAGATCGAGGCCCACGCATCGAGCGGGGTGCCTGCGACCTCGGCCTGCGGGATCACCGGGCCGAACACGGTGCTCGCGGCGAGCAGGCTCGCGGGCAGCCGGACCCACACCTTGGGACGGATCGCATTGCCCGAGCCGGTGGTCGTGGTCTCGACCGCGGCCATCGTGAGACCGGTGGCGCCAGCGACGCCGACATCGACGGTCAGCGTGGGGTTGGTGGTGACGTCGACATCGACCTGGACCTGAACGCTCATCAGGCTGCCGTCGCCATACGTGGCGAGCGCTCGGCGAGCAGCGGGAAGGTCGGTCGTGCCGGCGGTGATCTTGATCTGGGCGGGGTCGGTGATCGCGCCCGCTGCGAACGGGATCGCGAAGTTCACGCGCTGGACGCCGGTGACGCCGTTCGGGACGAGGGTGGCCGTGAACGATGCCGGGGCCGGGGGCGTGGTGCCGTCGCCGTCGCCCGTGCCGTCGCCATCGCCTTCACCGGGCCCACCGTCGGGCACGGGCTCGCCCATGTATGGATCGCCTGGATCGGCGGGGTTCTCACTGTTTTCCGTTGTGGTGCAGGCGCACGCACCTGCCGCGAACGCGGTGGCGAACAGGAGGGTGGTGGCTCGATCGAAGAAGTGTGAGTCGCTCATCGCCGAACAAGCTGAAGCGGTTCGCGCCCAAAATCTTCATGGTCGCGCGTGGTTGTTTGCCTACAAGAAAACTCAGGAGCTGCGACGAGGATCAGTGCCGTCGTCTGTTGTCAGCGATCGAACGAACCCGATCGTGGGTGATCACGTTTCTCGACGAGCGAATGCGCACAGTGATCGTCGAGCGGGGACGCGCTCCGAGGAATTCCGATCACCGAAAGAAGAATGCCACCCCGGTTTCCGACGACGACTCAGATCCGGCCGGCTGCAACACCTACATGATCGAGCGCTGCTCACGCGCCGAAACGAACAACGGCCGCGATGTGAATCGCGGCCGTTGATCACACAGCTCTCGCTGCGTTCTGACTAGTTCTCGACGAACGCCTTGAGGCGCTTGCTGCGCGACGGATGCCGCAGCTTGCGCAGCGCCTTCGCCTCGATCTGGCGGATGCGCTCGCGCGTCACCTCGAAGTCCTGACCGACCTCCTCGAGGGTGTGGTCGGACTTCTCGCCGATGCCGAACCGCATGCGGAGGACCTTCTCCTCGCGCGGGGTCAGCGTGGCGAGCACCTTGCGGGTCTGGTCCGCCAGGTTCACCGAGATCACGCTCTCGCTCGGGGAGACGATGCTCTTGTCCTCGATGAAGTCACCGAGGTGGCTGTCCTCCTCCTCGCCGATCGGGGTCTCGAGCGAGATCGGCTCCTTCGCGATCTTCAGGACCTTGCGGACCTTGTCGAGCGGCAGCTCCATGCGCTCGGCGATCTCTTCCGGGGTCGGCTCGCGGCCGAGCTCCTGGACGAGATAGCGCGTCGTGCGGACGAGCTTGTTGATCGTCTCGATCATGTGGACCGGGATGCGGATCGTGCGGGCCTGATCGGCGATCGCGCGGGTGATCGCCTGGCGGATCCACCACGTCGCGTACGTCGAGAACTTGTAGCCGCGCTTGTACTCGAACTTGTCGACGGCCTTCATGAGGCCGATGTTCCCTTCCTGGATCAGGTCGAGGAACTGCAGACCGCGGTTCGTGTACTTCTTCGCGATCGAGACGACGAGGCGAAGGTTCGCCTCGACGAGCTCGCTCTTCGCGCGGTCCGCCATCCGCTCGCCCTCGTGCAGATCACGGAACGTCGAGCGGAGCTCGTCCGCGTTGCCGCGGGCCTCCTCCTCGATGATGACGACCTTGCGCATCGCCTGCTTGATCTGGTCTTCCATCTCCTCGAAGTCGGCGACCGTCATCATGGTCTTCTTGCCGACCGCGCGAGCCTTCGCCGGATTCGCGCGCATCTCGCGCAGCGTCTTGCGGATCTCGCTCGCGGGCGTGCCGGCCTTGCGCTCGCACTCGCGAACCTCGGTCTCCGCCTTGTCGAGCTTGATGATGATGTTCTTTAGCTGCGCGACGATCCGGTCGACCGTCGGCTTGTTGAGGCGGAGGTCCGAGAGCTCCTCGAACATCTGGGCGCGATTCGCGCTCATCGCCTCCTTGACCTTCTTCTTCTTGCTGTCCGTCGCGCCGGGCTCGGTCAGCTTCTCCTCGAGCTTCTCGGTGTCGCGCTGCAGCTTGCGAACCTTGTCGATGATCTTGCAGACGCGGTCGACGTAGAACTGCTCGTTGAACTCGGCCTCGTCCTCGTCGATGTCCTTGACGACGTCCTTGACGCGAACCTTGCCGTGGCGGAGGCGCTCGCCGATCGCGATCAGCTCCTCGACGGCGACGGTGCTGTTGAGCACGGCCTGGAGCATCTTGCGCTCGCCGTCCTCGATGCGCTTTGCGATCTCGACCTCGCCCTCGCGGGTGAGCAGCGAGACCGAGCCCATCTTGCGCAGGTACATGCGGACGGGATCGCTGGTCCGCGAGTACGCGTACTCCTCGTCCTCGTCGACTTCCTTCTCGCCTTCTTCCTTCTCGATCGCGATGCCGGTGGGCGGCGCGTCGACGAGAGCGTCGCGGCGGTTGCCTGCGCCATCGACGATCTCGATGCCGTGCTCGCCGAGCGCGGACAGCCAGCCGTCGATCTGGTCCGTGGAGACCACGTCCTCGGGCATGTGGTCGTTGACCTCGTCGTACGTGACGAAGCCCTTGGTCTTGCCGAGCTCGATCAGCTTGTCGCGCATGCTCGTCGCCGAGCCGTCGCGCGAGCCACCGCGGCCACCCTTGCCACCCTTGCGGGTCTCCGCCTCGAGGGCAGCGGCATCGGCCTCGGTCGCGGCGCTCGGGCGCTTGACCGGCGGCAGGCTGAGATCTTCGCCATCGTCCTCTTCGACGAAGTTCGCCATCGGCACGGCATCGTCGTCATCGAGATCGACGATCGGCATCGCGCCCTTGGCGCCGGGACCCTTCGCGGCCTTGGCACCCGGCTTCGGGGCCTTGGGGACCGGGACGAAGTCATCGTCGTCGTCGTCGCCGTCGAACTCCTCGTCGTCGTCGCCCCGCGGACGCGGCGGCTTGACGGTACCCTTGGCGGCTTGCTTCAGGACGGCCTTGCCTGCGGGCGCACCGTTCTTCGGATCGCCGAGCTTGGCCCCCTCGGACTTGCCGTTCGGCTTGCCTTCCTTCTTCGGCGCGCCGTTGGCCTTGGCACTCGCTGCCACGGGCTTGATAGCCCCTGGCTTTGCGTCCTTGGCTGCTGCCGGCTTGGTGGGGGACTTCGCTGCTGGGATACGCGCCATGTTCAGTCGACCTGCTTTCCTGGTGACGACGTCGTCTCGTCCGAAGCCAATGATTCTTTGATCTGCGCGACCAGCTCGTGATCGCCCTTGCGCTCGGCCACAGCGAGCTGCGCCAGCTTGCGCGCGAGCTCTCGATTGTTGGAGCGGCCCGCGTCGGCAAGGCTCTTCTTCAGCTCGTTGCGTCCGACCTCGGTCTTGCGAACCTCGAGGTTGCGCGTCATCGCCACCAGCGAGGCGCGTGGGTCCTTGGCCTCGGCGTACTTGCCGGACAGGACCTGTTCAGCGATGGCGGATGGGAGGTGCACAGCGACGAGCTCATGGAAGGACTGTCCCGCCCTGGCCGCGGAATACATGGCTTGAAGGCGAGTATCCGTCAAGAGCCAAAAAGCCTTGTCTGCCTCGGCGGTTGCGATCAGAGACGGGTGGTCTGCGAGCAGCATGATCACTTCGAGTTCGTCTGTTATGGGCGCAGGGCCAGAAGGCGGCGTTCCAGCCCCGGATGCGGGCCCCTCGGGTTCGGAGCGCTCACCCGGTGCGTGGGGGTGTTGCCCGGCCGAATTTTGTCCGTGGACGGCGTTCGGCTGCCCGCCGGTCGATCCCCCGGGGCGGCCGTTCGCAGGTCCGGCGCTGCCTGCTCGCGCCACCGCACTGCGCACGACGGCCATGTCCACACCCAGCGCAGTCGCCAACGTGTGGAGCAATAGATCACGTTTCACCTGGTTCGCAACTTTCGCGAGGAGGCGCCCCGCGTCCTCGAGCGCACGTGCGCGAGCGTCGGCGTTCCCGCGTGCCTTCGCCCACACCTCGAACGCGAAGAACTCGATGCCGCCCATCGCGCGATCGACGGATTCGCGCAGCACCTCGGCGCCGCCGCCGGCGACGAGACTGTCGGGATCGACGCCATCGGCGAGCATCCCGGCGCCGCCGGACTTGCCATGCCCGGGCCTCCGCGCGACGAGCACCTCGACGTCGGCCTCGACACACATCTGGAGCGCGTGCATCGTCGCCTTGTAGCCCGCGCGATCACCGTCGTAGAGCAGGACGATCTTCTCGGTAAGTCTCTTCAGCACGCTGACCTGTTCGATGGTCAAGGCCGTTCCGAGCGGTGCGATGACCTCCGCGAACCCGGCCTGGTGCAGCGTGATCACGTCGAAGTTACCTTCGACCAGAACCGCGCGTTTTTGAGCCTGCATGGCCTCGCGGGCCTGGGCGAGCCCGAACAGCAGCTTGCTCTTCTTGTAGACCACGCTCTCGGGGCTGTTGATGTACTTCGGCGGCTCGCTGCCATCCTCGGCGGGCTTGGGAACGCCGACGATCCTCGACGAGAATCCGACGATCTCGCCGCCGGGGACGATCACCGGGCAGACCAGCCGGTCGCGGTTGCGGTCGTAGTAGCCGCCGGACCGAGGGCGATGTGCGACGAGGCCGACCCGCACCGCGAGCTCCATGTCGACGTTCTTGGCCTTCAGGTGGTCGGCGAGCACCGACCACTCCGCGGGTGCATAGCCGAGCTGGAACTTCTCGGCGACCTCGGCAGCGACGCCGCGCTTCGCGAGGTACGCCCGCCCGGGCTCGCCGCGCGGGTCGAGCAGCATGTCGCGATAGAACGCGGTCGCGATCCGGTTGATGTCGAGCATCGCGACGCGCTCGCCACGTGCGCGCCGGACCTCGGGCGGCTCCTCGATCCGCGGCACGACGATGCCGAACCGATTCGCGAGCCCCTCGGCCGCCTCGACGAAGCTCTTGCCCTCGAGCTCCATGATGAACGTGAACACGTCACCGTGCTTGGCGCAGCCAAAGCAGTGGAAGAAGCCCTTGTCGGCGGAGACGTTGAACGACGGCGTCTTCTCCCCGTGGAACGGGCACAACCCCTTCCAGTTGCGGCCCGCCTTGCGGAGCTGCACGTGCTGTCCGATCACGGCGACGATGTCTGCCGCGTCACGGATCTGGGTGATGACGTCGTCCGGAATCATCGTCTCGATCGCCCCCTACGGCGCCTTCCCCCCACGCAGCCGCGAACCATGACCGATCCCTCCCCGAAACGCGAGGTTCAGTGCGTCGCCGGTGTCGTCGATGTAGGTGCGGATGTCGGGATGACGGTCCGCGGCCGGCTGCCGTCGACGAGCACGTAGATCACGAGGCCGAGCGTCAGGGCGATCCACAGGCCGAGGATGGTCTGGATCGCGCGGGTCGTACCCTCGGCGACCTTCGGGCCGTGGTCCTCGTGACCCAGATCATGCCGGTGCTTCTTCCGCTGCGTACCGGCGATCTCGGAGGAGGGGACGGCGCTCATCGGCCGGATGATTGCCGCAGCTTCGCGCCCGCGTCAATCAGCGGTGTCAGCGGCTGGCGTCGCGCATCAGCCGGGCGAACGCGGCACCGGCTGCGGCCGCGATCGACTCGGCCGTGGTCGACGCGGAATCGGCTTCGGTCACCATCGCGATCACGCACATGACCTCGCCGCCGATCGAGATCGGCACCGCGATCAGCTCGCCGGTGCTGTGCCCGAGCGAGGCCATCAGCAGCTGGTCGATCGGTCCGAGATCGCTCGACGGTGCACGCGCCGTCTGGTTGCGGTTCGCGACGCGCGGCACGAGGCCCGGCTGATCGAGCGGCACCGCGAGCTCGGGGTGCGGGGCGCCCGAGCGGCAGAACCCTTTCCAGCTCGTCGCGATCTGACCGCGGAGGACGAGCAACGTCGCCGCGTGGCACGACGGCGCGAACCGGAACAGCGCGTCCATGCTGAGCTCTGCGACGCGATCGCGGTCGGTCGCGCGGCGGATCGCGCGCGTGGCTTCGCCGACCGTCTTGCCCGTCGTCGTTGGCTCGTGGACGCCGCTCGGTGGCGTGACCGCGACGCGGCGGATCGAGATCCTCGCTAGCGCGGCCTCGGGGCTCCGCGTGTCGCCGATCGTGCGGACGTACGTGCGACGCTCGCGACCCGACGAGTTGTCCTCCTCGACGGCGCGCGGCACAGCCGCGTCGATCGCGACATCGGCGGGGAGATCGTCGAGGTCGGCGAGCGGCCTCGCCGCGTGCATCACCTGCGACGGTCGCTCGGGCTCGGGCTCGGGCTCGAGGGCGATGGCGAGCTCGGCCTCGAGCTCTGCCTCGGGCACCGGCTCCGGCTCGACGGAAGGGGCGGGCGCCGGGGTGGCGGCCTGGACCGGCACGGTCAGCTCGTCCTCGCTGATCGTCCGCGGCATTCCCGACGGCTCGAGCAGGATCTCGGGCTCCGAGTCCTGCGGGACCGGTACGACCTCGAACTGCGGGAACGCGGTGATCCGTTCCCCCGGCGCGCGCATGAACCGCGCGGGGCGAGCGATCCCGTAGACGCGCTCGAGCTGGTAGCGAATGCGGAGCTCGGCGGCCATCGAGATGATCAGCTGATCCACCTCGACGGCGAGGTCGTCCGCGATCCTGCCGACCGCCTTCTTCGTCAGCGGCGAGCTCGCGGCGACCACGATGTCGCGTCGAGGGCCGGTGCGGACCAGCGGGACGCAGCAGAACATCTCCGCCAGGTCGGCCGACAGCAGGAGCTGCAGCTCGCGGTCGACCTTCTCGAAGTGACGCGCGAGCGCCGCGGGCATGTTGTGCTGCCGCCCGAGGAAGGTCGACAGCACGTCGAGATCGATCAGCCCGAGCTCGACGAGGTTGGTGCCGAGCCGTGCGCCCCACATGACCTGGGCGCGAAGTGCCCGATCGAGCTGCTCGGAAGTGAGCAGACCGGCATCCACCAGCAGCTCGCCGAGCCTGGCCATGTCGCGCGTCAGTCTAACAACAGAGCGAGTGATTAAGCGACCGTGACGTCCTTCGACAGGTAGACATCCTGGATCGCGTTGAGGAGGTCCACGCCCTCCTTGAACGGGCGCTGGAACGCCTTGCGACCCGCGATGAGGCCCATGCCGCCCGCGCGCTTGTTGACGACGGCGGTCATGACGGCGTCCTTGAGGTCGCTTTCACCCGTCGAGGCGCCGCCGCTGTTGATCAGCCCGACGCGGCCCATGTAGCAGTTCGCCACCTGGTAGCGCGTGAGGTCGATCGGATTGTCGCTCGTGAGGTCGGTATAGACCTTCTTGTGGGTCTTGCCGAGGCCCTTGAGCGCGGGGTCGTTGTAGCCACCGTTCAGCTCGGGCAGCTTCTGCTTGATGATGTCGGCCTGGATCGTCACGCCGAGGTGGTTCGCCTGGCCGGTGAGATCGGCCGACAGGCTCTGGTCACCGAGCGACGTCTTGAACGCGCTGTTGCGGACGTAGCACCAGAGGACGGTGAACATGCCGAGCTCGTGCGCCTGCGCGAACGCCTCGGAGATCTCGGTGATCTGGCGCCGCGACTCGGCCGAGCCCCAGTAGATCGTCGCGCCGATGCCGGCCGCGCCCATGTTCCAGCACGTCTTCACGTTGCCGAACAGCGTCTGGTCGTAGGTGTTCGGGAACGACAGCAGCTCGTTGTGGTTGATCTTCACGATGTACGGGATCTTGTGCGCGTACTTCCGCGCCGTGATCCCGAGGACACCGTAGGTCGAGGCGACCGCACTGCAGCCACCCTCGATCGCGAGCTTGATGATGTTGTCGGGGTCGAACATGTCGGGGTTCGGCGCGAACGACGCGCCGGCCGAGTGCTCGATGCCCTGGTCGACCGGGAGGATCGAGATGTAGCCCGTGTTCGCGAGCCGGCCGTGATCCATCATCTGCTGCATCGAGTTGATCACGCGCTGGCTGCGATCCGATCCACGCGCATAGATCTCGTCGACGTATGCCGGGGACGGCAACGTCAGCTTGCTCGCGGGAATCGTCTTGCACTGGTGATCGAGCAGCGTTGCCTGCTCACCGAGGATTTCGCGGATGTTCCGGGCCATGACGGTCGTTGTACCCATCCAGGGCGCGAACGCGCAAGCCGTCACACCGTGCGTAGCGGTACGTGGGAAATGGTTGATCCCGCTGCGGAAGGTCGTTAAAACGCTGCATCTTTCGCCGGGAGACCCTCATGCGCCTGTCCTCGACTTTCACGCTCGCCTCACAACTTCTCGTGCTCTCCGTCGCCGCGTGCGGTGGTAGCGCGGACATGCCTCAGCCGGTCGATGCCGCGGTCAAGGACATCGGCTTCACCAGGCCGACCGCCTCGCTCAAGGCGAACCAGGAGATGAGCGAGAACAACTGGGTCGAGCTCGGCGCCGCGGATCTCAGCTGCCTCGGCACGCCGAGCGCCGACGTGGCGACCGCGAACGCGATCGTGGTCAACACCAAGGTCGAGGACTTCCAGAGTGGCAGCCCGGTCGATAACGCGACGGTGATTGCGTTCGCGAACCAGGACTCCGGCTCGCCGTTCGGCGCAGCGGTGGTCTCGGACCAGAACGCGGACGTCTCGCTCATGATCCCGGCCGGCATCAAGCGGTTCGGCTACAAGATGACCCACCCGAACGCGCTCGACACGCTGCTGCTCAACCAGACGCTCCCCAGCGCGACGATGACCCCGCAGACCGTCAGCAAGATCCAGAGCGTCTCGACCGCAACCGGCGCGACCCTGGCGGGGCTGATCGGCGTCTCGCGGACGCCCGGCACGGGCGTGCTCGCCGGCGCCGTCCGCGACTGCCAGAACCGCGAGATCTCGAACTTCATCGCCACGGTCTCGAGCACGCCGGACGTCGTCACCCACATCGAGGGCGTCGACACCTACTACTTCTCCGCCAGCGTCGGCCTGCCGGTCCGCCACTCGCAGCAGCGGTTCGCGTCCAAGGACGGCCTGTTCATGGCGATCGAGATGAGCCCGACGACGACCGCGTACGTCCAGGTCTGGGGCTACAAGACCGACGCGGACGTCACCGCGGATAACCTGACCCTGATCGCGCAGCTGAAGACGCAGGTGATCGCCGAGACCGTGATCACCGGCTCGTACGACCCGTTGCGCACCGGCCTCTGATCGACGCGATCGCCGGTGATCGGGTACCGTTGACGCAGTGACGACGGCGCCTGGACCTCGCAGCGATCCGCGCACGAGCGCGCGCGACGCGCTGATCGCATGGGCGGTCGTCGCCGTGCTCGTCACGTTCCTGGTCCGGATCAACCTCACGTTGCCGTTGATCGGGCACCTCGGGTCGGCGCTGGTCGCCGTCCTGTTCCTCTACGTCCCGGTCTATGTCGCGTGGCGGCGCAAGGAAGACCTCGTGGACTACGGCTTCCATGCGTCGCCGCTCGCGCAGGGGCTGATCACCGCGGGCGCGGCGATCGCGGTGATCTTTCCGCTGTTCGCGCTCGGCTACTTCGCGTTCTACGAGATCGCGTGCAACTCCTCGGTGCTGTCCGCGCTCGTGCCGCACAAGATGTGCAGTCACTACGGCGGGCTCGCCGGCCTTCACGCACCGGAGCTGACGGCCAAGCTCGCGGAGTTCTGCGCGGTCCAGCTCGTCGTCGTCGCGCTCCCCGAGGAGCTGTTCTTCCGTGGCTTCTTGCTCGGCCTGCTCGAGCGTCGGTTCCCGCCGAAGCGGCGGATCCTCGGCGGCGGGGTCGGGCTCGCGCTCGTCCTGTCGGCGCTCGCGTTCGCGTTGATTCACCTCCCCAAGGACGGCGACCCGCGTGCGCTCGCGACGTTCTTCCCCGGGCTGCTGTTCGGCTGGATGCGGTCCTCGACGGGCTCGATCCTGGCGTCGACGTTGACGCACGCGGGCTCGAATATCCTGATCCGGTTTCTCGACCTGATGGTCCTGCGCTGACGCGCTAGGCGCAATGCTGGTCAGTTAGCGGGTTCCGTCGTCGTGCACGTGCACGTGTCACGTGCTCGTCCACGTCCACGGACTCGGTCGCAACCGGGCTGAAGCACGGCCGATACGTCCGGCATGCT
>JAQBQE010000061.1 GCA_028287135.1 Myxococcales bacterium
CCGCTCCCGCTCCCACTCCCGTTCCCGCCGGCTGTGCGATCGCGATCGCGACGCAGCACGCGATCGCAATCGGCATCGCCCACAACCTCACGGAGGCGCCCCGACCAGCTCGTCGAAGGAATTCGTGAACGCTCGATCCTGCGAGCACGCCTGCATCGTCTTCGAATCCACGATCGCCTTCGCCGAGGCATCGAGTGCCGCAGCGTGCGGCTCGAGCGCAACGCGCAGCTGACGCGCGCGCCCGTCGTGTAGCACCTTCGCATTCGCGGCGATCACATCGGCGTACGTCTGCTGCAGCTCCCTCAGCTTCGCGGTCGCAGCGGCGCAGTCAGAGCCGGTGGTCACAAACGCCTGGGCGACCTCCTGGTAGAGCCGGGTCGCCCGTTCGGCGAGCCGCGGCAGATCCTGATCGAGTGCGACCGGTTCCTGCGGCGCATCGATCGCAACGACCGGCGCGGGCGCGGGCGTCGTGGGCGTCGCCGGTTCCTGCGGCGCCGGATGTCCGCACGCGCCGAGCAGAATGCCGACGCTGAGCGCGGCCAGGAGAGCCGTGTGCTCGCGCATCATGGCGGGCACTCTCGCATGCGACTCCGGGAGCGTGCCACCCGGCGAGCCGCCGCGGAGCGCGTCTCACGATGGTCCTCACGCACGCGCGTCAGAGCGTCGGCATCGATTGCAGGACGTCGCGCACCTGGGGGTCACGCGCGCACTGCGAATCGACGGTGAAGTCCGCTTCGATCGAGCTCACCGCGTTCGTGCTCGCCTCGTCGTACGCGCGCATGTCGGTCGTCAGCTGCTTCGCGACGACGGGATCCTGCTGCGCCTCGCGTGCGCGATCGAGACTCGCCGACATCCGCACGAACAGCAGGCGCAGCTCCGATGCGAGCTTCGGGCAGTCGGTGCGATGGCGGTGGACGATCGCCGCGACCTCGGTCATCTGCGCGGCCAGCTCCGCCGCGAGTGCGCGGGTATCGATCGTCGGTTTCTGGGGCGCCGGTTTCGGACCGCACGCGATCACGAACAGCGCGGCGAGCGTGAAGCGACGCATCCGCTCAGCTCGCGAGATCCTTGAGCACCGCGATCTCGTCGACCGTGTGAAAGCGGCCCTTGTCGTTCTTCGCGACCTTGGCGAGTGCGATCTCGGGATCGTGCGTGAAGAACAGCCGGCCTCCACGACCGAGCAGGTCACCGAGCACCGTGTTCTTCTCGTCGACCAGCAGCTCGGGGAACCGGTCGTAGCCCATCGTGATCGGCAGGTGTACCCACGGCCGACCCGGGATCAGATCCGCCGCGAACAGGACGGGACCCGCGGGCATCTCGATCTCGGTCAGCAGCAGCCCCGGTGTGTGGCCCGAGCTGCGATGGAAGCGAAATCCGTTGCCGAGTGCCGCGGCGCGATCGGATGCGGCGAGCTCGAGGCGTCCACTCCCGGCGAGCAGGTTCGTGAGCCCCGGAATGAACGAGGCGCGATCGCGCGCGTGCGGTGCGACCGCGCGCTGCCAGGCCTCCGCGCCGACCACGTAGATCGCCCGCGGGAACACGAGCTGCGCCGTCGCACCTGGCTCGTACGCCGACAGCGCGCCGCCGGCGTGGTCGAAGTGGAGGTGGGACAGCACGACGACATCGACGTCCTCGGGCTGGACCCCGACCGCCGCCAGTGACTCGAGCAACACATGATGGGGTTCGACCACCCCGTAGCGGTCCCGCAACGCCGGATCGAAGAACGCCCCGATCCCGGTCTCGAGGAGGATCGTCTTGCTGCCGTCGCGCACGACAAGGCAGCGACATGCCAGGGGAATCCGGTTCTTCTCGTCGGGCGGGATCCAGGCCTCCCACATCGCCTTGGGAGCGTTGCCGAACATCGCGCCACCGTCGAGGCGCTGCGAGTTACCGAGGACCGAGGTCAACGTCCGCACGAGGGGTCCTTACCATACCTGGGGACAACTGACCGGAGCAGTCTGCGATTCAAAGACAGCCCCAGCCGCGCGCGCGGCGCTGTTAGGATGCGCTCGATGATGAGGACTTCGTTCCGGATCTGCGTGCTGTTCATGATCGCTGCGTGCGGGCCCGCGGCCTCGGGGGGCGATGACGACGACACGACCGCCGCCACGCTGCTGATCGAGCCTGCGCTCAGCGAGCACGTGATCCTGAACGGTGTTGCCGCGCACCAGCAGTTCACCGCGACCCTGCGGTTCCCCGATGGTCGGTTGCGCGATGTCACCGACGAGACGTCGTTCCTGATCGACAGCGCGTTCGGCATGTTCACCGCGAACGATCTCGCACTCGGGACGGCGGGCAAGACCGCGGTCTACGGCACGTGGGTCGAGAAGACGTCGATGGCCGAGGTGATCGGACGCCTGAAGACGGTGCGCGTCGATCCGTCGCTGCCGGTCAACACGCCTGATCTGTTCACCGGACCCGAGGACCCCGCGCTCGCCCCGTCCGTGCTGTACCCGCCGGAAGGCGTCGTGATGCCGCGCAACCTCGGCGACTTCGAGACCCACTGGACCGGTCCGGACGGCCTCGACATCTTCGAGGTCACGCTCGCGACCGAGTTCACGGACGTGCGCGTCTACGTGCCCGGTGGTAACGGCGTCGGTGGTGGACCCAATCCCGCGTGGATGTCGTTCGCCGCGACCGAGTGGATCGCCGCGGTCGGTCGCGAGGCGCAGGTCGATTACCAGGTCCGCGGCGTCAGCACCGCGAACCCCGGCAAGGTCGGCGTCGCGCCGCCGCGCACCGTGATCCTCAGCAACGACTCCATGGAAGGTGGCCTCTACTACTGGGCCGCCGGTGCAACGCCCGGCAACTCGTACGGCATCTTCCGCCACGACATGACCAAGCCCGGCCAGCCCGCCGAGGAGTACATGACCACCACGCAGACCGGCGGTCGCTGCGTCGCGTGTCACGTGCTCTCGCGCGATGGCTCGCGGATGGCGATCACGTACGACGGCGGCAACGGCGCGGCCACCGTGCTCGACGTCGCGACCAAGGTGACCCAGCCGGAGATCACCGCATGGAACTTCGGCACGTTCACCAAGGACGGCTCGCAGCTGCTCACGGTCAGCGGCGGCACGGTGACGGTGCGCGATGGCGCGACCCAGGCGCCGCTCGCGACGATGCCCGCCGCGGGCATGGCCACGCACCCCGATCTCTCGGTCGACGGCACCAAGCTCGTCTACGTGCGCTACGCCGCAGGCGCGGACTGGACGTTCGGCGGCGGTCAGATCTTCACGCGCAGCTACGACGCGACGACGCGGACGTTCGGTGCGGAGACCCCGCTCGTCACCGATGGCAGCAACAACTACTACCCGTCGTGGTCGCCCGATGGTCAGTGGATCGTGTTCAACCGCTCGGACGCCGATGCGTACAACGCGGTCAACGCGTCGATCTGGATCGTGAAGGCGGATGGCTCGCAGCCGCCGTTCGAGCTTGTCACCGGCAATATCGGCTCGGGCCTCACCAACTCGTGGGCGCGCTGGGCGCCGTTCGCGCAGTCGACCGGGCAGCAGCGCGAGCCGATGATGTGGATCACCGTGTCGTCCAAGCGCGACTTCGGGACCCGGCTTCGCAACTCGAGCCTCGCGGTCGGCGATCAGTTCCCGCAGCTGTGGATGTTCGCGTTCCATCCAGAGCGCGTCGGGAGCGCTGCCGCCAGCTCGCCCGGCTTCCGCTTGCCGTTCCAGAACCTCAATAGCCGAAACCACATCGCGCAGTGGACCGAGCGCGTGGTCGTCGTCCAGTAAGTGGAGAGCATTCAGCCGGTTGGCTGGCGGATCGATCAGCCGGCAAGTGGCTCGTTGACCCCAGCGTGATCGGCACGTGCGGCTGCCGCACAACAGTGCAACCTGCCGTTACCACTGCCGTGGCCGGGTGGCACGGAGGGTGCTCAGGGACTCCAGCAACAACAATCCTCCTGCTGGAGAAACGGTCATGAAGCGCAGCCTCCTCACTGGTCTCGGTCTCACCCTCCTCACCTCTGTTCAGCTCGCTGGCTGCGCGACCGATGAGGACGCGGGCGAGTGCCTCCCCGGTGATATCGACTGCGCCGAGGTCGACGGAACCGATGGCAAGGCCGACGGCTTTGACTACAAGAACGATCCGGCGCGCATGTCACAGCGCCTGACCTACAAGCTCGCCGACCTCCCGAAGCAGGGTCGCCTGACCACGCCGGTGTGGAAGGCGCAGTACCCCTCGGCTCCCGCGACGATGCCGGTCGCCTGGGCCGATACCTACTGGCCGACCGCCGAGGGCTCGCACAACCATCGCTGGCAGGGCGCCAGCGTCAAGTCGCCGCTCGAGAAGTACGACGCCGCGTTCAACAACGCCGCGGGCTGCTCGACCATCCCGTCCTCGGTGTGCGGCACCGGCTCGAAGGCCGCATGGGACACCTACTACACGTGCGCGGGCCCCGCGGCGAAGTGGCAGTCCAAGAACTTCCAGAACGCAGGCCAGCAGCACGACGGTCTCGACAACAACGCCAAGGATGGCGTCGACGAGTGCAGCGGCTCCGATGGTAACGACGGCGTCGCCACCTGGTGGGGCACTTGCCACGCCTGGGCACCGGCCGCGCTGCTCGCGCCCGAGCCGCAGAACCCGGTCACGGTCAATGGCGTGACGTTCACGGTCGGCGACATCAAGGCGCTGATCCAGAACTCGTATGACTCGACGAGCGCCGTCATGCTCGGCGGTCGCTGCAACGCCAAGGAGATCACGCACGACGTCAACGGCTCTGCCAACGACGAGTGCTCGGACGTCAACGCGGGCGCCCTCCACGTCATCCTGACCAACTTCCTCGGCATCGCGCAGCTGCCGCTCGTCGAGGACCGCACGGCGAACTTCGAGGTCTGGAACCAGCCCGTGCTCGCGTACAACGTGACCAAGCAGGCCCAGATCTCGAACACCAAGGCCAACGAGTGCGTCGGCAACACCGGCAGCACGTGGACCTACAACGCGGCCGCGAAGAAGCTCTACGAGGTTCGCATCGACGTCGAGTACCTGTCCGAGTCGGGCGCGAGCAACACGCCGCACGGCTGGCAGAACAACACGTCGGAGGACAGCTACCACTACATCCTCGAGCTCGACACGGCCGGCAAGATCATCGGTGGCCGCTACTGCACCGACAGCACGAACGACCACATCGACTTCCTGTGGTCGCCGACCGGCACGAATCGCCCGTCGAACCCCGGCGTCAATGGCGCGAAGGTCAAGGAGCTCATCGCGAAGTCGCTCGCTCCGGCGACGGGCGGCAGCGGCGGCGGCACGGCGCGCGAGTTCACGGCGAGCCCGAACGTCTCGATCCCCGACAACAACGCGACCGGCGTCACGGTCGACGTCCCGGTGACCGGCGTGACCGGCTCGGTCGGCCTCTCGGTCTCGCTCGACATCACGCACACCTACCGCGGTGACCTCGTCGTCGACCTCCTCAAGGACGGCGCGCTCAAGAAGAACCTCCACAATGCGACCGGTGGCGGCGCCGACGACCTCGTCCAGACCTTCACGCTGACCGCGGCAGAAGTCGGCGCGAGCCCGAACGGCCGCTGGCAGGTTCGCGTCAAGGACAACGCCGCGCAGGACACCGGCACGGTGAAGACGGTCAAGCTCTCGTTCCAGTAGTCGCTCCGCTCGACTATCAGCGACTGTCAGCCAGCGACACGCCTCTCGGCAGAAACCGAGGGGCGTTAGTCGTTTCGGCACATCGGCCGCGCGGTAGCGTGCCACCATCGCGCGCATGCGTACGATCCTCACGGGCATTCTGGTCTCCCTAGCCACGCTCGCCGGCGTTGCGGACGCGCACATCCACCTGACGTATCCGCAGGCGCGCACGGACAGCCAGACCGGCGATCAGAAGGACCAGCACTGCGGCGTCGCCAACCAGGTACGAAACCCGGCGCGTGTCACCGAGCTTCGTCCCGGCGCGACGATCACGGTGACCTGGCTCGAGACGATCAACCATCCTGGGTGGTACCGGATCGCGTTCCAGCCCAACGGTCAGATCTTCGGGATTCCGCCGGCCAGCAACGGTCAGGCGAACCCGCTGGGAACACTCATCGCGGGTAATTTTCCGACCGCGAATCAGGAGGGCGTCGATAACGACAATGGCAGCATTGTCCTCAAGGACCGGATCCCAGACGGCACCTTGAGCACGCAGGTAACCTTGCCGAGCATGGAGTGCACAAACTGCACGCTGCAGTTTATCCAGGTGATGATCGACAAGCCCGACTACACGACTGACGCGGCGAGCGACGACATCTACTTCAACTGCGCCGACATCACGCTGTCGAACGCCGCGCCGATGGCCCCCGATGCGGGTCCGGGCGCGGGACCCGATGCCGGCGCGGGCGGCCCGGATGCCGGGACCGGCGGCGGCGATGGCAACGTGAGTGGTGGTTGCTCGGCCACCGGCGGTGGCGGAGCGCTCGGGCCGATCGCACTCGTGCTCGGCGCGCTGCTGCTGCGCCGTCGTCGCGCGGCTCGCTGATGACAGCGCTGCTACATCTGCAGCAGCACCGGCGTTGGTGCTTGAGCTGGTCGGCGCTCCTTCGTACCCAGGAGGCGTGAGTTCCAAGGCGGGCGGCTTCGCAGGGGTGGTGGGTGCCTGGCTGGTCGCGAGCGCGTGCGGGAGCTCGTCACCCGCCGGCGCCGGCGATGATCTGGCGCTCGACGCGAGCGCAGCGACCGACAGCGCGAGCGATGGCGCGATCGGAGCGTGGACGGCGAGCCCGCCGTGCACCGACGCGGCCGATGCCGTGTACGCGACGCAGGGGCTCGCCGCGGGGCCGCGTGGCTCGATCGTGCGCTGCGCCCTCGGGGATGACCTCTCCGTCGCCGAGGTCCAGAGCGAGCTGACATCGTCGGGGGCCGACGGCGTGACCGCGCAGACCGGCGTGCGGGTGGTGAAGCTCGCGTATCGCACGGTGCGCAGCGACGAAACGCCGACGGTGAGCACGGCGACCGTGTACCTGCCTGCAGTGCCGCGCACCCTGCCGGCACCCGTCGTGCTGGTCGGGCGGCCGACCTCGGGCATCGCCGACGACTGTGCACCGTCGAAGAAGCCGCGTCCCGAGCCGAACCTCGCACTGCCGTTCGCCGCGCGCGGGTTCGTGACGATCACGCCCGACTTCGCGGGACTCGGCAACGACGGCGTCCACGCGTACCTCGACAATCACGAGGCGGTCAGCGAGCTGTTCGACGGTGCGAGCGCACTGCGCGCACTGGTCCCCGGTGACGTCGTCGGCGCGCCGCTGGCGGCGGTCGGCTACAGCCAGGGTGGCGGTGTCGTGCTGTCCGCACAGGCGCTCGAACATGCGACGACCGGGACCCGCACGTTGCGCGCGATCGCTGCGCTCGCGCCGGAGTGGCCGATCTCGGTGCGCTCGTTCGGCTACGAGGACGTCCTGCGGAATCCCGATCGGCTGACCGTGGCGGCAGGTCTCGCCGCACCCGCGGTCACCGTGCTGCGTCACTACGGCTTTCTGACCAACCGGATGGGCCTGGCGCACGGCGGCGATGCCTTCCCTGCGACCGAGCGCGCAACGATCGTCGAGGCGATCGAGTCGCTGTGCACAGTCGCACTCGGTGGCTCGCTCAACGGCCGCCAGCCGCGGCTCCGCGATCTCGTCGATCCGACGTTCCGCCAGCAGGTGCTCGCATGTATCGACGGCGGCCCGGGCTGTGTCGGGACCGGCGCTGCGTTTCATCACTGGATGCAATCCGACTACGTCACCGCGGACCCCGCCGGTGCGCGCGTGCTGATTGTCCAGGGACTTGCCGATCAGGTGATGCCCGCGGCTGGCGAGGCGGCGTGCGATGTCGCGAAGCTGCGCGCCGAGGGCGTCGAGCCCACGATCTGTGCGGATGCCACGGCGACGCATGACACGGTGCTCGAGTGTCGGATCGAGGATGTGGTCGCCTGGATCGAGGCCGTGATCACGGGATCGCCCGTGCCGACGTGCGGCTCGTCATCGCTGCCTGCTTGCACTCGCTAGCGGGCGGGCAACTCGGGTTACAGTGCCGCGTATGCGGTCACACCCGGTTGCACTGGTCCTCGTTCTCCTCGGCGGCTCTGCACATGCCGCCGTGAAGAACGTCACGAATTCCACGGAGCTGAGCGCCGCGATCGCGGCCGCGGTCGCCGGGGACGAGATCGTGCTCGCCGACGGCACGTACGCGCTGACCGGCGCGAGCTGTTCCGCCGTCGGCACGCAGGCGCTGCCGATCGTGGTCCGCGCCGCGAATCACCTCGGCGCGAAGATCGAGTTCAACGGTGCCGAGGGCTTCAAGGTCAGCGGCGCGTTCTGGCGGTTCGAGGACCTCGACATCAAGGGTGTCTGCCCGAGCGACAGCAACTGCGAGCACGCCTTCCACGTCACGGGCGCCGCGCACAACTTCCAGCTCCTCAACTCGAGGGTCATGGACTTCAACGCGCAGCTCAAGGTCAACGCCTCGATGATCGGCGCGGGCTACGTCACGCCGAACAATGGCCTGATCGAGGGCAACGAGCTCGGGGACACGCGCGCGCGGATGACCTCGAATCCGACCACGAAGCTCAACATCGATACCGGTGATGACTGGATCGTTCGTCGCAACTACATCCACGACTTCGAGAAGGGGATGGGCGACATGGTCAGCTACGGCGCCTTCTTCAAGAGCGGCGGCAATCGCGGGATCATGGAGCGCAACCTCGTGATCTGTTCGACCGCGACCGGCGCGATGGGCGGCTACCGGCTCGGGCTCTCGCTCGGCGGTGGCGGCACCGGCGCGCAGTTCTGCGCCCCCGCGTTCAATGCCAACACGCCGTGCGCGGTCGAGCACTACGGTGGAACGATCCGCAACAACATCATCGTCAACTGCTCCGACGTCGGGATCTACCTCAACAAGGCCCGCGATTCGCACCTGCTCTACAACACGCTGATCGCGACCAACGGCATCGACTTTCGCTATGCAGCGTCGACCGGCGAGGCCGTCGGCAACGTGATGGGTGGCATCATCCGCAACCGCGAAGGCGCGACGTCGACCCAGACGAGCAACCTCGAGAACGTCATCCTCGGCGTGTTCGACATGATGTACGCGACCCCGCTCACCGGCGATCTCACCGTCACCGGCAACATCTCGATGTTGACCGGCGCGGGCCCCGCGAATGCGAAGGTCACCGATGATTACTGCGGCCGCACGCGCCCGGCGAGCGGGCTGACGCTCGGCGCGCTCGAGCACACGCTCGGTGATTGCAACACCTCGATGCCGACCACGGATGCAGGCGTCACCGACGACGCCGGGAACAACGGCGGCGGCGACCACACGCCGATGGAAGAGCCGGGCGGCTGCTGCCAGTCGAGCGGAGGCGCCACCGGTGCGCTCGGCGCGCTCGCACCGTTCGCGCTCGTGGCGGGCGGCCTGCTGCGCCGCCGTCGCCGGAGCTGAGTTCCGCTGACGGGCTGGTCGGGCTGATCGCTGGTCGCTGCGAGCGATGGGTGAAGCCGTAGGCAGCGAGGCACCCAGAGGGCATCGGCACCCCCTCGGCGGCACACGTGCGCAGCGGCTTCCAGTACGAGCCGGGCGCTCCTCGGTGGCAGCGGCGAACCTTCAATCCCTGGGTTCGCGCTCTGCCAACGCGAGCTTCTCGAGGGCCCGCGAGGGCAGGTGCCGTGCCCCAGGGTGTCGAGCGTTCGCGTTCTCCACAGGAGTGCGAAGGCAACGAATCCAACCCAAGAAGGCGAAACGCGAGGGAGTCTGGATGCGTAGCAGCCAGACTCCCGAGCAGCGTACGAGCAGCGCAAAGAGCGGCGCGTACGAGCAGCGCAGCCGAGCAGCGCAAAGAGCACGTACGAGCGGCACGTACGAGCAGCGCAAAGAGCGGCGCGTACGAGTGGCGCAGCCGAGCAGCGCAGTCGCGCGGCGCCAGCGACGCCAGCGCCGCCGGCCGCAACGCCGACCTACTGGATCACGCCAATGCAGCAGCCGTTCGAGCAGTAGGTCGACGACGGGCAGGTCCCACCGGCCCCACACACGGTGGTTCCGGTCGGGCACTCGGTCATACCCATGCACGACGCCGGCAGCGAGCTCGGGTCCTGACCCGGGCACAGGATGCAGGTGTCGCCGCCGCACTCGGCGTTGCCACACATCGTGTTCTTCGTGCAGCGCAGGCAGGCCGCCGGATCCGCGAGGTTGGTCTCGTTGCAGTTCGGCGACGCGGTGGGGTTGGTGTTGATATCGAAGCACGTGCTCGGATTCGCCGGATCACAGATCGTGCAGCAGCCGAAGCAATCGCAACCCGGCGGTGCGAGCGGGCCGCAGGTGTCGATGCACTTCTGCGGCAGCGGCGTGCTGCCGAGCGGCGGCGGGCACTCCGCGACGTTGAACCGGTTCGCACCGATCGGGCAGGTGGCCTTGGACGTCGCACCGAGGATGCAGCACACGTGGATGTTGCAGCCGTCGTTGCCGGCGCCACTGTTGCCGTCGAAGAAGCAGTCCTGCATCACGGCATCGACGTTGTCACCGGGGATGCCGGTCGAGAAGCTGCCCTCGTCGTCGTCGAGCGGGCCGCTGCACTCGATGTCGAAGCCGTCGATGTCGCCATCGCCGTCATCGTCGATGCAGTTCGAGCACTGGATGGGACCGCCCATCGTGCAGTTGCCGCCGAACGGAGGCGCGTCGGTGCACAGGCCCGTACAGCCACCGTCACCGATCAGGTTGCCGTCGCCGTCGACACCACCGTCGCCATCACCGCCGCCGTCGGTACCGTTTCCACCGTTGCTGCCGCAGGCAGCGAGCGCGATCAGCGTGAGGCAGCTGAGGAGCCAGCATTTGATCTTCATGGAGCGTCTCCCTTGAGTCGAGCGAGAAGGTTACGAGCGTCTTCGGCATTCGCGCCGTCCGGAAATCGACGCAGGTAGATCGTGAGAAAGGTCTGCGCGCGACGATCGTGGCGGTCCGCGGCGAGGCGACCGGCAGCGTAGAGCGCCACCGCGGACCACCTGGAATGTCCGCGCGAGAGATCGAGATAGCCGAGCAGCGCTGCCTCGGGGTCGCGCTGCTCGAGCGAGGTCAGCCGATCGTATTTCTCGCGGTCGAGATCCTTGGAGCTCGGGGCCAGGACCCCGGCCGCCGACCCGGTGCTCGACGGGGCCGTACCGGACGCCTTGGTGGCGGAGCTGGGCAGCTTCCTGGTGACCGACGTGTCGCCGGCCGGAGCGGTGGCCGTGGTCGGCGTGGTCGTGGTCGTGGTCGTGGTCGTGGTCGGCGGGGCCGCGGGCGCCGCGGGCGCCGCGGGCGGCGTGGCGACGGCGGGCTCCGACGGCGCCGTCTCGGCGAGGGCCACGGTCTCGGGATGGTCCGAGGTCCAGGACTGGTGCGCGCCGACACGGCGGGTCGTGCCGCGGAACTGGACGTCGACCAGGCCGTGCTCGACGCGAACCGTGATCCGCTCCTCCGTCCGCGCGACCTCGAACCGCGTGCCGACGACGCGCACCACGGTGTCACCCGCACGCACGATGAACGGCGGGCGACCCGCGCGCGGAGCGACGGCAAACGTCGCGGCGCCACGCTCGAGCAGCACGCTCGGCGATCCGGCCTCGCGGCTCATCACGAGCGCGCTCTGCGCAGCGAGCGCGATGTGAGCATCACCGAACGAGATCGAAGACGGCGCGTCGCCAGCGACCACACGCGATGACTCGATCGTCTCGGCCGCCGAGATCACCGGCGCGGGCTCGTGCGTGCCGAGCACACCGGTACCGAGGAGGAGGGCGACCGCTGCTGCCGCCGCAACGGCCGGGATCGCGATCCACAGCCAGCGGCGCCGGGATGCGAGCGGTGGCGCATCCGCCGCATCGCTGTCGATCCGCGACCACAGCTTGCGCTCGACGCGTGCCCACGCGACGTCTGACATCGGCTCGACCGGCGGAGGCCCGAGGTGTTCCTTGTCGGTCATGGATCCCCTTTTCCGGCGAGCTCTACGAGATACGGGGCAAGGAGCGGGTCCTTCGCGGCACGCTTGAACAGATCTCGTCGTGCGCGCCACACGCGCGTCTTGACGGCGATCACGCTGCTATCCGTGAGCTGCGCGACCTCGGCGAGCGAGCGCCCGTCGATCACGGCGAGTGCGAACGCGATCCGTTGCTTGGCTTCGATCTTCTCGAGCGCTGCGTACAGCCGGCGAGCGGCCGCCCGAGCCTGGGCGTGACGGCGGGTATCGTGATCGCCGGCGAGCAGATCCTCGACGGCCTCGAGCTCGATTGCGACCGGGCGACGGCGCGAGATCGCGAGGTACGCGGTGCGCGTCGCGATCGTCTGGCACCACCGGCCGAGCGTGCTGTCGCCGCGAAACGACGACAGGGCGCGGAAGATCTCGAGGAACGCGTCCTGGATCAGATCCTCGAGGTCGCGATTGGATCCCAGGATCCGGTACAGGGTGTGGTGAACCGACGCACGTTGCGCCAGGAACAGCTCGCGCTGCGCAGGGCGATCGCCCTCCGCCGCCCTGCGCGCGAGCGCAAGGTCATGGTCACGAGCGGGTGACGCGATGCCCACGGAGATTCTAGTGGGCCGGGTTGCGCCCGAGGTCGCAAACAATCAACGGCCGAGATCCACGGCGGCCACGAGGCCGAGAACCATCGCGAATGCAGGCACCTCGAAGATCCTCACCGGCATCCCCATACCTTGTTGCCTCGTGTAGGTCGGTGTGCCGACGAGCGCATCGGCTCCGAGCGAGGCACCGATGCTCCACATCCCGACCGGCCAGCGCACCGTCACCCCACCTCGGAACGAGGGCAGCGTCGCCGTCTCGTCACGCATGGTCTGCGACTCCTCGCCCGTGAAGCTCGAGCGCGAGACGCCGCCCGCGATCCACGGCTCGATCTCGAGCGAGGCGCCCGCCCGCGTGCTCCAGCTGATCACGCCGTGCACGGACCCGTCGTTCCACGTTCCCTTGAACCCGGCATGCGAGATGTCGGTCGCGGTCCCGAGGTCCGCCGCGATCCCGATCCGCCAGCCGCGGAGCGCCCACGGCCGCACCATCACGGCGGTCAGCACCCGCGCACCGAGGTCGGTCTGCGATCCGCGGGTGACGCGTCCACCGGCGCCGAGCTGGAACCGCACCTCGGGGCCCGGTGCGACGACCACGGGCGCGGTCCCGACCAGCGTCGTGACCTGGTCGGGCGCATCCGGACCCGCCTCGAGCGGCGGCAGGCGGAGCATCGTCTTGACCGTCAATGCCGCCGCGGCTGCGCTCACCGGATCGAACGCGCCCGCGCGCGCCGCGCGGTGCTCGGTCGTACCGTGCTCGCGGTCGAACACGACGAGCTGATCGCCCTCGCGCCACACGATGTACTGCGCCTCGGCGGCATCCGCGCGGACATGCGCACTCGATGCGTCGGGAACGCTCGCGTCCGCGATCACGACGATCCGCCACGGTGCGAGCGAGCTCTCGATCGCGCGCACGAGCTCTGGATCCCCATCGGCGACCAGGACGCGATCCGGTGGCGCGGCGTCGGCGACCGCCGTCAGCAGCACGAGGATCGTCGCGAGCCGCCTCATCGGGGACACGCGTCGATCACGGGACCGGTATAGGAGAACGAGATCGAGCGCAGGATCGGAACATGCGCGAGGATCGCCTCGTCGATCTCGCTCGTGCGCGCACCGAAGGGATACGCGAACGAGGTCACCGGGAAACCATCGGCGCGCATCACCTCGATCGAGGGCACGACGTCGTTGTCGATGTACGCCGCGAGCCCATGATCCTCGACGTACTCGGGACCGCGCAGGTGAAGGACGCTGTGCGCTTCGATGGCGTGACCATCGGTCGCGAGCTCGCGAAGCTTCGCGTGCTGCTCCTCGCGGAGAGCCGCATAGCGACTGACGAAGAACGTGACCCGCGCACCGACCGCGAGGAGCTGCGGTCGCAGCGCGTACCACGCATCGACGGACGTATCGTCGAACGACAGCGCGAGCCCGGGCCCCGTCCCGCCGCCCGCGGCGAAGTCTGCATAGGTCACGAACGTGAGGCCGCGGTCGTGCGCGCCTTCGAGCACATGCTCGACCACGCGGACCGGAACCGTCGTGCCGGGGCCGTGCGCGTAGAGCTCGGCCACCTCGCCGCGCGCGACCGCACGATCGAGCGCGCTATCGATGCTCGCGAGCGAGTTGTGCGCGTCATCATCGAGGTTGACCGCGCAATGCACCGCGCGACCGTCGCCGTCGTAGAACATGCCGTCGATCTCGGCGAGGTCCTCCTGGCAGCCCGGGACCACTGCCGACAGCAGCAGGGCACATGCTACCGTCGCGACGTGCGTACGCTCGTGCTCGCGACGGTGCTCGCCGCCGTCACGGTGGCCCATGCCGAGCCTCGCGATCTGGTGACCCGGCCCCTCGTGCTCGAGGCCGGTGCGATCGACGCGCGCCTCACGACCGAGATCAACCTGCAGAAGAACCGCTACGGCCGGCCGCTCTCGCTCGCACCCGACCTCTGGTACGGCGTGACCTCGCGGTGGACGGTCGGGCTGATTCACTCGAACCCGAGCGTAGATCGGATCGACGCAGGCGCGACGTTCTGCCTGCGTCGATTCCAGACCCGCTGTGACCGGCTCTACAGGGGCTCCGGTATCGACGTACGTTGGAGCTGGCTCACGGGCCCACTTGCGATCGCGCCTCGTGCGCGTCTCCTGCTGCGCGACGTCGACCCCATGAAGCCGGCGATCACGGCGGGCGCCCTCGTCCGGTGGACGCGTGGTCGCTTCGCGGTCGAGAGCGACCCGTACCTGCGCCTCGGGCTCGCGAATCGCGACCTCGGCAATCGCGCAGCCGTGTTCGTTCCTGTCCTGCTCGCGGTGCAGCCGACCTGTCGATGGCTGCTCGCGATCCATACGGGCTGGGACAGCGAGGTCGCGGTCGCGAGCGACGGCTATCACATCCCGTTCGGCCTCGTGGTCCGCGCGCGCGCGACCCCGCATGTCGACGTTGCCGTCGAGGCCGGGTTCACGAGCCTCCTCGGCCCCCAGAACAACATCAAGCAGCGCGCCGCGCTTGTCACCGTCGGCTGGCGAACGAACTAGCTAGCTAGCCGCTCGGCGGCAAGCACGCCTTGCGGCCCATCGCGCCGTCGACGAACATCACGCTCGACGAGCAGTTCGATTCGTTGGCGGGCTCTCGGTTCGCATTGCACTCTGCCTTGTCACCGCACGTGCGGAAGCAGTAGGTGGTGCCGCCGGTGTCGAACAGGATGCACGCCGAGTCCTCGGGACAGTCGCTGTCATGCGCGCAACCGGCGAGCCCGCAGTAGCCGCCCTTGAACTCGTCGAGGCAGACGGTCGCGATGTCCTGGTTGCATTGCTCGGTCACGGCGCACTGCGCCCCGACACCGAGCCCATCGGCGGAGTCATCACCGCCGCACGCCGCCAGGGCGAGCGCGCCCGCCAAAAGGAATTTCATCTGCGCGAGTGGGCCACGCCGTCGCGGCCGTCGCAAGAATCAGACGGACGCGGCGGTCAGCGGTGCCTGCTCGCGGGTCTGCAGGAACTTGAGGTTCGGGAAGTCGGTCTTCGCCCGGTTGAGCTGCCACTCGTTGCGCGCGAGGAACACGGTGGCGCCCGAGTGATCCTCGGCGATGTTGTCGCGATTGGCGTCCGCGAACTTCTTGATCGCCTTCGGATCCTCGCTGTCGACCCAGCGCGCGACCTCGAACGACGTGCCCTCGAAGTGGCAGGGCAGGTCGTACTCGGTGCGAATCCGGTCCGCGAGGACCTCGAACTGCAGGGCACCGACGACCCCGACGATGAAGTCCGATCCGAGCAGCAGCTTGAACACTTGGGCCGCGCCTTCCTCGGCGATCTGCTCGAGCGCGCGGCCGAGGTGCTTGGCCTTCATCGGGTCGTCTGCGCGGACGCGGCGCAGGTACTCCGGCGCGAAGCTCGGGATGCCGGTGAAGTGCAGCGACTCGCCCTCGGTCAGCGCATCGCCGATCCGCAGCGTGCCGTGGTTCGGGATGCCGATGATGTCGCCGGCCCACGCTTCCTCGGCGAGCTCGCGCTCGTTGGCCTGGAACAGCATGGCGTTGTGGACGCCGAGCGACTTGCCGGTCCGCGGCACGGTCAGCTTCATGCCGCGCTCGAAGTGACCCGAGGCGAGGCGCACGAATGCGATCCGGTCGCGGTGCTTGGGATCCATGTTCGCCTGGATCTTGAACACGAAGCCCGAGACGTTCTTCTCGCTCGGGTCGACGTTGCGCTCGCGCGCGGGCTGCGCACGCGGCGGCGGTGCGAGCTTCGCGACACCGGCGAGCAGCTCGCGCACACCGAAGTTGTTGACGGCGCTGCCGAAGAACACCGGCGTCAGATGCCCTTCGCGATAGAACTCGAGGTCGAACGCGGGGCACAGTCCGCGGACCATCGCGACGTCCTCGCGCAGCTTGGCGACCGCGGTGTCGGGGAGCATCTCGTCGATCCTGGGGTCGTTCAGGCCGGACATCATGATGCCCTCCTGCATGTACTCGCCCTTGGAGCGCTCCATCAGCAGGAGCTGGTCGTTGAACAGGTCGTAGCAGCCGCGGAACTCGCGCCCCATGCCGATCGGCCAGCTCGCGGGCGTGACCTCGAGCTGCAGATCCTTGGCGACCTCGTCGAGCAGGTCGAACGGGTCGCGACCTTCGCGGTCCATCTTGTTGATGAACGTGACGATCGGGACGTTGCGCAGCCGGCAGACCTCGAACAGCTTGCGGGTCTGGGTCTCGATGCCCTTCGCGGCGTCGATCACCATGACCGCGGAGTCGACCGCGGTCAGCGTGCGGTAGGTGTCCTCCGAGAAGTCTTCGTGGCCCGGCGTGTCGAGCAGGTTGAACGTGCAGTCCGCGTAGTCGAACGTCATCACCGACGTCGTCACGGAGATGCCGCGCTCGCGCTCGACCTTCATCCAGTCACTGCGCGCGCGCCGGCGATCGCCGCGGGCCTTCACCGCACCGGCGAGCTGGATAGCGCCGCCGAACAGCAGGAGCTTCTCGGTCAGCGTGGTCTTGCCCGCATCCGGGTGCGCGATGATCGCGAACGTGCGTCGCTTCGCGACCGGTGCTGGCAGCTCGGGCATGGGACGGCGGATCTATACATCATCTCGGCGGGGCGGGCTCCCCCATGGCAACCCGGCGATCACTCGAGCTGCAGGCCGCAGTCCGAGCACGCGCCCTCGACCAGCGCCGCGGCGGTTCCGCAGGCCGGGCAGGGCATGTGCTCGGAATCCTCGGAGATCGTGATCGCGATCGGCGCGAGGCCTTCGCGCTCGATGTTGTCACGCCACTGACCGCGCATCAGGTCGCCGAGCTTGTCGAGGTCTGCCTCCTGGACCAGGAGGTGGGTCTTGCTCCCTCAACCCTTGCCGGCGCCCGGGGGGCACCCGACGATCGCCGGGATCCCGGCATCCAGGCAGCGATCGCGGAGCGTCTTCATCTCGGGGATCGAGCCCGACATGGCCGGGACCAGTTCCTCTCCGGCGAGCAGGTCCTCCGCTACAGCGGCGGTCAGCGAGTCCATGGCCATGAACCTATGGCAAATTCCGCTGTCGGCGCACGGAAAAAGTTCTCGTCCAGCTTCCCGGTCGGGGGATGATATTCGCGCGATCTCGGGGGAGGTCGTCGTCCACCTGAGGACGCCCAACCCGTGTACTGTCCGTGCAACTTCAGCTGGGGAGAGATCGAGTGAAGAACCTGAAAGTCGTCATCCTGATTTGCGGAATCCTGGGCCTGGTTTCGATGTTCCTGCCCATGGGCAGCGGCATGCCGTCGATGTTCTCCATCTTCATGGAGTTCGACAAGTTCCAGCTCATCCTCATGCTCGCTGCCTTCGGTGTTCCGACGGCCGTTGCTGCCATGGGTCTCGCCAAGCCGCCCGCTCAGGCGTGGCATGGCATCGCGGCTCTCGCGGGCTTCGCGCTCGCTGCGGTCAAGACCCGCATCTGGTCGTCGATCGGTCACATCATGGACGCGCCGATGTCGGGCAAGCTCATGCTGATCGCGACGATCGTCGGCCTCGTGGTCGCCATCATGGCGGTCGTGAAGCCCGAGGCGAAGGCGTAATCCTCCTCTTCTCGTAACGCCGAAAAGGGCTGCGCCGGAAGGCGTGGCCTTTTTTCGTTCCGGAGACCGCGACCGAGGACGCGCTACTTCTTGAACAGCTTGTCGAACGCGCGGCGCATCGTGCCGGACTTCTTCGGCGTGTTGTAGGCGTCGTTGCCGTAGGCGATGCGCGCCGACGGGTCGATGCCGTACTGCACGTAGAGCGACAGCAGGTCGTGCACCATCGACGAGATGCCGGTCGTGCGCAGGTCGTACGACAGGCAGTAGCTGTCCGGCTTGTTCCGGATCATCGCCTTCGCGATGATGATCAGGATCAACGGGTCGATCAGCTCGCCGTTGCCGTCGAGGTAGTGCTTGTAGCTGAAGAACCGATCCTCGGGCGCGAGCTCGGCGGCACCCTGGCCCTCCTGCTTGGGAGCGCGCATGTTCTGGATCGTGCGGTACTCGTGCTCGACGTACGCGGCGATCGAGTTGTTCTCGTCGCGCTTCTCGTACTCGACGAACTTCCGGAACGCGTCGAACAGGTTCTTGGGGTTCGCGTAGGCGCCGGAGATCAGGTAGTAGAACACCGCGCCGAGCGAGTAGATGTCGGCCGGGCGACCGACGCTCTTCTGCACGCGGCCGCGCACGTTGATCTCGCTGGGCTCGGCGAACGGCCGGTTGAGCAGGATCTTCTTGCGCGTACGATCCGCGGCCGCGATCGAGTAGAGCTCGTTGCGGTTGAACAGCGAGAACGTGTCGTTCTCGAAGATGTCGATGTAGAAGTCCTCGAAGAACTCGACCTCGGGCGAGCCCTGCGTGCAGTTCACGAGGAGCTCCACCGTGTTGGTCTCCTGCTCGGGACTCTGGAAGTAGAGCGTCCCGGGGACCGACTGGAACCGCGTCATCGAGACATCGAGGTCGGCATCCGCGACCTTGCCGACGTTGAAGTCCGCGAGCTTGATCTTCATCTGCGAGCCGCGGAGGTTCGGATCCGGCAGCTTGACGAGGATGTTCGCGGGCTTGATGTCGCGATGGCAGGTGTCGCGCACGAGGTGCGAGAACTCGACCGCGGTCGCGACCGGGATGATGTACTCGAGCACGCGGAAGATCCGCTCGCGCAGCGGCACCGCGAGCAGGTCATCGCGACGGCGCTTCTGGCGCGCGCCCTTCAGGCGCTCCTCGAGGCTCATGTCGAGCAGCTCGAGGATCATGAAGTCGTTCTCGACCCTCTCGCGGATCGCCGGCGGGATGAACCCCGCGCTGTCGCCCTCGCCGGAGCCGAGCAGCTCGACGATGTTCGGGTGACCCTGGACGCGCTCCAGGATCTCCTTCTCCATCTGGAACCGCATCTGGTCCTCGCCGGTCACGCCGCGCTGGAGCGCCTTGATCGCGACAGGGCGGCGCAGCGTGGTCTTGGACTCGACCCAGCGCTCCTCGCCGAGATAGGCCTTCGCGAACCGACCGGAGCCGAGCTCGATCGGATGGCCCGTCTCGTCCACCACGAACGCGTAGATCCGGCTGCGCGAGACGTAAGGCGTCGGATGGGTGATCACACCGGAGACCTGGCTCATGGGGGGCCCCGGCATCTGTTGCATCGTGGAGGGCGACATCATGCCGGTGCCGTACATCGGCTGCTGCGGCATCTGGCCGACGTGCGAGACAGCCTGGCCACCGAAGCTCTGCGGCTGCTGCTGCTCGTGATGCTGATGTTGATGCTCGTGATGCTGCTGCTCGTACGGCGGCTGCGACGAGTGGTGCTGCGGTCGCGGCGTGCCCTGCGGCTGCGGGCCGAGCGGCTGCGGGACCTGGTTCACGTTGGTCGAGTCGGCCTCGAAGTCCTGATAATCCTCGGCCTCGAAGGCCGGTTGGACGGGCTGCGACGGGTTACGCGGGCCCTGGGGACCTGGCGGAGTTTGAGCCATGCGTGTGGACCTAGCCTCGACGCGTCAACCGAGGAACGGGACGTCCTCGAGTGTAAACGAAGTATGCGTCGGATCCCGGCCCGAAGTCGAACAAGATTGGGTCCGTACAGTCGTCGGTGCGGATGGCGATCCGCTCGTTCCCGAGCGCGAAGATGTTCTGGCCGGGCTCGGCGATGCCGGTGGCGACGCGGATGTGCCCGATCTCCTGCGCCCGGGGCGTCACGATGGCGATATCGCTCGGATGGTCGATCTGGACAGCGGGTGACGGCCGCCCCCCGAGGTGGGCCACGAAGCAGGTCAGGCCCTTCAGGTGGATCACCAGGCCGCTGGGGGAGTGGATCATCGTGATCCGCACCCGCGAATTCTGGGTGCCGGACAGGTCGACCTGGCCGCTCGCCCCGATCTGCAGAAAGTGAACGTTGCGCTCCCCCGCGCCCTGCGGGTGCTCGCTGAGCGCGAGGGTGCGGCTCGGGCCACCGGGGACCGTCGAGGTCTGCATCCACGGCGGGCGGGCGACCGGCGGCGGCTGATGCCACGACGCGGGGGTGCCTGCGGGGATCGAGGTCGGCGTGATCGAACGCGCGATCGGGTACGCTGGCTGGACCTCGGGCTGCGCGCGGTCGATCGGCGGTTCGGGCGCTCGCTCGATCGGTCGTTCGGGCGCGCGCTCCGGCGGTCGGTCCGGACCGCGCTCGGGCTGGATGCCCTGCCCGCGTACGGTGGGTCGCACCACCTGCGAGCCCGCGGGCGGTGTGATCGCGTGGGTCGGGGAGGTTGGCGTCAACGGCAACGGCAGCGCGCCGGGCTCGGTCAGGGCATCGAGCCCGGGGACCTTCTGAAACTCCTCGGTCTCGCCATCGACGAGCTTCATGAGCTCGGCCGACAGCTCGTCGACCTTGAGGATCCGCTTCTTCGGATCGAACGCCAGCGCCTTGTTGAGGAGCGCGATCACGGGGGCCGAGATGCCGTGCGGCTTGAGCGCATCGCGCACCAGCTCGTCGGCATGGCGACGCTTCTTGTAGCCGGCGTAGACATCCTCGTCGGCAAAGATCGCCTTGCCCGACAGCATGTACACGGCGACCACCGCGAGCGAGTAGATGTCGGTCGCGGGGCTGACCGGCTGGCCCGCGAGCTGCTCGGGGGCGGCCCAGCTCGGCGAGTACATCGCGAGCTTCTGGCCGGCGACGATCGCGGTGTCCTCCGCGCGCTGGCCGCTGTCTTCCTTGTCGGCGTCGACGCTCCACTTCGCGATGCCGAAGTCGGCGAGCTTGGGCAGCTTCTTGCCGGCGACGGTTCCGAACAGGATGTTCTGCGGCTTGATATCGCGATGCACGATGCCGAGCCCGTGCGCTTCGGACAGCGCGGCGCACATCGCGGACACCACGACCGCGGTATCGGAGATCGACTGGACGCCCTGCTCGCGGACGATCTGCGACAGCGTGCCGCCGTTCATGTACTCGCAGACCTGGAGCGGCATGCCCTCGACGTCCTTCGACCCGAGGTGGCCGAAGTCGTAGATCCGCAGCGTGTTCGGATGCGTCAACCGCGACAGCGCGAACGCCTCCTGGACGAAGTGCTCGTAGCTCGTGCGACCGACGCCGGACTTCCCGCCGAGCCCCGAGAACACCTTGATGCAGACCGGGCGCGACAGCCGCTCGTCGAGGCCGCGGAACACGACGCTGTGACCACCTGATGCGATCTGCTCCACCACGCGATAGCGGTCGAGGACGACCTCACCGATCTTGATCGAGAGCGGCGGCGGATCCGGCGCCTTCGGCGTCTTCGGTGCGGTCCCCATTCCCAGCTCCGACTGTACCCCGAAACCGCCGACGGCCTGCCACGACGACAGGCCGCCGCAACCTCACAGCTTCTGAGGCCTGCTTACTCACGGCGTGAGCTTCACCGAGGTCCCCGGGATGACGCCATCCGTGTGGAAGAACAGCGTCACGCCGGCCACGCTCATCAGGCTTTCGATCCCTGCCGACGCACCCCGGGTCGCGCTTGGACCGCCGCCGGTCGAGCCGGTGGCCTCCATGTACGGCGCATAGACGAATTCGATGCTGTGGTCCGAGCTGTCGAGGACCGCCTGCACGCCGACATCGGCCTGCGGATAGCTCGCATCCACGCGTTTCAGCTCGCCGCGCCACTGCACGATGAACCTGGTACCGCTCTGCTTCGTGCAGATCCGCACCCGGGTCAGGTCGTCCCAGTACGGAGCCACGATGCCGCTCGGCGCGGCGCTGTTCGGCAGCGTCAGCTCGACCGGGAACGAGCCGGTGGTCGCGGCATCGAACGTCAGCCAGCCGTTCGTCGAGACCTTGATCGACGTCAGGTTGGGTTCGGTGAAGAACCGGAACGCGGGGGTCGTGATCGGCGCGGTCAGCGCGTCGTCGCGATCGTCGGGCGTCACGTCGGTGCCGCCGATACATGCGTTCGACCATGCGGTGGTGCCCGGGCCGGTGAGGTACTGCGGCCGGTACACGCTGAACGAGACCGTGAAGGTGCCGGCGTTCGCGATCGGACCCGGCGAGCTGACCTCGATGGCGACCCAGCCGCTCGCGGGCACCGTGATGTTGAAGCTCTCCATCCCCCCGATTCCGGCGGTGTTGCGCGTGATCGTGGCGGTCTCGGCGGTGGTGAGCACGCGGACCTGAGGATCGAGCAGCGCGCTCGGGACCACCGTCGTCGTGAGCGTGTTCCGCGGGCTTGCCTTGATCAGGTAGAGCTGGCGCGTCGTCGTCGCATCGAGCACCTGGTTCGTGTGCATCGTCGTGGCGCCCGCGGCGATCGTGCCCTCGGCCGTGAAGGTCTGGCGGACCGCGTCGAGATCGAACGTGCCGGCCGCGTTCTGCGTGCGGACCTTCGCGACCAGCGGCTGCGCGGCGCCGATCAGGATGCGCCCGGTCGAGGCCGAGCCGCCGGCAGCTGCGCTGACCGAGAACAGCGGATCGGCATCGGGGATCGGAGCGGGCGCCGGGCCGGTGCCGTCATCGACGAGCACGGTGTCGAGCGCGCCGAACGCGCTGCCCGCATCGTAATACTCGACGGTCGCGCCACCGGAGGCGGCGGTCGCGGCGATCGAGAACTGGGCCCACTCCTCGGCGGTCGTGAACAGATACGGCACCGAGTTGAACGCATTGGGCGCGACCATGCTGATCGGCGTCCCGGTCGTCTGCGCCGCGGGTGTCAGCGGCGTGAGCGTGCTGGTCGCGACGACGTCCGCACCTGCGGCGTCGAGCGGGGCGTTGAGCACGACGTAATAGCGGCCCGGTGCCGGCGCGCGGAACAGGCCGGTGTAGCCGGTGAACGTGGCCGTGCCGTAGCCGCTGAAGATCGTGCCGTCTCCGAACCCGAACCCGAACAGGTCCCACGACAGCAGGCTGACGATCGAGCCGGTCTCGTCGAGCACGAGCCCGTCGACACCGGTGTTGAAGCGGAGGTCCATGCCGAGCACCTGTCCCGCCGCTGTCGCGTCGAAGTAGAACTGGGCCACGTCGTCGTACGAGGCCGGGAACGGATGGCTGTCGAGGACGTTGTCGGCGGTCGTGGTCCCCCCGGTCGCCGACAGCGCGACGGCCGCGTGCGTGCGGACCTCGAGAACGAACGGCACCGGTGCGGGCGTCGTGTTGATGATCTGATCGATGACGAGCAGCGAGGTCTCGCCGGTATCGACGCCGCCGACCGTGAGCGAGGCCGGGACGTCACCACCCGGGTTCGCCTTGCGCTCGTCGGAGATCGACTGGAACTGGTTGCCGACGATCGAGATCAGCGAGCCCTCGTAGTCGGGATGATCGGTGACCAGCGAGACCTCGTTGAGGCCGAGCCCCATCGGCGCGCTGAAGAATCGGGTCTCGGTGTCGGTGATCGTGCCGGTCGCGGTTGCGACGCCCGCGGTCACCGGCAGCGAGCTCGCGGTCGGAATCGCGAGCTGCTCGATCGACATGTAATACGCGTTGTCAGGGTCGCCGACCGCGGAGCCCGCGAGCAGCGTGCGGGTATCGGCGACCGTCAGCACGTAGGTCCCCGCGGCCGGCAGGAACAGCTGGCGCCGCGTCGTGTCGCCCGTCGTGTTCACGCCGAACCGGATCCAGTCCTCGAGTCCCGCGGCATGGCCGAGCGCGACGAACGCGCCGGCCAACCCGCCGAGGCCGTCGACGCTGACGTCGAGCAGCGTCGGAGCGGAGACATCGAGCAGGTAGGTGTCGAAGTCGCCGTCGGGTTGCCCGTCGTCATCGCGGTCGACGCCGGGCCGGATGTTGCCCTTGACCACGACGCTACCCGCGCCGATGTCCTTCAGCGTGATCTCGCCCGCGGGCGTGGTGCTGAGCTCGCCACCGACGCCGCCTCCATTGGGCTCCGCGCCCTCGAGGACCTCCGGCGTGATCTCCGAGCTCGGGTTCTTGCACGCGCCGTTGATCAGCACGGTGCCGTCCTGGCACGACGCCGGATCGATCTCGCACGCGTGGGTCTCCGGGTCGAGCCGCGTGCCATTCGTGCACGTCACCGTCCCGCCGGCTCCGACGCACACGCCCTCCTCGAGGGTGGTGCCGGGGCCGCAGAGGTGGGAGCTATCGCCGCATCCGGCCCCGAGGACCGCCGCACTGACGAGCCATCCAAGCTGGGCAAGGTGGGCGATGTGAAGAGCTCTGGTCATGGCGAGCGCCAGTATCCTCGGGGGCCGTCGACAAGCAACGCCGAGGTCCGGAGGGAATCGTGAGGATTTCGTCGGTGCGAGCTGGATCACGGTGGCGCGCAGGCGCGCACGGAGCGGCCCGGCGGAGCGCCACCGGGATCCGTGCTATTGAATGACGCGACGGATGCGTCACGTCCTCCTGACGGTTGCAGCGCTCGCGGTCCTCGGCCTGGGCGTGTACTTGTTCTTCGAGGTGCGCGCGGCACCGGCGACCACCGAGGTCCCGCGCCCGGCGGACAAGCCCGTCGTCGTGGCCGCGCATCCTGACGAGCCCGACAGCCCGCCACCGCTGCCCCGCGATGCCGCACCGCCGGTGCGCGACGCGCGTCCCGCCGATGCGAGCACGGCCAGCTCGACGCCGCCGCCGACGCTGGACGGGCCCGCGCCGACGGGGACCGAGATCCAGAAGCTCGACGCCCTGATGTCCGAGGCGAGCAAGGCGTATGACGGCGCCTACTACGACGACGCCAAGACGGTCGCCGCCAAGGTCCTCGCGATCCAGCCGACCAACGTGCGCATGCTGCGGATCATGGTCTCGGCGTCGTGCATCGACGGCGACTCGGTCGAGGCGCAGAAGCACTACCTGAACCTCCCCGTGCCGGATCGCGAGCAGATGAAGATCCGGTGTGCGCGCTACGGCGTCTCGTTCAACGAGAAGTGAGGCACTGGTGATAGCCGTGAGGCCGTCGCCAGCTGCCCTGGACGCAACCGGTCGTGGCAATTATGGTACCCGGCATCGTCATGCCTACTCTCGTCGAATCCATCGGTAAGGAACCTGTCCGTCCGCAGGTGATCACGGACACCGTCGACCTGATCGACGCGCAGGTGAAGCAGAAGGGCTTCGTGATCAAGAGCGCCTACGCGACGATCAAGGCGATCAAGAAGAAGTTCGTCCCCGAGACCGTCGACGCGCTGCTCGACGACTGGCTCGGCAAGCTCCAGCCGCACTACGACAAGTGGTCTGCCGCGAAGACCTCCTCGTTCTCGGAGTACGTAGTGTCGCGCTCCGACGAGGTCGCCGAGGATCTGCTGTCGGTCACCGATGCGCGCGCGGAGAAGACGTCGCACACGACCGCGAAGAAGATGTACTCGCGGATGCGCGACGGCGCGAAGAAGAACGTCGTCGAGGCGATCCCCGAGCTCTCGAAGATGATCGAGCGGCACATGGCCGCTCAGAAGCTCGTCTGATCGTCTACTGCTGATCGAGCAGGTAGACCATCAAGTAGCCCTCGGCCGTGCGGCGGGGGCCCGGCGCACCTGACATCAACCGGAAGTCCGCGGCGAGCTGGCGGCGCTGATAGCTGCGGTAGAGCGCCATCGGATCGATCTCCTTGGCGTGCTCGAGCTCCTCGATCTGACGGCCGAGGATCTCGGCGGCCCACGCGGGGCTCGCGGCCGACAGGTGCTGCTGCTGCATCGCGCGGCGCAACGTGGCGAGCTCCTCGCTCGTCATGTTGAACAAGAACTCCTCGAACGCGGCGCTCTCGTCGGCCGACATCCCGTCGCGGCCGAAGAACTCGAGCACGTCGGGCGAGCAGTCCTCGGTGACCAGGCGGAACGTCTCGGTCGCACCGAGCAGCGTGCCGTACGCGCTGTTGATCCGGTTGCGGGCATGCCACGCGGATTCGAGCAGCGGCGAGAAGTCATCGATCTCGAGGGACGCGTCGTCCCACACCGTGATCAGCTGATCGGCGGCGCGCTGCTTGGTGCGGCGGGTGACGTCGGGCTTGCGGAGCAGGGCGAGGAACAGCTCCTCGGCGAGCAGGGTGTAGATCGACTGGGCGAGCTCTTCGCGCAGCTCGTGCGTGACCTTGGCGGTATCGGGCGAATCGATGAGCGCCGACGTCGCCTTCACGAACCCACGGAGGAAGTTGATCTTCGTCAGCAGGTACGTCCGCGACAGGGTCGCCTTGAGCGGCAGGGACAGATCGCCCGAGAGACCGTCGATCGTGCACAGGTGATCGATCAGGGTCTGCTCGTCGCGCGCCTCGCCACCGAGAGCGGTCGGGCGGCGTAGCGGACGCTGGCGGTCGAGGAGCTCGGAGGTCGCCTTCAGCTCGGCAATCAGGCCTGCGAGGATGGCGGCATCGGCGGGCGAGCGTGCGCCGACGGCCGCCATTGCCTGCTCGACCAGCTCGGAC
The DNA here is from genome assembly GCA_028287135.1 of Myxococcales bacterium. Taxonomy (GTDB): domain Bacteria; phylum Myxococcota_A; class Polyangia; order Haliangiales; family Haliangiaceae; genus JABFXX01. Next base: position 26,788 of record JAQBQE010000061.1, read on the forward strand.
TCGTGGCTATCGAGAATGCTGACGCCAAAGGCCGCAGCTTGAGCCGACAGCGACATGCCGGATGAAGCTAGCACGGTAGGCGATGTGGCCGGGAGGTCCGTCACGGGTGGCTCGGAAGGGCTGCGACTTGAGTACGACACGGGTCTACCAGTGGATGTTCAAATCGATGTGCGATCAGGGTTGTTCGCACGCTCGCGACGGCGGCGCACGATGAACCCGATCCCCACGCCAACGAGGGCTAGCACAACCACAACAGCTATGACGAGATCAACGCGCTTGGCCTTGGTCGCGATCGACTCCCAACGCGTACCCAGCTCGTACCCGAGGATCATCAATCCTCCACCCCATAGCGTGGATCCGATGAAGGTCTGTGTGAAGAACGGAATCAGCGGCATTCGAGCGATGCCTGCAGGGATCGAGATGATGTGGCGAACGACCGGCAGAAACCGGGCGATCAGGACCGTCCATTTGCCGTGGGCTGCGAAGTACGCCTCGGTCTTCTCCAGGTCCTTCGGGCGGACGAACACGTACTTGCCGTACTTCAGCAGCAGAGGTTTACCGCCGGCCGCTCCGATCCAGTACGAGAGGGCAGAGCCCAGCAGCGCGGCCACGCTGTTGATGACGAGGATCACGGGAAGCGAGAAGTCTCCCTGCGACGCCATGAAGCCGGCGAACGGCATCACCAGCAGCGACGGGATCGGGATCATCGTGCTCTCCGCCACGATCAGCAGGAACAGCCCCGGATAACCAAGGTCTCGGACGAGACCCTGAACTGCGTGGGCGAAGTCCTGAAGCACGGGGCTGTCTTACACCGGGAGGACGCCGAGGGGGACCGAAAGCTGACGAAGTTCACACCGCGAGGAACGAGAAGTACCGCTCGGGGAAATCATTGAAGGCCATCTGTGCCCCGCACTCGGGGCAGGTCATCGGCGGAGGCTCGAGCCTGCTGAGGGCGGCGGCGTTCTGGATCGCGTCGATCAGGAGCGATTCTTCACGGCCGCACGCGTCGCAGGCGTAGGGCGCGAAGAACGAGGCGACGGTCGCGTTGCCGCGGGTCGCGATGATCATGTTGAGCTGATGGACCAGCGGCTCGGCGACCCGGCGCAGCTCGACGGCGATGCCGGCCTTCTGCGCTGCCGCCTGCATGCGGATCCAGTCGCGCACGCCGAGCGAGTTGATGAACGTGACACCGGCGAGGTCGAGCGTGAGCCGGCCTGCCGCCGCCCGGCCCGTCATCTCGTGGAGCGCAGCGGCCTCGTCGATGGCGCCAGCCAGCACGAGCGCATCGCCCTGCGCATCGATCGTCATGCGGCCGCGCGTTTCCATCAGGTTCGCTCCACGAACACGTTATACGAAGAGGCGGCCAGGCGCTCCGTCGGCGGGTGGCGCACGTCGATCAACGCGATGATCTCGGTGCGCCTGCCGGGGGCCAAGTTGAACACGAGATGATCGCAGGAGCGATAGGCGAGGGCGACGCCCATGCCCGCGCCGCTGCCCGACTCGCGAACATCATTCTTTGCCAGGGCGCGGAGGATCGTGTCGCGGTCGAGGCTGCCGAACGCATCCGTGACCTCGATCGCGAGGTAGCGCGCGTCGCAACCCCAGCGGAGCTTGACCTGGTGACGGCCGTCGAGCTCGATCTCGTTCGCGCGGTCGAGCTCGCGGCGATAGTGCTCGCCGGCGCCATCGACCGGCGCGTTGTGCACGGCGTTCGACAGCAGCTCGTCGGCGACCAGCATCGCCATCGACGCCACCCGCGCACTCTGGCCGCGGCTCCGGATCTGCTCGGAGATCTGAGCCACGAGCTCGGCGCGCTGGCTGCCGCGGGTCAGCGTGATCGCCTGGAGATCCGTGCCCCACAGCAGATATTTCTCGACGCCGAAGATGTCGTTGCGGATGAGCTTCTGCGCCGTGATCGTCAACTCCTCGGCGAGCACCGGCATCGGGTGGACGAGCAGGTTCGTCACCGCGCCCATGCCGAGGATCTTCGGGACCTGATCGGCGGCCGCGCTGCCGAGCAGCGTCATGCATGCCTCGGCGCCACGCGCCTTCGCGGCGGCGAAGAACTCGGTCATCCGGGTCGACATCACGGCGCTGCCATCGATCACGACGAGCACCGGCTGGAGGTGCGCGATCAGCCGGGTCCCCTGGTCGAGATCATCCGCGACGTCGACGGTGTAACCAGTCACCCCGAGGATGCGCTGGACGATCCGCTGCGTCTTGCGGTCGGGATGGACGATCAGGATCGAAGGCACGCGCACCGGCATCGTACACCAGGCCGCTAGATCCCGCTCCCGCCGCGCCGGTTCCGCCAGACCAGGGCCGCGCAGAACAGGGTCGCGGCGGCCGCGCTGGCGAACAGCAGGGCGAAGATCGGGCCGAGCTCGCCGCTCTTGGAGTCGTACATCCGCGCGATCACGAGCTCCTGGACGACGGGCCCCGAGCTTCCGAACCCGGAGATCACGGCCGCGGCGAACGTCGCTCGGTGGCGACCGCCGACATCGATCGCGCCGGCACCGCTCAGCAAGGCGTCGGGCCCGTAGAGAGTGAACCCGACGAGGAACAGCAGGATCGTGAACGGCCACACCCCGCTCGAGCCGAACATCATGAGGGCGCCCGTCGCGAGCGTCATCCCGATCATCATGATCAGGGCGACGCCTGCGCGCTTGCTCTTGAAGTACTTGTCCGACAGCCACCCGGTGATGAACACGCCGGGCAGACCACCGAGCTCGAACGCCGTCGAGTAGTAGTTGGCCTGGGAGTCGGGGAGCTTGTAGTTGCGGATCAGGAAGTACGTCGCCCACGACCACACCGCGTAACGCACGAACTTGGCGAAGAAGTAGAAGCCGGAGACCAGCAGGAGGTTGATCCATGACGACCGCGACAGGCCCATGAAGCCTTCCATCGCTGGCTCGGGTTCCTTCGATTCGTCGACGGCAGTGCTCGGGTCATCGATCGGCGGCAGGCCGACGTCCTCCGGCCGGTTGCGCTGGAGGAAGTAGAACTGGATCCAGATCGCGCCGAGCACGATCGAGCCGGCGAAGAAGCACCACCGCCACGGCGCGGGCATGTGCTGGTCGTGCATCGACAGCACCCAGCCGAGCGCCCACGCGGAGGTCAGGGCGCCGGTCGTGAAGTTGGTCGACCACAGCCCCATCACGCGGCCGCGCTCCTGCTTGTGGAACCAGCCCGCCATCGCGCCGATGTTCCCCGACCATCCGGTCGCCTGCGCGAGCCCGTTGACCGCGATCAACCCGGCCCACAGCCACGGATCGAGGGTGAGCCCCATCGCGAGGGTGCACGCGATCGAGAGCCCCATGCCGAGGAGGACGTTGCGCCGTGGGCCGAGGCGCGTGCCCATCTGCGATGCGACGAACTGGCCGATGGCGTACGAGACCAGGTACGCGGCGTAGATGTTCGCGAGGGTGGTCGCGTCCCACCCCGACTCGTGCTGGATCGCCGACTTCGCAGCGGTGAACGGTTTACGGCAGAAGTAGAAGCCGACGTACGACAGCCACGTCGACGCGAACACCTTCGCGCGCCACGCCTGGTGCTCGCGCGAGATCGGCGTGACCCGCGCGCCCGGCTTCTCGTCCCCCCTCATGGTCTTGACGGTACCGCGGACCGGGCTCGCGTGATCGGTCGCGAGCCCATCGTCGAGCGTTGCGAGCTCGTCACCGCGACGTCACCCGCCGCGAAGGCGAGCCACCGCAGCCCCGAGGGCGGATGCAACGCGCTCGAGATCGGACGCAGCGGTCCGCGTGTCATCCCCGTGGGGATCACCGACGGCGATCACGAAGGCAGGTCGATCGCTGACGGCGATCGCGATCGCCGTCGCCACGCTCGGCATCCCGAGCAGGCGCTGCAGACGTCCCTCGACTTCGCCGGTCGCGCGCGGCACCGCGGTGACGACGCCCTTGCTCGTATGCGCGCTCTGGATGAGCGACGGCTCGTGGAGCGACATCACGATCCACTGCGCGAGGTCATCGGACAGCTGCGAGCCATGGCCACGGCGACCCGTCGCGGCTGCGTCGTCGAGCCCGAGCAACAGCGCGGAGCTCCATCGCGTGGCCGTGAACGTCATGATCGCGTCGAACGCGAGGTCCTCGGTGCGCGCCGCCGCGAGTGCGGCGACCGCGTCGGCGAGGTGCGACGACACCGCCTTGCTGGCGGAGAGCTGGGTCCCGACCGCGATGGCCGCGGCGGGCTTTGCCCCGGTGGCCGCCGCTGGCTCGTCGGACATCGGAGCTCCCTGGGTCTGGGTCCCGACCGCGATCGCCGGCGGACGTGCGGGTGCGGAGCTCGCGAGCGGCGGCGGCGTCGGACGCGACGGCGGCGCGGGGATCGGAAGCTTCGGATCGCGCGGCGGCGGCGGCATCGGCCGCGCGGCGGCTGCAGCGGCGGCGCGATCGAGAGCGGCGCGCGCGGCAGGCGGCGTGCGCGCCGGATCGCCGGGCGCCCGAGGCGGCACGATCGAGGGGATCCCGATCGGCGGCGTGATCGGTCGTGCGGGCGCCGCACCGCCTGCCGTCGGCGGTCGCGGCGCGGGCGTCGCGGCGCGCGGCGTAGGCGTAGGCGTAGGCGCTGGCGTCGCCGACTCGCGCGCGGATGGCGTCGGCGCAGTCGCCGTCGTCGGCGCGCTCTGCGTCGTCGGCACTCCGGTGGGCGGCGTGGGAGCCCCTGGCTCGCGCGGACGCAGCGCTGTGCCGAGCGTCGTCTTCGGAGCGGACGTGGGCCACGCGGGCTTCGCGGCGCGCGGTGGCTCTGCCGCGGGCTCCGAGGTCGGCACGCCGCTGGGCGGCGTCGGCGACCCGGGCTCGCGTGGTCGCAGCGCTGTGCCGATCGTCGTCGTCGGAGCGGACGTCGGCCATGCGGACTTCGTGGCGCGCGGAGGCTCCGCGGCTACCGGGGGCGGAGCTGCGATCGGCGGTGCGGGCTCGCGCGGTGTCAGCGCGGTGCCGAGCGTCGTCTTCGGCGCGGACGTGGGCCACGCGCGCCTGGCCGGCGATGGCGTGGGGAGCTCGAGCTCCGCATCGTCGGCAGCCAGCGAGATCGCAGCGGCCGACGCTGCCTCCGGGGCTGACGAGGTCACGACGCGCGCCGGTTCGCGAGGCTGCAGGGCTGTGCCGAGGGTCGTCTTTGGCGAGGTCGTGGGCCACGCGCGCTTGGCCGGGGACGGCGTCGGGAGCTCGAGGGGCGCATCCTCGGCAGCGAGCGAGATCGCAGCGGCCGATTGCTCGCGCACGGGCTGCTCCGCGCGCGACGGCGGCGTTGCGCGCGCTGGCCCGGGCTCGGGCCGGCTCGACGGTGCGAGGTCGAGCAGATCCCAGCTGCTGTCCGCAGCCGCCGGCGGCGTGCTCGCGACCGCGGTGGGTGCCGCGGCATCGAGCGCGGGCGATGGCGTCTGCGTCCGCGAGATCGCGGGACCCGCCGCCTCGAGCGCGGACCGACCAGGCCCCGGGCGTGGTGGCGTCTGCGTGCGCGCGATCGCGATCCCCGCGGCGTCGTCGAGGGGGCGCATCGGTGTCTGCGTGCGCGGCACCGTGGGCCCGGCCGCATCGAGGGCCGCGCGTCCTGGCGCGGCCCGCGGCGAGGTCTGCGTGCGCGGGACCGTGATCTCGACCGGATCGTCGAGGTCCGAGGGCCCGTCGAACGAACCGGCACCGAGGGCGGCGCGCCCGGGCGGTGCGGTCTGCGTCCGCGCGACGTTGACCGGCGGCAACGTCGTTCGCTGGGTCGTGGTCGCGTGCGGCGCGAGGGCGACCGGCGTCGTGCGATGGGTCGGTGCGTCGACCGTCGAGGAGCTCGGGCGCTGGTTATGGATCTGAAAGCTCTGGCTCTGCGAGGCGTCCTTGTCGACGCCCGAGGCGTCGAGATCGACGAGCTCGAGCGATCCGAGGTCGGGCATCGACTCCGACGGCGCTCCGTCGATCGCGTCCATCTCATCGAGGTCGAGCGACGCGATCGGTCCGGTGCTCAGATCGACGTCGAACTCGTTGACGTCCTCGGGGCCGTAGACCTCGAGGACGAGTGCCTCGAGCTGATGCGCTGGTGCGACGGCGAGCAGGATCGATTCGTCCATCGCTCGCGCGAGCTGCGTGTGCAGGGCAGGGCTCGGATCACGCACGCACACGATCACATCGCCGCTGCCCATCCGACCGATCGGCAGCGCGACACAGGCGCGCGCGAGCGCCGCGGGCAGCAGGCCGACCAGCGATTCGTCACGACGCGCGATGTGCTTCTGCAGCACCGCCGCGACGCCGTGCTGTTCGCCGAGGGCGCGCGACGCTTCGTCGGCATCGAGCACGCCGTTGACCACGAGTAACGAGCACAGACGAAGCCCGGTCTCGCGCTGCCGGGCGAGGGCGCGCGCCAGGATCGATGGCTCGACCCAACCGTTAGCGACGAGGATGTCCCCGATGCGCTTCACGTCGCCAAGCTCATCACCGTAATTCTGCCACGAACCACGAACCCTTCGCGACGCCGGGACCCCGGAACTCCCGTACGCCATCGGCGCTCCCCGGGTGGTCCGCGGACCCAGGGCGGGTGCGTGACGTTCGTACGGGGGCCGATCGCCGCTACCCCAGGCGCGGTGGCCAACCCGCTGAAACCAGGACCTCCGAGAATCCCATGCGACACGGACGCACGGTCGTGAGCGCACACCGTGCTCTGGTGCCCCAACTATGCGTTCTTATTGGACATTTACCTAAATCGTAGCTACCATTTCTTAGCCGTGAACGCCGTGAACGCAGTGAACCCAGGTAGCCACATCGGTCAGTACCGGATCGTTCGCAAGATCGGAGCGGGCGGGATGGGCACCGTCTACCTCGGGGAACACATCCTCCTGGGACGACGCGCGGCCATCAAGACGCTGCTTCCTGCGCTGTCGGTGCACAAGGAAATCGTGGAGCGCTTCTTCAACGAAGCGCGCGCGACCTCGGCGATCACCGATAACGGCGTCGTCCAGATCTTCGACTTCGGCTATCACGTGGACGGTACCGCGTACATCGTGATGGAGCTGCTCGAAGGCGAGTCGCTCCAGACCCGGATCGAGCGCCTGGGTCAGATCGCTCCGAGCGATGCGCTCAGGATCGCTCGCATGGTCGCCGGCTCGCTGGCCTCCGCGCACGCCCACAACATCGTCCATCGGGATCTGAAGCCCGAGAACATCTTCCTGATCCATGACGGCGAGGCGCAGAACGGGGAGCGCACGAAGATCCTCGACTTCGGGATCTGCAAGCTCGGCACGTCGGACGGAGACCCGGTGCTCACGCAGACCGGCACGACGATGGGCACCCCGGTGTACATGTCGCCCGAGCAGTGCCGCGGTGCGGGCCACGTCGATCATCGCTCCGATATCTACGCACTCGGCTGCGTGCTGTTCCACATGCTCGCCGGCCGCCCGCCGTTCGAATGTGAAGGCGCAGGCGAGTTCATCGTCGCGCACCTCCAGGAGGAGGCGCCGGCGCCGAGCACGTTCGTGCCGGGTCTGTCCGAGCTGGTCGATGGCCTGTTGCAGCGCTGCCTCGAGAAGTCCGCCGACGATCGCTTCCAGTCGATGACCGAGCTGCAGCACGCGCTCGAGTACGTGCTCGCGCGGATCACCGGCCCTGTCGTGGTCGCTGCGCCGGTCGAGCCGGCAACGCCGATCGCGCCGGGCTATCGCTCGTCGTACGACGCCAACTTCGGCACGCCGATGCCGACGCAGAACCTCCGGACGCCGCTGCCTTCGCAGGCGGTCGCCGCTGCGGGCGCTGCGCTGTCCGTGGCGCCGGCCGGTGAGCCGTCGGTGCTGCGCTCGCCGAAGAAGGCGGCGAAGTCGCGCCGCAAGTCACCATCGTCGAAGCTTCCGTCGAGCACGGGCACGGCCACCGGCTCGAGCCCGCCGTTCTCGACCGCGCGCGGATCGAAGCCGGCCGACGACGAGGCCGCGGTCCGCTCGGGATCGTCGGGCTGGTTCGTCGATTCGAACGCCGAGCTGCCGGCGACGCCGACGACGCTCGGCCTGTCGACGGGTCAAGACCATGGACGCGTCACCTCGGTGCGCCGCCGGCCGCAGCGCACCGCGATCGCGATCGTGCTGTTCGGCATGCTCGCGGCGGCGGGCGCGTTCATGATGGCCACACGCGGCGATGACGCCGTCGCCGACTCGTCACCCGCGATCGAGCAAGGCACGCTCGAGACCGCAGGCTCCGCGGTGGCCGCGACCGCTCCGGCTCCGGCTCCGGTCGTCGAGCCGACTCCCGCCGTCGCGAACCCGGTCGCGGCGACCGGCGAAACCGCCGGCAGTGCCGCGGTCGCCGAGCCCGCCACGCCGCCGGCCGCGATCGCCAGCACCACGACCGCTGACCGCGCGGCGCCGGCGACGAAGGTCGCTGCTCCGACCAAGGCAAAGAAGCCGACCAAGGCCCGGCCCAAGGCCAAGGCGCGGCCGCAGCGCAGCACGACTCCGACGTCGCGTCCCTCGATCACGACGACCACCCCTGACCCCGTAGCTGTTCCGGCTGAGGATCTCTATGACACTCGCTGATCGCGTTCGAACCGTCGCGCTGCTCGCAGCGACCGGCCTCGTCACCCAGCTCTCGCCCGCCCGCGCGCAGTCCGCCGAGGCGGAAGTTCTGTTTCGTGACGGCCGCAAGCTGATCAAGCAAGGCAAGCTCGCCGCCGGCTGCGACAAGCTCGTCGCGAGCGAGAAGCTCGAGACCAGCGTCGGCACGCTGCTCAACGTCGGCGACTGTCGCGAGAAGCTCGGCAAGGTCGCGAGTGCGTGGGCAGCGTTCCGCAAGGCAGAAGGTCTCGCCAAGCGCGCCGGCAACGACGAGAAGCGAAGGCTCGAGGCCCGCAGTCGCGCCGACAAGCTCGAGCCCACGCTCGCGAACCTCGTGATCCAAGTCGACAACCGCGTCGAGGGTCTGGTCGTGAAGCGCGATGGGCTCGTGATCGATGTCGGGGCGTGGAACACGCCGGTGCCGGTCGATCCTGGTAGCTACGCGATCAACGTCGAGGCCCCTGGCTTCAAGCCGTGGCGCACCGAGATCACGGTGCTCCACAAGTCCAGACGAACGGTCTCGGTGCCGCCGCTCGAGCGGATTCCGGTCGCGCCGACCCCGGTGCCACCGGCGGTCGCGACCACCACCACGCCGGTCATGATCTCGCCTCCGACCGAGCGGGTCGCCGTGACCCGCACGACGCAGCAGCCGAGTGCCTGGACCGGCACGCGGTTCCTCGGTCTCGGGCTCGGTATGGTCGGCGCCGGTGCGATCGGCGGCGGCGTGTACTACGGGATGCGCGCGCAGGATCTCCAGGAGCAAGCGGATGCGCGCTGCCCGCTCGTGCTGTGCGCGGATGCGGAAGGTCTGCGGCTCAACAACCAGGCGCAGACCGCAGCGACGCGCGCGAACATCTTCTATGTCGCTGGCGGCGTCGCCGTCGCAGCATCGGTCGTGCTGTTCATCATCGGGGGGCCTGAAGATCGAACGGTCGTGACCCCCACGGCCGGCGTTGACCACGTCGGTGTCTCGGTCGCAGGGAGGTTCTGATGCGGCTGTCCATCTTCACGCTGTGCGTGCTCGGCGCATGCTCGGTACCCGACAAGCAATCCGCGATCGGCGATGGCGGCGTGGACTCTGCGATTCCACCCGGCCCCGACGGCGCGCCCAACACCGAGATCACGGACGCGCCCGCGGAGTTCAGCCCCGCCGCCGCCGCGATGTTCGCATTCGCCTCGGATCTGGCGACCGCGACGTTCACGTGCAGCATCGACGGTGAGACGCCGACGCCATGCACGTCGCCGTACACCCGCACGCTCAACGACGGTACTCACACGTTCTCGGTGCGCGCTCTCGGCAACGGCAAGAGCGATGACACCCCGGCGGAGCACCTGTGGTCGATCGATACGGTGATGCCCGATACGATGATGACCAAGGCACCGCCCGCCCAGGACAACAGCACGATGGTGCGGTTCGCGTTCGATTCGAGCGAGCGCAACGTCACGTTCGAGTGCTCGCTCGACGGCACGCCGTTCGCCGCGTGCACCAGCGGAGCCGAGTTCGGTCCCGTCGGCGACGGTCCACATTCGTTCGCGGTCCGCGCGGTCGATCGCGCCGGCAACGTCGACACTGCACCAGCCGTCCACCCGTGGGCCGTCGACACCAGCACGCCCGACACCCAGCTGCTCACGGGCCCGGTCGGTGCGTCCGGCAGCACGTCCGCCACGTTCAGCTTCGTCTCGCCGGACGCCGGCGCGGGCTCGACGTTCGACTGCAAGCTCGACAGCGGTGCGTTCACGGCGTGCACCTCGCCGCATGACCTCACCGGTCTCGGTGAAGGCACTCACACGTTCGCCGTGCGCGTGCGTGACTCGGTCGGCAACCTCGATCCCACCCCGGCGACCCGGACCTGGGTCGTCGACCTCACGGCCCCCGACACGATGATCCTGACGGGCCCGACCGGCACGGTGCCGACGGCAACGGCGGGCTTCACGTTCACCAGCACCGAGGACGACGTCACCTACGAGTGCAGCTTCGACAATGGAGCGTTTGCGGCGTGCACGTCACCTGCGAGCTTCACGGCCCTCGCGCAGGGTCCGCACACGTTCGCCGTGCGCGCCGTCGACGTCGCGCTCCACCCCGATCCGTCACCGGCGACGCGGATGTGGACCGTCGATACCGTGGCACCGGAGCTGATGCTGACCAGCGGTCCCGCCGATGGCAGCACGAGCGGTCCGTACGTCAGCTTCGGGTTCACCGCGAGCGAAGGCACGCTCGAGTGCTCGTTCGACGGCGGGACGTTCTTCGCGTGCACGAGCCCCGCATCGTTCAACATGACCGCAGGCGGGCACACGTTCACGGTCCGCACGACCGATGGCGCCGGGAACACCGTGAGTGCGAGCCGCGCGTGGACGGTCGAGTGTGCGCCGCCCGCTGCGACCGGCGCCTCGGGGTTGCTGCACCTCGACGACACCACGCAGACGCTCGAGAATGCGACGGGCGGCGCCGCGGCCGTGCTCGGCGACGACGCAACGGCGGAAGCGATCGACCCTGCGCCGACGACCGGCCGGTTCAGCGGCGGCCTCGCGTTCACCGCGGTCGAAGGTGACCGCGTGAGCTGGCCCGCTGCGATCGGCGCGACGTCCGAGCTCACGGTCGAGCTGTGGGCGCGCCCGGAGGCCAGCGCCGGAACGCGCGATCTGTTCGTCAGCGGCGACGGCCGGGTCGCGATCCGCGTCGTGTTCGACACCGCGTCGACGGTTCGCTTTCAGGCGACGGTCGACGGGACCACGGCGACGTCAGCGGCGGTCCCGGCGACGGCGTGGCACCGGATCCTGATGTCCGTCCAGGCTCCAACGGTCCGGCTGTGGGTCGACGACGTGCGTACCGAGGGCGCGGGCCTGACGCTCGCGACCCCGCTGATCCTCGATACAATCCGCCTCGGCGGCAGCGCGACCGCGGCCTACGGCGGTCTGGTCGACGAGGTCTATGTCTCGTCCTCGGCGATCACCACCGACGAGGGCTCGCTCACTCGGTTCTGCCCGCTGTGAACGCGCGGTAGTCAGTGGGCGAGCCCGAGCCCGAGCCCGAGCCCGACCTCTTCACCATCGCCGTCTGGAGCGCGCCGACTCGCGGGAGGAAGGCACGACCCGCTTCAGGGCTTCGTCCGGCGTAAGAGCGAGAGCGCGACAAGCATCGAGGTCGCTGCCGGCTCGTCATCGGACCCGATCAAGGTTGTGTGCCCATTCGGGCTCGGGCTCGGGCTCGGGCTCGGGCTCGAGTCAGTCGATCTCGATCAGCACGTTCACGGCCGCACCCGTGGCGCGCAGGATCGTGATCTCGATGTACGGGCCGCTCAGCCACCGCCCCGTGAACACCTGCCACTCGGGGTGGCCCGAGTACTCCTCGAGCACACCGGTCTCCCGGATCTCGCGGACGCTCGCCACGTGCTGCGCCCGATACATCGCGATCAGCTCGTCGTACGGGCGGGAGAACTCGCCGTGGAGGAAGTCGTACGTGGCGAGTGCGCGGAGCAGGGCATCCGCCGCGACCTGGCGGGTGACCGCGAGATTGCCGGCGACCGGCGTGATCGGCTGGACGAGATCGAGCGGACGCGCATAGGCATCGACGATCGCGCGATCCACCGCGGAGGTCAGCGCAGCGGTGCGTGCGGCGACCGACGGATAGAATCCACCGAACAGCGGCTCGAGCCGGGCCTCGACGGTCTGCAGGGTACCGGCCGCAAACGCATCGACGCGCGCAGCGCCGACGAGACCCGCAGTGTCGGAGCGAAAGGCGGCCGAGGCGGTACGCGCGGCGCCGTCCGCGAGCGCAGCCTCGAACGCGACGTCATCGACGGTCACGCCGGTCTGTGACCCGCACGCCAGGACCTCGATCGCCTCGCCGCAGCTCCCGAGGTCGACAGCACCCGCGGGCAGGCTCGCGAGGCAGCCCTGCATCGCCGTGGTGCAGGTCGGGCGCGGCCACAGATCGTAGGCATCACCCGCCGTGATGCCGAGCTTCTTGATCGCGAGCCCGAGACGGGCGGTCTTGGTGACCGTGGTTCCGGTTCCGACCGTGGCCGTGATCACGAGCTTCGCGCTGGTGCTGGTCGCACCGGCGATCGCGAACGCGTGGTCGGGTGCGAGATCGATCTCGAAGTGCGTGCTGTCGGTGCGGCGGAGATAGGTGATCGCGACACCGTTGACGGTCGCCGATAACCCGGTCATCGCCGACGAGGTCCGGCCCTTGGCGCGGTAGACGACGGTGCCGCCGAGCACGACCGGCGTGAGCTCCGCGGTGAGGTAGACGCTCGATGCTCCGCCGAACGACACGAAGCGCGGGCGAACCACGATCCGCGAGGTCAACGAATCGGGGCGACCCGCGCTCGGCGGGAAGCTCGTGCGCACGAACTGGTTCACGCCGTCGACCAGGGTTCGCGCGGTCGACGCGGGCCACGTGACCTCGAACGCGCGCGCGCTGCGGACCGCGAAGTCGCCGTAGGGGTCGTCGATCACGAAGCCCATGCCGTCGATCACGTTGCGGCTCGCGCGGCCGCGCACCGCGAACACCGCGCCATCCGGGGTCTCGCGACGCTCGAGCTCGCGGGTCATCCACATCGTGGTCTCGCCGGTGCGCACGCGCAGCTCGGAGTCGGCGTCCGCCTTGCCCTCGCCGCCGTCGTCCTCACCGACCTCGACCTCGTCGATGTCGAGCTCGTCGGCAGGGTCGGCGCACGCCGAGACGAGGAGGCTGGCAGCGAGGAGATGAGCGAGACGCATGGCGCGCCGCGTTGCAAGGAGCATGCGGGTTCGTACGCGCGGCGATGATCGGAGTTCCAGCGTGTTGCGACCACTCCACGGGGCGCGGACAGGGCGGTTTCGGTCCCTCCGGCTACTCGGCTAGCCAGCGTCTTGTAGGATTGGTGAGGTATGGGGGACGAGCAGGCGCTGGGTGGGATCGTCGAGATCGAGTCCCGCACGTTCGCGGTGCCGTTCGAATGCCCGTGTTGCGGGGCCGCGGCCGATGCCGAGGTCGTCGTTCCGCTGAAGCGGGCGCCGGGCCGAACCCCTGCGAGCGATTCTGCGCGCCGCCTCGAGTTTCCCTATTGCGCGCGGTGCGTCGCGCACGTCGCGAGCTGGGAAGGCGCCGGGGTCACGTCCGCGGGGATCATGCTCGTCGGGATCCTTGCGAGCGTCGCGGTCGCGATCGTGTCGTCGGTCCTCGCGGGCCTCGTGCTGCTGGTCGGTGCGGTCGCGATCAGCGCAGGCGTCGTCACCCATCGGCGCGCACGCGCGGCGGCCGCATGTGGACCTGCATGCGCGTCGCCGGATGCTGCGGTCTCGTACCTCGGGTGGTCGGGCAACACGAGCTCGTTCTCGTTCCGGTCTCCGACCTACACGGCACGATTCGCCGAGCACAACTCCACAAAGCTGGTCAGCGTCAGCCCCGAGCTGCGGCGGTTGCTCGAAGGTCATCGAGTCGCGCGGCTCGCGGTGCCGACGCCGGCGGCAGCGGCGATGACGGTGCCACCACCGCGCTCGACGCGCGAGTGGATCGCAAAGATCGAGAGCACGCCGGGGCGCGTGGCGCGACGACATCACCTCCAGGTCGCGCTCGACCTCGCGGCCACCGAGGAGGACAAGGCCGAGCTGATCCGCGCCGCGATGCGTAGCGACCTGGCGCCGCTCCGGGCACGGCTCGACAAGCTCTCCGGCTCGGCGAAGCATCGCGCACTCTCCGAGGCGATCGCGGAGATCCGTGCGGGCAACCTGCCGGTCGAGCTCCAGCAGGCCGAGCTCGCGGAGCTCGAACGCATGCGCGCGAGCTGAGACGTTCCACGAGGTGATCATGACCCATCCGCAGGTGCTCGCCTATCTCGGCGAGCTCGCCGATCGGCGCGCGCCACGTGACGATCGTGCGCAAGCGTTCGTCGATCTCCACGTCGACCTGCTGTGAC